>NZ_JACGWU010000012.1 GCF_014137865.1 Alpinimonas psychrophila | reverse complement strand
TCGTAGTCGACCTCTTCGACCTTTTCGCCGCGAGGAATCGTGGCGTTGGTCTCCCCGTCGGTGACGTAGGGGCCAAAGCGGCCATCTTTCACCTTGATCGCCTTGCCGCTGGTGGGATCGGCCTCAAACTCGGCAATGGAGGAAGCGCCCTGACGGGCTCCGTACTTGGGCTGAGCGAACTTCTCGAGGGCTCCGGCCAGGTCGATGCCGAAGATCTGGCTCTCGTTATCGAGCGAACGCGTGTCGGTTCCCTTTTTCAGGTACGCCCCAAAGCGACCGTTTTGCGCCAAAATCATGTCGCCGGTCTCGGGGTCGGCACCCACCTCGCGCGGAAGATTCAACAGGCTGAGAGCGGTTTCAAAATCAACGGTGGAAGGATCCATCGATTTGAACAACGAAGCCGTGCGCTCCTTGGGGGGCGCAACCTTGGCCTTCTTTTTCGGAGCCTTGGGCTCGATGACCTCTCCGGTCACGGGATCAACGGTGGTGTTCGCCGCTGCCAATTCCTTGGCGGCCAGAGCTTCCGTCTTCTCGGCCTCCGCGGCTGCGGCCGCGAGTTCCAGATCGACCTCGGTGACATAGGGGCCGAAGCGACCGTCCTTGGCCACGACCTGCTTGCCGTTATCGGGATTGATTCCCAGCACGCGGTCACCGGCAACGGGAGCCGCGGCAAGTTCGCGGGCGCGGGCTTCGGTCAGTTCATCCGGCGCCATGCCCTCGGGCAGGTAAATCTTGCGCTTGGGTTCTTCTTCATCGGCGCCGGGCTCATCAATCTCGAGGTACGCGTTGGTGGGCCAGATGCGCAGGGTGATGTCATCGGCAATGACCACCGAGTTCAGGCTCTGCTTGTCGCTGGTGATGAGGTTTTCGGCCGTGGCCAGAAGTCCGCGTTGTTCGCCGGCCCCAAAGTAGAAATCTTTCAGCCACTCGCCGCGGTCGGCCATGCCGTTCGCGATGCGGTCGAGGTCGTCTTCCATGGCGGCTGTGAAGTCGTAGGAGACGAGGTCGGCGAAGCTTTCTTCCATCAAACGAACGACGACGAATGCAATCCAGCTCGGCACGAGGGCCTTGCCCTTGGAGGTCACATAACCGCGGTCCATAATCGTCGAAATGGTCGAGGCATAGGTCGATGGGCGACCGATACCCAGCTCTTCGAGCTTTTTAACAATGGATGCCTCGGTGTATCGAGCGGGAGGCGTCGTGTCGTGACCCTTGGCGGTGACCTCTGCCAAAACCAGCACCTGCCCCTCGGTCATCTGAGGAAGCTTGGCGTCATCTTGGGTGTCTTGGGCGTTGCGCTCCACCGCAATTTCTTCCTCGTAGGCGTTCATGAAACCGCGGAACGTGATGACAGTTCCACTCGCCGTGAACTCGGCCGTGTCGAAACCATCGGCCTCGGCCGCGATGGTGACGGTGGCGGTCTGGCCTTTGGCATCTGCCATCTGGGAGGCGACGGTGCGCTTCCAGATGAGCTCGTAGAGTTTCAGTTCTTCGCCGCGCAACACGGTGGAGAGTTCGGCCGGCGTCTTGAACGTTTCGCCGGCGGGGCGAATTGCCTCGTGGGCTTCCTGAGCGCTCTTGTTCTTGCCGGAGTAGAGGCGGGGAGCATCCGGAACCTGATCGGCACCATACATGGAGACAGCCTGCGAGCGCGCCGCGTTCATGGCCTGGGCCGAGAGCGAAGGCGAGTCGGTTCGCATATAGGTAATGTGACCGTTTTCATACAGACGCTGAGCGACGCTCATGGTCTGACGGGAGGAGAAGCCGAGCTTGTTGACACCCTCTTGTTGCAGTGTGGAAGTCGTAAACGGCGCCGCAGGGCGCTTCGAGTAGGGCTTCGTTTCAAGCTTCGTAACCGTGCAGCTGGCGGAAGGCAACCGCATGGCATCGGTCAAGCTGCGGGCCTCGGTTTCACTGAGAGCGCGGGCTCTGGCGGCCAGGGTTCCGTTGTCATCGAAGTCGCGGCCGGAGGCGATGGGCGTTCCCCCGATGCGCATGAGCTTGGCGGTGAACTGACTGCCGGCGTCGGACGCGGCCCCAGAACCCGCGGAAGTTTCTAAGACGGCGGTGAGGTCCCAGTAGCTGGCTGAGGTAAAGGCCATGCGCTCACGTTCGCGCTCCACGACCAGGCGGGTGGTAACGGATTGCACGCGACCAGCCGACAGACCCTTGCCCACCATGCGCCACAGCACGGGAGAAACCTCGAAACCGACCAGGCGGTCCAAAATACGGCGGGTCTCCTGCGCATCGACCAGGGCTCGGTCCAGCTCACGCGTGTTTTGGCGCGCAGCCTCGATGGCGTCTTTGGTGATTTCGTGAAAGACCATGCGGTGCACGGGAACTTTGGGCTTCAATACCTCGAGCAGGTGCCACGCGATGGCCTCGCCTTCGCGGTCCTCATCCGTTGCGAGGTAGAGCTCGTCGGCATTCTTCAGGGCTTTTTTCAGCTCAGCAACGGTGCGCTTGCTGTTCTCACTCACCACGTAATAGGCGTCGAATCCCTTATCGACGTTGACCGCAAACTTGCCGTACGGGCCCTTCTTCATGTCGACCGGAAGCTCTTTGGGGGTCGGGATGTCGCGGATATGGCCGACAGATGCCAACACTTCATAGTCGTCCCCGAGGTACTTACCAATGGTCTTGGCTTTCGCTGGTGACTCGACGATGACGAGCTTCTTAGTGGTGGACAAGCGTTCCTCCGAAAAATTGTGACTAACGAAAAGTCACACTACAACGCAAAACTGCCCGAGCGTGCCTCACGTCGCCGAGGATGGACCAGCGCGGGCTCTGGCAACGAGTTCGAAAGGACCATAGTTCGTCGCCACAGCGACGCGGGAAATCAGGCCGTCAATTCGGCATTCGAGAACGCGAAAGCCCGCACGCGAGACCAGTGATTCCGCTAGCACACAGGGATTTCCGGCCTGTCGCCCGGACGCAACGTCGGCCGCGGCGAGCGCTGCGAGGTCGGCTGAACCCTGCACCCGCTGCTGCATCACGAACCCACCTAAAAGCGGTATCAAAAAAAATGTCAGAATCAGAAAACTTGCGCCAATTCCAAGGGCAAGCATCGCGCCCGAACCACGATCGTCAAGGATCACTCCCCAAGCGCGGCACTTTCTCATGTTTTTCGATCCTTCACGGTTCGATGGGCGCGCAGGCTGTTTCTTCCAGGAGCACACCGAGTTCTATCCACGAGCCCAGGCGCAGCGGCATGGCGAGTGTGACGCAGCGCTCCCCCAGAGTGGCGTCGCTACGTTCCGTCCCCGACGCGGTGGCGGCGGGTTGTCGCCGTGCCACCGATGCCTGCACCGCGTCCCACGATTCACCACGGGCCCATGCCCGGGCCGACTCGACGGCCAGGGACGTGAGAACCGTGTGAGTGCTGACAGCACCCACGGCGCTCAAGCAAAGAGCCAGCACCCCGACCACGGCCGGAAGGGCCACGGCGAACTCCGCGGTGATGGCGCCGTCGTCACCGCGCGGGTTAGCCCGCGAACGTGAGCGCACGCCGCACGAGGTCCGTCAAGATGGTGCGCACCTCGTCGCCGCGCAAGATGACAACGAGCATGCCGGCGAAGCCGACTGCCGCCATGGTGGCAATGGCGTACTCCGCCGTGGCCGAGCCGGTGTCGTCACGCAGTTTTTTGCCAATCATTCGGGACATTGCAATCACAGTCTTCATGGGGATTCCTTTCGGTCGGTTGAGGTTGTCTGGCTCCAGCCTGCCGTTACAACAGTCGGCCAACCCAGGTGTCGGCAACCTGGTGCAGTGGCTCTAGATGCCAAGGCTTGTGGAGGAGAGCACGGAAACGATGAGAGGCACCACTCCGAGAAGAACGAACGCTGGCAAGACGCACAATCCCAGAGGCAGGAGGAGTTGCACTCCCAGGCGTTGAGCCCCAGCCTGGCCCGCGGCCCGGGCCTCATATCGTTGACGTTCGGCCTCCGCTCGCAAAAGCTCCGCCGCCGGCACGCCCGCATCCTCGGCGAGGGCAAGGATGCGCTCAATCGATGCGGTTTCCCCCGCATCCAACGCCTCCCCCAGCTCCGTTTTCACGAGGGCTACCGCTCGTTCCAGCGACGCGCCGCCACCGAGAGCCATCGCCGTGAGCTCGGCCCGAAACCCCGCATTCCAGGACAGCGGGGTGGCACGAATCGTCAGGCGTGCACTCCACTGTGCACCGCTATATATAAGGAGCGCCGAAAAAAGAATGCATCCCCACCCCAGCGGCCGAAACAGGAGGAACGCGAAGGAATTGAAGCCGAGCACGGCCCCGAGCCCGAGCGCCGCGAAGGGGAGATACAGGATGAGCTTGCTCGCCGATTGAGGGCCCACGAGGGCAGCCTGAATATCCCGAACCACCCCGGCCCCTTCGCGGAGTGCTGTGGCAAGGCGCCGCATGCTCTGCGCCATCGGCGCGCCGACCGTGGTCGCCACCGCCCATCCGGAAGCAAAGCTGCGCCATGATGGTTCCGACCGCGCCGCTACATCGGCCATACTCACGCCCAGATACGTCCAGACCCGGTCGGGAGACAGCCCCGCACTCATCAAAACTGCCGCGGACTGCGCTAGGCGTGCTACTTCGTCATACTCCGAGATCATCGACCGCGCTGAGCGTTCCCGCATGTGAAATCACCAACCGTCCCATGCTCGCGATGCGTCGCACACCGTCGACTTTCTCCAGATGGATAACGACCTCGATAGCGGATACCGCCTGCCGCGTGAGCGCCGCTACGCTCAGTCCTGCCAGCGCCCCGAGAGCCTCAAGCCGCGCGGGGACATCCGCTAGGGAATTTGCGTGGATTGTTCCGGCACCCCCGGCATGACCGGTATTTAGTGCCATTAATAACGAGGCGATCTCGGCACCGCGACACTCCCCGACAATGAGGCGATCCGGGCGCATCCGCAGTGCCTCGCGGATCAGGGTCGACACGTCGATCCCTCCGATCCCCTCGAGGTTGGGCTGGCGGGCTTCCAAGCTGACGATGTGGGGATGGGCGACCTGCAGTTCCGAGAGGTCCTCAACGATCACGATGCGTTCGGTGTGCAACACTTCCCCCAGCATCGCGGCCAGGAGCGTGGTCTTTCCCGTGCCGCTTGCTCCTGAAATGAGAACATTGCGACGATCCGCCACAACCGACAGCAGTTTCTGGATCTCCGAACCCGTAAAACCACCGTCGGCCTCGAGATCCGCCAGCGACAAAGGTGCCTGACGCGGGATGCGCAGCGAGATCGATGTCCCCGTTCGCGACACAGGAGCGAGCACGGCGTGGGCCCGAATCCCCCGAGCCAACCGCACATCCACACACGGATGCGCCTCGTCGATGTGGCGTCCGCCAGCTGAAATCAGGCTGCGGGCAAGGGCACGAACCTGGTCCTCGGTGCATTTCCACTCACCGGCACGCTCAAAGCCATTTCCCCGATCACACCACAGCCCACTGGAGCCGTTGATGACGATGTCCGTGATGAGCGGGTCTCGGAGATAATCCTCAAGTTGCGTCAGCATGACTGAACGCTAGGCTCCCTCCCGTCGCTTCACGACAAGGAAGCTCATTTCCCCTCATCCGGTGTACCCCGTTTGACCCTGTGGAGGAGATGTCCTGCCAGTAAAAACTCGAGAACCGAATGAGGAAGGCGACACCAATCGGGGGGAACGGTGCCGCCTTCGCATCGCATAATTGGGGGTAATTAGCGGCGACGCTGGACAGAAACAAAGCTCTGAACGACATCAAGTCTACGACATAAAATGGATTCCGTTGATTCCGCGTTGTCCCCCAGACCGGATATTCGCTGACGGAGTAATGTTTTAAGTGGCTTCCTGCGACGAGAGCCTCCAACCCCCAACGACGTGAGGTTTCCTATGAGCGAGCAAATCGATAACCTGCTGCACGAAGTCCGCCGCTTTCCCCCAAGCGCTGAGTTCGTTGCGAACGCCGTCGCCCAGCCTGAAATCTATGCCGAGGCCAAGGCGGACCGCCTCGCCTTCTGGGCCACCCAGGCCCGCGAGCTCCTGCACTGGCACAAGCCCTTCACCCGCACGCTTGACTGGAGTGAAGCTCCCGTCGCCAAGTGGTTTGACGACGGAGAACTCAACGTCGCCTACAACTGTCTCGACCGCCACGTGCTCGCTGGCAACGGTGACCGCGTCGCCCTCTACTGGGAGGGTGAACCCGGCGACACTGCCACCTTCACCTATGCCGAGTTGACCGCCGAGGTCAAGCGCGCCGCCAACGTACTGATCAAACATGGCATCGAATCCGGCGACCGCGTCGCCATCTACATGCCCATGATCCCCGAGGCTGTCATCGCAATGCTGGCCATCGCCCGCGTGGGTGCTGTGCACTCCGTTGTCTTTGGCGGATTTAGTGCCGATAGCCTGCGCAGTCGCATTGATGACGCACAGGCCAAGATTGTCGTCACCGCCGATGGCGGCTGGCGCAAGGGAAAGGTCTTCCCGCTCAAACCCACCGTCGATGCAGCCCTAGCCGCCGATCCTACGGGCACTGGCGCCCCCAGTACGGTTGAGCACGTCCTTGTCGTCAAGCGCGGCGACAACGATGTCACGTGGAAAGCCGGCCGCGACCTGTGGTGGCACGAGGAACTTGCCAGCGTCGATGCCGAGCACGTAGCCCTCGGGTTTCCTGCAGAGCATCCTCTTTTCATCCTGTACACCAGCGGTACTACAGGAAGACCCAAAGGTATTTTGCATACCAGTGGCGGCTACCTGACCCAGAGCGCATTTACGCACAAGAACGTCTTTGACCTGCATCCAGAATCGGATGTCTATTGGTGCACCGCCGACGTCGGCTGGATCACCGGCCACACCTACGTGGTCTACGCGCCGCTGGCCAATGGCGCCACGCAGCTCCTCTTCGAAGGCACCCCCGACAGCCCTCACCCCGGCCGCTGGTGGGAACTGATCGAGAAGTACAAGGTCACCATCTTGTACACGGCTCCCACCGCGATCCGTTCGTTCATGAAACTCGGACGACAAATTCCCGAGAAGTTCGACCTCTCCAGCATCCGCGTGCTGGGATCGGTGGGCGAGCCCATCAACCCTGAGGCTTGGATTTGGTACCACGACGTTATCGGTGGCGGCAAGGCACCCATCCTGGACACCTGGTGGCAGACCGAGACCGGCGCCATTATGGTTGCGGCTCTCCCCGGCATCTCGACGCTGAAGCCCGGAAGCGCGCAGGTACCCATTCCCGGAATCGACCTGGAGATCATCGACGAACACGGTGTCATTCAGCCCCACAACTCCGGCGGTCTTCTCGTTATTGCCGAGCCCTGGCCCTCCATGCTGCGCGGAATCTGGGGTGACCCCGAGCGCTTCAAGGAAACCTATTGGGAGAAGTTCGGCGCCAAATACTTCGCCGGCGATGGTGCCCGCTACGACCACGACGGTGACGTCTGGCTCCTGGGCCGCGTCGATGACGTGATGAACGTCTCGGGACACCGTCTCTCCACTGCCGAGATCGAGTCCTCGCTGGTGTCGAACCAGATGGTGGCCGAATCTGCCGTCGTGGGTGCCGCCGACGAGACCACCGGTCAGTCCGTGGTGGCCTTCGTCATTTTGAAGTCCAGCCATATCGGTGACATGAGCGAAGCGGATGCCGTGGCCCTGTTGCGCAAACACGTCTCCGATCAGATCGGTGCGATTGCACGCCCGTCCCGCATCTACATCGTGGCGGAGTTGCCCAAGACGCGCTCGGGCAAAATCATGAGACGCCTGCTTCAGGATGTGGCAGAGGGCCGCGAAATTGGCGACACGCAAACCCTCACCGACACCACCGTGTTGCAGACGATTTCGGCGCAGGTGCGCGGCGACTAAGCCTTCGCGGAAACCTGCCGGTGCACGTCGGCCATGTCGAGTCCCTTCACCGCGGTGATGAGCTCCTCGAGGCCGGCGGGCGGGAGCGCTCCCGGCTGCGAGAAGACGAGAACCTTTTCACGAAAGACCATCAGGGTAGGGATCGACCGAATGCTCGCCGCCGACGCCAGCTCCTGCTGCGCCTCGGTATCGACTTTGCCGAAAACGATTCCGTCATACTTCTCCGATGCCGCCTCGTACGTTGGTGCGAACGAGCGGCAGGGGCCACACCATCCGGCCCAAAAATCGACGAACACAATGTCGCTGGTCGTGATGGTGTGGTCAAAGTTTTCTTGAGTGAGTTCTACGGAAGCCATGCCTTAAGTTTATACCCCCCAGGGTATTAACGCATCATTCTTGCCATTCCCCGCGGGCCATGACAGGCTGAGAGCATGACCTCCTACGGACCCGAAATCCCCTCCAGCTTCTATCTGTGGAACGGCGGCATCATCGCGGCGATCATCATCCTTGCCGTCTGGAGCGCTATCTGGAAGGGTTTCGCCCTCTACCGCGCCGGCTCCAACCACAGCCCCGCGTGGTTCGTGATCCTCATGATTTTCAATACCGTCGGAATCCTCGAGATCCTCTACTTATTCGTCTTCGGCAAGAAGAAGGCAACCGTCGAGGCACCCGTTTACCAAACGCCGGCAACCTAAGCCTTCAGCTTGCCGATCCCTGGCACGAAGCGACCAACACGGGCGGCATAAAGGGCATATTCCGGATGCACAACACTCAGCATCCGTTCTTCCCATCGTGATTTCAGACTGAGCAACACCACCAGCGCGGCGAAAACCAAAAGGTGCCAAATACTCCCTCCTCGAAGCGCGAGACCGAACCCGGCGGCGAGAAGTCCCGAGTAAATCGGATGCCGCACGAGTGCATACAGCCCATTGGTGCGAAGCGGAGCCCCCTCCTTCGGCACGGGCGTTGCCGTGGCCGCTTTGCCGAGCCCCACCAAGGCGAATAGCACAACCATGACACCCCCGAGCATGAGAACCAGCGCCAGAATGGCGAGCCACTCGGGGTAGGGCCACACGTTTCCGGTAGGTAAAACGACCAAGCCAATCAACAGCGCAAACTGGAGGGCGACGAGCAGGTTTCCTTTGGTTTTGTCGCGAGATTTGTCTTTCATTGTGCTTCTTTTCCCAGATCTTTGCGATCCTTGCGATCCTTGCGATCCTTGCGATCCTTGATGTGACCCAGAATGACCATCCGGAGTCCCACGGCCAGCAGGAAGATTCCGAAGAGGATTCCCGACAGCACCGGCGGGACAAGGAACGCCAGCGATACCCCACCGAGCGAGGCGAGAACGGCGGCAACCCCCACGATCAGACCATCGGAGAGACGCACGAGTCCGGCGCGCAGATTGGGGATGGAGCCAGAGAGAGCGGCCGGAACCATCGCCAGGAGGGAGGTGCCCTTGGCAATCAAGTCGCTCACACCAAACAAGCCCATCAGTGCCGGAACAACGATGATGCCGCCTCCGATCCCGAACAGCCCGGACGACACTCCCATGACCAGTCCCAGCGCGACGAGCGCAAGGCTGGTGCCGATGTCGAGGGTGAGCGATGTTCCGCGAACGGGCACGACGAGTATGAGTCGGGCGGCTGCCAAGAGCATCACCACGAAGAACATCCAGCGCAGCAACGTCAAGGGAAGTTTACGCAGGAGAATGGCCCCCGCGGGCGCCCCTGCAATGCCGCCAATAGCAATGAGTCCGGCGGCGGCAAAATTGATCTGCCCGCCTGCGGCATAGCCGATGGCACCGATGAGAGCGGTGGGCACAATGGCCACGAGCGAGGTGGCGGACGCCCGACGTTGATCCATGCCGGCAAGCGCCATCAGGAGCGGCACCATAACAATGCCGCCGCCCACGCCAAACATTCCCGACAGAAAGCCGCCGACGGCGCCGGCAATGATCAGAGCAAACACGGCTGGCATACAAATCTCTCGAGTTAGGGGGCGCCGATCACGGTGCGATCAACCACAAAATGGGCAAAGCTCCCATAGCTAGTGTGGCAAAGCCCAGCAGAATGCGCGACCACAACGGACTCTTCCACTCCCCTAAAAGTTTTTCATCGCGGGCCAACCACCAGATAACCGCCATCAAGATGGGCGCCGCCAGGCCATTGGTGACCGCCGCGATGAACAGAAATTGGATCGGGTTGACGCCCACAAAGTTCAACGCCAACCCCAGCAAAATAGACAGCAAGATGATCGCGTAAAAAGCACGAGCTTGGCTCGGGCGCTTCTCCAGCGACTCCCGCCAGCCGAAGGTTTCGGCGATGGCGTAAGCGCTGGCCCCCGCGAGCACGGGAACGGCCAACATTCCCGTGCCCACAATGCCGAGGAGGAACAGTAACCCGGCGTACTGACCTGCGATGGGAGTGAGCGCTTGGGCCGCTTGTTCGGCCGTTTGGACATCCGTTATGCCATTTTTATTCAAGGTCGCGGCAGCCGTAATCATGATGGCGGCCATGATGAAAACACCCGTCAGCATGCCCGCAAAGACGTCACCGCGCATGGCTTTGATGTGATCGCTGGTAGGAGATTCGATCGTGTCAGCCGCGCGCTCCTCGACCTCTTCGGCCGACTGCCAGAAGAACAGGTACGGAGAAATGGTGGTGCCGGCGATGCCGATGAGGAGTGCAATGTCGAGACGCCCCCAGTTCATGGTGGGCAACAAAAGACTCGAGGCCACCTGACCCCAGTCGACGTGGGCCACGAACATCACGGCCACGTAGGCGAGCAGCGACAGGCACAGCCAGCGCAGAATTTTGGCATAACGGTGATACGGAATAAACACCTCAGCCAGCAAGATAAGCGCCGCGAACCCGAGAACGCCCGCCACTTGAGGAACGGGAACGAGCAGCTGAAGCGCCGCGGCCATGGAGCCAAGGTCGGCCGCGATGTTGACGGTGTTGGCGATGGCAACCAGCGCTACGCACAGGTAGAGAACGGGCTTGGGCAGGCGTTCGCGGATGACGCCGGCGAGCCCCTTCCCTGTCACCAGAGCAATGCGAGCGCAGGCTTCCTGAACCGCGAAGGCGAGGGGCAAGAGGAGAGGAGCAGTCCACAGGAGACGGTTTCCGGCGGCGGCACCGACTTGGGAATAGGTGCCAATCCCCGACGGATCATCGTCAGCGGCACCGGTGACAATGCCCGGTCCGAGGCGGCGAAAATACCCAATCCCTTGAATCTTGGCGCGCGCGGGATGGTGCCGATTCGACCTCATATTCCCACCTTTCCACGTGCCGCCCTTAGCCTAACGAAATCGACCTTAGTAGAGCTGTACATTAGACCAATGACGTCACCTCGCACCCGTTGGTTTGGCCTGCTCTTCATCAGCCTCGCCGTCTCGCTCATCATCGTTGACTCCACGATTGTCAACGTGTCGATTCCGTCGATCATTGAGGATCTCGGTATCTCCAGCACACAGGTGCAGTGGGTTCAGGAGTCCTACACGCTCGTCTTCGCGGCCCTGCTTCTGGTGTTCGGGGCACTCTCGGATCGCTTCGGGCGCCGCCGCCTGCTCATCATCGGGATGGTCATCTTCGTCATCGCTTCAGTGTTCGCCGGGCTCGCTCAGGATGGCAGCCTCCTCATCGGAGCCCGCGTTCTTCAAGGCTTCGGTGGGGCCATGATTCTCCCTACCACGCTCTCGCTGGTGAACGCCAACTTCCGGGGCAAAGAACGAGGGATCGCGTTCGCCATCTGGGGTTCCACCATCGGCGGAATGGTGGCCGTCGGGCCCCTTCTCGGCGGCTGGCTTACCACAGACTTCTCGTGGCGCTGGGCGTTCGGCATCAACATTCCGCTCGGGATCATCATCATCATCGGAGCCCTTCTCACGGTCGTAGAGTCCAAGGAATCCGGTAATCTTCGCCGCATCGACTGGGTGGGCGCGCTGCTGTCAATCGTGGCAATGGGGTCGCTCGTGTACGGCCTCATTGAGGGTCGCACCTACGGTTGGTGGTTGGTCAACAAGCCGTTCATCATTGGTGACTGGAAGTGGTCGTTAGGCGTCTCCGTCACCCCGTTCCTTTTTGTCATTTTTGCGCTGGCGACAACCGCGTTCATCCTGTGGGGACGATCGCGCATCGCCTCCGGCAAATCCACGTTGATTGCGTTCCATCTCTTCAGCATCGCCTCCTTCCGTAATGGAAACGTGGCTGCCATGGTCATCTCTCTTGGTGAGTTCGGCATCATTTTGTCGCTGCCCCTATGGTTGCAGTTTGTCGTGGGCTACGACGCCCTCCAAACCGGCTTCGTCATTTTGGCGCTCGCGATCGGTGCCTTCATGGCCAGCGGACTCGTCGGCGGCTTGGGTAGCAGAGTCTCCCCCGTACGCCTGGTGCAACTCGGAATTCTTCTCGAAATCGCCGGTGTGGCCGGGGTTGGCTTCTCGATCAGCCCGACTTCCACGTGGGTCAACGTCGTTCCCTGGCTCTTCGTCTACGGTCTCGGCGTGGGCCTCGCCACCGCGCAGCTCACCAATGTCATCTTGAAGGATGTCCCCATCCAGGAATCCGGTCAGGCCTCCGGCACGCAGAGCACGTCGCGCCAGCTCGGCTCGGCTCTGGGTATCGCCATTCTCGGAACGATCCTGTTCACCTCGGCTCAGATCCAACTCACGAATTCATTAACGGATGCCGGCATGCCCACGGCCCAAGTATCCTCGACCGTCGCTACCGTCGTCGACAGCGCCGGCGGCGCCATCGTCGGCTTCGCCGCTGACCCCGCGACCCGCCCCATCGCCGACTACGCCAAGCAAGCAGTCTCTGACGGCACCCGCAACGGCGCCTTCGCTGCAGCGGGCTTCCTCGTGCTCGGCTTCCTCTCCACCCTCTCCCTCGGGCGCAGCCACAAGGACGAGGACGAGCACGCGCCGACCGCTGAGGTCAAGCCCGCTGCGAGCTAGACAGCGGTGAGGCGCAACCCCGACGCACTGTCAAAAACGTGAAGGTGCTCGACTACGGGCTGCACGAAAACGGTGTCGCCGCGCATCGGGTGAAGGCGGCCATCGACGCGCACGACAATCGGAATCTCTTCGCCAGCAACAGTGGCGTGAGCGTAGAGATAGCCGTCGGCGCCGAGTTCTTCGACAACATCAACGTGAAGCTCGAGGCCCCTTCCATCGGTGTCGACGACAAGATCTTCGGGACGGATGCCGACAAATACGTCGCCGTTCACGATCTTCATGATCTGCGCGTCAACCGGGGCTGTCATGTTGCCAAACTCAAGGCCACCAGCATGGACTTTCGCCGGGAAAATATTCATTGCCGGGGAGCCAATGAACCCGGCCACAAATTTGTTGGCGGGGCACTCATACAGATCGCGAGGGGTTCCGACCTGCTGGATGAGACCATCCTTTAGCACGGCAATGCGGTCTCCCATGGTGAGAGCCTCGGTCTGGTCGTGCGTGACATACACGGTGGTCACCCCGAGACGACGCTGAAGCGACGCAATCTGCGTGCGAGTCTGCACGCGCAGTTGGGCATCCAAGTTGGAAAGCGGCTCATCCATGAGGAACACTTGGGGCTTGCGCACGATGGCGCGACCCATGGCAACGCGCTGACGCTGACCACCGGAGAGGGCCTTGGGCTTGCGGTCAAGGTAGGGCTCGAGGTCGAGCAGCTTGGCGGCATCGAGCACGCGAGCGGCACGCTCCTCTTTGCTCACGCCAGCGATCTTGAGCGCGAAGCCCATGTTCTCCGCCACCGTCATGTGAGGGTAGAGCGCATAGTTCTGGAAGACCATCGCAATGTCACGGTCCTTGGGCGGAATGTTGGTGACATCACGATCACCAATCAGGATGCGACCACCGTTAACCTCTTCGAGGCCGGCGAGCATGCGCAACGTGGTGGACTTTCCGCAACCGGAAGGGCCGACGAGAACAAGAAATTCTCCGTCTTTCACTTCGAGGCTGATGGCGTCGACAGCCGGCTTATCAGTGCCGGGGTAGAGGCGGGTGGCGCTTTCGAAAGTTACAGTAGCCATGAAAAATAACGCTCCTTCACCGGCAGGAACGTGCCGGACGATCCTTAGTGAATGGAATGAGACATCCGTCAATGGATGTCACAACGTGAGTCTTGCACATACTTTGGGTCTCGAGACACCCCTAAAACGTGATGAGTGAGTGAGGGCTAGTGCTTCTCGGGAACCGGGGCGTTCCCCGACGCGGCGAGCGCCTCTGTGTAGGCACGGGCCTCATCCTGGCGATCCTGCTCCACCCCGGTCGCGATGTCGGCACGCAGGTGCTCGGGACCGTAACCGAAGGTGTCGACGAGGTCCTGGGCATGGGGGCGGAGGCGCTCGATGAGGCGATCGACGTAGGCGGTGATGGCCGACGCGCGTTGCCTCGAGAGGCGCCCGTTGATGAGGTACCAGGCGAGGTTTTCTTCGATGAGGTGCAGGCCGAAGAGGTCGCGCAGCCACGTCATGACGTGGAGGGTCGGGGCATCCGTTATGCCGGCAAGACCATCGGTGAACGCTTCCCATTGGAGGAGCTGTCCGTGGGCGGTGGCCGCCTCGATGAGGTTGGACTGCTGCGCGTTGAAGGTCTCTTCCGTGGTGCCGTTCTTTTTGGCCGCACGAAGTTCCGCGCCAATGCTCGCCACGAGCGACTCGACGCGATCGGTGAGCAGCTCCCGCTGCGAGTCCGCATCGCGCACCTGCGTGACAGCGCGAGCCGTGGAACCACGGTCGTGCACGCGTTGACCTAGACGGCGCAGCCCGGAGGCGCTGACCGCATTGCCCGCTACTTGGTCGATGACGAGGCGCGCCATAGTGCTGGCGTCGGCTGAGGAGAACTTCTTACTCAGGTCAGTGAGAAGACGCTTGGCAACCAGTTGCAAGAGCACAGTGTTGTCGCCCTCAAAGGTGACATACACATCGAGATCGGCACGCAGGCCCGTGAGACGGTTTTCAGCCAAGAAGCCCTGACCGCCCGTTGCCTCCCGCGACTCCTGCAGGGTGTGCAGCGCATGCCACGTGGAGAGTGGCTTCAGCGCAGCGGCCAAGGTTTCGAGGTCTTGCCGGCTGGCATCCGTGTCATCGACACCACTGAACACGGCATCAAACTTCTCGAGCAACACCTCATGCGCAAACGTCTGCGCGTAGGTCGTCGCAATAAGAGGTATGAGACGGCGCTGGTGGCGCTGGTAATCGAGCAACACCTTCTCTTCGCCGCTGGGCCCCGAGAACTGCCGGCGCTGGTTGCCGTAGGTCACCGCAATCTGCAGAGCAACCTTCGACGCGTTGACACTGGCCCCATCGAGCGAGACGCGACCCTGCACGAGCGTGCCGAGCATCGTGAAGAAGCGACGCCCAGGGCTCTTAATATCGGAGGTGTACGTCCCGTCCTCGGCAACGTTTCCGTAGCGATTAAGCAGGTTGGTACGCGGGATGCGCACGTGATCGAAATGCAAACGCCCGTTGTCGATACCGTTCAGGCCGCCCTTGAGCCCGTCATCCTCACCGCCGATTCCGGCAAAGAACTCCCCCGCCTCATCGCGCAGCGGCACATAGAAGGCATGCACGCCATGGCTGATGCCGGCAGTGATCAGCTGGGCAAACACGACGGCAGCTTTGCCGTGCACCGCGGCATTGCCGAGGTAGTCCTTCCACGCTCCACGGAATGGGGTGTTGATGACAAATTCCTGCGTGACGGCATCGTAGGTGGCCGTTGTGCCGATCGAGGCAACGTCGGAGCCGTGACCGGTTTCGGTCATGGCGTACACGCCCGGGGTGGCCAGAGACAGGGCATCCGGAAGCCATGCGGCATGATGCTCGACCGTGCCCAAGTGCTGAATGGCGGATGCGAACAGCCCCCACTGCACGCCCGACTTAATCTGCATGGAGGGGTCAGCGACGACCAACTCTTCGAACGCGGCGAGGTGTCCGCCGTGATCGCTCAGGCCGCCAAAAGCGGGCGGGAAGGCACGATGAACCTGACCGTGCTCGACCAGAAGCTTCAATTGGCCCATCACGCGCTCGCGGTGATCCACTTTCGAAAGACCCGGCACATCCTGCATTTCGGGGCGACCAGACAGTGCGCGCGACTCGAGGCGAACATCCGCCCAACGCCCCATGATGTAACGCCCGAGCCATGCGGTATCGATGCTTGAATCGACAAACGACCCGCTCTTCTCGATCCCTGCAATTTCGATCTTCTCGACAGTAATCGTCATGGTCGTCCTCTTCCCTTGCAGCCAAATGTCCACTAGTCATCTGAGCGTATGTAACGAAACACACAAAGCGCTTCGTTGGTTGCCTACAACGGTTCCGGATGCCCCTCTCCCACCTTTGTGGGCAATGCACAGCAGTTCCCAGCACGCGCCTAGGCTGGAGGGATGTTGACCGTCATCCTAGGATTCTCCGGCGCCGTCGTCTTTGGCTCCGCAGACTTCCTCGGCGGTCTCGCCTCCAAGCGCCTCGGCTCGATGAAGGTGACGGCCCTGGCGGGGTTCGTCGGATTCTTGACCTTACTGCTCGCCTCCGTTTGGATTCCCGGAACCATGGATTCGGGGGCAATTTTTTGGGGCGTGCTGTCGGGCGTCAGCGGATCGGTCGCCATCATGCTGCTGTATGCGAGCCTCGCCATCGGGCCGATGAGCATCCTGTCGCCGCTGGGCGCCCTCGTTTCCGCGGTCGTTCCCGTGGCGTGGGCGGGCATTCGCGGTGAAGTACTCGGCCCCTTGGGTTACGTGGCGATTGCCATCGGATTCGTGGCCATCGTGTTGGTCGGATTCGTTCCGGACAAAATGGCGGTTCGCCCCAGCCTGCGCGGCCTCGCCATGGCCGCCGGTGCTGGAATCTTCATTGGCTTCTTTATCATTTGCATTGACCAGGTCAACCCCGATACCGGTCTCATCCCGCTCCTGGCTAACCGGGCCACGAGCTTCACCATCATGACGATGGCGATCGGCGTGATGGCCGCGCTCCATTGGACGCACCGTCGCGGCCTTTTGGGTCAGGGACGAATGGGGCGCGACGGGCCGGCCCGCGCGGACATTGCAGTAGGTGAAGCTGCTGTCGGCAAACCCGGTGCCACCAACCTCCGCTTCAATAACCTGCGTATCGGCCTGCTGCTCGCGATCGCATGTGGTGTCGTGGATGCCATCGGCAACGCCCTGCTTCTCTTCGGAATCCACATCGGAGATCTGAGCGTTATGTCGGTGCTGACGGCCATGTATCCGATTGGCACGATCATCTTGGCCGGCGTTATTCTCAAGGAACGCATCACGCCTCTGCAGCTCGTTGGCCTTGCCCTGGCCATCAGTGCCGCCGCATTGCTCGCTCTCAGCTAAACGTAGAATGGCTCTCATGAGAATCGCGGTCTGCCAAGTTTCTGCCCGTGTCGGTGAGCGCGCCAAGAATGGTGAGCGTCTTGAAGCTGTCATTCGCGAGGCGGCTAGTGGCGGAATTGAGGCCGCAGGCTCGGGCGGAGCCAATGTCATCGTTATCCCCGAACTTGCCAACACGGGCTACTCGTTCACCAGCCGCGAGGAGCTGGAAGAATTCGCCGAAATTGCGGAGCTCGCCGAAAGCTCCACGCTGACCGCCTGGCACCAGCTCGCGCGTGAGCTGGACATTGTTCTGGTCGGTGGATTTGCCGAGCGCGGGCTTGACGGGGACTTTTATAATTCATCCGCCATCGTGGATGCCACCGGGGTGCGCGCCGTGTACCGCAAGGCACACTTATGGGATGCCGAGAAGTTGATCTTCGCCCAGGGCAATGACCTACCGCCGGTGGTCGACACAGCGTTTGGCCGCATCGGTCTGATGATTTGTTACGACATCGAATTCCCCGAGTGGGTGCGCGAAGTCAGCCTGCGCGGGGCCGATCTCCTGTGCTGCCCCGTCAACTGGCCGCGAGCACTGCACCCCGCGAGTGAAAAACCATCGGAAGTGATCAAGGTTCAGGCACTGGCATCCATGAACCGCATCTTCATCGCCATCGCCGATCGAGCCCTGGCAGACCGTGGTCAAGAGTGGTCGGGGGCCAGCATCATCGTCGATCCCGACGGCTTCCCCCTTACGACGCTCGCGCCGGGCTCCGATAACATTTTTTACGCGGATGTTGACCTCACCCTCGCCCGCGACAAAGACATCAACGCCCACAACAACGTGCTGGCTGATCGCCGAACCGACCTGTACCAGCACATCGAGGGTTTGGTTTAACTCCTAGCTACTCACGAGCTGTTGCGCTCGTTGATGAGAAACTTTTAGCGCGCGACCGATTTCACGAACCGTCATTCCCGACGATTTCAAGAGGCGCGCTGCAATGCGGGATTCTTCTGCGGACTGGCTCCGGGCGATGGCAGCCTGCTCACGCAGCCGCTGGGCTTCCGCAAGGTGCCCAACGACCTCTGCGGGAAGTTGGATCTCAATGTGAATGTCAAAGGATGCCTCCAAAACATCGTTCATGCCAGCGATGAAGTCACGGCTCATTTCATCGACTTCATTGAGCGTGCGTGCCTGCGTTCCACCCTCAATTCCAGGAACCTGAATGAGCCAGAACTTGCCGTCGCGCTGAACATTTACGTCCCATGTTTTTCGACTCATCTTGGGTTCCTCTCTATTTATTAATGGCGGCGAGACATTGTTTGAGAATCACCTTGCAGAGATTTTCACCAATTTCACCGTGGCGAGGAACCATGACAACGACTCCATTTATAGCGAACTTGTCGTGCTTCGCGCCGCCGAGAAACTCAAAGCTAGCGTTGCCGGCTTTTGCCAGCTCAGCCATTCGGTTCTCTAAATCTCGCTTCTTCATGGTAACCGCCTAGTGAACCCTAGGCAACTCTGTCTAGAGTGGAATAGACTTTTTTCGCACAATGCGTGCCTTTCGCTCGACTTTGTCGAGTCTCCCACTGACCACTGACATTGACCGTCGTGAATGCAGTGAGCGCAGCGCCCTCAACCGAAACGTGGGGCGCGACCGTCCGCGGCAGACTAGCCGTTACTCGACCTGCTCAGCAGCGCCTTGGTCTTGGGATGACTGGGGTTCGTAAAGAGTGTCTCGGGGTCACCCGACTCGACGATGACGCCCTCGTCCATGACCACAATTCGGTCGGCGATCTCGCGGGCGAACTGCATCTCGTGCGTCACGATAACCATCGTTGTGCCACTGTGGGCGATCTTCTTAATGACCGCAAGCACCTCGCCCACGAGCTCAGGGTCGAGCGCCGACGTTGGTTCGTCGAACAGCATGACACTGGGGTCCATGGCGAGAGCTCGGGCAATGGCAACGCGTTGCTTTTGGCCGCCCGAGAGCTTTGAGGGGTACGTGTCAACTTTGTCGCCCAAGCCCACCATCTCGAGGGCAGGGATGGCTCGCTCGCGCGCCTGATCATGCGTCATGTGCTTGACCGCGCAAAGCGGTGCGACCACGTTGTTGAGGGCTGTCTTGTTGAGAAACAGGTTGAAGTGCTGGAAGACCATGCCGATGCTGGCCCGCTTGGCGGCCAAGGCTCGGGGCCGTTCGTCGACAAGGTCACCGTTCTTCTCCACAAAGCCAACCAACTCGCCATTGACCCAGATGCGCCCAGCGTCAATGCGTTCGAGCCGGTTGATGCATCGAAGCAGCGTGCTCTTTCCCGAGCCGCTCGAACCAAGGATCACGATGGTTTCGCCCGAGACTATGTCGAGGTCTACGCCTTTGAGAACTTCGACCGCGGTGTGAACCTTCTTGGTGCCCCGAAGACGCTGCCAGAGACTAGGTGACGTCGATAGGTGGAAGGTCTTGTGAACATCCTGAATGGAAATTGCCACCGAGTTACTCATGTGAACGCGCCTTCTTTTCGAGAATAACCACAAGGCGAGAAAGCGGGAGGCTAATCGAGAGATAGAGAATTGCCGCCGCCGTGTAGATCTCTGTGGTTTGAAATGTCTGACTGTTGATGCTGTTGGCTGTTTTCAAAATTTCCATGACCGCAATGACCGACGTGAGCGCCGTGTCTTTCACCATGGCGATGAAGTAGTTACCCAGGGGGCCGAGCGACACTGTGAAGGACTGGGGAATAACGATGCGCCACAGGGCCTTCACCGGCGTGTAGCCGAGGGAGAGTGCCGCCTCTGTCTGTCCCGATTCCACCGAAAGAATGGATGTTCGGAAGACTTCGGACAGGTACGCCGCGTAGTTCAGGCCCAGGCCCAAAATTCCAGCGGGGATGGGATCAATCGAAATGCCAATGGAGGGCAAGACGAAGTAGATGTAGACGAGCTGCACCAGCAGCGGGGTTCCGCGAAAGACTTCGACGTAAACAATCGCGATGCCGCGCACGATCCTATTACCCGACAACCGCGCCAATGCCAGAACCAGGCCACCGACCAGGGCCAGAATCATGGCACCGACGGCAAGCTGCAGCACGACGGGTGTCGCTCCGAGCAGCGCCGGGAAAACGCTCAATACTCCGTTGATGAAGTCCATTTGTACTTCCAATGTTTATGTCAAATAGCTCCACCACCGACGGATCTGCATTGGTGGTGGAGCTATCTGGGTGGTGCGGGGAAACTACTT
>NZ_JACGWU010000011.1 GCF_014137865.1 Alpinimonas psychrophila | reverse complement strand
GGTAAGTGCCTGACGTAACACCCATTCGCCGATGGGAATGATCATCCCAGTTTCTTCGGCGACCGGGATGAACTCGAGAGGCAAAATTAATCCGCGTTCTGGGTGGTCCCAGCGTACGAGCGCCTCGAAGCCAACGACGTCCTCGGTCCATATATCCACAACGGGCTGATAATAAACACGCAACTCACGGTTGTCTAAGGCACGCCTCAGTTGGGATTCAAGGTCGAGCCGACTCGAGGCCGTGCTGTGCATCTCCTGGCGGAACACTATCGCTCGGCCGCCGCCGTCATGTTTCGCATGGTACATCGCGGTATCCGCGTTGCGAAGCACGCAACCCGCGTCCTCGTCTCCGTTGGTGATGATGATGCCTACGCTCATGGTGGCAAACACTTCATGTCCACCAATAGGGAACGGTTCTTTACCCGAAGCCAATATTCGCTTAACCAACCGATCGACGCTCTCCACAGTCGTGTCCTCGCAGACGATCACGAATTCGTCGCCGCTAAATCGTGCCACCGTGTCAGTGGGCCTTACCATGGCTTGCAAACGCCTAGCTAACTGCACCAGCAGTTGGTCACCAGCTGAGTGCCCTAGCCCGTCATTGACCAACGTGAACTGATCGGTATCCAAAAAAAGCACGCCCACCTGGCGACCAGATTCTCTCGCGTTGGCGAGGGCGCGCTCGAGGGTCTCTCTCAGCAGTAATCGGTTGCCTAGGCCTGTCAGTGTGTCGTGGAAAAGTTGATAACTCAGAGACTCCTCGGCCTGCTTACGGGAGGTAATATCTTGCAGTTGCAGCAGCGAATATCTGTGCCCTCCGTCAACGATAGTCGCGGACGATATAATCTCTTGCGCCCAAATCACGCCACCATCCGGCCGCAAATACCGCCGTTCAACAGGAACCGTTACCGCCACACCGGATCGCGGATGAGCGGATGAGCGAGGTCCGCTCCTCGCGTCCTCCGGAGGGAAAAAGTCCCGGGCGCGCTTACCTAAAAGCTCATTCTCCGTGCGCCCGAAAATCTCGCACAAGGTCAGGTTAACTCGCTGAAACCGGCCGTCGAGATCGACCATTCCCATGCCAATCAGCGACATATCGAAACTGAGCTGGAAATTCGTCTCGGCTTCTCGGCGCTGCGTCTCAAACAGATGGTGATCGGTCACATGCGAGGTGGTATCGATATCCCGGACGATGTAGGAGATGCCATATTTTACCCCATCGGCATCGTAGACAAGTGACACGCTGAGGGAAATATCAATCGTTGCCCCGTTCTTCAGACGCCCCTTTGTCTCCACCATTTCCACCGTGCACCCAGAAGTAGACTCAGCTTCCGCGACCCCGTCACGTTCTGGCATGAGCACACCAATGCGCCGGCCGAGTAACTCTGCCCGGGAATAACCAAAGAGCAACTCTGCTAAGTCGTTGACCAAGACAATTTTGCGATCGGTGTTCGTGAGAATCATGGCAACCGACACGGATTTGAGAGACTCACTCTGTGCGTCTATCAACTGCTTGTGCGCCCCCAGCACATCAATCGTGTCTCAATGCGCACCATCAGTCACCACAAAAACTTTCTCGGAGCACCAACCTAGGTGCTCGCGAAAGAAATTTTACCATCACTCACTACGAAACCCTATGATGACGGTTATTTTCTGTCCGCATCCTCCTCCACGGAATTCAGGATTAATAGCTCATCCTGTAACTGTGGTTACCCGCGATGGCGAACATGACAAAGAAAATAATTATGAAGATGACGACCGCGATAACCTCTAGGTAGCCGATAATAAGTCCAGCTATGGCCAGGGCGCTGCCCTGTTCACCCGTCTTCCTAATCTGACTCAGCCCCAGGTGACCCGTAATGATTCCAACGATGCCCAAACCAATAATCGACGTGACCAGTGAGACAATAGCCAACATGTTGGTCTTGGCGCCGGCGGGAGGAACTACGTAGACCGGTTGTGCGGTGTTGTTTTCAGACATAGCATTTCTCCCATTGTGTGAACTAACGACTACTCCATGTACTGAGAATAATAGATTCTGCACGTGCTACAACAAAATCTTTTTCAGAGAATCTGAATCGTCGTGACGGGCAGCGTGGAGTCCGCCCCGAAGTCCATGCCCGACGGCTGTGCCCCCGCCATAATGAGCTCCGCGGCAAGCGCGGCAATCATGGCCCCGTTGTCGGTGCACAACGCGAGCGGTGGAACACGCAGCGTCACTCCAGCATCCGCACATTTTTGGCCTGCCAGTTCTCGAATACGAGCATTTGCCACGACACCACCACCAAGCAAGAGGCGGGGCACGTTGAAGTCGCTGCACGCAGCAATGGCCTTGGTGAGGAGCACGTCGGCTACGGCTTCGCGAAAACTTGCGGCAACATCGCCGAGGGGAATCTCTTCGCCGGCATCGCGACGAATTTCTACCCACCGCGCGACCGAAGTTTTAAGCCCAGAAAACGAGAAGTCGTAACGGTGGGCTGCCATGTCTTTGGGCTGGCTCAGACCCCGGGGAAAACGAATAGCGGTAGGCGAACCCGTAGCAGCGAGTCGATCAATGTGCGGACCTCCTGGATACGGCATGCCGAGCACACGAGCCACCTTGTCAAAAGCCTCCCCCGCAGCATCATCAATAGTTTCGCCAAGAAGCTCCACATCGGAGACAAGATCACGAACCAAAAGCAGCGAGGTGTGCCCCCCCGACACCAGGAGTGCAATCGTGGGGTACTCCAACGGCCCCTCCTCGCCCAACACATCTGCACCCACATGACCGACGAGATGGTTCACCGCAAAGAGAGGTTTGTCGAGAGAGATTGCGAGCGCTTTGGCTGCCGCAACCCCGACCATGAGTGCACCGGCAAGTCCCGGTCCGCAGGTGACCGCAACGGCATCCAGGTCACTGAGCCGGATGCCGGCCTCGGCGACCGCCTGGCGAATAGCGGGGGTGATAGCCTCCACATGTGCACGAGCAGCAACCTCGGGAACGACACCGCCATAGCGCGCATGCTCGTCCATCGACGAGGAAATGACGTTAGCAAGTAACTTCCGCCCGCGCACAATACCGATACCGGTTTCGTCACAGCTGGTCTCAATGCCGAGCACAAGGGGTGCCTCGCGATTCAGGATGTGCGTGGCGCGGCTCACGAGAGAACTTCCCGACCAACGCTGGGGCCGTGCTTTCGCTGCGATGTCTTTTCACGCCGCATCACAATCGCATCGATTCCCTCGGGCTGGTAGTAGTGAGGACGCACCGCAATTTCCTCAAATCCCAAGCTCTCATACAGCGCTCGTGCGACATCATTGTCGGCACGCACCTCAAGAAATAGCCGCTCGGCGAGGCGTTCCTCGGCGCGCTGCAACAACACCAGCATGAGCGCACGCCCCAACCCCAGCCCGCGTGCTTCGGTTGCAACGGCGATGGTTTGAATGTCGCCGTCACCTGAGCCGGAGGGACACAGGAGCCCCGCATAGCCCAAGAATTGGAAGGCCCCACCAGCCTCCTTACCGGACTCCACACGTGGCCGCTCGGCCACGATGTACAGGCAATTGGCGTCTTGCATGTCTCGGCGCATTGCATCTTCCGACCAGGCCTCTGCCCCAAAAACACTCGTTTCCAGCGCCATAATGGCAACCAGATCATCGGCGGTTGCCGGTCTCAACCGTGGCGTGCCACTCATTGCACGACCCGCTTTGGCCCCTTAGAGAGAGTGACATCCGGCGAGCGCAAATACAGCGCCCGAAATGTCCCAAAAGGCTCCCCTGCCGTCGCCATGCGTTCGGCGGTGATCGCCAAAGCGCCAGCCGATACCTCGGTCGCTTCCAGAATGAACGGGGTAAGACCCAGCACCTCGGCCGGAACTTCGGCCTGCTTTGCGAGGTTGGGGCCCGAAATGCGTTGGGGAAGCTCGTGCGCGTTCAGACCGGAATACGTGCTCCAATAGAGCTCGCGGCGGCGCGCATCCGTCACCACCGTTATCGGACCGCGCGCACCGCCCGCATAATGGGCGGTGGCAATCCCGTCGTGACTGACCATCGGCAGGAGGGTAATGTTGGCACCCACCGAAAACGCTTCGGCAGCGGCGATTCCCACACGGAGTCCTGTAAAGGGACCGGGCCCCATACCTGCGACGACGGCCGTCACATCAGTAGCCAAAATGTCAGCAGACGTCAGGCACTCAAGAATGAGGGCGCCCACAACTTCGGCGTGGCGCATAGTATCGATGACGCTGTGTTCAGCAAGAATGCGGCCATTCTCAACGAGCGCAACACTCGTGCCTGCGGAAGTATCGATAGCCAGAATCACGAAATCAAGACTACGCGCGCCAGCGAGGCCCGTGGCCCTCAATTGAGACGGTGCGGGGTTCAACAAGATCATCGTCGAGATCATTCTCAGAGCCGCCCTCGGGCCGAACAATGTGAACCTCCAGCCACGACTCGGTGACACCATCCAGCATGCCAGCACCCCACTCCACAACGACCACGGAGTGGGAGAAATCGATATCTAAGTCATCAAGTTCGAGCGCTGAGGCAAGACGGTAGGCGTCCACATGCACCAGTGGCGGGCCCTCCGTGAGGCTGGGATGCGTTCGGGCGAGAACGAAAGTGGGACTTGTCACCGGGCCGCGCACCCCCAACCCCTCGCCGATACCGCGCGTCAGTGTCGTTTTGCCCGCACCCAGCGGTCCGGTCAGTACAAGGACATCTCCCGCACGAAGAGAGTGACCAATCTCCTGCCCAAGTTCATTCATGTTTTCGGGTGTAGCGATCATGCGCGTGCCTAATGCCAATAGTGAGCTCACGAGTCAAGTCCCGTAAACCTGCGCGTCAGGCGACCGCCCATGCACGTCACTATTTCGTAGCTGATTGTCGCTGCTGCCTCTGCCCATTCTGTGACCGACGGATGCCCCTGCGCAGGATCACCAAATAGCACGACGTCATCACCGACAGCCGCCGGCACATCCCCCACATCCACCACAAATTGGTCCATGGCAACGCGCCCGGCGATGGTGAATTTCTGTCCGCCGATGAGCACGGGTCCTCGTCCCGAAGCCGCGCGCGGAATGCCCTCCCCGTACCCCAGGGGAACCAAAGCTAACGTCGTTTCACCGGAGGTCTTGTACGTGTAGCCATAACTCACTCCGGTTTCGCTCGAAACGCGCCGTGTGGCAATGACCTTGGTTCGAAGAGACATGACCGGAGTCAACCCGAGCTCGGCGGCGGTGCGGTGCTCAAAAGGCGAGATACCGTAGGCCAAAATTCCAACACGCACCATGTTGTACCGCAGCATCGGCAGAGTCATTGCGGCCACCGAAGCTGCAAGATGGATGAGTTGCGGGGCAAGACCCGCGGCCCGGGCACTGTTGATACCGCGGTCGAAGATCACCGCCTGTGCCAGATCATCCTCTTCACTCGTGTTGGAAAGATGGCTGAATATTCCCTCGACAAGAATCGTTCCCGACGCCTCCAGAGCAGCTGCCTCCGCGTAGAGCTGCGCCCACTCCGGTTCGCTTGCTCCGTTGCGGCTGAGACCCGTCTCAAGCTTAAGATGTACCCGAGCCACTAGGCCTGCCGCCGCACCCGCGTTGGCAACCGTGCGCAGCTGGGCGAGGGAAGAAATACCGAGCGTCACTCCTGCCGTCACCGCTTCAACAAACGTCTCATCTGGCGCATGAATCCAGGCAAGGATTGGCGCCGTGAGACCTGCTTCGCGGAGCGCAAGTGCCTCATCGATGTCCGCGACCCCCAACCACTGCGCTCCCCCGGCGAGCGCCGCCCTGGCGCTATGAATCATGCCGTGACCGTAGGCGTTTGCCTTGACCACGATCATCAGGTTCGGGATGCCAATGGCGTTTTTCAGTTGGGCGACATTGTTAGCGAGCGCGTCCAGATTGATGACAGCCTCGCGAAAAGGGGTGTGACTCATGCGGTGACTCCTTGGTCAACGGCGTGCGCACCTGCGTGAGAACCGACACGACCCTCCGCAACGACGAAAGCAACCGCCGCATTCCCATCATGGCTAATGGAGAGGTGAACAGATTCAATACCACGAGCTGCAACCATCACTCCGGCAGCACCCGTCAAAACGAATGAAGGCGCCCCCACGTCGTTGGTGATGACTTCGATATCGTGCCAGGTCATAGCTCCCGAACCGCCGAAGGCTTTGATCAAGGCCTCTTTGGCGGCGAAACGGCCCGCCAGCGAAGCAACTGCGTTCTCGCGCTCGCCCGGGGTGAAGAGGCGTTCGATCACCTTGGGGGTTCGTTCGATGGTTCGAATAAACCGTTGAAGGTCAACAATGTCGACGCCGACCCCAAGAATCATGACCGGCGCTACTCGACCGTGACCGACTTGGCCAGGTTACGGGGTTGGTCAACGTCGAGACCCTTTGCATCAGCAAGCTCCATGGCAAAAATCTGTAGAGGGATGACTGCCAAAATCGGCTCGAACATGGGGTCAGCTAGCGGAATGGTGATCACCTCGTCGGCGTAGGGGAGAACGGACGCATCCCCAAGTTCTGCGATAACAATGACGCGGGCGCCCCGGGCACGAATCTCCTGGATATTACTGACAACCTTGGAGTGAATGAGCGCGGAACCACGGGGGCTTGGCACCACCACGAACACAGGCTGACCGTGATCGATCAAAGCGATGGGACCGTGCTTGAGCTCTCCGGCGGCAAAGCCCTCGGCGTGAATGTAGGCCAACTCTTTGAGCTTGAGAGCGCCCTCCAAAGCGATGGGGTACCCCACGTTCCGCCCCAGGAAGAGCACTGCTTGCGAATCACTCATCCATTTGGCCAACTGCGCCACAGCGGGGCCGGTTTTCAGAACCTCAGTGACCTTAGCGGGAAGTTCCTGCAACTCGCGGGCGAGGCGGCGCAGCTCAGCATCCGCCAGCGTCGAACGAACTCTCCCGAGGTGCAATCCCACGAGGTACAAGGCAGTAATCTGCGCCACGAAGGCTTTAGTCGAGGCGACGGCCACTTCCGGTCCGGCGTGCGTGTAAACCACAGCGTCGGATTCCCGGGGAATGGTCGAACCCTGCGTGTTGCAAATGGAAAGTGTTCGCGCGCCCGCCTCACGAGCAAATTTGACGGCCATCAACGTATCCATGGTTTCGCCCGACTGGCTGATGGAGACCACAAGAGTTTCGGGAGTAATGACGGGATCTCGGTAACGGAACTCGTGGCTCAACTGAACCTCGACGGGGATCCGAGCCCACGCCTCAATGGCATAGGAGCCGACCATACCGGCATACGATGCGGTGCCACAGGCAATCAGAATGATGCGGTTGATTCCGCGCAAGACATCGTCGCCCAACTCACTGAGCTCCGGAACGTTCACGAGGCCATCAACGACGCGACCGCGCACGGTGTTGGCCACAGCATCCGGATTCTCCGTGATTTCCTTCGCCATGAAGGAGGACCAACCGCCCTTTTCCGATGCGGAAGCGTCCCACGCGATCTCATACTCTTCAAGCACAGCGGGGTTGCCATCGAAATCCGTGACGACCACAGCATTCGGCGTAATTTTAACGATCTGATCCTGCCCCACGGCAGCTGCACGGTGGGTGTGCTCGACAAACGCCGCGACATCTGAACCTAAGAAGTTTTCACCATCGCCCAAACCGATGACCAGGGGAGAATTGTGGCGGGCAGCAACAATCACTCCAGGCTCGTTCGTGTGAATCGCGAGTAACGTAAAGGCACCCTCGAGGCGGCTCGCTGCGAGCCGCATTGCCTCCTGCAGATCACCAACCTCGCGGTAAATTTCGCCCACCAAAACGGCAGCAACGGCCGTGTCTGTCTCGCTGGCAAACTCGTGCCCCTTCGCAAGAAGTTCGAGTTTGATGCTCGCAAAGTTTTCGATAATGCCGTTATGGATCAGCGCCAGTTGGCCACCGTCGGCGAGGTGAGGGTGCGCGTTTAGATCGGTGGGGCCACCGTGGGTTGCCCAGCGAGTGTGGCCGATACCCGTGTGGCCGTCAATGAGGGGATATTCTGCCAGGTTATCGAGCAAAGCCTGCAGCTTGCCAGCTTTCTTCGCTGTCTCAAGCTTGCCGCCATCGGTGATGATCGCGACTCCGGCGGAGTCGTAGCCGCGATACTCCTGACGCTTGAGGCCGCCCACGAGCACTGCCAACGTTTGCTGCTGACCGACGTATCCCACAATTCCGCACATAAGAGTTCCAGTTTAGGCCACGCTGCGCATCCATCTTTCGAGGGTCCTGCTCGCATACAAAATGCCGCGGATGCGGTGACATGGGGCAGAATGGCAAGGTGAAGCTGGAAAATACGGGCGCAATTGGCGTGCACAACTCTCCGTTCGTCGAAGTTTCTCGAAAAGACTGGGCCGAGCTCGCCCCTTCCACCCACCTTGACCTCGACGAAAAAGATCTTGTTGGTCTCCGAGGTTTGGGCGATCGCCTCGACATGCGTGAGGTCGATGACGTCTATATGCCGCTCAGCCGGCTTCTCTCCATTTACGCCTCCGGCACTCAACATTTACATCGCGCCACGAGCGACTTCCTCGGTGAACGCGCGGCCAGCACACCGTTCATCATCGGTGTCGCCGGATCGGTGGCTGTCGGTAAGTCCACCGTGGCGCGTCTCCTCAAATTTCTTCTCGCCAAGTGGGACGCCACTCCCCGAGTGGAACTGGTGACCACCGATGGTTTCCTCTACCCGAACCAAGAGTTAGATCGTCGCGGGCTTTTGGAGCGCAAGGGATTCCCCGAGTCCTACGACCGCCGGGCCCTGCTCCGATTCGTGAGCGAAGTGAAAAGCGGTGCGGCCGAAGTGCGTGCCCCCGTGTATTCCCACCTCAGCTACAACATCCTTCCGAACGAACATGTGATCGTCCACCAGCCCGATGTCCTCATCGTTGAAGGCCTCAACGTGCTACAACCCCCCGCCGTGGGCAACGGGTTGGCGGTGAGTGATCTCTTTGACTTCACCATTTACGTGGATGCCCGCACAAAAGATATCGCGGGTTGGTATCAGGACCGTTTCTTGCGTCTCCAACAAGGCGCTTTCAGCGACCCGAACTCCTACTTTCATCGCTACGCGAACCTCAGCCCCGAGGAAGCTCGGGATGTCGCCGGCGCAATTTGGGCACGCACGAATGGTCCCAACCTGGAGAAGAACATCAAACCGACCAGGTCGCGCGCCACTCTCGTTTTGCGCAAGGCAGCGGACCACTCGGTGAGCAGCGTGTTGCTCCGCAAAATCTAGAGTGCGAGTTGCTCGCGGACGGTTTCGGCCAGCACGTGGGCGTGATAATCGGCGGTGTCCTGATCGGCGGCTTCCACCATGACGCGAATCATTGGCTCGGTTCCTGAGGGACGCAAGAGGACGCGGCCGGTGTCACCGAGCGCTGTTTCCGCCAGAACGACAGCCGCCCCGATGAGCTCATTCGCCCCGAGACCGTGATGGTCGACGCCGCGAACGTTGATCAGAATCTGCGGAAACACCGTCATGACCGACGCGAGCTCCGCCATGCTCTTTTTGGTGCGCGCCATTTCTGCGACAAGGTGCAACCCCGTGAGAATTCCGTCGCCCGTGGTGGCATATTCGCTCATGATGACGTGACCGGATTGTTCCCCGCCTAAGGCCAGCCCCTCCGCGTTCAGTGCTTCCAGCACATAACGATCGCCGACGCGCGTTTCGATCATCCGGATGCCATTTTCGGCCATCGCCTTGCGCAACCCCAGGTTGCTCATCACCGTCGCCACAAGGGTGTCTTTAGTCAGGTGTCCACGTTCCTTCATGGCAATCGCGAGAATCGCCATGATCTGGTCACCATCAACGATCTTGCCCGCGGCGTCCACTGCGAGGCAGCGATCGGCGTCACCATCGTGAGCAATCCCCACATCCGCGCCATGTTCGAGCACTGCCGCGGCTAAAACATCGAGGTAGGTCGATCCAACGCCATCGTTGATGTTGAGACCGTCAGGATCGGCCCCGATGACGGTTACCTGTGCTCCAGCATCAGTGAAGACTTGAGGTGAAATTCCGGATGCTGCCCCGTGCGCACAGTCGAGAACGACGTGGATGCCGTCGAGACGGTTGGGGAGCGTTCCGAGCAGGTGTAAAACGTAGCGATCTTCGGCGTCAGCAAAGCGCCGAATGCGGCCGACATCGCCGCCGGTCGGCAAGAGACGTTCGATACCGAGATGTTCCTCGATGCGATCCTCGACCTCGTCGGGAAGTTTGGTGCCGCCCGTGGCAAAGAACTTGATGCCGTTATCGGGGGCAGGATTATGCGAAGCCGAAATCATCACACCGAAGTCGGCGTCGATGGCCCCCACGAGAAACGCTGCTGCGGGGGTCGGAATCACGCCGGCGTCGAGAACATCAATTCCCGAGCTCGCCAAGCCTGCGGCAAGAGCCGCCGACAGAAATTCGCCCGAGATCCGAGGATCACGAGCGATGACCGCCGTAGGGCGTTTTCCTGCGGCACGACGAGCTTCCGCCCGACGGCCGCGCGTCAAAACGACGGCGGCAGCCTGAGCGAGGCCCAAGGTCAGATCAGCCGTGAGTTCACGGTTGGCCAAACCTCGGACGCCGTCAGTACCAAATAAGCGTGCCATGGTTCGCGAGAGAAGCCGCGAAGCCGATTAGCGCTTCGAGAACTGCGAAGCCTTACGGGCCTTCTTGAGTCCAGCCTTCTTACGCTCCTTGACGCGAGGGTCGCGCATCAGGAAGCCGGCCTTCTTCAGGATGGCACGGTTGTTCTCTTCGTCAATCTGGTTGAGCGAACGAGCGATCCCCAGACGCAATGCGCCAGCCTGACCCGAGGGGCCACCACCGGTGATGCGAGCAATAACGTCGTAGCTGCCAATCAGGTCAAGAGCCGTAAACGGGTCGTTGATGAGCTGCTGGTGAAGCTTGTTGGGGAAGTAGTCCGAAAGCTCACGGCCGTTGACCGTAATGGTTCCTGCACCGGGCATGATGCGCACGCGGGCAATCGCCTGCTTGCGACGACCGACTGCGGCACCGGGAACAGTGAGCACGGGACGGGGAGCCTTGACGACCTCGACCGCGGGGGTCTCGGTCGAGTATTCGCCAGCCTCAACTACGGCTTCGGACTCGGGGGTTTCTTCGATCTGGTCTGCGATTTTCGCCACGATTACTTAATCCTTTTTTCTAAATCTTTAAGAAGCGCTATTGAGCGACCTGGTCGAGGGTGTACACGGTGGGCTGCTGCGCCTGGTGAGGGTGCTCGGCGCCGCGGTAAACCTTAAGCTTGCGGAACTGGTCACGGCCAAGAGAAGTCTTGGGGAGCATGCCACGGATGGCCTTCTCCACAGCGCGCTCAGGGTTCTTCTCCAGGAGATCGGTGTAGGTCACAGCCGACAGGCCTCCGGGGTAACCAGAGTGGCGGTACGCCTTCTTCTGTGCTGCCTTGTTTCCGGTCAGCACAACCTTCTCAGCGTTGACGATGATGACGAAGTCACCCATGTCCATGTGAGGGGTAAAAGTTGCCTTGTTCTTGCCGCGAAGAACAACGGCAGCGTGGCTTGCGAGGCGGCCAAGTACAACGTCAGTGGCGTCAATGATGACCCAGTTGCGCTTTACTTCACTTGCCTTGGGCGAATAGGTACGAGTCACAGTAGTACTGCTTTCTTGTCGAAATGAGTGGTCGTGAATCCCGCTCAGTCGTGGGTTCTTTATCTGAGAACACAACAGTCGAGGGCTCAACTTCGGCGGTCGTTCCCGAAAAGAAACGGCACCAAGGGTCTAGATTACGCTACTTCTTCGCCGTCGGTCAATTCGCGGCGTCTACGGGTCAGCTCAGCGCGCGATCCCATCTCGCCCATTGGTGGGTAGAGAACCTCCGTGAGTGTCAGTCCATGGGCTGGCATCACCGTGAATTCACTCGTTCGCAGCGCCTCGTCCCGCACGACAACGAGATCTTCCGGGCTCAATCGCCCCTCCCCGACAGCCACCGTGGCGCCAATGAGGGCCCGCACCATCGAATGGCAAAAAGCATCTGCCTGCAGAGTCGCGATAAGAGCGCCGGCCGAGGTTCGTTGCCACGTAAATATCTGCAGTTCCCGGATGGTGGTGGCTCCGGGCCTCAGCCGACAAAAAGCTCCGAAATCACGCAGCCCGACGAGAGCGCCGGCGGCGGCGTTCATGGCATCCGACTCAAGTCTTCCGTGAAAACGCACCGTGTTATGGCGCTCCAGAGGATTCACGGATTCGACCCGGTCAAAGATTCGGTATTCATATCGACGAGCTACCGGCGAGAAGCGTGCGTCGAATCCCGGTACGGCCACGTCAAACGCCCGCACCACCACATCGGAGTTAAACCCAAGGGCTCCGTTGAGGCGCCGAAGGACCACTATTGGCGTCATAGCGCCCTGCCGTGCGCCCACACCCGCACCCGCACCCAGGTCTACAGCGTCGGCCGGGAGGTCGACGTGGACCACTTGCCCCGTCGCATGCACGCCGGCATCCGTTCGGCCCGCAACCACGAGACGCGGAGCGACGGGCATTCGGAAAATCATCGCCAATGTGGTCATGAGAGTATCCTCGACGGACCGAAGCCCGGGCTGCATCGCCCAACCCGCAAAGTCGGTTCCGTCATACGAGATGTCTATGCGAAAGCGAACGGTTCCTACCCGTGCTGCGGCCGCCGCTGCCGAGCGAAGCCCTGCCGTCTCGCTCACGTTCTGATTCACGCTCTCCAGTTTAGATTGACCCGTTCAGTGAAAAACAAAAACCCCAGGCATCCGCAATGGATACCCGGGGTTCTCGTGTAAAAAAGTCTTACTTGGCTTCTTCTTCTGCAGCAGCATCCGAAGCGGCCTCAGCAGGTGCGTCAACAACAGCCTCAGCCTCAGCCTCAGGAGCGTCAGCCACGACAGCGTCGGCAGAAACGACGACGGGCGAGCCCTCTTCGATCATGTCAGCTGTGTCGGCAGCAATCTCTGCCTCAACGACAGCGGCCTTGGGAGCTTCTTGTTTGACGGCCTTGGCGCTCTTGTTGGAAGGCTTCTTGGCAACGGGATCAAGCACGAGTTCGATCTGCACCATGGACGCGTTGTCGCCCTTGCGGAAGCCGAGCTTCGTGATGCGGGTGTAGCCGCCCTCACGCTCAGCAACCAGAGGAGCGATCTCGGTGAAGACCTCGTGAGTGGCATCCTTGTTGCGAAGAATGGCCAAAACGCGACGACGAGCGTGAAGGTCTCCACGCTTGGCGAACGTGATGAGACGTTCAGCAACGGGACGAAGGCGCTTGGCCTTAGTCTCGGTGGTCTTGATGGACTTGTGCATGAAGAGGGCAACCGCAAGGTTGGCCAGCATCAGGCGTTCGTGGGCCGGACCGCCGCCGAGGCGGGGACCCTTAGTAGGTGTAGGCATTGTTCTCTATCTCCAGATTCAAAAGAATAAAAGCATCTCGCAAGCGAGCGCTGTTAGATGTTCTCGTCTTCGTCGAAGCCGCCGTAGAAGTGCGCGCCATCGAATCCGGGAACGGAGTCCTTGAGCGACAGACCCATTTCGATGAGCTTGTCGCGAACCTCATCCACTGACTTCTGACCGAAGTTGCGGATGTTCATCAGCTGAGTTTCCGACAGGGCAACGAGTTCGCTGACCGTGTTGATTCCCTCACGCTTAAGGCAGTTGTACGAACGAACCGAGAGGTCAAGGTCTTCGATCGGAATCGAAAGCTCGGAACTCAAAACAGCGTCGACCGGAGCCGGGCCAATTTCGATACCTTCTGCAGCGGTGTTCAACTCGCGAGCCAAACCAAAGAGCTCGGTCAGCGTGCGTCCGGCCGAAGCCATGGCGTCGCGAGGCGTGATGGCCTGCTTGGTCTCAACATCGACGACGAGACGATCGAAGTCGGTGCGCTCACCGGCACGAGTTGCCTCGACACGGTAGGTGACCTTGAGCACGGGCGAGTAAATCGAGTCGACAGGAATCTGACCGGCTTCGCTGTACTCGCTACGGTTCTGGCTCCCTGAAACGTAGCCGCGGCCACGCTCAATGGTGAGTTCAAGTTCGAACTTTGCCTTGTCGTTCAACGTGGCGATAACCAGCTCAGGGTTGTGGATTTCGACGCCTGCGGGGGCAGAAATGTCGGCAGCCGTAATCTGGCCGGCTCCCTGCTTACGCAGGTACGCCGTGATGGGCTCGTCGTGCTCGCTCGAAACAACCAGTGTCTTGATGTTCAGGATGATCTCCGTGACATCTTCTTTCACACCGGGAATGGTCGAGAACTCGTGCAGAACACCATCGAGGCGGATGCTGGTAACAGCAGCGCCAGGAATGGAGGACAACAACGTGCGACGAAGCGAGTTACCAAGGGTGTAACCAAAACCTGGTTCCAACGGTTCGATGATGAACCGTGAGCGGTACTCAGAGATGTTCTCTTCGGAAAGCGTGGGGCGCTGTGCAATAAGCACTATGTATTCCTTTCGGCTAAGTGTCCGCTATATGACACTTGCGTGAGCGGTGTGTTGAGTTATGAACGGGTGGAGCATTACACGCCAGGCCTTTCGACCCAGCATCTAATGAAAACTAAACGCGACGACGCTTGGACGGACGGCAACCGTTGTGAGCCTGAGGCGTCACATCGTTGATCGAACCGACCTCGAGGCCAGCGGCCTGAAGTGAACGGATTGCGGTTTCGCGTCCGGAGCCGGGGCCCTTGACGAAAACATCAACCTTTTTCATTCCGTGTTCCTGCGCCTGGCGGGCGGCCGACTCGGCTGCCAACTGTGCGGCGTAGGGGGTCGATTTGCGTGAACCCTTAAAGCCAACGCCACCTGAGGATGCCCAGCTGATGACGGCTCCGGTCGTGTCGGTAATCGACACGATCGTGTTGTTGAAGGTTGACTTGATGTGAGCCTGGCCCACAGCAATGTTCTTCTTGTCTTTTTTACGCGGCTTGCGAACTGCCGACTTTGGTGCTGCCATGATTTCTCCTAAAACCTACGAGTAGGGTCGCTGTCCGAGGACTAGCGAGCCTTCTTCTTGCCGGCGACAGTGCGCTTGGGGCCCTTGCGGGTACGGGCGTTGGTCTTCGTGCGCTGACCGTGAACGGGAAGTCCCTTACGGTGGCGAAGACCTTGGTAGCTTCCGATTTCAACCTTGCGGCGGATGTCAGCCTGGACTTCACGGCGAAGGTCACCCTCGACGCGAAATTCCTTCTCGATGTAGTCACGGAGCGCGATGAGCTGGTCATCGGTGAGATCCTTGACGCGGATGTCTCCGCTGATTTCAGTGTCGGCGAGGGTTTTAAGGGCCCTCGTGCGGCCAACACCGTAGATGTATGTCAGTGCAACTTCCACGCGCTTATCGCGGGGAATGTCAACTCCGGCAAGACGTGCCATGGTGGCTTCTCCTGTAATTGAAGTGGAGGTCTGGAGGAGTTCCGGTGCCTGGGCCTCCAACCCAAGGTGTCCCCCGCTATTGAGGCGGGATCCTGGAACTTCTCAGTGCTTTTTTGGTGCTGCGGTTCTTTATAGAGCCGCTACCCGGCTGTGATCTTTCGATCGCGAGCTGGGAAGTTTTTGTGGAGAATTAACCCTGACGCTGCTTGTGGCGGGGGTTCTCGCAAATAACCATGACGTTTCCGTTACGGCGGATGACCTTGCACTTGTCACAGATTTTCTTAACGCTGGGCTTAACTTTCATGATGTTCTTCCTTATTCGCTGTCTTCGTGCGAGCGCGTTTCGCGCAAGCCGTTACTTTCCAGCAACCGTTATTTGTAGCGGTAAACGATTCGTCCACGCGTGAGGTCATAGGGGCTCAGCTCTACAATGACCCGGTCCTCGGGGAGGATTCGGATGTAGTGCTGGCGCATCTTGCCCGAAATGTGGGCAAGCACCTTGTGACCATTGGTCAACTCCACGCGGAACATGGCGTTGGGCAACGCTTCGGTGATCGAGCCTTCAATCTCGATTACGCCATCTTTCTTGGCCATAAACTCTCTGTCGCTTCATTGTGGTTACTGGTCTTGCGGATGCAAAACAGTGTCGTTGACACGCCAAAGAGGCGGCCTTAGGCACCAAGGGTCGAGTCTATGCGATATTTGAGCCAATTACCAACCGAGCGGCGAGCCGGATGCCCAATTCACGGCAACAGTGAGTTACTCCCCGGCAGCCGTGTTGCATTTCTAGGCGAAAGGGGTGGGCGTGATGCCGTGAGCCGCCAACTTCGCGGCACCGCCATCCTCTGCCGTCAACACCCAGATTCCGTCGCGATGAATGGCAACGGTGTGCTCCCACTGTGATGCGCTTCCACCGTCTACGGTGGAAACCGTCCAGCCGTCGGCCAGAATCTTTGTTTCCGGGCTTCCCATCACGACCATCGGTTCAATCGCCACAACGAGTCCGGGCTTTACCTCGGGGCCCTTCTGGCGAACGCGATAGTTAAACACAGGCGGATCTTCGTGCATGTCTCGGCCGATGCCGTGACCGATGTAGTCCGTAAGAATTCCATAGGTGTGGCCGAGCCGTTCACCTTCATCCTCGACAAAGCCTTCAATGGCCTCGCCCACCTCGTTGAGGTATTTGGCTCGCGCCAAACGGGCGATTCCAGTCCACAATGCCGCCTCCGTGACGCGGGAAAGCTGTTCACGCTCGGCAACGACGTCAGGGCGGCTGGGATCCGGGACAACAAGAGTGATGGCGGAATCTCCATTCCATCCGTCAAAAATCGCGCCGGAGTCGACGGACAAAATATCGCCCGGCTGAAGGATCCGCTCGCCGGGAATTCCGTGAACGACCTCATCATTAATGGAGGTGCAGACCGTGTGATGGTATCCCGGAACGAGCTTGAAGTTCGGCTTGCCACCGAGAGCAATGATGGCAGCCTCTGCGGCCGCATCCACTTCAGTGGTTGTCGCGCCAGCTACGGCCACGCGTCGTGCTGCGGCCAGGGAGGCTGCCGTCATCAAGCCTGGCTTGACCATCAGTAGCAGCTGTGCTGGATTTTTGTAGATACTTGAACGAAAAGCCATAAAGAAATTAGGCGGCTGGAGCCGCTATGCCCTTTGTCGCGAGGGCGCTGACGATGCGTGATGTCACGTCGTCAACAGCGCCGAGCCCATCCACCGTGACGACCCAATTGCGCGCCGCGTACAAGGCAATCAGTGGTGCGGTCTGCTCTTCATAGAGGGCAAGGCGGTGACGGATGACGGTTTCGGTGTCGTCCGCTCGGCCTTCAACGCCGGCACGATTGAGTAGTCGCGAGACGACCTCATCTGTGTCGGCAGTGATGAGAACAACAACACTAAGCGCTGTTCCGTGGGCCGTCAGCATGCGGTCAAGTTCGTGAACCTGATCCGTTGTACGTGGGTACCCGTCGAGAAGGAAGCCAGCTTTGGCGTCGCTCTCCGAAAGGCGGCTCTCGACAACCGCGTTGGTGAGCGAATCGGGCACATACTCTCCCGCGGCCATGATGGCTTTGACCTGAAGACCTAGTTCGGTCTCGTTCGCAACATTGGAGCGAAAGATATCACCCGTGGAAATGGCAGGGATCTTGTACGTCGACGCCAGAATAACAGCCTGCGTACCTTTTCCTGCCCCGGGTGGGCCGATCAAAAGCAGGCGCGTTCCTGAAATCAACGTAAGAGCCCCTCGTAGTGCCGCTGCTGCAGCTGTGAATCAATCTGCTTCACAGTCTCCAGCCCAACACCCACAATAATCAAAATAGAGGTTCCGCCAAACGGGAATGACGAGTTGGCGCCAACAAAGGCCAGGGCGATGAGAGGCAACAATGCGACGAAACCAAGGTAAATCGATCCTGGCAAGGTGATGCGCGTCAAAACGTAATCCAAGTATTCAGCCGTGGGACGTCCTGCGCGGATACCCGGGATAAACCCACCGTACTTCTTCATGTTGTCGGCCACCTCTTCGGGGTTGAAGGTGATGGCAACGTAGAAGTACGTGAACCCCACGATGAGGGCGAAGAACAAGAGCATGTAGAGGGGGTGATCGCCCTTGGTCAGGTAGTTCGTAACCCAGACAACCCAGCCGGCCGGTGCTTGACCAGCAGCGGGTTGGTTGAACTGAGCAATAAGCGCCGGCAAGTACAGAAGCGACGAGGCGAAGATAACAGGAACGACACCGGCCATGTTGACTTTGATCGGGATGTATGTGTTGTTCCCACCATACGTTCGCCTACCGACGACGCGTTTGGCGTACTGCACCGGGATGCGTCTCTGCGATTGTTCAACGAAGACGACCAGAGCAACAACGAGGAGCCCGAGGGCAAGAACCAAAATAAGGACGTTGATTCCCTGCGCCAAGTAAAGCGACTCGAGCGACCGGGGGAAACCTGCAGCAATGGACGTGAAGATCAGGAGCGACATTCCGTTACCGATGCCGCGCTCCGTGATGAGCTCCGCCATCCACATGATCAGGCCGGTTCCAGCCGTCATCGTTATGACCATGAGAAGGATCGCGTACCAAGCATCGTTGGTGAGTAACTGAGTACACGCCGGCGTGTTGTTGGTGCCGAAGAGCGCCCCGCTGCGGGCAACCGTTATCAAGGTTGTGGACTGCAGAACACCAAGAGCGATGGTGAGGTAGCGGGTGTACTGCGTCAGCTTCGACTGCCCCGCTTGGCCTTCCTTGTGAAGGGCCTCAAAGTGGGGAATGACCACGCGCAGAAGTTGCACAATGATCGACGCGGTGATGTAGGGCATGATGCCCAACGCAAAGACCGAGAGTTGTAGGAGAGCCCCACCAGAGAAGAGGTTGACGAGCTCGTACAAGCCAGAAGTGTTCTGATTGGCGGCTAGACAGGCCTGCACGTTGCCGAAGTCGACAAACGGAGCGGGGATAAAAGATCCCAAGCGAAAAAGGGCAATGATGCCAAGCGTAAAGCCGATCTTGCGTCGCAAGTCGGGGGTGCGGAAAATGCGCACTACGGCACTAATCACGTAAGACTCCTGTTAACCGGGGTGTAACGGTTACTGGCCCCCTTTTCAGGGAGCCAGTAACGCTACGTTTATGCGGAACCAGCCAGTCGGCTACTTAATTGAGCCGCCTGCGGCAACGATCTTTTGCTCTGCTGAGCTCGAGACCTTATCAACCGCAATGTTCAGCTTAACGGCAATGTCGCCGTCTCCGAGAACCTTGACTTTTTCATTCTTACGAACGGCACCCTTGGCAACGAGGTCGCTGATCGTGACGTCTCCACCATTGGGGTACAGCTCAGAGAGCTTCTCAAGGTTTACGACCTGATATTCAACGCGGAACGGGTTCTTGAATCCGCGAAGCTTTGGGGTACGCATGTGCAGAGGCATCTGCCCGCCCTCAAAGCCAATACGAACGGAGTACCGAGCTTTGGTTCCCTTGGTACCACGGCCAGCCGTCTTACCCTTCGAACCTTCACCACGGCCCACACGAGTTCGTTCCTTCTTCGCACCCGGCGCGGGGCGAAGGTGATGAACTTTCAGCTGGTGCTCCTTAGGAGCGCCATCCGATTCAACCTTGGGTGCAGCCTTGGCAGCGGGTGCCTTGGCAGCGGGTGCCTTGGCAACAGCAGGAGCCTTCTCGGCGGCCGGAGCCTTAGCCGCAGGAGCCTTAGCGGAAGCCGGAGCTTTCGCGGCCGGAGCCTTAGCGGAAGCCGGAGCTTTCGCGGTCGGAGTCTTAGCCGCAGGAGCCTTAGCCGCAGGAGCCTTTTTTGCGGGAGCCTTTACGGCCTCCTCATTGTTTTCAGCCATTAGTCAATCTCCTCGACCTTCACAAGGTGCGCTACCGTGCGAACGTATCCACGGTTGACGAGGCTGTCTTCCTTGACGACGATGTCGCCAATTCTCTTCAGCCCCAAGCTACGAAGCGTGTCGCGCTGGTTCTGCTTCTCGCTAATGATCGATTTGATCTGGGTTACTTTCAAACGTGCAGCCATTAGGCACCTGCCTTTGCAGCTTCAGCTTCAGCTTCGGCGCGCAAGAGACGAGCGGGGGCAACCTGCTCGAGCTCAAGGCCACGACGTGCGGCAACCGCACGAGGTTCTTCGAGCTGCTTCAGGGCCGCAACCGTCGCATGAACGATGTTGATTGTGTTCGAGGAACCGAGCGACTTGCTAAGCACGTCGTGGATTCCGGCACACTCGAGTACGGCACGCACTGGGCCACCGGCGATAACACCGGTACCCGCAGCAGCCGGACGAAGAAGGACAACGCCGGCAGCAGCCTCGCCCTGAACCGGGTGAGGAATGGTGCTCCCGACACGAGGTACGCGGAAGAAATTCTTCTTCGCTTCTTCTACACCCTTTGAGATGGCGAGAGGGACCTCTTTTGCCTTGCCATAACCGACGCCGACGAGACCATTTCCATCACCAACGACGACGAGTGCGGTGAAGCTAAAGCGACGACCACCCTTGACCACCTTGGAGACGCGGTTGATCGTGACGACGCGCTCGAGGAACTGGCTCTTCTCCGCATCGCGATCGCGGTTGCGGTCCTTGTTGGGGTTACGCTCGCGACCTCCGCGGCGGGCCTCACGAGGCTCGCTTGCGGTGTCAGCAGAGACGACAGCGGTCTCTACAGCAGCTGCATCAGCAGTCACCTCTTGCTCCTTAATATTCTCGCTCACAGTGTCAATCCACCTTCTCGAGCTCCATCGGCGATCGCGGCAACGCGACCGGCGTACTTGTTTCCACCGCGGTCAAACACGACAGCTTCGATACCAGCCTTCTTGGCGCGCTCAGCAACAAGTTCGCCGACCTTGCGGGCCTTAGCGGTCTTGTCACCAGCAAAGCCACGTAGCTCTGTTTCGAGAGTCGACGCGGACACCAAGGTGTGACCCTGGGCGTCGTCGACCAACTGAACGAACACGTGACGTGCCGATCGCGTGACGACGAGACGGGGACGTGCCAAAGTTCCTTCGATCTTCTTGCGAAGACGTGCGTGCCTGCGGTCGCGGGCAGCGGACTTGCTCTTACCTTTAATTCCGAGCGCCATGGCTACTTACCACTCTTTCCGGCCTTGCGGCGAACGATCTCGCCGGCGTAGCGAACACCCTTGCCCTTATAGGGCTCAGGCTTGCGCAACTTACGAATGTTGGCGGCAACTTCACCGACGGCTTGCTTGTCGATTCCGAGAACAACGAGCTTGTTGTTGCCTTCAACTGTGAAGCTGATTCCCTTGGGAGGATCAACCGTGATGGAGTGTGAGAAGCCAAGAGCGAACTCAAGTGAGTCACCCTTCGCAGCGACACGGTAACCCGTGCCCACAATCTCGAGGCCCTTGGAGTAGCCCTGTGTAACGCCGACGATCTGGTTCGCAATAAGGGTGCGAGTCAGTCCGTGAAGTGAACGAGAAAGACGCTCTTCGTCGGGACGCGTCACGACAACCTGGTTCTCTTCGATCACGGCGACGATGGGTGCTTTAACGGTGAGAACAAGCTCACCCTTAGGGCCCTTGGTGGTGACAACCTGTCCATCAATGGACACGGTTACACCGCCTGGGATGTCAATAGGAAGACGGCCAATACGTGACATTTTTGATTACCACACGTAGGCGAGGACTTCCCCACCTACACCTTTCTTCGCAGCCTGACGGTCTGTCAAGAGACCTGAGGAGGTGGACAAAATGGCAACACCCAAACCGCCGAGGACGGTGGGGATTTCGGTCGACTTTGCGTAAACGCGCAAACCAGGCTTCGAAACACGCTTGATGCCGACAATCGACCTCTCGCGGTTTGGGCCAAACTTGAGGCTCAGCGTGAGGGTCTTACCAACGCGAGCGTCGGTCTCCTCGAAGCTTGCAATGAAACCCTCGCGCTTGAGGATTTCGGCGATGCCTGTCTTGAGCTTGCTCTGCGGCATGGACACGGTGTCGTGGTGCGCTGAGTTCGCATTGCGCAGTCTGGTCAGCATGTCTGCGACCGGATCTGTCATTGTCATCTGGTTCTTCTTTCGTTCACCAGGTTTCGATCATCCGTTACACGAATGCCGACCTGTGGTGGGTTATTTGGCGGAATCCGCCGTCTGGAATGGGAATCCCAGGTGCTTGAGCAGGGCGCGACCAGCGTCGTCACTCCGGGCAGTAGTCACAACAGTGATGTCCATACCGCGGGGGCGATCGATCTTGTCCTGGTTGATCTCGTGGAACATTGACTGCTCGTTGAGACCAAAGGTGTAGTTACCGTTTCCATCGAACTGACGTGGCGAAAGGCCACGGAAGTCACGGATACGGGGAAGTGCGAGCGACAGGAGCCGATCGAGGAATTCCCACATGCGGTCGCCACGAAGTGTCACGTGGGCGCCAATGGGCTGTCCCTCGCGAAGCTTGAACTGAGCAATCGACTTGCGAGCCTTCGTGATCTGAGGCTTCTGACCCGTGATCAACGTAAGGTCGGCAACTGCGAATC
>NZ_JACGWU010000010.1 GCF_014137865.1 Alpinimonas psychrophila | reverse complement strand
TCTCATCATCGAAATCGGAAACTGGGTTCTCGAAACGGCCTGTGGCGCCCAGTCCGCGTGGACGCGTGCCAAGCCCGAGCATCCTATGACGGTCAGCATCAACGTGTCGGCCAAACAGCTCATGGACCCTGATTTTGCCGATCGCGTGGCGGTGATTTTGGCCGACCAAGGGACGAACCCTGAGTCGGTTATTTTGGAAGTAACCGAAAGTGCGGTCTTCGACGGCGGACCGGCGCCCAAAGCGAACCTGAAGCGCTTGCAGACATTGGGAATGCGGGTCTCGCTCGATGACTTCGGCACGGGCTACAGTACCCTGACCCACCTGCGCACGTTCACCACGAACAACGTCAAGATTGATCAGCAGTTCATCTCGGACATGGCCAATGACCGCGTGGCGGCCGTGATTGTCACCTCCATAACAAACCTCGCCCAAAGCCTTGGAGCGTCGGTGACAGCGGAGGGAATCGAAACGGAACTGCAGCAGGCCTTGGTTATTGCTGCGGGAGCAGACTATTCGCAGGGCTTCCTCTTTGGTCGCGCGATGTCGGTCGAGGCGATTCTGGCGCTTCTTTAGGACGAAATTAGGACGAAACTACGCTGAAAAGTCCACGTGCTGCATGATCCACGAGTGCATGGTGACGGCAGCGGCAGCGGAGGCGTTGATCGATCGGGTCGAACCAAATTGACTGATCTCGATGACGGCCTCGGCGGCAGCGATGGCCTCGGGCGATAGGCCGGGGCCCTCCTGCCCGAATAACAGCACGCACGCAGCGGGAAAATCGAAGGTTTCGATTTTGACGCATCCGGGAACGTTATCAATGGCGAGAATGGGCAGACCCTCGGTCTTGGCCCAGGCCACAAGGTCTTCAACCGTTTCGTGGTGAACGACGTGTTGGTAGCGATCGGTCACCATGGCTCCGCGCTTGTTCCAGCGGCGGCGGCCCACAATGTGCACGGTGTCGGCGGCAAAAGCGTTGGCGCTGCGTACGATCGACCCAATGTTCATGTCGTGCTGCCAGTTCTCAATGGCAACATGAAACGGATGCCGCTTCGTATCGAGGTCCGCAACGATGGCGTCCATGCGCCAGTAGCGGTACCGGTCGATGACGTTGCGGGTGTCCCCCGTGGCCAACAATTCTGCGTCGTACCAGGGCTCCGTTGGGAGCGCGCCGATCCACGGCCCGACGCCCGACGTGCTCAACTCGTGCGTGGGTGATGGCGCGGGAAGGTTTTGGGGGTTCTCAGTCACTTGATTAGGTTACAGACTGTAAGGACCGACAATTGGAGGCACCAGAGTGAACGAGCAGTCGAAGTCGATCGTGATGACCGAGTACGGGGAGCCTGAAGTCTTGAAGTACGTGGATTCAGCCATTCCCGTCACCGGACGTGGTCAGGTGCTCGTCAAGCTCTCTGCCATCGGCGTGAACTTCGTCGACATCTACCGCCGTCAAGGTATCTACCCGGTGGCGCTTCCGCATACTCCCGGCGGTGAAGGCGCAGGCGTGATCGTGGCTCTGGGCGAAGGAGTTGGTTCAGGCAATTCTGGCGATGTCGCCGTGGGTGATCGCGTTGCCTTCGCCGAGACGTACAAGACTTACGCCGAGTTTGTGGTGGTCGATGTCGAACATCTTCTCCCGGTTCCGGATGGCGTTGATGACACCACGGCTGCCGCCATCCCGCTGCAGGGGATGACCGCGCATTACCTCGCCACCTCGGTTTTCCCGCTGGCCAAGGGTCACACCGCGCTGATTCACGCGGGAGCGGGCGGTGTTGGTTTGCTGCTGACGCAGCTCGCTAAGGCCCGCGGTGCCCACGTAATTACGACGGTGTCTACGCCCGAAAAGGCCGAACTTTCGCGCCAGGCGGGCAGCGACCACGTCATCTACTACGAAGAATTCGATAAAACCGTGCGCGATCTCACCGGTGGCGTCGGCGTGGATGTTGTCTACGACGGTGTCGGACGGGACACCTTCGATCAGTCACTGGCGTGCTTGCGGGTACGCGGTTTGCTGGCGTTGTTCGGAGCGGCATCCGGGCCCGTTCCCCCCTTTGATCTCTCCCGGTTGGCGGCGGCGGGATCGCTGTCGGTCATCCGGCCCTCTATGGGCAACTACCTGCAGACGGCCGAAGAACGGCGCTGGCGCTCCGGCGAACTCTTTGACGCGATCGTGGCGGGCACACTGAAGGTGCGTATTGGAGCGACGTACCCGTTGGCCGATGCCGCGAAAGCCCACGAGGATTTAGCGGCCCGACGAACGACCGGAAAAGTGCTACTGGTTCCGTAGCGGCTGACCCACGGACGTTATTGCGGGTTGAGGCCCAGGTCTTCGAGGCCAATGGCCGAGAAGTACGGGTAACCGGCGGCTTCAATGCGCGCCTTGGCGTCGGTACCGCGGTCGACGACAACGGCGACGCCGACAACTTCGGCGCCGGCCTTTTCGAGAGCTTCGATGGCGGCCAGCGGGGATCCGCCGGTGGTGGACGTGTCTTCGAGCACGACAACGCGCCTTCCCTTGACCTCGGGGCCCTCGACCTGGCGGCCGCGACCGTGATCTTTGGGTTCCTTGCGCACAACAAAGGCGTCGTAGCTGAGGCCGCGCGCGGCGCCCTGATGAAGCACCGCCGAAGCGATGGGGTCAGCGCCCATGGTGAGGCCTCCCACGGCATCCACATTGGGAATCTGGGCGAGAAGATCGAGCATGACCTGACCAATCAGGGGAGCAACCCGGTGATCCAGGCTGACCTTGCGCAGATCGACGTAATAGGTAGCCTTCTTGCCGCTGGTCAGTGTGAAGTCGCCATGGAAAACAGCGTCAGACGTGATGTAGCGGATGAGCTGGGTGCGTGCGTCGGTCATGCCTTGAGTTTACTGGGGTGCCGGTTTTATCACTGGGGGCTTTCCGACGCCATCCTAGACTTTCAAAAGCCCCTACTGAAAGACTGTCTTTGTGCTCGCTCGATGTGAAGGAAATCCTATGTTCAACGGTATTGCATCTGTCATATTTCCGACCAGTAACCTCGAAGTTGACAAGACATTTTGGCAGGCGACGCTTGGTGTCGCTCCGTATTTCGATGAGCCGTTCTATGTCGGTTTCAACGTTAACGGCTGCGAGCTCGGGCTAGACCCGAATGCGGCAGACGAGGGACTCCCCTATCCCGTCACATATTGGACGACAACCGACATTCATGCCTCGCACGCCGCACTTCTAGCCGCTGGCGCCATTGCCCATAGAGACATCACATCCGTGGGAGATGGGGTTCTCGTGGTCACTATGAAGGACATTAGCGGCAACCTCTTTGGTCTTTTACAGCGGCGGCAGGATACAAGTTCGCCCCAGTAGTTCGATGAGAGAGAATGGGGGAAACACTCTGAGGGGCTCCATGCGCATTGGTATCATCGGCACGGGCGCGATGGCCAGTATCTTCGGCGGCGGTCTCATTGGCGCCGGGCACGAGGTTGTCTTTATTGGCAAGAATGCCGCGACCATTGCGGCGCTGAACGAGCACGGTCTCACGGTGGATCGCGACGGTTCCCCCTCCTCAAACTATGCGGCGAGCGCGACGATAGATGCGGCATCCGTTGGAATCTGCGACATCGTGCTGGTGCTCGTGAAGGCCTACGACACGCCCGCGGCCGTCAGCGCTCTCGTACCTTTGATTGCGCCTGAAACTAGTATTGTCACTCTGCAAAACGGGGTTGGCGCGGGCGAGATCATCGCCGCGGCTTTTCCTGAAAACCTAGAATCGGGCAAAATCGTGAAGGGTGTCACGTACCAAGGCGGCACGGTTCTTGCCCCGGGTCACGTCTATCACCACTCGACCGCGGCGACACTTTTTGGGCCATTTCTCGGCGCGGATACTGCCGGCGCGAAAAAAGTCGCCGCACTGTGGACAGAGGCTGGTTGGGCGGCATCCATTACTGACGACATCGACGCCGAGGTCTGGAAGAAGGTCGTCGTCAACGGGGTCAATGCGATTGCTGCGACCACTGGGTTGCCATCGCGCGCGATGACCGAGTCCCCCGCGGTGCGCCAACTCGTCGAAGACATTGTGCTTGAGGGGATGGCAGTGGCTCATGCGTTGGGGTACACCCAGCTCGATGAGCGGCAGGCCGTCGCCGACATTCTTCGGGTGTTGGCGGAGACGCCAGACGGGCGAACATCCATGCTGCAAGATATTGACGCCGGGCGCCGCACCGAGATTGACGTGCTCAACGGGGCCGTTATCGAGGCTGCCGAACGCCTGGACATTGACGTGCCACTGAACCGCGCCCTCTACACCCAAGTCATCCAATGGGAAGTAGCCCAGGGGCTGCGCTCGCCACGGTTTGGTGCTGGGGCAGGCACGGTAAATTAGTCTCATGCGCATGGCCACCTGGAACGTCAACTCGATTCGTGCCCGGGTTGACCGCGTCACCGACTACCTGATTCGGGAAGATATCGACGTGCTCTGCATGCAGGAGATCAAGTGCCGCGAGCACCAGTTTCCCTTCGATGCGTTCACCGCTGTCGGCTATGAGGTCGTCATGCACGGCCTGAACCAGTGGAACGGTGTGGCTATTGCGTCCCGGCTTCCCATGACGGATGTTGAGCGCGACTTCCCCTCCATGCCCGGCTTTGGCGAACCGGATGCCGACGGGGTATCCCCGCTCGAAGCCCGCGCGATTGGGGCAACCGTCGACGGGGTGCGTTTCTACTCTCTCTACATTCCCAACGGTCGCGAGCTCGATCACCCGCACTATACGTACAAGTTGGAATGGCTGCGCGGCCTGGCCCGCGATACCGCCGGCTGGCTGGCCGGCAGCCCCGAACTGCCCCTAGCCCTCACGGGCGACTGGAACGTAGCTCCCTTCGACCGCGACGTGTGGGATGTCGCTGAGTTCGCCGGCAGCACTCATATCTCCCCTCTCGAGCGCGAGGCCTTCTTCGCGTTCGAGGCACTGGGGTTGCGTGACGTTGTGCGGCCGCTGGTTCCGGAGGGCTATACGTATTGGGACTACAAGCAGCTGCGCTTTCCGCGCAACGAGGGCATGCGCATCGACTTCATTATGGGCTCCCCCGCGTTTGCTTCGCTCGTGGAGGGCGCACGCATCGATCGCGACGAACGCAAGGGCGATGGGCCAAGCGATCACGTTCCCGTCGTCGTTGACCTGGCCGTTGACTCCGAATTCGGCGATGAGTACGACCGCCCCATGATTTTTGGTTAGAGCGTTGGAAAAACTCCCCGTTCGCCGCGGCGACATGATTGCCGCCATCGCGCTGGTATTGATCGCCGTTATCGCCAACGTGATCGTGACCGCCACCGCAGTGCCCCTCGTGCTCCTCACCGATTCTTGCGACGTGACCTGCAACTACACGGTGATCCAAAGCGGGTTCATCTTCGCGTTGGCGGTGCCGAGCATCCTGACACTGGTCGGTATCTTCATCACCATTCTGCGGGTCGCCCAGCGCAAGCTCGCGTTCTGGATGCCGCTGGCAACGATGGCCGCCGCAACGATCGCGCTCGTTCTCGGCACAGCCGTCATGATTCTCGGCATTCCGGGGGCCAAACTCTTCTAGCTATGCCCATCGGGATGGCGGCGGGCTCGTGTTACGCAATGTGTCACCGCGTTACGGCACGTGACTTTTGACTTCGACGCAGGATGTTCTGCATCGGTAACGTCTGTTTCTATGAAGAACACGGCGTTTGAGGTGCAGTTTGAGGGTGTGGGGCGCACGTTTGCGGTCCCCCGCAACTCACGCACCTCTCGCGCGGCAAATACCGCCCTCGGCAACGCAGCCAACGCGGAACCGCGCGAGGTGCTCAGCGACATCACTATCACGGTGGCTCCCGGTGAACTCGTCGCCATTTTGGGTACCAGCGGATGCGGTAAATCCACCCTCCTGCGGATCGCGGCCGGGCTCGACACGGGTTACGTAGGAGACGTCAGTATTGATGGAACCCCGGTATTTGGCATTGACGCTCGGTGTGCGTTCGCCTTCCAGGAACCTCGTTTACTGCCGTGGCGCACGATGGAGAAGAACGTCGCTCTCGGATTGCCCCGCGGATTCGACAAGGTTGCCGGCGCGCAGCGCGTCGCCGAACTTCTCGCCTTGGTTGGCCTCAGCGCCTCCGCGCACCTCCGCCCCCGTGAAGTCTCGGGCGGCATGGCCCAGCGGGCATCCCTCGCCAGGGCACTGGCCCGAAACCCTGGGGTACTCCTTCTCGATGAACCCTTCGGTGCTCTCGACGCGCTCACCCGCATCAAAATGCAGGATCTGCTGTTGGAGATTCACGCGGCCGCCCCGACCACCATTCTGCTCGTTACGCACGACGTGGACGAAGCCCTTCAACTCGCCGACCGCGTAGTTTTGCTGGGACGAATGCCCGGCCAGCCAGGCTCCACGATCACAGAACTCGTCACGGTTCCCGGTAATCGCCCTCGAGACCGAGGGAACGCTGAGCTGGCTGAAATTCGCGCGCACCTTCTCGAGGGCCTCGGCATCGATCGCCACGTTCACTAGACCCGGCTCCCGTTCGCGGTCTCCTCCCTCCTTATATTTCACCCCCATACAACTCATAAAGATAAAGAGATAACAATGCGTAACCTCAAACTGACCACTGCCTTAACGGCCGGAGTCGCTGCTCTCGCCTTGGCATTAACCGGATGCTCGGCACCCGCCACCGCGACCTCCGCGTCGAGCGCTTCCGCGGCATCCGATGCCGTTATCGACCGCACCGGCCAAACACTGAACATCGACTTCGCGACCTACAACCCTCTCAGCCTGCTGATAAAGAACTACGGTTGGCTCGAGGAAGAACTCGCGGCATCCGGGATCAAGGTCAACTGGGTTCAGTCGCTGAGCTCCGCTGATGCGAACTCGAAGCTTCTGGCCGGTGCCATCGACGTGGGTTCCACTGCCGGGGCCGCCGCACTTTTGGCCCGCTCCAACGGCTCGGCGATCAAGACAATTGAGATCTTTGACCAGCCCGAGTGGGCCGCGATCGTGGTTGCCCCTGGTTCAAAGATTACGAGCGTCAAGGACCTCGCCGGCAAGCAGGTCGCCGCCAAGAAGGGCACGGACCCTTACTTCTTCTTGCTGCAGGCTTTGGAGGAGGCTGGCGTTGACCCCACAACGGTCACCGTGCAGAACCTGGCTCACGCCGACGGCAAGACCGCTCTCCTGGGTGGTTCCGTTGATGCGTGGGCTGGCCTTGACCCCATCATGGCCGGGGCCGAGCAAGAGGGTGCAACGCTTTTGTACCGCAACGTGGGCTTCAATAGCTACGGCTTCTTGAACGGTACCGAGTCCTTTTTGAAAGAAAAGCCAGACATTGCGCAAATCGTTGTGAACGTCTACGAGCGTGCCCGTGCCTACGCTATTGCCAACCCCGACGCGACCTATGCGTTGTTGGCGCAGACATCCGGTCTCAGTGTTCCCGTGGCAAAGACCGTCATCACGGAGCGCACCGTTGTCGACATCAATCCCATTCCGGGGGCGACGCAAACCACGCTGCTCGCCAAAATTGGCAAGGTATTCGTTGCCAACGGTGACGTCGCCACTCAGGCCCAGATCGATACAGGGCTGAAAACGTTGTACGACACCACGTTTATCACGAAGGCCTACACGCCCGTCACGAAGTAGCACTGCTTCGTGCCCAAACCATGAGCGCGCAGCATCACGACACTCTTCGAAAGTAGAAAACATCATGAGCACAACGACTGACTCGGCTCTGGCGGCACCTGCCCGCTCGAACGGTAGCGCCCCATCCGGATCAGTTCGTTCTGCTCGCAACACGGCTCCAGCCGTCAAAACCCGGAACGCCCGCAACCCTCGCTCGTCGCGAACGCGAATCAGCCGAACCCGCGGGGGACGCCTTCTGATCTCGTCGATCCTGCCGCTGGCCATCCTGTTGGTGTGGCAGATCGCCTCTACCTCCGGGCTCGTCTCGGTCGCTCAACTTCCCTCCCCCGAGATGGTCTACCTCGCCGGTGTCGACCTCATCCAACGCGGCCTGCTGGGTCCCTTCATCGGGATCTCCCTGCAGCGTGTGCTGATTGGCTTCACGATTGGCGCGGCCCTCGGCCTCGTCTTTGGCGCGATCGTCGGCCTCGCCAAAGTGTGGGAGCAATTCTTCGGCTCCACCTTTGGAGCCATCCGCGCGGTGCCCTCCCTGGCCTGGGTTCCCCTTCTCCTGCTGTGGCTGAAAATCGGCGAGGAGTCGAAGCTCACGCTCATTGCTATCGGCGCTTTCTTCCCCGTGTACACGACGGTCGCCGCTGCCCTTCGTCACGTGGATCGCCAACTCGTCGAGGCGGGTCGCGCTTTTGGCCTGTCGGGTGTGGCCCTCTTTCGCACGATTCAGCTCCCGGCTGTGCTTCCCGCCGTCATCTCCGGACTTCGCCTCGCGCTCGCACAAGCGTGGCTCTTTCTCGTGGCCGCCGAGTTACTCGCATCTTCTGCCGGACTCGGCTTTTTGCTTCTGGACTCCCAAAATAACGGGCGCACCGATCGCGTCATTCTGGCGATCATCCTCTTAGCCATCTTTGGAAAGACCACGGATGCCCTCCTCAGCCTCTTCGAAAAGTGGGCCGTTCGTCGCTGGGCCTAACTCGCGGCAATTCCCCTGAGCTGGTCAATATGAGTGAAAATCACGGCCGCGAGCCCGTGAACCGATAGGTTCACTTCCATGACACTCAACGAAGACCCCCCGATGGCGGAACCTTTAGTACCGGCTCCCGGTTCAAAAACGAGCCGTTCGACAGGCGATACCGTTGCCTCTATCGTGCTCGTGCTCATTGCCGTCGTCACCAACCTTGGGATTTCCTTCGCGGGCTTCATGCTGGTCATGATGTCGGACTCCTGTAATGCTTCCTGCAACGTGGATGTCCTGAGCGGCGGGGTTATCTTTGCATCGGTCGCGCCCAGTGTCGTGACCATCATTGGCATCGTCATCACGATTGTGCTTGTCGTGCGCGCAAAGCTCGCATTTTGGGTGCCGATCGCCACCGTCGGAGCCCAAGTAATTGCCCTGGCCATCGGAGCCCTCATGGTCTTTGGGAGCATCGGTTCGCTGTAAAACGACGATTTCAACCGCTATCTATCGGAAACACAGTGTTCCGACGGTCAGTGCTCCGAAGGTTATTGGCGCAATCCCGCCGTCGCCCGAAGTCGCCCGTCGAGTGGTCACGTTTGGCGGCCTCCCCCACCACTTTGCCCATCGAGTCGTCACGTTTGGTGACATCACGGAGAAAAACGTCACCAAACGTGACCACTCGATGACGCTTTGCCCTTCGTGGGCCGCCAAACGTGACCACTCGATTGTGGGTTGGAAGCTACTCAGTCCGAGAAGGACCGGTTTCATGGCGGCGTCTATTGGCGAAGGGGTGCCGTCGCGAGGGTGAGCTTGAGGAGCTCCGCGAGGAGGGCGGCAGCGGAGCGATCCATCCCCGGGGTCGCGGTGAGGGTGCGGTCAGGCGCCGCCATGGCGGTGAGGGTGCGGACAGGCAAAGCTGATGCGGCGAGCGCCTGGTCCGCGGGCGCGTCGGTGAGCAGCGAGCTGACCCGCGGGATCATCACAGTGTCGGGCATCACGATCATCTTCAGCGCCGCGCCCACTTGCTTGATGGCCTGAGCGGCGCGAAGTCCGCCCGAGATGCCGCCGTAGGTTACGAGGCCCAGCGGCTTGTAGTGCCACTCCACATAGAGATAGTCGAGCGCGTTCTTGGTGGCCGCGTTCATCGAGGAGTTGTATTCGGGGGCGACGAAGACCACCGCATCCGCTCGCGTTATTGTGGCACTCCACTTCTTGGTGTGCTCGTGCGTGTACTTCTGCTCGCCAGGCTGATTCGGTTCATCCAGCAACGGCAAGGCAACCTCAGCCAGGTCAATCACCTCGATTTCGAAGGTGTCGGCGGCGCGGGCGTGGGCCGTAAACCAGGCTGCGACCGACGGGCCAACGCGCCCCGGACGAGTGCTACCGGTGATGATATGTAGGCGTGGCTTGGTTTCTGGATTCGTCATTTTTTGACCCGTCCCGTGAAGTGTTCCATAGTGTCGTACACGCCAAAAACTTTATCGGCAACCACATCGAAAGCGGCTTGCGGAAGGATACCCTTCAGCACCTTTGACATGTGCACGGTCCACGGCAACATCAGCATTCCCTTGCCCTCTTTCATGGCCTTCCAGACACGGTCCACCACGTAATCCGGTTGCATGATCGGCGTCATCAGCGGCCCCTTTACCCCCTCGAACATGCCGGTGGCGATGTAACTAGGGCAGACCGTCGTGACCATGACATTACGGATGCCCTCCTGCGCCAACTCCAAACGCACCGAGTCACTCCACCCAATCAGGGCCCACTTGCTCGCGGCGTAGACACTCATGCGCGGGTTCGAGAGGGTGCCGGCCGCCGAGGCAATGTTCACGATGCGCGAGCGGCGCTTGCCCGCAATCATTCCGGGGAGGAACTCGCGGGTCAAGAACATGGGCGCCAACGTATTGATGCGCATGGTGAACTCGGTGTCGCGCTCGTTGTCGTGCTCCCAGAACAAGGCACCTTTGACGACGCCCGCATTGTTGATCAACACGTCGACCCCGCCGTGTTCCTCGCGCACGAGTTGGGCAGCGTGTTCTAGCTGGAGGCGATCCGAGATGTCGACCAACATCGGCACGATGAGGGTGTCGCTGTCGGCACCGGCGTTGGAGACCAGACGCAGGGCCGCCGCTGTTTCGGCAAGTGCTTCTTCGTTAATGTCCCAGAGAATGACGGTGTCGGCACGTTCGGCCACGGCACGCTCGGCGTACAGCCGCCCCATGCCCATGGCGGCGCCGGTGATGAGAACGCGAGTGCCTGCAATATTGAACGACATGGTTTTATTCTTGCACGCAGGGGTTTTCTGAGAAAGAGTCATAATTGTGCGTGGATGCTCGCTCGATGGGTATTTTGCTCCAAAAAACGCTGTTTTCACGCAAAGAAATGCGAAAATCGTCTCGGGATCGCAGCTACGCTCGTTACATGAATACCGTTGCCACTTCTGCCCCGCCCACGGAACTCGTGCGCGTTGACCTTATCGCTCTTCCCGCGTGGATCGCCCTCAAGGCTGCCGCCACCGCACTCCAGGGGATGCAGATCAAGAACGGTTCCATTCCGGATGCGGCAACAGACACGAGCGTCCAGACCGCCGCCCGGGCGCACGTCGCCACGATCTGCTCCTCCATCGAAGAGCTCGCCCCGCACTTCCCGCACGATGCGAGCTACCTCGCGGCCGCGATTGCGGACTTTGGCCGCTGGGTCGACGGCGGTTTTGTTGAGCCCGATTTTCTTGCCTCGATTCTGGAGTTTGCTCCGGCAGCGCAGCGGGTGGACGGTATGCGTCATCTCGTTATTTTTCCCATGTACACGCAAAACGGCAGCATCAACCGTTTCGTTGAAGCTGTGCTCGTTGAGGTTCTCTGGCCCGAATTCATCGCCGAGCTCGAGGCCGGCGCCTACTCCAACAAGCTGTTTGTTCCCCTGCGTTTTCTCGACTTCACTGCCGGGTATGACACCAACTCGGCCGTACTGTTTCCCGAGACCGTGGCCATGAGCTCGGTTCCGGCGTTCACGTGGGGCGCCATTTTTCAAGACCGCGAGGCCGCTCGCTTCCGAACGGTAACAAAAGCCGCCGTTGAGATCACCGGCCTGACCATGCCCACGGATGCTCGCGAATTACTCACCGACCAGCACCTGGCCGAAGAGGCTTTTATCATGTGGGACCTCATCCACGACCGCACGCACATGAGTGGTGATCTGCCCTTCGATCCGTTCATGATCAAGCAACGTATGCCATTTTTCTTATATGGTCTCGAAGAGCTTCGCTGTGACCTCACCGCCTTTCGCGAGAGCGTCAAAATTGACCGAGGCAGCACCGCGAGCCCCGAGATTCGTCGCCATGCGCGCCTCGTTCAGTACGCAGTAATCTTCGACCGCATCTTCCGTTTCTCGATGACGGGAACGCGGGTTCGCAACTACGACGCGGTTGCCGGCCAACTGCTCTTCGCGTGGATGCATCAGCACGGGGTTCTGCACTGGACCAACAACAAGCTCACGATCGACTGGGCTGACGTGCCCGATGTCGTGGTCGAGCTGGGGGACGCCATCGACGAGCTCTATTGGCGCTCCATCGATCGCCCCAAGATCGCCCACTGGCTGGCCGCGTATGAGCTGGTTGCCGCCACCCTTACCCCACACCCCGCCTCCGTATGGGCAAAGGGTGCCGATTCCCTGCCAGTTACGGGGGCACCGGGGCTGATGACCGACCAACTTCTGGATGACGAGTTCCCACTTTCGATGTTCTATGAGGCTCTGCAGCGTAAAATGTTGCCCGTAATTGAATCGACCGTCGGCATCCGCGCCTAGGGTTAAGTCATGGAAAAACTGCATGACACTGCCTGGCGTGGATTCGCATCCGATAACTATGCCGGGGTGCATCCCGAGGTTCTGGATGCGTTGGCCACAGCTAACGGCGGGCACCAGATTGCCTATGGCGAAGATGCATACACCGAGCATCTCGGGGTCGTTATGGCGCAGCACTTTGGTGACGGCATCGAAGTTTTCCCGGTATTCAACGGTACGGGCGCGAACGTTCTGAGCCTGCAGTCGATGTTGCCCCGCTGGGGCGGCGTCATCTGTGCCTCAACCGCCCATGTCAACAACGACGAATCGACCGCGCCTGAAACCGTGGGTGGCTTCAAGCTGCTGACCGTTCCCGCCCTTGAGGGCAAGCTCACTCCCGCGCTAATCGATCAGCAGGCGCACGGTCGTGGCGACGAGCACCGCGCTCAGCCGCTCGTGGTCACCATTACGCAGTCGAGCGAGCTCGGCACGATTTATACTCCGGATGAGGTCTCGGCCATCAGCTATCACGCCCACTCGCTGGGCATGACCGTGCACCTCGACGGAGCTCGCATCTCCAACGCCGCTGCCTCCCTGGGCGTTCCGTTCAGGGCCTTCACGCGTGACGCCGGCGTCGATATTGTGAGCTTTGGCGGAACCAAAAACGGCCTCATGGGAGCTGAGGCCATCGTGGTCTTGAACCCGGAAGCCGTGCATGGGTTGATCTACCTGCGCAAGATGAACATGCAGCTCGCGTCCAAGATGCGCTTTGTGTCGGCGCAACTCATTGCGCTACTGGAGGGTGACCTGTGGTCGCGTTCGGCAACGCACGCCAACGCGATGGCAACCCGCCTGCGTTCCTCGCTCGAGGGTGTGCACGGAGTGAACTTCACGCAGCCCACCCAAGCTAACGGCGTCTTCGCGACGCTGACTCCCGGCGTTGCCGACGAGCTCCGCAAAGAGTTTAGGTTCTACGACTGGAACACGGCCACCGGCGAAGTTCGCTGGATGTGCGCGTGGGACACCACCGAGGCTGACGTCGATAATTTTGCCGCCGCTGTCCGCAAGCTTGTATAAGCTGTGGCCATGACAACCACCTCTGATAAAACCCCCGTCTCCGTGCGCAAAATCAGGTCCGGCGATTTTGATGAATGGCTCGTGTTGTGGGGGGGCTACCTCCGGTTCTATGAGGAAGACCTGCCGCGCTCGACGACGGATGTCAGCTGGAGTCGTCTGCTGGATGACAACGTCAACATGTCAGGGCTCGTTGCGGTCGTTGACGGTCGCATCGTGGGATTCACCAACTATCTCTTCACGGACTCGACGTGGCACGTGAACCCCGACTGCTACCTCGAAGACCTTTTCACCGCAGCCGATGTCCGCGGCCTCGGCGTGGGCCGTGCCCTCATCGCCGCCGTGACCGACATTGCCCGTGCCGCTGGCTCCGACACGGTGTATTGGCAGACCCAGAATTCCAACACCACCGCACGCACCCTCTACAACAAGGTCGCCAGCGATAACGGGCACATGCTCTACGAGATTGACCTGCACGCCTAGTCACCTGCCTCCCCTTCACTGGCCCACCCACTGCACCACGACAGCTGTGCTCTGGCGGGAATTTAGAAGCGGCACGAGTCGAGTAGACGCGTTTAGTGGCCTCTCCGGGCACAATAGCCATCGAGTGGACGCGTTTAGTGGCCTCGGGCGCCCTGAAGGTCGCTAAACGTGACGGGTCGGTGAAAGTTTGGTACCGCGACCCCGCTAAACGTGACGACTCGATGAGAGATGCAGAAGGACGCGACGCGCCAAGGTCAGAAAGCCCGCCGGGAGGCGGACCTTTTTTCTTTCATTACCCCGAATGACGCGAGTTTTGGCGGCGAAGCTGGAGCGTCCGTAACGTTGACAGCGTGTCGACGATCGCAAACCCTCCCACCCCAGCGGCCCCCGCAACCCCAGCGACGATTGCGAACTTGCTGACCGAAAACCGCACCTTCGCGCCCTCCGCGGCGTTCGTGGCGCAGGCCAACCTTCGACTCGACGAGCCTGTCCACCCAAACGATAACGACGAAACCGGCACCACTGGATCGACCGGCACGGACCGCGCGGACTTTAGCAACGCAGCCGGAAGAGACCCATGGGCCGCGGCGGCCGCAGACCCGCTGGCATTTTGGGAAGAACAAGCCCATCGGCTGAGCTGGGCAGAGCCGTGGCACACGACGCATATCTGGGAACCGGCCGTCCAGCGACCCCTCCACGAAACCAAGGTTTCTGAGGCTGCCAAAAGAAAGCCTTCAGTCGAGGATGACGAAGACGCCGTAGACCACGAATCCAGCGAGCTCAGCGTCCCGCACGCCGAATGGTTCGTGGGCGGAAAGCTGAACGTGGCGGTGAACTGCGTGGATCGCCACGTGGACGCCGGGAACGGCGGCCGCGTGGCGATCCACTTTGAGGGAGAGCCCGGCGACCGGGAATCGATCACCTACGTCGAGCTTCAGCGCCGGGTGGCTCGTGCCGCGAATGCGCTCACGGCCCTTGGCATCGTGAAGGGTGACCGCGTGGTGGTCTACCTCCCCGTCATTTCGGAGACCATCGTCATTACCCTGGCGATCGCCCGCATCGGTGCGATTCATTCACTCGTATTCGGCGGGTTCTCGGCCGAGGCGCTGAAGTTTCGCGTCGAAGACACCGGCGCGAAGTTGCTCGTCACCAGCGACGGTCAGTTCCGAAGGGGAAAGGCCGTGGCGGTCAAAGCCAACGCCGACGAGGCCGTCTCGGGCGAAAACTATATCGAGCACGTGCTGGTCGTTCGTCGCACGGGTGATGCCACCGCCGACATTGCCTGGACGGAAGGCCGCGACGTCTGGTGGCACGATGTGGTGGACACGGCATCCGATATGCACAAACCGGAATACTTCGATGCCGAGACGCCGTTATTCATCATTTACACCTCGGGCACCACAGGCAAGCCCAAGGGAGTCGTGCATACCGCGGGCGGTTATCTGGTTCAGACATCCTGGAGTCATTGGGCCGTCTTCGACGCCAAGCCCGAGACCGACGTCTACTGGTGCACCGCCGACCTTGCCTGGGTCACGGCCCACACTTACGTGCTCTACGGTCCGCTCTCCAACGGCGTGACCTCCGTTATCTATGAGGGAACCCCAAACACCCCCGACACCGGCCGCCACTTCGAGATCATCGAACGCTATGGCGTGACCACCTACTACACAGCACCAACGCTGATTCGCACGTTCATGACGTGGTTCCCGAACGGGCTCCCCGACACGTGGGATCTCTCGAGCATCCGTTTACTCGGCTCTGTCGGCGAATCGATCAACCCCGAGGCGTGGGTCTGGTTTCACACCCACATCGGCGGCGGCAGTGCGCCGATCGTCGACACCTGGTGGCAGTCCGAAACGGGCTCGGCGATCGTCGCGCCCCTCCCCGGCATCACGGTTCTCAAGCCAGGATCGGCCACCCGCGCGGTTCCCGGTGTCAACGTGAAGATTGTGGATGAGGCCGGCGCCCCGGTTCCGTGGGGCTCCGGTGGCTATATCGTGATCGACGGAACCTGGCCGTCCATGGCCCGCGGGGTCTGGGGTGACCCGAAGCGCTATCGCGATTCCTACTGGGCTCAGTATGCCAAGCAGGGGTACTTCTTCGCCGGTGATGGTGCGAAATATGACACAGATGGCTACATTTGGCTGCTCGGCCGAGTGGACGATGTCATTAACGTGTCGGGTCACCGTCTCTCCACGATCGAGATTGAGTCGGCCTTGGTGTCGCATCCGGATGTCGGCGAAGCCGCGGTCGTGGGAGTATCCGACCCCGTAACCGGCGAAGCAATCGCCGCGTTCATCGCGCCGTCGCAGTCGCTGACCGACGAACAGCGCGCTGACCCGAAGACCTGGTTGCGCCTCACCGAGGAACTTTCGGCAAGCCTGCGCGCCCATGTCACGCACGAGATTGGAGTCATCGCTCGGCCTCGTGACGTGCTGATTGTTCCGGATGTTCCGAAAACCCGCTCCGGTAAAATCATGCGCCGCCTGCTGGTCGACCTCTCGGAGGGGCGTGTCCTGGGCGACACCACGTCACTGCAAGACGAGACGGTCCCCGCCCGGATTGCCGAGATTCTGGATGCTCAGCGCTTTACGAAGTAGTGGACGGCCCCGTACTCGGGACCGTCCACCATCTTCATGTTTCAGAGCAAATTAGCTGATTAAACCGTTGTCCTGAAGCCACATGCGTGCGACGTCTTCGGGGTCTTCTCCGTCGATGTCAACCTGTGCGTTCAGCATCTGCAAGACCGAGTCGGTCAGTGCGACCGAGATGGGATCCAGTACGGTCGCGATTGCGGGGTAGGCCGCCAACGTGGAACTCTTGAGAGTGAAGGCTCCCTGGTAAACAGGAAAGAATTCCTTGTCATCGGTCAAGATCGTGAGGTCAAGGGCTGCAACGCGGCCATCCGTAATGAAAACTTCGCCGAAGTTACACGTTCCGCCATCGGCAGTGATCTGGTAGATCGCACCAGTGTCAAGGTTCGAAACGTTGTTCGTGTCGAGACCATACGTCGATGCAAGTCCGGGCCAGCCATCGGGACGAGCCGAGAACTCAGCTTCGATGCAGTAGCTCTGGTCTGCTGCGGGCAAGGCCGCAACGTCACTCAACGTTTTTACACCGAGTTCTGCAGCCTTTTCCGAATTCATCGCGAATGCGTACGTGTTATTGAATTGTCCACCCTCAAGCCACACAACATCATTAGTGGCGAGGTCAGCCTCACTCACGGCTGCGTACTGGGCGTCTGCTCCGGTGATAGGAGCATCATTCTCAAGGTAAACGAGCCATGCGGTACCGGTGTACTCGTAGTAGCCGATGATTTCATCGCCCATCAAAGCGGCGCGAGCGTTGGTCGATCCAGCGAGGTCCTGGTAGCTCACGTCGGCGCCCGCATTGTTCAGGGCGATCGTGGCGATATTACCCAGAACGAGCTGCTCGGTGAATTCCTTCGAGCCCACAACTCCGGTGAGACCAGCGAGCTCGCCGGTTCCCGTGTTCGTCTCTGCTGCCCCTGCGGAACAACCCGTTACGGCAAGTGCGCCGGCTACGAGCATTCCTACGAATGCTGATTTCTTGGTGGTAATCATACTTTTCCCTTCAGTTGGTGCGAATGGTAGTGGAACATTTTTGGGCGCTCTGGTAGCGCGAGTGTGCCGCTAGCTGGTTAGTCCAGGCCCCGGGGAGTCATGGCCACCTCGAGTATTCCGACCAGCCAGTCGAGGATGAGAACGAGGGCCGAAACGAGAACGGCACCCGTCAAAAGAATGGAAATTCGGTTGAGCTTGAGCCCAATCACAATTGCCTCCCCGAGGCCACCGGCGTTGATGAACGTGGCCAACGTCGCGGCGCCGATGCTGAAGACCAACGCGGTGCGGAATCCCGAGATAATTTTCTGCGCGGCCAACGGCAACTCAATGGCAAAGAGAATCTGCGACTTGCGCATTCCCATTCCGCGGGCCGCTTGGATCAGTGTGGGGTCGACTCCTTGAAGTCCGACCAGCGTGTTGCGAAGGACGGGCAGGAATGAGAAGGCTACGAGGGCAATAATGGCCGTCCCTGGGCCGATGCCCAGAATCAGGGCCAGGATGACGAGCACACCGATCACGGGCGTTGCTTGCCCGATGTTGGCAACCGTTAAGGCGCCTGTCATAGCCCACTTCGAGTTGGCGCGGGTCAGGAAGACCCCCACGGGAATTGCAATCGCGGCGGCAATCACGGCAGCCGAAACGGAGAGCCACAAGTGGCTCCACAAGGCCTCTCCCACATAATTCCAGTTGAGAACGACCGTTTCGATCGAATCTGGCGTACCGCGTGAGATATGAAATATTGACAGCGCCGCCAGCATGGCGATCGAGATGGCTGGCAACTCCCACTGCAACTTGTTGCCACGAAAACGGCTTGGGCGCTTGTGAGAAGCTGCCGCAACCGCCGCCGCCGCCACTTCTTTCTTCACATCAGAATCCTTTTTGGGATCTTCAGAGTCAGGATCGGGCTGCGTGGAGTTAGGAATGAAACCGAAGGCAAGGCTGGGCGAAAACATTACTTGACGCCCTCTTCCGTTTCCATGGCCTCAATCTCGGCGCCGAGCCGCTTGGCAATATCTTCAATAGAAATGGATGCTGTTGGCTGCTCGTTTTCATCGAGAACCAGAATCGGGAGACCGTCGCCGCTGATCACAGCGTCGAGAGCATCCCGCAATGTGGCATCGATTCCCACGGAAGCGGCGTCCTTTGCGGCCGCACCGACAGGGCCCAGCTCGGTGTCTGCCACCTCCAACAGGGCGAGGTGCTTGAGGTTCAGGCCTGAGCCGATGAACTCCGCAACGTAGTCATTGGCAGGTGCTGCCAGGATGTGGGCGGGAGTATCGAATTGTTCAATATTGGTTCGGGGGCCCAGGATGACGATCTTGTCCCCCAGCTTGATGGCTTCCTCGAAATCGTGCGTGACGAAGATGATGGTCTTCTTGATGCGCGACTGGAGCGCGAGGAATTCATCCTGCAACTTCTCACGGGTGATGGGGTCGGTGGCTCCGAAGGGCTCATCCATCAACATCACGGGAGGGTCAGCAGCGAGGGCACGGGCAACGCCAACGCGTTGCTGCTGCCCGCCGGAGAGTTCCTTGGGATACCGTTTGGCGTACTCCGTGGGGTCCAGCTCCACAAGTTCCAACAGTTCGACAACGCGGTCAGCGATGCGCTCCTTGCTCCAGCCCAGAAGCTTGGGAACAATAGCGATGTTCTCCGCAATCGTCATGTGGGGGAATAAACCAATTTGCTGAATGACGTAGCCGATTTTTCTCCGCAACTTGTTTTCATCCAGGTCACGAATATCCGTGCCATCAATCGTGATGATTCCGCTGGTGGGCTCGATGATGCGGTTAACCATCTTCATGGTCGTGGTTTTTCCGCAACCTGAAGGACCAACGAAGACGATAAATTCACCGGGCTCAATGACCAAGGAAAACTCGTTGACGGCAGATTCTGCTTGTCCGGAGTACTTCTTGGAGACCTTATCGAAGACGATACGGGCGCCAACGGACGCTTCCTTACGGAGGGAGGCGCGAGTGGGTACCGGGGCACCCTCGGCAGTTGCCTGGGGATTGGATTGCGCGGAGACGGTAGGGGGTGATGAAACGTTAGACATGATTGCTCCTAAAGAGACCCATTTTTGCGACAAGGGCGAAAAGCCCGTCTATCGCGAGGGCCAGAATGACCACTCCCACGGTGCCGATGATGGCAAAGTTGAGTGCGTTGACAGACCCGAGTGACGCTAGGCCTCTGAAAATATACGTTCCAAATCCGGGGCCGGCGACGTAGGCCGCGATCGTGGCGACACCCACAATCAGCTGGGCAGAAACTCGCAAGCCCGACAAAATGAGAGGCCACGCGAGCGGCATCTGGATCTGGAAGAGGACCTGGGACTTCGACATTCCCATGCCGCGGGCGGCTTCCATGAGCTGCTTGGGAACCGAGCGGAGGCCCACGATTGTGTTTCGAAGTATAGGAAGCAGGGAATAGACCGAGAGCGCTACGACGGTCGGAACCCAGCCGAGTCCAAAAATTGGAATCATGAAAGCGAGGAGCGCCAGAGCGGGAATTGTCAGGAAGATACCAGCGAGTGCGAGCGATGAACTTGCGAAGAACGACTTGTTCCAGGAGAGGAGTCCTAGGGTGATGGCGATAATCGCCGCGGCTGCCAGCGAGACCAAAACGACCCCTGTGTGACCGAGCGCCATTTCGAGAACGTCGTCCCAGCGTTTAACCAAAAACTCAAAAATAAAAATTCACCTCGTCATAAACGCACACCAAACCGATGGATTTGAGTACCTTTTGACCATAGAGGGGTACAGAGACGGAAATCAAAATGGTTGTGTATATGACAATTTGCTAATCTTGACTTATGTCATTGCAAAGCGTGTCTTCTAGCAGGAGTAACTTCGGGACTCCTCGCCCCTTGGTCAGTGGTTTGGCGAGGGATATTGCAATAATTGAACTTCTTGCCACGGCAGAGTCGTGGGAGAACGGCGGCCTTGGCGTTAGCCAAATTGCGCAAATGTCATCTCGTGACAAAGGCCAGGTATCGCGGTGCCTCACAACGCTTCTCGCCGCCGGACTGGTAGATCGCGATCCGACAACGCGGCGGTACCGCATTGGCATCCGTTTTTACTCCATTGCATTGCAAACCCAAGAGGCATTTCTCGTCATGGTTTCGCAGCGCTTCCTGCTCGAGGCCGTTGCATTCACGCAGGAGACGGCGCACTTGAACATCTTGCGCGGGAGCCATCTGCAGACACTGCGCACCGAAGAAGCACGCACTCCCCTTCGTGATGCCACGTGGGACGGGCGCATTCTGCGGGCGATCGACACGGCATCCGGGCGCGCCATCCTGGCGACGTTTAGCGAGACGGAACTTAAGGCGTGGTTCGAGGAGCATCAGACGACCGTTGAGGCGAACGAGAGCGACGTTGTTGAGGGATCATCACCCCAGATCACGACGTACGCCCGCCTAGCCGGCGAATTAGCGCTCGTGCGCGAGCGAGGGTACGCGATTGTTAAGGGAGAGTTTGCAGCCGGCGTTATCGACGCTGCGGCAGCAATTAGTGACGGGGCGGGACGCGTGGTGGGTGCCATCAGCGTGGGCATGCCAGAGGCCCGAGTTGGGCAACAATTCTCCCAACTCGGCCTCGTCGTGGCGCGGGTCGCTCAAGACTTCACTCGCGAACTTGGCGGCAGTCCATTTTTGCGCGACGCGATTGCATCAGAGTAACGCCAGCGGATCTTTAAGCGGCAGCAGCAACAGTTTCGATCGGGCCATAGCTGACGATCTCGTCAAGTTCGATGCGCGTGCGCGGGGCAACCTCACGCTCGGCCAACACTTGGGGAAGAGCATCAGGGGCCCCGAGGGAGCCGACGGCCGTTACCGAGACAACACTGAAGCCAGCGGGGACGTTGAAAGCGACGGCGAGTTCATCGCGGTTGATACCACCCATTTGGTGGGTGAACAGGCCGTCGTGCGTGGCTTGCAGAGAGAAGTGTGCCACAGCCTGGCCCAGGTCGTAGAGAGCATAGGTGTTCTCCTTGCCTTCGGCATCGGAGGTGTGGGCAATGTTGACGACGAGGGCTGAAGCCTGCGGTGCCCACGCGGTGTTAAAGCTCATGAGGTTGGCGGCGATGGTTTCGAAGGTCTCGTCGCCACGAAAGCCGACGACGAAGCGCCAGGGCTGAACGTTGTTGGCCGAGGGCGCCCAGCGCGCCGCCTCAAGCGATGCCGTGACGGCTTCGCGAGTGAGCTCGGCGGTTGCGTCGAAGGAACGGGGGCTCCAGCGAGTGGCGTGGATCTCGGAGATGGGAGCGATGGTGATGGCCAAGCGTGACATGGTTTTCCTTAAGGTAAGAGGCAAGCAAAAAGCGGGACTAAAAAAACTTGTGGCAACACTGGCACGTTGGAGATAACGCTTCGCGTGCGGCAGTATTCCCGCACTTTTCTGCAATCTTTTTTATTCCCAGCAAAAGGAAGACGGTTCCAGAACCTCACTGGCTTTTGACCGCACGAGAGTTCATTCGTGCTCGCTCGCCGGAGACATTGCTACCAGGGTAGGACTACGAGTAGCATCATTACATGAAGATTAGTGTGAGCCTCCCCGAAGATGACGTCGCGTTCCTTGACGAGGTCGCTAAGTCTCCTGCATTTGATTCGCGATCCGCAGCTCTCCATGAGGCAATCAAGCTCATGAAAGTCGAACAACTCAAGGATTCCTACGCCCAAGCCGATGCGGAATGGTATGACTCGGGAGACGCGGAACTCTGGGACTCAACGGTCGGAGACGGGCTCAGTTCACGATCATGAGCGAGACGACTGGAGCTACTGACACCACCTTTGCACTCGCGGTAACCCTGCTGAGACGGGGGCAGATAGTTTTGGCGGAACACGACCCTGCCAGAGGGTCGGAGCAAAACAAGACTCGTCCCGTTCTCGTCATTAGCAACAATGCTCGGAACGAAGTCATTTCTCGGAGCGGCCGTGGGGTTCTGACAGTGTTGCCAATTTCCAGCAGTACCGACTCTGTCTTTCCTTTTCAGGTACTGCTCTCGACCGAGGAATCAGGCCTCCCCCAGGAGTCCAAAGTGCAGTGCGAGCAAATTCGTGCTCTCGATTTCTCTCGGGTGGTGCGCCCGGTGGGCTGGATTGCGGCAGAGACGCTGGCCCGAGTTGAGGCTGCGCTCATACTTCATCTAGCGCTCTAAAGCTCGACGGCGGGTGTAGTGGCTAGTCTGCCAAGCTAGCGATCTCAATGGTTACTGAGTTGTTAGCCTCAGAGAGTGACTAATAACGAAGACCGCTACGGCTCAGACGTGCTGGCAGATTTTAACCGCCGCGCGCCAAAAGTCGAACTGCCAATCGTGGAGGCCCTGCCCGATCTGGTCCTCGAGGATATTTCTAGCGAGTTCTGCGGCGCCGTCGTGCGCGTCGAGGGCCGCATGGTGGAACTCGAAGACCGCCATGGCCGCCGCCGCATGTTTCCGCTCGGCCCCGGCTTCCTTTTCGAGGGAGTGCCCGTCGCCATCAGGGCTCCTCGCACGAAGACTGCGTCCGGCGGCAGCCTAATCGGGGCTGGTAGAACAGCATCAGGCTCAATAGCGGCGCCTCAGGAACGTGCCCGCGTCGCCCGCGCCAGCCGGATCTTCGTCGAGGGCAGGCACGACGCCGAGCTTGTCGAGAAAGTCTGGGGTGCTGACCTTCGCATCGAGGGCATCGTCGTCGAATACCTTGAAGGCGTCGACCATCTGGCGGATGTGCTGGCCGAGTTCAAGCCCGGTCCGGGGCGTCGGGTGGGCGTGCTCGTCGACCACCTCGTGCCGAACTCCAAAGAAAGCCGCATCGCCGAGGCCGTGGCTCGTGGACCGTTCCGCGACAGCGTACTTGTGATCGGGCATCCGTATGTCGACGTCTGGCAGTCGGTGAAGCCGGCCCGACTGGGCATCGCCGCCTGGCCCACAGTTCCGCGCAACGTGGAGTGGAAGCACGGCATCTGCGTGGTGTTTGGCTGGCCCCACGAAGATCAGGCCGACATTGCTCGTGCGTGGCAGCGCATCCTCGGCCGAGTATCAAACTATGCCGACCTCGAGCCCCAGCTTCTGGGTAGGGTCGAAGAGCTCATCGATTTCGTTACGGGCGAGTAGCCCAGAACAAGCCGCAACACGAGCACAACACACCCGGAGGTATTACCAGCCGAGGGTGCCGGGCGCTCCCTTGAAGGGTCCAACGACCTTCGACGTGATCCAGCCACCGTAGAAGTCGCCTTCCTGCGACTGAACAATCTCGCCATTCACGAGGCAGCGGTCCATGGCCGACGGGTAAATGGCGACATGGTCCTTCAGCGCCTCGTAGCCGTGAGTGGGGTTCGCGTAGAACCAGGCGGCACTCTCGGCGCGCCGACCCTTGGGCCCGACAACGGTGAGATATCCCGCCATGCCCTTGAATTCACAAAACGACTGGCCGCGGGCTGGTTCCAGCGAACCACTTAAGAAGGCATCGATCGGCAGATAATAGACCGGCGGATGACTGGTCTCCAGAACCCGAACGGCATTATTCGTGTCTACTAAGACCACGCCACCGAACTCGATCACAATACGCTCGTTCGTCGCCTCAACCCGAGGAGGCCGCGGGTAGTCCCAGACCGATTCCTGTCCCGGCTGTGGCGGGATGCGTTTAGGCAACGGGTGGGGTGGCCGTATCGGCAGCTTTCGCTGCCTTGGGGAGGGCAGTCAGGATGCGGTCGATGGCACGTTGGTCGTGGGCCGCTGTGACGAACCACGCTTCGAAGAGAGAGGGCGGTAGCGAAACGCCAGCGTTGAGCATGGCGTGGAAGAAAGGCGGATAACGCCAAGATTCCTGACGCTGAACGGCGGCATAATCATGCAGGCCCGAAATGGCAGCCTCCTCGCCGAAGACAATGCTGAACAGGTTGCCGGCCCATTGAATGCGGTGGGGGACCGATACCTGGGAGAGTGCGGCAGAGGCAGCATCGGCAATGGTGCGAGCCGTGCGATCGAGCTTCTTATACACGCGCGGGGTCAGCCCTTGGAGTGTGGCGATCCCGGCCGCTACGGCAACCGGATTACCCGACAGCGTGCCGGCTTGATAGACGGGGCCAAGGGGAGCAAGGAGTTCCATGATGTCGCGCCGGCCACCGATTGCGGCCACGGGCAGGCCGCCACCAATGACTTTGCCGAAACAGAAGAGGTCGGGACGGTAGCCGCTGGAGTCCTTTGACTTATCTTCGACACCCCAGAACCCAGCGGCCCCAACGCGGAATCCTGTGAGCACTTCGTCGAAAATGATGAGGGCACCATGCTCGTGGGCAATTGCTGTCATCGCGGCATTGAAGCCGGGAAGCGGAGGCACTACCCCCATATTGGCGGGGGCGGCCTCCGTAATGACGGCAGCAATCTTCTCACCGTGTTCGGCGAAGACGGCGCGTAGGGCATCCGGATCGTTATAGGGGATGACCAGTGTCTGCGCGGCGATAGGGGCGGGCACCCCGGCAGAACCGGGAAGCGCAAACGTGGCGAGGCCCGAACCGGCGGCGGCCAACAGGCCGTCGGAATGACCGTGATAGTGGCCAGCGAACTTCACGAGAAGGTCGCGGCCGGTGGCAGCGCGTGCCAAACGAATCGCGGTCATCGTTGCTTCAGTGCCTGTGGAAACCAGTCGCACGCGATCCACGGGAGAAACCCTCTGCTCGATGAGCTCGGCCAAGATGGTCTCGCCCGGGCTGCTCGCGCCGAAGGACAGTCCCTTGGCCGCCGCTTTTTGCACAGCCTTCACTGCACGCCGATTCGCATGCCCCAGAATGGCGGGGCCCCAGCTGGCAATAAGGTCGACGTACTCGATGCCCTCCGAGTCGTAAACGTACGGTCCTTTGGCCTTCACTAAGAAGCGAGGGGTCCCCCCCACGGAGCCGAACGCGCGTACGGGAGAGTTGACGCCTCCCGGGATGGCAGCCTGCGCGCGATCAAACAGTTGGGCGTTCGTCATCTTCTTGCTCATGCGCGGGGACGTACCTTTCGTGAATTAAGGGCATTGAGACGCTGGGCAATCTCGATGGCCCAGTAGGTGAGAACGACGTCGGCGCCCGCACGGCGAATGGAGAGGACAGACTCGTCGATGGCACGCTCGCGTTCAATCCAGCCATTGGCGGCGGCAGCCTCGATCATCGAGTATTCGCCCGAGACTTGATATGCCCAAACGGGAATGGGACTGGCGTGGGCCACATCGGCCAGAACGTCGAGGTAGCTACCGGCGGGCTTGACCATGACAATGTCGGCACCCTCGTCGATATCGAGCAGCGCTTCGCGCATTCCCTCGCGGCGGTTACCGGGGTCGAGTTGATAGGTGCGGCGATCTCCGACGAGCGCAGATTCGACCGCGTCCCGGAACGGACCGTAGAACGCTGAAGCGTACTTGGCCGAGTAGGCCAGAATGATGACATCCTCGCGACCCGCGGAATCTAGGGCTTCACGCACGGCGGCAACTTGGCCATCCATCATTCCGGAAAGGCCAAGGAGGTCGGCACCCGCCTCCGCCTGAGCGAGAGCAAGCTCTTGGTAACGCAGAAGAGTGGCGTCGTTATCGACCCGACCGTCCGCATCCAGAACACCGCAGTGGCCGTGATCGGTGAACTCGTCGAGGCATAGGTCGGCCTGCACGACGAGCGCCTCGCCGACTTCCTCTTTGACCGCACGAAGGGCGGCATTCAAGATTCCGGCCGAGTTGGAGCCGGCGGTACCGGTCGCATCGCGCTCCTCGGGCACACCGAACAGCATGATTCCGCCCACTCCGGCATCGACGGCGTCTGCGGCAAGGCAACGTATGCTCGAAAGGGAATGTTGCATGACGCCGGGCATTGAGCCGATGGGAAGAGCCTCGGTCAGACCCTCGCGCACGAAGGCGGGAAGAACGAGGTGTCGGGGTTCGAGGCTCGTCTCCGAGGTCAGGCGGCGAAGCGCCGGGCTCGAGCGCAGACGCCGCGGGCGAATGGGAAGGTTGACATCAGACATGGGATTCCTCAAAGTAGTGCGCGAGCGAGGCAACCAAGGCCTCAACGTTTTGGGCCTCGGCCGTGACAGCAACGGAGATGCCAAGATGTTCGGCGAAGGCCGTGGTTCCCTGACCGATCGACGCAAAGACCATGGAAGGCTCGACAGCTTCGGCCTCTTGAGCGCCCGCGACAAGGGTGGGGAATCGGGCGAGGAATGCCGCCGCGATGCTTCCCGAGGTAAGTAAGGCGGCATCAATTCCGGTGGCCAACAGGACACCGTCGCTGACGACGTTGGCTTCGACGGGAATCGTTCGGTAGGCAATGACCGCGGTCACGGTGTGACCGGCATCCGTCAAGGTATCGGCCAGGGCGGAGGAGGCGAGGTCTGACTGGAGCACGAGGATGCTGGCCGGCTCATCTCCCAGTTGCGCGATGAGTTCGGCGGCGAGGGCCTGGGCGTTGGCGACCTGACCGGTGGGAATCATCGACACGTGAAAGCCTGCGTCTTCGAGAGCGTCACCGGTGGCCGTGCCGACTGCGGCGAGCTGCGTCGCGGAAGGAACAAAGACCTGCTCCTCAGAGAGGAGACCGACGGTCGCGACACTGGTAATCGTCACCCAGTCGTACTCGCCGGCTTCGACATCGGAGAGAGCTGAGACGAGTTCGCCGGGATCAGCAGGGGGAGCAAATTTCACGAGGGGGGCGACGATGGGGACCCCGCCGAATTCCCGCACGAGTGACGAGACGTTCTCTCCCCAGCTACCGTCGCGAGGAATGAGGACCCGGCGACCCGCGAAGCCTGCGGCGGCGACTCCTGAAGAAGAATCTGCGGTCATCAACGTGACCCCAACGGCGCGAGGGCGGCCGCGCCGGCCGCTAGTAGCTCGGTCACAAGCAAGGCTGCGCCCTCTGGGCCATGGTCACTCGCACCATTCCACGTCTTGGTAATCTGCCGCTGACCGTCGAGACTCAGCACGGTGGCGGCGATCCGCAGCGAATGAGTTGCCGCCATTGTGTCGGCATTGAAGGCGGTGGAGATCGAGGCGGTCACCCCAACGGGAGCCGCGCATCCGGCTTCAAGACCAGCGAGAACCGCGCGTTCGGCAAGGGCCGTGACTCGGGCTCCGATGTCATCAATCTGGCCGACCAGAGCAGTGATGCCATGCGAAGCTTCGTCACTACGGGTTTCAAGCGCCAGTGCACCCTGGCCCGGGGCGCAGGGCCACGTATCAAGCTCGAGATGCTGGGTAATGGCTTCGGGGCGACCGATGCGCACGAGCCCGGCAGTCGCGAGGACGACGGCGTCCAGCTCGCCGGTGGTTACCTTGCCGAGGCGGGTATCCACGTTTCCGCGAATATCGAGAACGCTCAGATCGGGCCGGGCCGCCAAGAGTTGGGCCCGCCGGCGCGGAGAACCCGTGCCCACCGAAGCACCGAGGGGGAGCGTCTGAAGTGTCATGCCGTCCCGGGCGCAGAGGGCATCCCGGGAATCTTCGCGGGTGGGAATGGCGGCAATCACGATGCCGTCAACTTCTTCTGTGGGGAGGTCTTTGAGTGAGTGCACAATGACATCACACTCGTCGGCCAGCAGAGCGTCGCGCAGGGCGCTGACAAAAACACCCGTTCCACCCAGGCTCGCGAGGGAGGCCTTCGAGGTGTCACCATGGGAGGTGATACGCACGAGCTCCACATCACGGCCGGCGATCTCGGCCAGCCGATCGGCCATCATGCCCGTTTGAGCGAGGGCCAGCGTGCTCGATCTCGTTCCAATGCGTAGCGGCGGCAGGACCGATTCCACGTGATGCGCGGGATCGTGCTCGGTCACGGCTTGAGTCCCGACAGTGCCGGTTTGAAACCGAGGCGTGCGTTCTCGCAGCATCCCGTGCGGCACACGTCATACCAGGGCCCGAGCGTGGTTTCATGCGGACGGTTGGCGCCGGGAAGGCCGGTGACGCGCTCCAGGATCAGGTCGACCAGTCCAGAAACATACGCGGGATGGATACCCGGAGTGGGCGTGCGCACAGCGAAGATCCCAACCTCAGCAGAGGTTTCCATAGCCTCGGTGTCGAGGTCCCACATGACCTCCATGTGATCGCTGACAAAGCCCAGCGGCACGATGAGCACCGCTTTGCGACCGGTGGCGGGGAGCAACCGGATGGCGTCGTTCACATCCGGCTCCAACCAGGGAACCTGAGGGGGGCCACTGCGCGATTGGAACACGAGCTGCCAGGGAGTGGTGGTGCGGCCGAGCTTGCCCATGATGACCTCGGCAACGGCACGGTGCTGCGCAACGTAGGCGCCACCCGCGCCAAACCCGCGCTCGGGCGGTCCCGAACGATCGGCGTCAGAGTTCGGGATGGAGTGCGTGGAGAAGAGAACCTCCACTTCGGTCTCTAGATTGATGCCGGGGAACTTCGCTTCAACGCTTGCGAGGCCATCGCGGACGCCCTCGACAAAGGGAGCCACGAATCCGGGGTGATCGAAGAACTGACGCACCTTGTCAATTTGGAGCGTCTGCCCCAGGCCCGTGTCTTCGAGGCCATCGGCCAAGTCTTCGCGGTACTGGCGGCAGCTGGAAAAAGAACTGTACGCGCTAGTGGCGAGCGCGAGCAGACGGTGCTTGCCGGCGTTTGCAGCCTCGGTCATGGCTTCATTGACATAAGGCGCCCAGTTGCGGTTGCCCCAGAAGAGGGGAAGGTCGAGGCCGCGTGCCGTGAGCTCAGCGGCGAGCGCCGTTTTCAGCTCCCGATTGTGTTCGTTGATGGGGCTGATGCCATCAAAGTGGCGGTAGTGGTGCGCCACTTCTTCGAGGCGTTCATCAGGGATGCCCCGCCCGCGCGTGACGTTGCGCAGAAACGGGATGACGTCGTCCTGGCCCTCAGGCCCGCCAAAACCGAGCAACAATATTCCGTCGTAGCTGGTGGGCGTCTCGATCCATGGCAGCCCACATTGCGCTTCGGGAGTCGCACTCGCCACAAGCGAACCGGGAGCAAAGAACTCACCGGTAGCGCCGGGCGCCTTGTGCGACCCGCCGCCGGCACCCAGGTTTGCGGCAGCCACTACCGAACCACCTCGGCGACCTCAAGCGCCGTGATCCGACGACCCGTGTAGAAGGGGAGTTCATCTCGAACGTGGCGACGGGCATCCGTACTGCGAAGTTCACGCATCATGTCGACGAGGTCGATGAGGTCATCGCTTTCGAGTGGCAGCAACCACTCCCAGTCGCCGAGAGCGAAGGCGGAGACCGTGTTGGCCGTGACGCCCTTGAAGGCAGCCCCGGCGCGACCGTGTTGGGCGAGCATGGCCGACCGCTCCTCTTCGGGAAGCAGGTACCACTCGTAGCTGCGCACGAACGGGTAGAGGCACAGCCAGCCCTTAGGCTCGATGTCGCGCAGGAATCCGGGAACATGCGACTTGTTGAACTCGGCGTCGCGGTGAACGCCCATGGCGCTCCAGACCAATTCCAGCGGAGCGAGGAGTGCCGTGCGGCGCAGGTCGCGCAGGGCCTGCTGCAAACCGGCGGGGTCAGAGCCATGCATCCAGATCATGATGTCGGCGTCGGCACGCATGCCCGAAACGTCGTAGAGACCGCGGGTGACGACCCCCGAGCCCTCGAGGGTAACGATGAGAGCATCCAACTCGGCAACAAAAGTGGGTACCAGCGAATCGGATGCGGCACCCGCTGAGGTGGCCAGGGTAGCCCCCGACATGCGAGCCTGTTCAGCGCTCAGAATTGCGAAAAGTGTGTAGCCGTTCCCGGTCGAAGTCATGATGTTATTGTCCTCTGCTTGTGTGGTGGCGACGAATTGTTTCGGTGAAGTTCCTATGTCTGGAATCCTGCGACGGCGGCCCGATGATCCTCTAGGAGGGCCGCTGAAGTCCGGCGATAAGTTGATCGGCTGCTGCCTGAGAGTGGGGAATCACGGATGCCAACCCCGTTCCCGCAATCCATGATCCGGTGAGACCAATGCGATTCAGGCGTGCGACGGCCTTCGTCCAAGCCCGCACGAGTTCTCGATGAGCGGGGCTGGGTGGTGTCACGGCGTCACTCCAGCGCGTCACCCGAGAGGCCCGGAGATCACCCGCGCTGAGCTCAACACCTAATAGTACGGAGGCATCGGCGAGCGCCTTTGCCACCAACTCCGCATCAGCCTTCTTTATGGACGCTGCGCTGGAGCCCTCAATCGACGCGGATTTTTTCGCGGGGGTGGAGAGTTGCGAGCCTGAATACGAAAGGCGAATGGCATGGCGCCCGGCACCGGCCACCGACGCCAACCACGGCCACTTGGAACTGGAGTGCGTCAGAGCCTTGGCTCGAACACCCGGGGACTCGGGAGCGACGATGATGCCGGAGCCGCGCGGATGGGCATCCAACGCAGCCGAGATAAGGACCAGGGTGACAATCGTGACATCCTCCGTCTTGGCGTCCAGCAGAAGCCGGCCGGCCGAAGTGCTCTGTGGCTCCGTCAGGTTTTCGCGAAGAAGGGTTTGGGCCTGCAGCGCGGGAACTGCAAACAAAACCCCAAGCGCCCGAACGGTGCGCTGCATTCCTGGCATGTCTGTGTAGCCCACTTGCCACGCGGAGGTTCGCGCCCGTCCCGCGGGAGCCAAAGACGTAACCCGCGAAGACGTGAGGATGTTTCCGCCATTGCGCACAATGCGCTCGTGCAGGGCCTCGGTCAACTTCCAGAGCCCGCCGTCAAGCCCCATAACGGCACCGCCCGCTCGCTGCGTGGTGGCCCGTTCCTTCACGGCACCAACGAGCGAACCCGTCCGACGCAATCCTTCACGAAGGCTGGGGGCTACGGCATCAATATCGAGGGAATTAGGATGCGTGGAGTGAATTCCCAAACAAATAGGGGCTACCAAACGGTCAACAACGCGTTGGCCCATGCGTTTGCGCACCAGCTCGCCGAGCGTGGCACTTTCCGCCGCAAAGCCCCTCGGTAAGACCCGATCGAAGGATGCTCGAATAGCACCCTTTAGCCCAATGGCCGCCCGAACATCGCGAGCCAGCGGGTTCCCGGGAATCCCCAAGATGCCCAGTCGAGGGATGCGGACCGTCTTAGTCGGCATGCGAATCCAGGCCCCGGCCGGGTCGGGGCGAACAAGATCGTCGGCGAGGCCTAAATCAATTGCCAGGTCACTGACGGAACCCTCGCGGGTAGCGAAGGCTTCGGCCCCAACATCCAGTCGTAGCCCATCGAGAACGGCGGAGGTCACAAGGCCGCCGACCGTTGCACGTTCCTCAATAAGAGTGACGCTGAGACCAGCCCGTGCGAAGACGTCCGCTGCCACGAGGCCGGCGATGCCGCCACCGATAACGACGATGTCCACCAGAGGATTCACACCTGTTTTTTTCACGTGGCGGCGACTACTGAGCAGCGTGCACGAGCTCGACGATGCGCGTTAGCACTGCCGGATCGGTTCCGGGAGGAACGCCGTGACCCAGGTTGAAGATATGCGCCGGGGCTGATTTTCCGCTCTGCAACACATCAGCAACAGCCGCCTCGAGAACGGCGGGCGGCGCGGCCAGCATCGCGGGATCGAGGTTTCCCTGAAGCACAACGCCACCGCCCAGACGACGCTCGGCCTCATCGAGGGTGATGCGGTAATCCACACCGATAGCATCCACGCCAATGTCATGCATCAGCGGCAGGAGCTCGCCGGTGCCGACGCCAAAGTGAATCGTGGGCACAGCGCGCTCGGTCGCAGGAGTTCCGTCGGAATCGGCGGGGATGACATACGTGAGGTCTCGCACATGGGTGAGGGCTTGGCGGGACGCCGGCATGACGTGCGTCTCGTAGTCTCGGGCCGAGAGGGATCCAGCCCAAGAATCAAACAGCTGAGCTGCACTGGCACCGGCGAGAACCTGGCCGCGCAAGAAGCGGCCCGTGACCTCCGCCGTCCAGGTCATGAGTGCCTCCCACGCGGCGGGATCGGTGTGCATCAACGCCCGAGCGCCGAGGTGATCCTTGGAGGGGCCGCCCTCAACGAGGTAGGCCGCCAGAGTGAACGGTGCTCCGGCAAACCCAATGAGGGGCGTTGCTGCTACGCCATCGCTCCCACCGTGCTCCAGCAGCATGGCCACTGTTCGACGCACGCCTTCCCAGATCGGCTCGCCGAGCTCATCCATGATGGCGGGATCAATGGCGGTGAGCTTCGCGATGTCGGCGGCGGCGGCAAAGGGAGCGTTGAAGACGGGACCGCGGCCGGGCTCAATGCGAACATCCACGCCGACCGCTTTGAGGGGAACGACGATGTCACTAAAGAAGATGCCGGCATCGGTCTTGTGACGACGCACGGGTTGCATGGTTATTTCACTGGCCATCGCGGGGTCAAAGCAGGAGTCCAGCATCTTGGTGCCGACGCGCAAAGCCCGGTACTCGGGAAGCGACCGGCCAGCTTGACGCATGAACCACACGGGGGTTGTTTCGGGGCGCTCGCCGCGTAGTGCTCGAATGAGCCGGGAGGAATGCGTTCCGTGGGCGTGCAGGGGGTGAGTCTGAGCAAGCGTCATGGGTTCCATTCTGCCTCACTCCGCTGAGACCCGAGCGGCTAAGTTCCCAGCGCCGCGGCGTAAGATTACGCCCGTGCTTCTCTCGCTTTCTGCCAACCACAAGAACACGACGTTTGAGGTTCTCGAAATCTTGTCCGCGGCAGACGCCGAACTCCTTCCTGAGCTAGTGCGATCGGCCCACCCCGCCATTATTGGCGCCGTCGTTGTCTCGACGTGTAACCGCTTCGAGGCGTACATCGACATGGATGAGACCGCGGGAGTTTCGCCGGTCGCTGCCATGAACGCTGTTTTTGATTCTCTGGCGCAGGTCGCTGAAGTCGACGCCAATCACCTACGCGACACCGTTCATTTTGCGCACGGAAATGCTGTTGCGCAGCACCTGTTTTCCGTTGCCTCGGGCCTTGAATCCGTGGTCATTGGCGAGGGAGAAATTGCCGGTCAGGTGCGGCGTTCCTTGGAACATGCCCGTAACGTCGGCACGTCCAGCCCCGAGCTTGAGCGTCTTTTTCAGCGCGCATCCGAGACCTCCCGCCAGGTCAAAAACTCCACCGTGATTGGGGAAACAGGGCGTTCCCTTGTTCGGCTGTCCCTTGATTTAGCCGAGTCACGCATCACGAACTGGGCCGAGTGCCGTGTTCTTCTGGTGGGCACGGGGCGCTACGCCGCCGCCTCATTGGCCGCTCTGCGCGACCGCGGAGTCACCGATGTGCGGGTCTATTCAGTTTCTGGGCGCGGCGCCAAATTTGCCAGTAGCCACAATCTTCCCCTCGTCAGCCGCGTCGAGTATCCTCGCGAGGCAGCCTTGGCTGGCGTCATTGTGACCTGCACGACAGCGCCCCACTTCGTCATCGAAGCAGAGACACTTTCCGCCGGACGGAATATTTTGCAGAGCGCCCCGGGTGAAGCTGAGCGTTCTTCGTGCCCTGTACAAACGGGCTCCCTCTCGCTGGTTTCACACCAGCCCTGTCAGGCCGAACGCCAGTTGCTCATCGACTTAGGGTTGCCCCGCAATATCAATCCGGATGTTCGCGACATTGAAGGTGTCGAACTCCTGGATCTCGAGACCATCCGACGCCATGCGCCCCTCGATGAAGAGCACATCGTTCGCGAGGCACGTGCGCTGGTCGACTCGGCGACACGCAAGTTCATCGACGTTGGACACGAGCGCAGTGTGACCGACGGCGTTGTTGCTCTGCGCGCCCATATCTTTGACCTCTTGGATGGCGAGATTGCGCGCGTCGCCGGCAAGACCGACTCGGCGACCACGACGGAAGACGCCCTCCGCCACTTCGCCGGCGTGCTCTTGCACACCCCGATGATGCGCTCCCGCGAACTTTCTCAGCGCGGCGAAGCACGCGACTGGCTCGAAGGTCTGACCGCCATGTTTGGCATCACCCCTGCTCCTATTGCCATGACCGTCGCCGAAACCATTGCCACCGGCGCGATCGCGACAATCCCGACCACTAGTGTCGTCGAGCTAGACAAAGCCCTCTAGCCGACTAGCTTTCCGCCGGACCAGTTGACAGAACCGTCAGTTCGTCGCCCTCAAGAGACATCCGCCGAGGAACGCGTCGAGTTCGTCGACCGCATCTAGCGGGAGAACGTGCGCGACGTATTGGTCTGGGCGAACTATGACAAGCGCGCCCACCATTGGGTCGATGCCTCGCGCCTTATAGATGTCACCGCCGTGAAGATCGATGGCGAAGGCCTTTTCATAATCCCGCAAACCCAGCGTGCCCTTTTGAGGTCGCAAGACCCGATGCAGATCGATGAGGTTGAGTTCGCGGTGGCCCTGGGGAAAGACGGCTCGCACATCGAGGACGGCGTCTGGGTCTGCTGCCGACGGAGTAAAGCGTGGAAGCACGACGTTCTGCAGGTGATCGAATAATGTCGCCGCGCGCGACCCTTCCGAATCGACGAAGGCATAGAGACGCCATCGACCATCCGCTTCGTGGGTGTGCCCCAACTGCACGGGCTTGGCATCACCAATGCGTACAACCGGTGCGGAGTGGAAGCGCATGCCGAGCGGAAAGCCCGTCGCCAGTGTCTGATGCTCAGAGTCCGCGGTAATTACGGAAGGCGTGTACTGCGTGGCAAGACCAGCCGTGTAGCGCCCCGACTCCACGAATGCCGCCTGCAATTCTCCGCGTTCGATTCCGCCACGCTCGGGGAGACCAAGGTCACGCGGCGGCTGCGCCATCTGAGTAGACCACTCCTTATCAAAGTCGATGAGGCCCTGCGCAATGGCCTGGCGCTCGGCTGAATAAGTGTGCAGGAGTGCAGGCCCGCTGCGACCGTCGAGAACTGCTCCCAGCTTCCAGCCGAGATTGAAACCATCCTGCATCGACACATTCATGCCTTGGCCTGCCTTCGCGCTGTGCGTGTGACAGGCATCCCCGGCCACAAAGACCTGCGGTATTCGACTGCCGATATCTTCGAGAGGAACGTCGTCGAACTTGTCGGTCAGCCTCTGCCCAATCTCGTAGACCGAGAACCACGCGACCTCGCGCACGTCAAGGACAAAGGGGAGGAGCACGCGCTGCGCGGTCGCAATGACCTGTTCGACGGTGATCTGCTTGAGGTCATCCCGACCGGTCACCTCGCCAAGATCAACGTAGAGTCGCACCATGTTGCCCCCCTCGCGCGGAATCAGCAGAAGGTTGCCCGCATGCGCCGACTGGATGAACGCCTTCATTCTCCAATCGGGAAAGTCACTCAGCCCTAGGACGTCAAGCACGCCCCACGCGTGGTTCGCGACGTCCCCGTGGAGTTCGCGACCAATGGCGGAGCGAACGGCGCTTCGGGCTCCGTCGCAACCGACGACGTAGGTGGCCCTCACCTGAAATTCTTCGTTGTCGCGTCTCAGAGTCACGAGCACGGGGTGTTCACTCGTCGGGTCGATCTCAAGAGCAACGAATTCGACACCGTAATCGGGCTCGAGACGGCTGGGTGACTTCTGCATTTTTTCGAGCAGGAAGTCCTGCAGCCGAGCTTGGTTGACAATGACGTGGGGCATCTCCGATAGCCCGTCTTCCGTATCGTGAACGCGCCCCGTGCGAATAATGTGCGAGGAGTCGCCTACGTCCGGGCTCCAGAAAACACTCTCGTTTACCGAATATGCCTCCGCGAGCATTTTTGTCGCGAGGCCGAAGGCCTGAAACATCTCCACCGTGCGACACGCGACGCCGTCCGCTTGCCCACGCTGCAACCGCCCTTCGCGGCGTTCTACGATACGTGTGCGGATGTCCGAAAATGCGGTCAGCTGTGCCGCAAGCACGCATCCCGCCGGACCGGTACCGACGATGAGGACATCGACCTCGTCGGGAAACGGGGCTCCCGGGATGTATGCGTCTTCAGAGGCGGGAACGAGTTCCGGATCGCCGGGACGATAACCCTCGAGGTAGAACTGCATGGGAGCTCCTCACTCCTTATTTCCGTCTTTTCTTCACGACCGGCACTGCACCGGTGAGGGTTCCTGCCTTAGCCAACTGAATCTGCTCATAGACATGCGCCCGCAATTCTGTGAAACGTGCACTCGACCGCGTGGTTAGCTGATCGCGTTCGACAGGAAGGTCAATAGTGAGATCCTCCTGCACGACGGTCGGCGAGTTCGACAACACGAGAACACGCTCACCGAGGTAAACGGATTCATCGATGTCGTGAGTGATGAAAATGATCGTCACGCCGAGCTTCTGCCAAATGTTGCGAACGAGGTCTTCGAGGTCGGCGCGAGTCTGGGCATCCACGGCGGCGAACGGCTCGTCCATCAACAGAATCTGTGGTTTGTAGGCCACGGCCCGAGCGATAGCGACACGTTGTTGCATGCCGCCTGACAACTGCCAGGGATAGCTGTTAGGCACGTGCGAGAGTTCGACAGCAGCGAGGGCTTCGTCCACTAGTTTCTTTCGTTCCGCCCGAGGCATTCCCTGGTTCTTCAACGGCAGTTCAATGTTGGCGCGCACGCTCATCCACGGGTAGAGGCTGCGCCCATACTCCTGGAACACCACAGCCATGGAATGCGGCGGTCCAACGACCGGCTCGCCACGCAGTTCAATCGACCCCGACGTCGGACTCAGGAGTCCGGCAATGCACTTCAGAAGAGTCGTCTTTCCCGCACCAGAAGGTCCGACCACGCACACGAGCTGACCGGGTGCAATATCAAAGGTAAGGTTACGCACCGCTTCAATCTCGCCGCCATCAACTTGGTAGACCTTTCGCAGCCCCTTCACCGACAACATGGGAGGGGCGCCGGTGGAGTCTGCCGCGATACCCTCAGGATGATTAACCATCATGTTGAACCTCTTTCAAGCCGTTGTACCATCTCAGGACTCGGCGTTCGATGAATTGAGAGATGAGAGAAAGCGCAATGCCCACGAGACCCAGAACGACGATTCCGCTCCACATTTCTGGGATGGCGAAGCCGCGCTGAAACAGCACGATGGTGAAACCCAACCCCGAAGAGGAACCGAACATCTCCGAAATCACCATCAGGATGAGGGCAATTGACGTGCTCTGCCGAACACCAGTCATGATTTGAGGACTCGCCCCCGGCAACACGAGATACCGCAACCGGGGAAAACCGGTGATTTTGTATGTCTTGGAGGTGTCACTGAGCACGGGATCGACGGCCCGCACACCTTCAATGGTGTTCAGAAGGACCGGCCAGATTGCGCCGGAGACAATGACTATGATCTTCATCTGGTCGTTGATTCCCACCAGCAGCATGAGGAGAGGAACCAGAACGGGTGGGGGAATCGCTCGGAAGAACTCCAGCATTGGCTCGGTGAAGCTTCGGAGCCAGCGGAATGATCCAATCAGGACTCCAAAGATGACCCCGAGCACAATTGTGGCCACCAGCCCGATGACTAGGCGCTGGATGCTGGGGACAAAGTCCGTCCAGAAACGCTCCCCGACCCAGACGTCCCAGAAAGTTTGGGCAAGGACGAGCGGCTTCGGAACAAAGAAGTTTGTTGGCCCGAGGGTCAGTGCCCACCACATCACAACAAGCAAAACCGGCAGCCCGATGAAATAAAGGACGTTCTTGAGGTACCTCACAGGGCCACCTCTCCCCGAACGGAGGTATGCCAAGAAAGGACACGCTTTTCTAACAGCCTGACGGCGGCGTTAATGAGGACACCAATCAGGCCGGTTGCGACGATGAGGGCGTACATTTGCGGAACCGCGCCTCCGGACTGAGTGAGGGCAATCTGCTGGCCGAGGCCCGGACTACCGATGATTAGCTCAGCAGTGATTGCAAGAATGAGCGCCACCGCTGATGCCAACCGGATCCCCGTCATCAGATACGGCAAGACTGTCGGCCAGACGACATAGCGAATGCGGGCAAACCTACCCAAGCCGTAGCTTCGGGCGGTGTTTTCCGCTACCGGGTCAACATCCGCCACGCCATAAAGCACCTGAAGCAGCACCTGCCAGAAGGCTGCGTAGAAGACCAAGAGTAACGATGACTCAATTTTTACTCCGAAGAGGAGGACCGCCAGTGGGATTAGCGCCACGGACGGGATGGGGCGGAGAAACTCAATCGTCGAGCTGGTGGCCCGGCGAAGAAAAGTACTCGATCCAATAACAAGGCCGAGCACAACCGCCGCAACAATGGAAATGGCCAGCCCCAACGCCCAGGCTGTCATCGTTTCGCCAACATCGCCCCAGAAGGCAGACTGACCGAGATAGTGGAAGAACTCCACGAGCACGCGGCTCGCCGGTGGAAGATAACGCTCGTTGACCACGCCCACGAAGGGAAGTAATTCCCAAGTGATCAGGAACAGCAGCACGCCGGCGATCCCTAGGGCCGCGCTCGTGAGACGTTTTGACATACTGCTGTTCCCGTTCCTACCGATAACTAATGGAATTTTGCTCGACGTAACTGAGCTACGGCAGCATTACCGTCAGATCTGGTGCCGTCTTTATCGTTCCGAACTTCACAGCAGCGGCACCAAGCTTCGTTGCAGCCGGGATGTTGAAGTTCACCCGGAATGCGGGCAAAACCATAGTTTGGAGCTGATCGGCCGTCATCGATGTGTATGTGGTCACAATCCGGCGAACCTCGTCGGGGTTTGCCTGAGCATATTCGAGCGACCGATTCATTGCCGTCTGGAACTTCGTAACGAGCTCCGGGTCGTTCATGATGGTCTCTCCACTGGTGAAGTAACCGGCGATGTCCAGATCCGCGTCGAACTCGGCGAAATTGTAGGAAATAACCCGTGCACCGTTCGCGACAGCCGAGTTGAGGAACGGGGCGAGAATCCAGGCAGCGTCGACCTGAGAGTTCTCAACGGCGGCCTCGGCGTCAGGGAATGCAACTTCGACAAACTGGATTGTCGAGGAGTCTCCGCCGTCATCTTCGACGACCTGGCGAATTGTTGTGTCGCCAATGTTTTGGAGGTTGTTGACCGAGACGGTCTTTCCGGCGAGATCAGAGGCCGATGTAATGGGCGAATCACCGCGAACGATGATGGCACCAAAATCGGGCGTGCCCGCCGTCGAGTTTCCGTTGGCGACGTACCGCAGGTCGAGACCCGCATCCCGAGCCACCATCACGGAGACCAGGTTGCCGAAGGCAAAAGCATAGTCGCCCGAGACGACCCCGGGAACGGCTGCGGCGCCACCGGTTGTGACCTGAACGGTGAGATCGAGACCCTCCTCGGCGAAGAACCCCTGCTCGTTACCGAGCCAGATGGGCGCCGTATCGACGATGGGTATGACACCCACCGTGATGGCGGTTGGTGCGGCAGCGCCACCGGACTCCGCCGGAGCTGGCATGCCACTGGCCCCACAGGCGCTCAGCGTTATCACCGACAATGTTGCGATTCCAATTAAAATTGATTTTTTCAACTTTCCACTCCCCTGTGGTTGGATTTTGTTGCACTCGACGTAATGCCGCGCCGTGTTCGGCCTCGTCAGACTAGGCGGAAGTGGCGTTGAACAGAAAAATGAGCCACACTTTTCTTTCATGCAGAACAAACTGGAACTACCGCCCTATGCAATTGAGTCCGTAAATACTGCTCTGCGCCTACTTCTGCTCTTTCGAGAACGCGATGTCCTTCGTGTCACAGACGTGAGCACCGAGCTCGGCGTGGCCCGGTCAACGGCTCACCGCCTGCTTGTCACGCTCGCGTTCCAAGGGTTCGTGCAGCAGGAACGAAACTCACGCTCCTATCGCGCGGGCCCGGCACTCATGGACTTGTCCGCCTCGCCGGCAGGTCTGCGAGAAATTCGTGAGGCGGCTCATCCGTGGATGGTGCGTCTGTCGGCAGACCTCAACGAAACAGTCAACTTGCTCATCCTCGAAGGCTCCGGTGCGCGCTTTATCGACGGAGTTGAGTGCGAACGCCCGGTGCGTGTTTCGGCGCGTACCGGCACACTCCTGCCTGCCAATGCGACGGCAGGAGGCAAAGTGATGCTTTCAACGCTCTCGCCGGAAGAAGTCGACTTCCTGACCGGAGGACACCTCAGCAAGATGACGTCCACGACAATAACCAACCCCCAGGAGTTTCGCGAGGAACTCGACGATGTCAAACGGTTGGGCTATGCCATCAACCGCAACGAGAGCTTGGACGGCCTTCACGCCGTAGCCGTTTGCATCTTCAATAGTCGAGGTCATGCCGTGGCATCCCTCGCAGTCAGCGTCCCAGCGGATCGCGGCGGGAATGCTCGGCTCCGTGACCTCATCCCATCGCTGCGCGAAGCTGCCGACAACATCGGCTCCCGGCTCACCTAATAATTGTTCTGCTCTAAAGAATAATTAATGAGAGCTCGTTCTGACTGGCGGTCATCGTGTTAACGTCAGTGCGTTGGTCTACCCATAATGAAAAACGGGGGGCTTCTCACAATCAAAGGAGACTTCATGAAGCGTTTACCTCTTCTCGCGCTTTTTTTTGGCGCGACTCTGGTTCTTTCAGCTTGTAGCAGTGGAAGTGGCGATGCGACGGCACCGAGTGGAGATGCTCCCGTCACCGTGAATGTCGCAGAAACAGCCGGAATGCCGTCTGCCTTTCTCGACTACGGTGTTCAACAAGGATTCTTCAGTGCTGAAGGTCTCGACTTAGTGGTGGACACCGGTGCCGGAGGGGCTGCCGCCATCCCCGGCGTTGTCAGCGGGACAACGCATTTCGCCGGCTCAAACGTCGTGAGCGTGCTGCTCGCTCAGAGCAAGGGACTTCCGCTCATGATAATCGCCCCCGGCACGTCCGCCACGAAAACGGTCGGTGAGGACTTCTCCGCTGTCCTGGTTCCTGGCGCAAGTGCAATCCAAGGCCCGAACGATTTGGCGGGAAAGACCATCGCCGTCAACACGCTAGAGAACATCGGTGAGGTCACCATCAAAACCGCGCTTGAGGCCACGGGGGTCGACGTGAGCGGTATCAGTTTTGTCGAACTCGGGTTCCCGAGCATGCTCGCGGCTTTGGACTCCGGGCAGATTGATGCTGCCTGGGTCATTGAACCCTTCGTTACCTCTGGTCTGAATGCTGGCGACCGCTCCGTGCTATCACCCTATGTTGAGGCACTTCCCGGCCTGATGGTCGGATGCTATGTAGCCAGCGAATCTTATGCAGCAGACAACCCCGAAATTGTTGCTTCATTTCAACGCGGAGTAGCTGCCACCGCCGCTTCCATCGCGGCAGACCCAGCTTCGTTCCGCACGGCACTGACCACCCTCGCCAGTATTCCTGATGCCGCCGCACAGGCTTTGGTATTGCCGATCTGGAACTCGGACGTTGATCTGAACTCGCTGACGTTTATGGAAGAACAGATGTTCGCCTACGGACTCACGACGGCACGGGTCGACATCCCCAGCGTGCTGCTGAAGTGACTCCCCTGCAGAACCATCAGACTCGGGTCGCGATTGTTGGCGGCGGCCCGGTGGGGGTTGGGCTCGCGATTACGCTTGCTCAGCGCGGCATCGAGGTTGTCGTCATCGAGAAATACCTCGAGCCACAGCCCGTACCCAAGGGGCAGAATCTCACCCAGCGGACCGCTGAACACTTCCGCCGCTGGGGAATCGAGCGGGAACTATACGCCGCCAAGACAATGGCCGAAGACCAAAAGTCAATCGGCATGAACTCTTATGGCTCGCTTCTCTCGCAGTACCACCACCCCTGGCTGCAACGGGGCACTGTCGGTGAGTTTTACGCCGCGCAGAACCTCCGCTTGCCCCAATACCGAACTGAGCAGGTTCTTCGCGATCGTCTCGCGGAACTTCCCAGCGCCGTCACATTGTTCGAATGGTCCGCGGAGGCGATCACCCAGTCGACCGATAGCGCGAGCGTCGAGATACTCTCCCGCGCCAATGGTGAGCGAGCGACAGTTGTCGCGGACTACATCATTGGCGCGGACGGCAGCACGTCGATCGTGCGGGACGCGGCAGCAATCACTCAGACGCGTGCCGACCACGACCGGCTCATGGTGCTTCTGGTTTTTCGCTCGAAAGACTTCGACGACGTCATGCGCCAGTATCCTGATGCCGCCTTCCTCAATGTCATGAATCCTGAGCTCGAAGGCTACTGGCAATTCTTCGGACGCGTAGATGCCCGCGAGACCTGGTTTTTCCACTGCCCCGTCGACCCCTCTTCAACCAAAGAGACCATCGATCTCGGGTCTATCCTCGCGCGGGCAATCGGTCGGGAAATCGACTTCTCGGTCGAGTACCTCGGCTTCTGGGACCTGCGCTTCACCCTCGCTGACACATACCGCGCTGGACGCGTGTTCATTGCTGGGGACGCTGCACACAGCCACCCGCCTTATGGCGGCTACGGCATCAACTCCGGCTTAGAAGACGCTCGTAATCTCGGCTGGAAACTGACCGCAGAGATAGAGGGCTGGTCCGGAGAGGGTCTGCTCGACTCGTACGACGCGGAACGACGTCCCGTCTTCGCGTCCACACGGGATGGCTTTATTGAGAAGTCGATTTTTTCGGACCGCGCTTTTCTCGAGCAATTCTCACCCACGAAGGACCTCGAGGCTTTCGAAAAAGCCTGGGGCGAGCGTGCCGGCGCCACGTCCAGCGAAGTTGATCGCTTCGAACCCAATTACGAGGGGTCTCCCTTGATCGGTGGTATCGGTACACCATCCGCCATCGGTAGTCACCGCTTCGAAGCCCGAGCAGGCCACCGCCTCACTCCCGGAGTGACTGCACTCGGCGTCGAAGTGTTCGGTTCACTCGGTTCGGGGTTCACCCTGCTCACTGCTCCTGGTCAATCCGCCGAACAGTTCGAGTCCGCCGCCGCCCAATTGCGGGTGCCGCTCACGGTAATCGAACTCGATGGCACATCAGCCGCGCGTTACACCCAACCTCTCGTGCTTGTCCGACCAGACGAGTACGTGGCTTGGGCTGGAGCGAATCCGGATCCAGCGGCCATCCTTGCTAAGGCGATTGGCCGCTAAATAACTCGTTAGCCCTCCGCGGGGGCCGCAGGACCTGTCGAGATGACAGTCAGCTCATCTCCGGCAAGATCGACCCGCACGGTGTCGCCATCACGAATGTCCCCCGCCAGGAGCGCCCGCGCGAGGCGGTCGTCAATCTCGTGCTGCATCAAGCGGCGCAGCGGACGAGCCCCGTAGATGGGGTCGTAACCGCGCTCGGCCAGCCAAGTCCGGGCATCCGGAGTGACGGCCAAATCGAGCCGGCGATCACCCAGACGCTTTTGCAGGCGGTCAATGTACAGCTCGACAATCTGCGAAAGGTCTTCTTCGCTCAACGGGGAGAAGATAACGATGTCATCGAGGCGGTTCACGAACTCGGGCTTGAAAGATTGGCGCACAAGTTGCTGCACGGCTTCCTCTTTTTGTGCCTGCGAGAGCTCCGGGTCCACCAAGTACTGGCTGCCAAGGTTCGACGTGAGCACCATGATGACGTTCCGAAAATCGACCGTGCGCCCCTGGCCATCGGTGAGGCGTCCGTCATCCAGAACCTGCAGTAACACGTCGAAGACTTCGGGATGCGCTTTCTCGACCTCATCCAACAGCACGACGGAATAGGGGCGACGCCGAACGGCTTCGGTCAGCTGACCGCCCTGCTCGTAACCCACATAGCCCGGAGGGGCACCGAGAAGCCGCGAGACGGAGAACTTCTCGCCGTACTCGCTCATGTCGATTCGAATCATGGCCTTTTCGTCGTCAAACAAGAAGTCGGCGAGCGCCTTGGCGAGCTCCGTCTTTCCCACGCCCGTTGGTCCCAGGAACAGGAACGAACCGGTGGGGCGATCGGGGTCGCTGATGCCCGCGCGGCTTCGGCGCACGGACTCCGCAACGGCCTTCACCGCCTTCTTCTGACCAATGAGACGCTTTCCAATTTCGTTTTCGAGGTTGAGAAGTTTCTCGGTTTCCCCTTGCAGCAAACGACCGACAGGGATTCCCGTCCAGGCTGCGATAACGGCCGCGATGTCCTCGGGGGTGACGTGATCATTCACCATACGAGCATCCGTGGAGTCAGCCGATTCGGCCTCAACGACCTGCCGCTCGAGAGTGGGAATTTCTCCGTAGAGGAGGCGGCTGGCTTGTTCCAGGTTGCCCTCACGCTGGGCGCGTTCGGCCTGGATGCGGGCGGCATCGAGCTTGCCCTTCAAGTCACCAACGCGGTTCAGGGCGGAACGTTCAATCTCCCAGCGCTTCTCGAGGTCGACAAGACGACCACTTCGTTCGCCAAGATCCTCGCGCAATTTTGCTAAGCGAAGCTTGGAAGCCTCATCCTTCTCCTTCTTTAGCGCAAACTCTTCGAGCTTCAGGCGGTCAACACTTCGTCGTAACTCGTCAATCTCCACCGGAGCCGAGTCAATTTCCATGCGCAATCGACTCGCCGCCTCATCGATGAGGTCAATGGCCTTGTCGGGGAGCTGACGGGAGGGGATGTAACGGTTGCTGAGCGATGCCGCGGCGACGAGAGCAGTGTCGGCAATGGCAACTTTGTGATGCGCCTCATACCGTTCCTTCAGTCCGCGGAGGATAGCGACGGTGTCCTCGACCGAGGGCTCCCCCACGAAGACCTGCTGGAAGCGGCGCTCGAGCGCAGCATCCTTCTCAATGAACTGACGGTATTCGTTCAGTGTCGTGGCGCCAATGAGGCGCAGCTCACCACGGGCCAGCATGGGCTTGAGCATGTTGGAGGCCGCGACCGAGCCCTCGCCACCGCCGGCGCCCATGAGCGTGTGTAGCTCATCGATGAAGGTAATGATCTGACCATCGGAGTCGTTGATTTCCTTGAGCACGGCTTTGAGGCGTTCCTCGAACTCGCCGCGATACTTCGCGCCGGCAATGAGAGCGGAAATATCGAGCGTAATGAGTTGCTTGCCCTTGAGACTGTCGGCAACGTCGCCGGCAACAATACGTTGAGCAAGCCCCTCGACCACAGCCGTCTTACCGACCCCGGGTTCTCCGATGAGAACGGGGTTGTTCTTGGTGCGCCTTGTGAGAACCTGGCTGACCCGACGGATCTCCGCATCGCGGCCGATGACAGGATCGAGCTTTCCACTCTTGGCGATCTCAGTCAGGTTGATACCGTACTTCTCCAGAGCACTCTGGTTGTCCTCTTGCGGCTCTTGCTGCATGGTTCTTGCTCCCCCAAAGTCGAGTCACTCTTGCTCAATTTTATCTCTTTCGAGGAATCGTTGGGAAGGGTTTGGGGCAACTTAGGGACATATTGGGGACACGCATTTTGTTCACATGAAAGCAGGGGAGAATGATAACAATGCCTACTACAACAACTTTCGCCCTCGTTCGTCATGGTCAAACGGACTGGAACGCTGAGTTTCGCATTCAGGGTTCCACCGACATCCCCCTGAACGACGTCGGTCGCGGCCAGGCAACCGCTGCCGTCATTCCCCTGGCGGCTTTTCACGAAGACGAACGCGACTGGGACTTCGTTGTCTCGTCGCCTCTGTCGCGTGCTGCCGATACCGCGGATGCCATTGCCGCCGGCCTGAACATTGACGTGACCCATCGCCTCCCCACCATTATCGAGCGCGACTACGGCGATGCCGAAGGCCTCCAAGCGGGCCCCGAGCTCGAGGCTCTACGCATCCCTAACGGGTTCCTCACGGCCGAGTCAGAAGCCGCGGTGGCCCAACGTGGTATCGACGCCTTGCAGAGCCTCGCGGCCGAGTTCCCTGGAGCGCGCATCATCGTCGTCAGCCACGGCACGCTGATTCGGCTGACCGTGAATGCGATCTTCGACATCTCTGCCGGGCCCATCTCCAACGCTGCCCTCACGGTGGTCCGGGCATCCCCCGCCGGCTGGCACCTGGATCATCTCAACGGGGAAAACGTGCTGGCGGAAGAATCCTCGACACCCGTGGCCTAACCCGGGCGTTACCCCTGTAGCGTGGGCTTCATCGCCGCCGTTGGCGACCTCCGGAGAGGCTCCTTATGTCTGCCATTAGCCTGCGCGACTATCAACCCACTGACATGGATGCCGTGCTGCGGCTCTATGACGAAGTTAAGGGAACCGGTGCGGAGCCCGTCTACTCCCTCAGCGAAGTTCTCGCGTCGTGCCAAAAAGACACCGCCGTTGTCGCGACCCAAGGGAACGACGTTGTTGGGGTTGTGGTGGCGCGCGCGGCTCACGACCAAGGCTGGATCGTCTTCATCACGACCGACTCGCGTTTTCGCCACCAGGGAATTGGGGACACACTGTTGGCCGCCGCCGAGCAACGCCTCGCCCCTCAAGGCCTGACCCGGCTGTCAATTCTGGTTCCCGAACTGCAATCCAACGTGGGGCTGCTCACGAAGGCTGGCTTTGAAGACAAGAAACACCTGCGCTATTTCGAACGTGAGATTCCCATCAAAGCCAAGGAAATGACGGTGTTGCGCGAGCTCGGTGGGCGCATTCTCACCCGCGACCTCTGGAACAAGATCGGGGGCATGAGCACCGAAAAGGGCCTCCTCGAATCACGCCTGATTGTGCCATTAGCGGATGCCGAACTCGCCGAAAAGTATGGCGTCGTGCCACCCCGGGCCATCATGCTTTTTGGCCCTCCGGGAACCGGTAAGACCACGTTTGCCAAGGCCATCGCCTCAAGACTCGAATGGCCCTTCATTGAGGTTTTTCCTTCGCGACTGGCCAGTAGCCCCGAGGGTTTGGCGGGGGGACTTCGCGAGACATTTTCGGCCATTGCCGAACTCGATCACGCCGTTGTCTTTATTGACGAGGTTGAAGAAATTGCTGCACAGCGTGGCGGCGAGCCACCCTCAGCTACGCAGGGTGTCACCAACGAATTGCTCAAGCTCATTCCCGTTTTTCGTGAAAAACCGGGCCGTATTCTGATCTGCGCGACCAACTTTATCCGAGCCTTAGATTCGGCGTTCCTTCGTCATGGTCGGTTTGACTACGTCATTCCCATAGGCCTGCCCGACGATGAAGCGCGCGATGCGATTTGGCGCGGCTACATCCCTGGGGAGGTGAGCGAGAGCATCGACCTCCCGCTCATCGTTTCAAAAACAGACGGTTTCTCGCCCGCCGATATTGAATATGCGGCGCGCAAGGCCTCTCAACGGGCCTTCGAGCGAGCCATCATCTCGCGAGAGAAGGGTACCGCGATTGCCCCCGACGGGAGTGCCGTTACGGAGGATTACCTCATTGGAATATCGGAAACTCGGACAACTGTTTCGGCCGAGGTCGCCGAGGCCTTCCGCGAGGACATTGCGACCATCGCCCGCACGTAGAAGATTCGGGCTCTGTCATTGCTCGCGATGTGATTTCTTGAGCCCGTCGGGGCGACGTTCCGCCCGGCGCTCGGCGCGTTCGGCGGCGTCGGCACCTCCGTCTTTGATGGACGCCGTCACGGTGAATTTTGCGTTGCGCCGAATTTCGCGGGTCGATCCGACGAGGGTTCTGAGCGCGGGCTTGTAGCTGAGGTGGCGATTGGCCACGACCCACAGTTCGCCGCCAGGCTTTAGCACGCGCCCCGCTTCGGCAAAGAGGCGCATTGAAGTTCCCGCGTGCACGGCAGCCCCCGAATGAAACGGCGGGTTGAAGACAATGAGATCGGCCGACTCATCGGGTTGCGTGGAAAGCCCATCGTCGAGGACAACCTCAACACGGTCAGCCACGCCGTTGGCCGCCGCCGTTGCCCGTGCGGATGTGACAGCCGCCGCAGACTGGTCGCTGGCGATGACGTGCGCGGTCGAGCGCAATCTGGCGAGCTGGGTTGCCAGGATGCCGGTGCCGCATCCGAAATCTATGATGCGTTGGCCCTGTTTTCCCGAGACGCGATCGAGCACCGCGAGCAATGAAAAGGTGCCAATATCAATGGATGTTCCCGCAAAGACGCCACCCTCTGCACACACCGTGAGGTCAACATCCGCATGAAATTGTCGCTTCGGCCAGGTCGCCGCGGCAGCACGAGCTTCCTCAACCCGGGGGCCCCGAACCCGCAGGACGCGGGACTTCTGCTGGGCCAAGCTGGCCTCCACCGTGTCGAAATAGCGACCCATGACCTCATTCATGCCCAGCGTCATGTGCTTGATACGTCCACCGGCGAGCACTAGAACATCGGGGGCAGCCTGAGCGGCGATGAGCGCGGCCCACTGACCGAGTTGCTCGAGAGCCCGCGGGAGTCGAAGGATGACAATGCGGGCGCCGGCGACGAGATCGGCATCGAGCGGGTGGTGCGCGAAGGTTGCCTCGACGGGGAGGAACTGTGCAAGAGCAGCAGCATTTGCGTCGAGCGCGAGCTCACCGGAACGTGCATCTTGATGAACCTTGACCTGGCTAAATCGCGCTGCCGGGCCGCGGATTTCGAGCTCCCCGAACGAGAGCGCGCCCAGAGTGAGAGCGCCGTGGGTGTCACCGATGACGACAAGGTCCGAAGCCGTCAGGGAGGGATCTCGAGTGAGCGCGTCAGAGAGTTCCTCCAGCAGGAGGCGATCCGCGGCATCGACTGCAACAAGCTCGGGTGACTCAAGGTCGGGGAAGCGGCGCAGCCGAGCGAGCGGAAATTCGGGGGGAGCGGGCATACCCGAATCAGTCATGCTGAAAGCCTAACGAAGTGGTCCAGCCAACGTGGACTCGCAATCGGCGACTAACCTCGGTTTTCGCCGAACTCGCGCGACATGTGAATGACAGCCACCGTGGAGGGGTTGGTGAGGAGCGGCCTACTTCGTTTCCCGCGCCAGACGGAAGGTAATGGCGGCACGAATAAGGTTCTGCAACGACTCGTCGGTCGTCGCGTCATCCTCGAAGAAGTCGATGGCCCGACGCTTGTTGCCTTCGAGTTCCGCGTTGAATAGACCGTCGGGATCGGGAAGGCTTGCACCATCGTGAAAGGTGAGCTTGGCTTTGCCCTTGTAAATACCGGCCACGCAGAGAATGCCGTTGCGCTCCCAGACGGGGGAGCCCATCCACTTCCAGGTCTCGATAATCTCAGGGTCAACAGCGAGAATCGTCGCTCGCAGGTGGTCCATCTTGGCGCCTCGCCAATCGGGGAACTTCGCGATGTAGGCATCGATTTCTTCACTCGGGTTCATGAGATTTACTTTAGTGGCGGCCGAAGGGGCGCCACACCACGACGTCGGTCTGGCGGCGAGCCCGCGTACCGGCACGCAATGATTGCACTTCACCTTCGACTCCCGCGGCGAAGATGCGCCGTCCTGGCTGAGCGAGCAGAGCATCCGCGAGCGCCACTTCTAACTCGCGCACGCGCTTGCGAAGGTTATCTGCTTGGTTCTCGAGATCGAGCACGCGAGAGATTCCCTCGAGGCTCACGCCCTCCGAGCTGAGTTGGGCAACTTCGCGCAGCTGGGCAATATCGCGCATCGAGTAGCGCCGACTTTGCCCAGCGGTACGGGTCGGGCACACCAAGCCCAGGCGGTCGTATTGCCGCAGGGTCTGCGCATGCATGCCCGAGAGTTCGGCCGCCATGGAGATCGTGAAGATTGGCTGGAGTTCATCCATGGTCATTCTCCTTCACTCGTTGGGGACTAGCTACGGATGTTTCACACAGTGCTGACGAGGTGTTTCACGGAAGCCTAGCGCCGTGCCTTGGCAAGCATGTCGGCTCGAGGGTTTTCGGTGGGAGCCAGCGCAGCGAATTTTTCTAAAGCCTCCCGGGCATCCGCATCAAGGTGTGATGGAACAGCCACCTGAACGACCGCGAGCAAATCCCCGTCGCCCTTGGGAGTATGAATGCCGCGACCCTTTACACGAAGCACGCGACCGCTGGGAGTTCCCGCGGCAACCTTCAGTTTCACCTGTTCGCCGTCCACGGTCGGAACCTCGATCGTGGCCCCGAGTGCCGCCTCCACAAAAGTAATGGGAACGAAGACGCGCAAGTTGATGCCCTCACGCTCAAAGACGGCGTGTTTGCCGACGGTAACCGTCAGAACAATGTCTCCGGGCTCGCCACCATCTTGGCTGGGATACCCCTTGCCCCGCAGGCGAATTTTTTGGTTGTCCGCGACGC
>NZ_JACGWU010000009.1 GCF_014137865.1 Alpinimonas psychrophila | reverse complement strand
TACTTTTCGATTAGTTCCACAGGATTCCCGCCCCCAGCAGTGAGGTGAGCGGTATCGGGGCAGAACTTGATTTGTGACAGGCCCATCAAGCGTTCGAGCGCGTCTGGGCTCTCAACGATGGTGCCGAGGTGAGGATGATAGGTGCACTCGAGCCCAAAGGACGCGGCGATTTCTACAACCTTGTCAAGGGCACGCCCCAACTTGGCCATGTCATCGGGCTGCTCTCCACGAGCGCGCTGGGCACCCCCACCCACGACGAGTCGGGATGCGCCGAACTCCGAGGCAAGTTTGGCCGCCTGAGAAATTTTGTGAAGTTCGTCTTCGAGAATGTCGTCATAAATGAAATTGGCACCGGTATAGACGGCAACGAGTTCTAGCTGGGCCTTCTTGAGGGCATCCAGCAAAACGTCAGGTCGATCCGCAAACGCGGCAAGGTTTCCGTCGAACATTTCGGTGCCCTGATAGCCCGCCGAAGAGATGTCAGAGATGGCGGTGAGCGCGTCACCGTTCGCCAGGTAAAAGAGGTCTTTGATCGCAGTGACTCCCGCTGGATGTCCGACAACGCCGCCCCACGTAATCGTCGAGTATCCGATCTTCATCGATCTGCCTTTCTTCGGTGCTCCATTATGGTTTGGCAACTTTATCAAAAATGATTTTTGCTGAATTACATAATGACATCAATAACCAGTCTTTTGTCGAAAATAAACATTACGTTATAAATCTGTTACAAACTTATGTCGAATCTAGGCGGATTCCTCAGAGGAACATTCTTGCCGTCACTAAAATCAGGGAATGGTTGAAATTCAAAAGAAATTCATCGGCTTCAGTTCGGCCGCCCTTTTTCAGATCTTGCGGGACGGACAGCCGCGAACAAAAGCCGAGCTTGTAGACATTACGGGCCTCTCCCGATCGACCATCCAGCTTCGCATAGAGACGTTGCTGGAACTGGGCCTCCTCGCGCCCGTAAATGATGCCGTCTCGACGGGCGGGCGGCCCTCGGCGCAAGTCGCCCTCAACCCCACTGCCCGCGTGGTCGCCGCTGTCGACTTCGGGGCGACGCAAGCCTCGGTGGCAATCACCGACCTCACCGGCGTTATCCTCGCCCGAACATCGTCAAAAATCATCATTGCCGATGGTCCCGAGACGTGTCTCGGCTGGATGGTGCGCACGATTCGCTCAGAGCTCGCAGCGCTTCATCTCAAGGAGGCCGACCTTATTTCTATTGGTATTGGTCTTCCGGGACCCGTCGAACACTCGACCGGCCGGCCATCGAATCCGCCCATCATGCCGGGCTGGGATGACTTCGACGTGCCGGGTTTTGTCAATCACCACCTCAAAGCGACAGTCTTGGTCGATAATGACGTCAATATCATGGCGCTCGGTGAGCAGAAGTTCGCGTGGCCCGACACCGAGAACATGGTCTTTCTCAAGGCCTCCACCGGGATTGGTTCCGGCATCATCAGCAGCGGCATTCTTCAGCGCGGTGCCGAAGGTATTGCCGGTGACATTGGGCATGTTCAAATCGCGCGCGGCCACAGTGTTCCTTGTCGCTGCGGCAACAGCGGGTGCCTCGAAGCCATGGCTGCGGGACCAGCGCTGGCCCAACAACTTACTCTCGCAGGCGTCAATTTCAAGGGCAAACCCATTGCCACGTTGAGCGACGTGGTTGCCGCTACCAAGGCAGGCGAATTGGCGGCCATCCAAGCCGTTCGACAGGCGGGCCGCGACATTGGCGAGGTCTTGACGACGTGCGTCAGCGTGTTGAACCCTTCTGTTATCGCCATCGGTGGCTCCCTCGCGCTAGCCGGTGAGCACCTTCTCGCGGGAGTGCGCGAAGTGGTCTATTCCCGATCGATGCCGCTGGCCACGGAGCATCTCACGATCGCGCAGTCTCGCGCGGGCCTCGACGCCGGAATCATTGGCGCCAGCGTTATGGCGATCGAATATGCCCTCTCCATTGAGAGCGTTGACGCCATGGCTGCCGCACTCGAGAGCTGAACCCGGCTCAACCTACCGGGCTACGGGGCGATGGGGCGCATCCACGTAACGGTGAAGGGTTCGCTCAGAAGCTCGTCTATTTGCGCCACGAATTCGAGCACATGCGCTGTGAGATTATGCTCCGCGAGGAGTTCTCGACTGGTCCACTCCTCGTGCATCACGAAACGATTTTCATCGTGCAGATCAGAGAAAACGGAGTACTGAAGGCAGCCACGATCACCCCGACTCGCGGTTTGCAGAGTGAGGAGCACCTGCTCGAGGTCGCCGCCGCGGCCAGGCTTGGCAATAAAAATTGGCAGCAGAGTGACGATGGCGGAGGCGGGCGTGGGTGAATTCTGAAGTGTCATTTTCACACCCTAACGGTTTGCGTCGGGTGCCTCGTGTCGGTCGGGCTACGGCGCCACGACCGCATCCTGCGTGATCAGGAGCTCGTGCACGCCGGTGGCTTGGGCCCCCATCGCGTTGACGGTGGCACGTGTGCGTTCCCTCACGCCCGCATCGAACTCGGCGCTTTGACATATGCCTTGCGGGGCATCCATTGCAACGGAGCACCACTTGTAGGCACCGTTTTGCTTGTTTGTTGCCGGCGCCCAGGCAAGGTCTGACGTGGCCCACAGCCCAGTTTTGTCGTCTTTGGCGAACTGGATGCGCACCAACAGAAACTCGTTATTTACGGCGTAGTCCCACGATGACTCACTGATGCCGTTACCGAGGCTGTACGCAATGTACTTACCGTTGTAGAGCTCAATCGGCTGAATCGAGTGAGGGTGATGGCCGTAGACGAAGTCGAACTGACCGCTGTCAATTAGCAGATGGGCGTTGTTGATTTGCTGAACGTCGGCTTGGCTTGAGTACTCCGTACCCGCGTGCTGAACACCAATCACAATCTCTGCGCCGAGCGCACGTGCCTGAACTGCGCGGGCAATCATGACATCCGGATCAAGCGGGTAATTGACTTGCCAGTCGAACTCGTTCCAGTTGCCATTCACGGAGAAGGTCGCCGAGACGAAGGCCACTTTGCCGGCGGGAGTTTCCATGATGAGAACGCCTTGGGCTTCTTCGGGCGTGCGGTAGGAACCGGTGTGCTTGAGGCCTGCGGCATCCAAGGTGTCAAGCGTTCGAACAACACCTTCGTGACCGCCATCTACCGTGTGATTACTGGATGTTGTGCACGCGTCATAACCAATAGCCTTGGCCGCGGTCGCCACCTCGGGAGGCGTGCTGAAGATGGGATACCCGGTGTAGGGGCCGCCACTGGGGGCGAACGGGGTCTCCTGATGGCACATGGCGATATCCGCCTGGGTCAAGTAACGTTGCTGGCCCTCGAGAAGGGGCATGAAGTCGAAGTTGGCGCCGTTCACGGGAGCGGGGAGCGCTGCGGGAATCCAGAGGCCTGAGTGAAAAAGCATGTCGCCGGTAACCGCCACTGTGAAGCAGTTGCTCGTCGGGCACACTGGACCAATTCCGGAATGCGTCACCGGCGTGGGGGTGGGAGTCGGCGTCACGATGGCCGCGGGAGTCGCCGTGGGGGTCGGCGCCGAGGCCTGGCACCCGGCCAACAAAGCCACAAAGGCAATTCCGGCAAAGGCAGCACGAAGTCGACGCGTCATGACTACATTCTGGCACGCGACTCAAATCCGGATGACAGGGCGTAGTTTTGGAGCATGACAAACCTGATTTCTCCGGCGAATCTAAGTGCTCCGAACCGTCGGGGCCGGTTCTGGTTTTTCCTGACACTGTCGGTTATTGGCATCGTCACCGCCTGGTGGTTCAACGGTTTGGCAGTGATGCAGGCAGCCGACTACGGGATGGCGTGGTTCGGGCATCCAGTGGACTGGGTACTCTCCACCGACCTGCTCATCGTCGCCATTGCGGGCGTAGCCTTCATGATTTGGGAGGCGAAACGCCTCGGCATGAAACATGTGTGGCTCTACATCGTGCTCTCTGGGCTCACCGCCATGGCGTGCACGTTCCCCTTCTTTTTGGCCATGCGTGAGCGCAAACTTGCCACGCTGGAATCGAACCCTACCCCATAGGCTGAGGGCATGACTGATCACGCCGAGGCTCGCATCATCTCCGTTCCTACCTTCGGAACACCCGTGGTGGCCGACAACTGTTTTGTGGCACCGGGCGCTGTCTTGGCTGGAGATGTCACCCTGCACGGCAGTGTTGGCATCTGGTTCAACGCGGTCTTGCGTGGTGACTACGAGCCCATCACGATTGGCGAAGGCTCGAATATCCAAGACAATGTCACGGGCCATGTTGACACCGGATTCCCACTGACACTCGGCAAGAACGTGTCCGTGGGGCATAACGCTGTCATTCACGGATGCACGGTCGAAGACAACTGCCTCATCGGCATGGGCGCCATCGTGATGAACGGCGCGATCATCGGCACAGGCTCGCTCGTGGCCGCCGGTGCGGTTGTGCTTGAGGGCACCATCGTTCCCCCCGGATCGCTCGTCGCCGGTGTTCCCGCCAAGGTACGTCGCGAACTCACCACCGAGGAGCGCGAGGGCATTGCGCACAACGCGCAGAACTACCGCGATCGTCTGGCGATCTACACCGGACAGGCGGGGTTTTAGGCTTCAGATCAAATGTTGCCCTGCGCTTTCGCCGCCACCACAGGATGCCCGCGATGAACGCGCCAGGAGCGACAAGACCGAAAAGAGCGGCAGCGAGTTCTTCCCACGGCGCAACGAAAAAAATGGCCGTTGCAACCGCATGGGTCTAAGTGTCGCCCGCGAGATCGTAGGTTGCCACAACGGTAACCTTCACCTCTCCGAAGCTCGGCAACCCATTTATTTGGGTTGGCCGGCCCACTAATTGATTGACAGAACGGCTTGAATCCGCAATTTTTTGACCAGGCAAGAGCAGACGCGGGGGCAAAACCACGGTCGCTACCTCGCTTCCATCGGCCATATACGACCAAGATTTTGACACCATTCAAGGAAGAACCCCGACATTCGTTAGTAGAACTGTGCACGCAACGGGCCCGGTGTGCACAAATATCCAAGGAGGACTTTGGCTACTTGCCGTAATATCCAGCCATGAATACTTCATCCGTTGTCAAAGTGGCGGCCGTCCATGGTGCCGCACCCTTCCTTGATCTCAAGGCCGGTGTCCAGAAAACATGCGAGCTCATCAGTGAAGCCGGTCGAAACGGCGCGAAACTGGTCGCATTCCCCGAGACATATCTTCCCGGCTACCCGCATTGGATTTGGTCACACACGGCCAAGTATTCAGCTCCCCTTTTCGCTGAACTCTTTCACAATTCGATTGAGCTTCCCAGCAACGAGTCACGCCTGATTGGCGAGGCAGCCCGTGAGGCAGGAGTCTGGGTCGTGCTCGGCGTGGACGAAAGAGAAGGCGGAACTCTTTATAACACGCAGGCGTACTTCTCCCCCACCGGCGAACTCGTTGCACGGCACCGCAAACTGCATCCGACCAATGCAGAAAGAACTATTTGGGGTCGAGGCGACGGAAGAGACGTCTTTGTCGTTGACATGGGATTTGCAAAAGTCGGAGGCTTAATTTGCTTTGAACACAGCATGGACCTCAACAGGTATGCCCTCTCCGCGCTCGGAGAGCAAATCCACATTGCCTCATGGCCCGCGATCAGCGCCACCCACGCTGATCCCAATGCAGGGAACTTCGATCACTACTCCACGACTCTTGCAAGTGCACATGCCATCAGCGCCCAAACCTATGTCGTCATGGTCCAGGGTCGAGTCAGTGAGGAAATCATTGAACGCCTGAATATTCCCAAGGGGCCGGACGCTCCCTCCTTGGGCGGGGGGCTTTCGGGCTTCATGGGTCCCGACGGTAAGTGGCTTTCGGAACCTCACCGTGACGATGATGCCATTTTGTACGCAGATCTTGACTTGGGGATTATCGCCTTTGCAAAATTTTTCGCCGACGGTGCAGGTCACTATTCTCGTCCCGACGTATTCTCATTCGGCATAAACCGCACACCGCAAGTGCCACTGACGGCCCAACACATTGCAGCCGTGGACCAGATGCCTCACCCTGCAGCCGTGGACAGTGTCGAAATCTCTGGTGTCGAGGAGCGGTCGTCTGTCCTCAGCGCTTTGAACAACTAGTCTCGGTCGCCGATGACTCTGCCACGTGCTGATTCACCTTGAGATACGGGATTACAAAGTGTCCGAAACTCCGATGGTGTTAGTCCGAACACACCCTTGAATAGCCGAGAAAAATGTGCGGGATCGGAGAATCCTGATTCGAAGGCAACTTCGACGATAGGGGTGTCCTTTTCTTTCGCGCTCGCCAGAAAAGTCCGAGCTCGCTCAAGCCTTTTTGCGCGTATATATGTTGCGATGGGGCCGTACTCAGGAGTGAAAATGTTATACAGGTATCGCCTAGAGACACCCAAAAGTGCTGCCACGTAATCAGGCCCGAGCCCCTCTAACTGCAGTGCACCCTCGATAATCTCTCTGCTGCGCCGAAGTAGGTCGGCGTCGATGACGTGATCCCCAAGACGGAATGCAGGTGTTTCACGAACAAGAGACGTAACGCTTGAGAAGAACTCCTCGCCCAATATTGAAGACTGACCACCACCCACACACCGCAACAATGTGCGGCGCATTCCGTCCCGATCCTGACCTGATAAAACCTGAGCCGCAACTCGAGCAATCTCCGTCGGCCGCACTCGAAGAGAGCTTTTGGGTATCAACGCCACAACGACTCCAAAGGGGACATCGCTGCCCACAGAATATGGTTCGGCAGTATCGTAGATAGCGCATTCACCGGGACGAAGCACTACTTTCCTGCCAAACTGTTGCAGGGCAACCACCCCCTTCGTGCCAATGGCAATCTTGTAGTTTTCGGAGCCACAGCCGGCCGCAAGTTCTTCGCTGCGCACACCGAAGTGCGCGCTTGCGGACAAATGACAGATGCTGACGTTGTCGACGCTCACGCGCGTCATGCGACCCGTCACGGTCATGTCGGAGGATTGGATCTCCAACGGCACGAGAAAATTGGCAACAGCATTTTCCCACTTCGTCACTCGTTGCTCCACCGGCACCGTTCGGGTATCCAAAACCTTTATCCGATGACTCGACACATTCTCTCCCAACGGTCGCTCATGTTCATTTGCCCCGTCATGAGACCAGGAAATCTGACAGCGAGAAGGTCGTCATCTTGTCCTAAGCTCCTTCCATCGGGTGGAGTAACTACCGATTTCCACCCAAGCGAGTGGGTCTAGCCTAGGCCGCGTGCGCCATCACCGATCTTGTCGTCCGAGATTCGCGCTGGCCCAACTAAAGTAACCCTTCGTTTCCGGATGACCCTCGCCCTACGTCAAACCGCGAACTTGCTCTGAGGCAAACACCCGAAGAGGAACCCTGAAAAAGCTCAGTGCGAGGCGAGCTCCGCGGCCTTCACCACGTTGGCCAATAACATGGCTCGGGTCATCGGGCCCACCCCACCAGGGTTCGGCGAAAGAAAACCAGCAACCTCGGCGACGCCGGGATCCACATCTCCGGTCAGCTTGGACGTGCCGGTTTCGGCATCCAGCACGCGCGTTATCCCCACGTCGAGAACGGCAGCGCCGGGCTTGACCCACTCGGGCTTGATGAAGTGAGGCACACCGACCGCAGCGATGACGACGTCGGCGCGACGAACCTCGGCCGCAATGTCGACCGTGCGCGAGTGCGTCAGCGTGACCGTGGCATCGATGCCCTTGCGGGTGAGCAAGAGGCCGAGCGGGCGACCGACGGTGAGACCGCGACCGACGATGGTGACGTGCTTGCCTGGCAGCTCAACTCCGTGACGTTGCAGAAGTTCGACAATTCCGGCCGGCGTGCACGGCAGTGGTGAAGCGAGCTCGCCCTCAATGCTCATGACCAGTCGCCCCAGGTTCATGGGGTGCAAGCCATCGGCATCTTTCAGGGGGTCGATGAGCTCCAGCGCGGCGTGCTCGTTGAGCCCCTTAGGCAGGGGCAATTGCACAATGTAACCGGTGACGGCTGGGTCTGCGTTCAATTTTTCGATGGCGGCGCGCACATCCGCATCCGTTGCTGTTGCAGGCAGGTCGACCCGGATGGACTGGATGCCGACCTCGGCGCAGTCGCGATGCTTGCCTGCGACGTAGGAACGGGATCCGGGGTCATCGCCCACCAACAACGTTCCGAGCCCGGGCGTAATGCCCTTGGCGCGAAGTGCTGCGATGCGCGATGCCAACTCACCCTTGATGGCCGACGCGGTTGCGACACCATCCAGAGTGAGGGCTACCACTGCTCGAGACCGGGGTACAGCGGGAACGCTTCGGTCAGAACTTTGACGCGTGCCTTGAGGGCACTCACGTCCGGGTTCGGCATGAGTGCCAAGGCGATGACGTCGGCAACCTCGGTGAATTCGACATCGCCGAATCCGCGGGTGGCCAGAGCAGGCGTTCCGATGCGCAGACCCGAGGTGACCATCGGGGGGCGAGGGTCAAAAGGAACCGAGTTGCGGTTGACCGTAATGCCCACCGAGTGAAGAACATCTTCGGCCTGCTGGCCGTCGAGAGGGGAGGTGCGCAGGTCAACGAGCACGAGATGCACGTCGGTGCCGCCCGTGAGAACATCGACACCAGCAGCGCGGGTATCGGCTGCCATCAGGCGCTCGGCCAAAATCTGGGCACCGCGAACGGTGCGCTCCTGGCGCTCCTTGAACTCGGGCTCCATGGCCAACTTGAATGCGGTCGCCTTCGCGGCAATCACGTGCATCAGCGGGCCACCCTGTTGTCCGGGGAAGACGGCCGTGTTCAGCTTCTTGGCGAGAGACTCGTCGCGGCTCAAAATGAGGCCCGAACGAGGACCTGCGAGGGTCTTGTGAACGGTGGTGCTGACAACGTCCGCGAAGGGAACGGGATTGGGGTGCAATCCGGCAGCAACGAGACCAGCGAAGTGCGCCATATCTACCCAGAGTTTGGCGCCAACCTCGTCAGCGATCGCCCGGAAAGCAGCGAAATCCATCTGGCGCGAGTAGGCGGACCAACCGGCGATGATGACGGTGGGCTTGTGCTCGATGGCCAGGGCGCGCACAACATCCATGTCAATCAAAAATGTTTCGGGGTCAACGCCATACGCCACCGGGTTATAAACCTTGCCCGAGAAGTTGAGCTTCATGCCGTGGGTGAGGTGCCCACCGTGAGCCAGTTCGAGGCCCAGAATGGTGTCGCCGGGCTGAGCAATCGCGTGCAGTACAGCGGCGTTGGCCGTGGCTCCGGAGTGAGGCTGAACATTCGCATACGCGGCACCGAACAGCTTCTTGGCACGCTCGATGGCAAGGCTCTCGGCCACATCGACGAATTCGCAACCACCGTAGTAGCGCTTGCCCGGGTAGCCCTCGGCATATTTGTTGGTAAGAACCGAGCCCTGCGACTCGAGGACGGCCCGCGGAACGAAGTTCTCGCTGGCAATCATCTCGAGAAAGTTACGCTGGCGATCGAGCTCGTTTTGCAGAACGGCAGCAATCTCAGGATCTACGCTAGACAGCGGCTCATTGAAAGTGGAAGACAAGGGCTGGCTCCTTTGAGACAACCGGGTAAAACCCGGCACAGTGGGTGTCGTTTCGGCCCAGGCGTTCGGCCGAATCCGCTCTCAAATCGCTCCCTGATGGAAACCCATCCAAACGCCAGTTGCGATATTGCCAGTCTACCCACCTATGAGGCAATAATCTGGAGGAATGACTACCCCCTCAACCCACTGGGTCCTCAGTTTCGTGTGCGCCGATCAACCGGGAATTGTGCACGCTGTGAGCGGTGCCATTGTTACGGCCGGGGGCAATATCACCGAGAGCCAGCAATTCTCCAACGAGGACACCGGGCGCTTCTTCATGCGCTTGCAAGTGGAGACGAACGCCTCGCGTGACGACTTCGAAAACGCCTTGCGCCCTGTCACCGAAAAGTATGCCATGTCGTGGAGCGTGGATGTCGTGGGCCGCCCCCTGCGCACGCTGGTTTTGGTTTCGACCGCCGCCCACTGCCTGAACGACCTCCTGTTTCGCCAACGCGCGGGCCAACTCCCCGTGGAGACTCCGCTGGTCCTCTCCAATCACAATGACTTGGCAGATCTCGCAGGTTTCTATGGCATCCCTTTTGAAGCCCATCCTGTAACGGATGCTGCGTCCAAAGCCGCGTTCGAATCCCGCGTATTGGCCGCCGTCGAGGAGCACGACATCGAACTCATCGTTTTGGCCCGCTACATGCAAATACTCTCCCCCGAACTCTGCGCCACGCTCGCGGGCCGCGTTATTAATATTCACCATTCGTTCTTGCCCGGGTTCAAGGGTGCCAACCCGTACAAACAGGCGCATGCCCGCGGAGTGAAACTCATCGGTGCCACCGCCCACTTCGTCACCACAGACCTCGACGAGGGGCCCATCATCGAGCAAAACGTTGTGCGCGTTGACCACTCCCGCACAGCCCGCGAATTGGTCGCCATCGGCCAAGACGAGGAGAGTCGCACCCTGACGCAGGCTGTGAAGTGGTTTGCTGAAGATCGCGTGCTCCTGGACGGCCAGCGCACCATTATTTTTCGCTAGGTTTCTCGATCAGCGAAAAGAATTTTGGTTCGTCTACGGGCTTCATAAGCAATTCATAGGATTCACCAATGATTCCCTCAGACCCGCCTGTCACAGTCATCTCATGACCACCGTCGACGCCACCCGCATCAAACGTCAGCACACCGCTCGACTGCGCCGCGGCGACCTTCTTTCTACCGTGGTTTACTTCTCTGTTGCGATCGTTCTCGCCATCTTCTTGGCGGACGGCGGTGCTGCGTATTTCACAAACATCCGTGATCTGGCCACCGGCGTCGGTATCGTTACGGGCCTCATCGGAAGCGACCTTCTGCTGGTCATGTTGTTGCTGGCAGCCCGCGTGCCCATCATCGATCGCACCTTCGGCCATGACACGGCTTTGGCTCAACATCGCAAACTCGGCAAGCCCGTTTTGTACCTGATTCTTGCCCACATGACCCTGTTGCTCATTGGCTACGGAATCACCTCCGGGTTCAACCCCGTTGCCGAGGCGTTTAACATGATTGCCACGATGGAAGACATGGGGCTCGCGTTTATCGGAATGGCCCTCATGATCGTGGTCGTGGTGACCTCGCTGATTGTCGTGCGCAAAAAGCTGCCCTACCAGTTTTGGTATCTTGTGCACCTCCTGTCGTACGGTGCCGTTCTGGCCGCCCTCCCCCATCAGTTCTCGACCGGCATGATGTTCGCCGACGGTACGTGGGCTCGCTACTACTGGATGGCCTTCTACGTGGGTACGCTGGCCGCTATCGCAATCTTTCGTGTCATCCTGCCGGTCACCCTTTCGTTCAAACACGCACTCGTTGTTTCTGAGGTTCGCGTGGAAGCCCCCGGGGTTGTGTCCATCACGATGACCGGACGTCGTCTGCGCGAGCTGAAAGGTAAGGGCGGGCAGTTCATCAACTGGCGCTTCTGGGCTCCGAAACTCTGGTGGGTCTCACACCCCTTCTCCCTCTCGGCAGCCCCAGATGGCAAGAGCCTTCGCATCACCGTGCGTGACCTCGGCGACACGAGCCATCGCCTCCTCACGATCAAACCCGGCACAAAGGTGAGCTTTGAAGGCCCCTACGGAATTTTTTCGGAAGCCGCGCGCACGACAACCAAAGCCGTGTTCATCGGTGCCGGCGTCGGAATCACCCCGATTCGCGCCATGCTCGAAGACCCGCTCTTGAAAGCCAACGATGCCACGGTCATATTGCGCGGCACCACTGCCCAGGAAGTGTTCCTCTGGCAGGAGACGTACGACCTGTGCGTTGCCAAGCATGCCTCCCTCCGAGTATTAGTGGGCAAACGACCGCGCGGCGTTGCTACCTGGCTGTCAGCGGAGGCCTACTCCAGCGGCGAGCGCCTCTCCACCCTCGCTCCCGATATCAAGCACTCTGACGTCTTCATCTGTGGTCCCATGCAGTGGACGGACCTCGTCGTTCGCGAGGCCAAACGGGCCGGAGTGCCCGACCACCAGATTCACGCGGAAAGGTTCGAATTCTAATGAGAGCACGCAGTGCTTTTTTTGCCGGCGCCGGTTCGGTCGCTATCTTGGCTATCGGCTGGCAAGCCGGCGTCGGAACCCTTCTCTCCTCTCTTCCCACGAGTGCGCCGGTCGCGTCCGGTCCTAGCGCTTCGGCAGGAAACGCTACCGGAACAGGCACGACGGGAACTACGTCAAACGCCAGTAGTTCTCCCAGCACCTCGGCTACTGCTCCAATGGCAAGCGCACCCATGGCGATGGCATCCGGCGCTGCTGACGGTACCTACAACGGGCAGACCATCAACACGCGCTACGGCACTATTCAGGTCAACGTGGTCATCGCCGGTGGCAAAATTGCGGATATCGTCGCCGTCAAACTCACCGACCAGGGTCGCGAGTCCGTCAGTATCAGCAACCAGGCCGCCCCCATGGTTCGCCAGGAGGTCCTCTCCGCGCAGTCCGCCAAGGTCAGCAATATTGGTGGCGCAACGTACACGACGCAGGGATACCTGCGGTCTCTGCAGTCGGCACTGGATGCCGCCGGATTCACCGGCTAGAACGTCACCGTCATGACCGTGCACACCTTTGAATCCATGGGTACGGTTGTCAGCGTTCGATTGGGGGCTCTGTCCACCGAGGTTGTCGATGCTCCTTCCATCGCCACGGACGTTGGCGCGGCTCGGGAATCCGTGGCGATCGCGGCGGCCCAGCAGGTCTTCGACGGGCTCAACGAAAAGTTCAGTTTGTATCGCGAAGCCTCAGAGATTTCTCAGATCGCCCGCGGAGAAATCCTCCTAACGGCCTCCAGCGAGCGGATGCGGGATGCCTACGCCCAGGCGTTGCTCTGGCGCGAGGCTACCAACGGCGCCTTCACACCGCACCGCCCCGATGGCGTTCTCGATCTCTCCGGAACAATCAAAGCCGTCGCTCTTGCCGAGGCCGCCGCCGCGATTCAGTCGTGCGGCTTTACCTCTTTTTCCGTGAACGCGGGGGGCGACATCCTGACGCATGGTATCCCCCAAGCCGGTGACGGATGGGTGACAGGAATCGTCGACCCCCAAAACCGTGAGGAACTGCTCTCCATTACTGCTCTCACGCCAGAGTTCCCCGCTATGGCCACGTCGGGCTCCGCCGAACGGGGGGATCACATCTGGGCGAGGCCTGGAGCGACACATGATTTTCTCCAAGTCACCGTGATCGCCGGTGACATCATCACTGCGGACGTCTGCGCCACCGCCATCATTGCTGGCGGTCAAGAAACCCTCGATCACCTCACGGCACAATTTGCGATTGCCGTGTTGGTGGTGAAATCGAACGGTGAACTTCTGGCGAACGACCGTTTCCCAGAGCTCGTAGCGCGTTAAGGATTGTCAGGAGGTCAATTATTTCCTGGAAAGCCGCGCCGACCACAGCGGGGATGAGCCCGAACACTGCTGCGACCATGAGCCCGAGGCTCAACACAATTCCCAGCCAAATGCTTTGCAAAGCGATGCGAATTGTGTCTTGCCCCACCTGAACGGCCCGCGCAACCCGGGCCAAGTCATCCTTCATGATGACGACATCCGCCGACTCGCTGGCCGCCGTTGACCCACGCGCGCCCATGGCGACACCGACATCAGCAACAGCCAACACGGGGGCGTCGTTTACCCCGTCTCCCACCATCATGACAGGCCGCTCGGTCACGGCCTCGACTGCCCGAACCTTGTCGATGGGCAGGCATTCTGCCCGAACATCCGTGACGCCGAGACCGGCAGCCACGTGTTCGGCGGTTGCCTTCGCGTCCCCCGTGAGCATGAGCGTGCGACGAACCCCCAAATGGCGGAGCCACGTCAGGGTCTCTGCGGCATCGAGGCGAACCTCGTCACGCAGGATAATGGCCCCGGCATAGACGCCGTCGATCGACACATAGATGGCCAGTTCGCCGGCCTCGAGTTGGACGCGCTCGGCGTTCGGCGCCGCATCCAGAATGAAACCAAATTTACCGACGACCACGACCTTGCCGTCGATCGTGGCCGTCAGGCCATGTGCCGTCGTTTCGACGACATCGTTGCACGGCACTATTTTTAAGCCCCGGAAATGGGCCGAACTCACGAGTGACTGGGCCAGCGTGTGGGCGGAATACTGTTCGGCGATGGCCGCAAGGCGAAGGAGTTCGTCTTGCGTGACACCGTCCACCGCATGAATTGCCGAGAGTTCGGGCTGCCCTTGGGTGAGCGTTCCTGTCTTATCGAACGCAACGGTTTTGACCCGGGCCAGCTTTTCCAGGGTGCCGCCGTTTTTTATGATGATGCCATGGCGGGCTGCGCGACTCATCCCGGCGATGAACGCCACGGGCGTGGCGATGATGAGCGGGCACGGTGTCGCAACCACGAGCACCTCGGCGAAGCGAGCGGGGTCTCCGCTGAAAATCCATCCGGCCGCTGCCATGATGTACGCCACGATCGTGAAGGGCACCGCATAACGGTCAGCCAAGCGCACGAACGGGGCCTTGCTCTCCGCCGCCTCCGCTACGAGGGCCACAATGCGCTGGTACTGGCTGTCCTCCGCCTTGGCGGTCACGGTCATTGCCAGCGCGAGGGCACCATTAACTGATCCGCTGATCAGGATGTCCCCCCGGACTCGTTCTACCGGAAGGCTCTCCCCGGTAAGGGATGATTCATCCAACGTCGCTACCTCGGATAACAGCGTGCCATCCACCGGAACAAGTTCCCCGGGCTTCACGACGACGGTGTCCATGACCTCCAATTCCCCCACGGGAACTTCGACGGTCTCATTGCCCTGTTGACGATGCGCAAACTGCGGGGAGCGATCCAGGAGTGCCGTGAGCTCGTGTTTGGCCCGTCCAGCGGCGTAATCTTCGAGAGCTTCGCCACCGCTAAACATGAGAACGATGATGAGACTGGCCCAATATTCCCCTACCAAAACCGTGGCAATAATGGCAGTCACGGCGAGAACGTCAATGCCGAAGGAACCGCGCAGTAGAGAGCGCACCATCGCTATGGATTCGATTCCCGCGATGACGAGCGCAAAAATGCTGATGGTCCAACGAGCGGCCAGCTCTTCCCCTGTGAGGGCGAGAGCAACACCAATAATGCCAATGACAACGGTGATCGTGATGATCGGATACCGAGTGAGTCTTGCCCAAAGTGCGTTCACAAAACTAGCTTGCCACGAAAGTCTAGAATTGGAATATGTCCGAGATGAACGTTCCTACAAAAGTTTCTGCCCTCGATGTTATCCGGGCACTGGTCGAACTTTTCGCGGTCATTAGCCTTATTCTCTGGGGGCTCCTCGGCTTCGCTTTTCCCCTCCCCGGACTCATCATCGCGATCCTGGCACCCGCGTTAGCGATCTTGTTGTGGGCGCTCTTTCGCTCCCCAAAAGCAGTTTTTCGCGTGGACTATTTTGTGAAGGCCTTGGTCGAAATCGTTGTCATGGCTACGGCAGCGTTCGCGTGGTTTGACCTCCAACAGCCCATCATCGGGGTCGTCTTTCTTGTCATTGCCGCCGTTACCGGCGTCATTCAGGGACTGCGCGAGATCTAAGCCTGCGCGAGACATAAGGCTTCGCGCGTCCGGCAAGGCGCTGGTACCGTGTGCCGGCACAAGCTGAAGGCCCCAAGGCAAAGGGCACTCCATACGATACTCTGCAGTTCCGGATATCATTAGTACCAGAATTCATACTGCCGTAACATTGGGTCTATGAGCCACAGGAAGGGATCGTCTTGAGCCACGTTCAGACAGAGCAGATGAATCCCACCCCCTCCTCTGTCTCGGAAAACATTCCCGCTGACGTGCCCGCGGAATTGCACGCCAAGTTGGGACGAAAACGCGATCTTACCCGCGACCCAGAGATCCTTGAGGCGGCGCTCGATGTTTTGGCAGAAACAGGCTACGACGGCATGACCATCGACATGGTGGCGAGTCGGGCCAAGGCAGGAAAAGCCACAATCTACCGAAGGTGGCCCTCCAAAGCTGAACTCATCATTGACGCCGTCTCCTGCATGCGAAAAAACAATCTCCCCACCTCTGAGCTGCCCGACACCGGCACGCTGAGGGGTGACTTGATCGCCATGATCAAACCCCAGTCCATCAAAGAGGGGGACCGAAAATTTCAGATCATGGCGGGAGTCCTAGCGATGATTTCGCAAGCGCCCGAGCTCGCCGATGCGGCCAACACTGCAATCGTGGCGCCCCGCGCCCAAGCCAATCTTCTCTTGATGCAACGGGCCATCGATCGCGGCGAAATAAGTGCCAAGTCTGACATCCAGACGCTGTCGCTGGTAACGCCGGCAATGATTGCTCACCGCATTTTGATTTTACGAACCCCCATCAATCGCGAGTTTCTGGTCTCGCTCATTGATGGCATCATCCTGCCGGCAGTGGGTCTCCCCCACCCTTAGTTGCAGCTACAGCGATCCTGCTGGGCAACGCCTTCGAGCGCTTCTTCGATGTGCTGACCGCAACCGGCCCACGTGGTTTTTCCGCATTGCGCGCAACGAGCTGGACTACACATGTTGTTCTCCTTCTAGGGGCGAGCCGGCATTCTTTGATGAATCCGTACTCGCAATCTGTATACCCCCTAGGGTATCGCATCCTCAACAGAATGTCGACATGACCTCGTCGCGGCGGACTCATTCCCCAGCGTGCAAAAACCCCGCCTTCGAAGAAAAGACGGGGTTTGAGGCAGACTCGTGTGCGAGAACCGCCGATTAGGCCATGCGAGTCTTGAGGTTCTCCGTGATCTGAGCCAAGAATTCATCGGTCGTCAGGTAACCCTGATCGGGGCCGACCAGCAGTGCGAGGTCCTTGGTCATGCCGCCAGCTTCAACGGTCTTGATAACCACATCTTCGAGGGTAAGCGTGAAGTCGATGAGCTCTTGGTTGTCATCCAGCTTGCCACGGTGCGCTAGGCCACGAGTCCACGCAAAGATCGAGGCGATGGGGTTGGTGGAGGTGGGCTTGCCCTGCTGCCACTGACGATAGTGACGGGTTACAGTGCCGTGAGCGGCTTCTGCCTCGACGATCTTGCCATCGGGAGTGGAAAGAACGCTGGTCATCAGCCCCAGGGAGCCAAAGCCCTGAGCCACGGTGTCGGACTGAACGTCACCGTCGTAGTTCTTGCAGGCCCACACGTAGCCGCCCTCCCACTTCATGGCAGAAGCGACCATGTCGTCGATGAGGCGGTGCTCGTAGGTGAGGCCGGCGGCGTCGTAAGCAGCCTTGAACTCGGCGTCGAAGACCTCCTGGAAGATGTCTTTGAAACGACCGTCGTAGGCCTTGAGAATGGTGTTCTTAGTCGACAAGTAAACGGGGTACTTGCGAGCCAGACCGTAGTTGAGCGACGAGCGAGCGAAGTCGCGAATCGAGTCATCGAGGTTGTACATTCCCATCGCAACACCGGAACCGGGAGCCTTGAAGACCTCGAACGACTGAGGTTCAGATCCGTCTTTCGGGGTGAAGGTCATGCTGAGCGTGCCCTCGCCCTCGAAGCGGAAGTTGGTGGCCTTGTACTGGTCGCCGAAAGCATGGCGACCAATGATGATGGGCTTGTTCCAACCAGGAACGAGGCGAGGGATGTTGGAGATGATGATGGGCTCACGGAAGATGGTGCCGCCCAAAATATTACGGATCGTGCCGTTGGGAGACGCGTACATCTTCTTCAGGCCGAATTCTTCAACGCGTGCTTCATCGGGGGTGATTGTCGCGCACTTGATACCAACGCCGTGCTTCTGGATGGCGTGAGCAGCATCGATGGTGATCTGGTCGTCGGTCTCGTCGCGCTTCTCAATAGAGAGGTCGTAGTACTCAAGATCAACATCGAGATAGGGGTTGATCAGGGTGTCTTTAATGGACTGCCAGATGATGCGGGTCATCTCGTCGCCGTCGAGCTCGACTACCGTGCCCACAACTTTGATTTTCGACACAGTGTCGCTCCTCAGATATGCGTGATTGGCCACTTTTGAGGGCCTTGACCACTTTACTCGAAATCAAGAAGTATCTCGACGTCAAGACAAATTCTGTTTACCTGCGTGTTACCTATTTGACGGCAATTCGCGTTAACCTGAACTATGGGTGACTTTAGATTAGAAGAGCTTTCGGCCACCAACGTTGTGGCCGCAAATAGCCTGACCATGAAGCCAGGTCAGGAGCAGTTCATCGTTCCGCCCTCCTACGCGATTACCGAGAGCGACATGAACCCCACCACCGCGTGGCCCCGTGTCGTCATCGAGGACGATGTCGTGGTTGGTTTCGTTCGCGCGAATTTTGATCCTGAGAACTCTCATGAGGAATTCCGCAGCTGTCTCTGGCGCATCAACGTTGCCGCCGAGGCTCAAGGCAAGGGCGTGGGCGCCTTTGCCGTCCAAGGCCTCGCCGAGGAAGCTCGCTCGCGAGGCTTCGGCCGCCTCACGGTTCTCTGGGAGCCCGGTGAGGCAGGGCCGGGAATCTTCTTCACCCGCATGGGTTTTCTCGACGTTGGCACGACGCCCTACGGCGAAGTCATCGGCGAGATGAAGCTCTAGCGTTCGCGCCACAGAAAAACCCCCAGAGAAAGAATCTTTGGGGGTTCCTCGACCCGCGGTGAGGGCCGAAATAGGGGTTCCTAGCGAACGCGAACCGAGAGGCACGTTACGCAGCCCTCTAGCTTCTCGAACTCGCTGATGTCGACCGTGATGACACGGTATCCCAGGCCCCGGAAGAGTTCCGCTGACTTGGGGGCCGCCGCCGACATGAGCAGAGTGTCATCTTCGAGAATGACAACAGCGGTGCCTTCCGCCTCAGGGACCGGCAAAAAGCGATCGAAAATCGACGTGTTATCCACGAGGGGCAAGTAGCCAATAACGGTTCCATCGGGCAGGGCCGTGACGGCCGTTTTCAGGTGAAGGGCCTTCGTGACGGGAACGGCAACCACGGTGAAGCCGAGAGGCTTGGCGATGGCGCGCAACTGGCGGATACCCTCACCATTGGTGCGACCGCCGAGGCCAACATAAACGGTGGTTCCGACCTTGAGCACGTCGCCACCATCGAGGGTTCCAGGCTGAAGGATGCGCTCAACGGGGAGTCCCAACTGACGAACGCTTGCCTCAGTGGCAATGATCTCGGCCTGACGACTTTCGGCGCCAGGGCTCGTGATGACGGCCAGGCCAGCGAGCATGACGACGGAGTCTTCAATAAAAACGGAGTCCGCTAGGTCATCGCGAGGTTCGACGAGTTCCGTCTTCCAGCCGGCCGCTTCAAGGGCTGCAACGTAGCCATCCCACTGCGTGTCAGCCAACTCAAGGTCGACCTTCTGGCGCTTGATGTGGGTAACGATTCCGTCTGCCAACGTGGAGGCGGGCGCACGAACCAGCGCTACGCGGCGCGCGACCGGCTTGTTCCGGAATGCCTGAGCGAGACGATAAATGGTGACACCGGCCGTGGCGGTTGCCACGGTACCGGCGACGACAAAGATCATGTTGAGGCTCACGAGGGTGCTGAAGAGCCCAGTGAGAATCTCTGGCGTCACTGCCTGCCCCTGGGCCGTCACTTGCAACGTCGTGCCCACGAGCGTCGCGATAATCGCGGACACAAGGCCCACGAGCCACGCGAAACGACGCTTGGCGAGGAAACCGGCAAATCCGGCAACAAAGATCAAGACGGCGAAAAGTGCGACGGCGGGCAGGAAGTAGGAGGAGACCTGATCGAGGATCTCAACTTTGAGTTGATTGCCCACGGAGAAAGCCAAGATGTTGGCGACCTGGGTGATGGCCGTCACAACAAGGGCGGCAACGAGGGAGGCGACGATACGGCGGGTAAGTGGAGTCATGGAATCACCTTATCGTTTTGACTTATCGGGAATCTATGAGTGGGCTGAGTGCGCGCTGGGCAATGCCTTGCGGCAATCTAGTGGAAGAAGTGACGCTCGTTTGTGAAGTACATTGTGATGCCCGCTTTTTGAGCAGCCGCAATCACCTCATCGTCCCGAACCGAACCACCGGGTTGTACGACGGCCTTTACTCCCGCAGCCAGCAGCACCTCGAGGCCATCGGCGAAGGGGAAGAAAGCATCGGAGGCCGCGACAGAGCCGGCGGCACGGTGAGCAGCGCGCTGAACTGCCAGCTGACACGAGTCAACACGATTGACCTGCCCCATACCGACACCCACAGAAGCTCCGTTGTGGGCCAACAGGATGGCGTTGGATTTCACCGAGCGGCACGCTTTCCAGGCGAACTCAAGATCGACCAGCGTCTCGGCGTCGGCGGGCTCGCCAGAAACGAGTTGCCACTGTTCGATGAGAGCACCGAGTTTGGACGTGGAATCAAAGAGGTCTGCGTCTTGAACGAGGAATCCGCCGGAGACCTGACGAACTTCTTGAGGTTCACGACCAAAATTAGTGGGTAACTGGAGAAGACGCAGATTCTTCTTGGTTTTCAAGAGCTGCAAGGCTGCCGGTTCGAAGCCTGGTGCGACCAAGACTTCCGTGAAAACTTCTGTTATTTGCTCGGCCATTTTGAACGTGACGACGCGGTTTGCGGCAATCACGCCGCCAAAAGCGGAAACGGGATCGCACTCGTGCGCGAGGCGATGAGCCGACGCGATCTGATCCACCGCTTTGTCGCGAGCAACCGCAATTCCGCAAGGATTCGAGTGTTTAACGATAGCGACGGCGGGGTTGATGAAGTCGTAGGCGGCGCGCACGGCCGCATCCGCATCCACAAAATTGTTATAGGACATCTCTTTTCCGCCGAGAAGGGTCGATTGCGCGATGCCGTGACCACCCTGCTCGAGGTACAGTGCCGCTTCCTGGTGCGAATTTTCGCCATAACGCAGAACGGATGCCCGCTCGGCACTGATCGTGAAGGTGTCGGGGAACTTCTGCTCGCGCACGAACCACGCGGCAACAGCCGAATCGTAGGCGGCGGTGTGGGCAAATGCTTCGGCGGCCAGCGAACCTCGCTGAGCCAAAGAGGTGCCACCGGCAACCACAGCCGCGCGCAACTCAGGGTAGCGCGACGGGGAGACAACGATTGCGACATTAGCGTGGTTCTTGGCGGCTGCTCGAACGAGAGCCGGTCCACCAATGTCGATCTGCTCGATGACATCAGAGTCGGGGGCGCCCGAAGTCACCGTCTCCCTAAAGGGGTACAGGTTCACGACAACAAGCTCGAAGGGCGAGATACCAAGGTCTTGCAGTTGCATGTCATGCGAGGTGAGGCGAAGGTCGGCCAGAATCCCCGCGTGCACCCCGGGGTGCAGCGTTTTCACACGCCCGTCGAGCGATTCGGGAAACCCCGTGACGGCGCTGACGTCAGTGACGGGGAAACCGGCATCCCGAATGGTCGATGCCGTCGAACCGGTAGAGACCAACTCAACGCCGGCCTCACTGAGAGTCTCGGCGAGCTCAATCAGCCCCGTCTTGTCACTCACAGAAATCAGCGCTCGACGAATAGTGACAACATCACGGGTGGTATAAAGGCTGGGATCGTGGCTGGGACTGCTCATGTACGCGCGAGCTCCTTGAGGTTGATGTGGGTGAGGGCGATATCCCGAACGGTCTGCACGATAAGTACACGTTCGACAATTTTGATGCGTTCATGCAGGGTGGCCTCAGTGTCGCCGTCCTGAATGGGAACGACGGTCTGAGTGATCACGGGCCCCGAGTCGACACCCTCGTCGACGATGTGAACCGTGGCCCCGGTTTCGATGACCCCTGCGCTGAGCGCTTCCCGAACGGCGTGAGCCCCGGGAAAAAGGGGCAATAACGCCGGATGAATATTGATCAGGTTCGGAGACAACGCACGAACGGCGTTGGGCGGCAGAATGCGCATGAACCCGGCACACACGACCAAATCCGGCGTCCATCCCTCAATCGTTGTCACGAGCTCGGTCCCCCAGGCCTCACGGGAATCAAAAGACCCAGGGGGAACCACAAAGGTGGGGATTCCAAATTCTTCGGCGTGAGCGAGGCCATCCGCGTCGTTATCGGCGCCGACAGCCACGATGCGTGCGGGAAAGGCCGCGGCAGCCGCAGCCTCCAGTAGCGCCCGCAAATTAGAGCCCGATCCGGAAATCAAGACGACGAGTTTCAGCACTGGTTCAGCTTATCGGCTCGATGGTCGCCGACTCGAGGCCAACCCCGGCGCCAACATTCCAATGAGAGCCCCGATCCCGAGCTCGAGCATTCCCCACCCACCGACAGCGACGGGGTCGGGTCCGACGTCAACCAAGCGCCCCGGTCCTGCCGCACCGCTGGATGTCCATGCCAAGATTCCCAGCAAGAGACCACCGACGACGCCGATACCGCACGCAGCGACGATGAGCCACCGCCCATACGAAAGTCCTCCCAGCATGTGCACGAGTTTCGGCCGCAGAAACAGCGCTACCGCTAATCCCGCGAGAACCGGTACCGCAAGGCCAATGAAACCAAAGGACAAATCACCAACGGGGAGTGCCCCCAATATCGGCAGGGATGGCACAGGGCCCAGTTGGGTGCCCAAGGGTGACACAGAAGAACCCATACCTAGAGCGAAGCCGGGGCCGATCAGCCAGGACGCGACCCACGCGACAAAATTGGGCATGAACGAGAGTTGAGCTGCCGTGAGAACAAGGCCTCCGCCACCGCCACCTTGCAACCCTTCGTACAGGCGAATAATGGCAGGAAAATTTGCGAAGAGCAGCACGGTGAGCAGCAGGGCGGCAACGGCAACAATGGCCGCTGCGGCCGCCGTGCCTCCCGCCACCGCCGCCAGGAACACGCGCCGGGTATGGGTCGGAAATGCGTTGGCCCAGCCGACAAGGCGCTGCTGAACGCGCTCGGCACGTCCCCCCACGTGGCCAATTTCTCCGCGCGTTCCGATCACCACACCCCCCGCAAAAATAGCGGCCGGGAGAAAGAATGCCATCCACAGGTTTGGCATTGCGTTGGGGTGCACCGACGAGAGCGCGATCAGAATGGTTAGTCCGGCAAAGGTTGCGATTCCCGCGACGGGGCCGACAAAACGAGCACCTGACTCCGCCGATTTACGCCCGAGCCGCACGCCCATGAGAACCGTGAGGAGAGCGAATGTGAGGGGTGCCAGAGTCAGCGCGAAGGGCACTTCAGCCCCCGGCAACGCGATGGCCGCGACCAATTTGGGATCGAGCGTTAGTACCAGGTCGACACCGTGACCCAGCATCCAAATATCAGCGGATGCCCTCCAGAAGACAACCCAGCTGAGCCCAAGGTCGAGCCGCGCCGCCCACATGATGCTCAAGGGAACCAACGAAATGCCGACGCCAACGGCGACAGCAAGAAAGGCCTCGAGGGCGGCCAGCATGGCGACGAGTGAACGGTTCATGACCTCACTGAGCCTAGCGTTTGAGGCCAGTCCGCCTTGCTAGCAGCGCGGCAAGGCGGCGCAGATTTACTCCGCGGTCGGTTTGGGGGCAGCAGGCTTCCTGGCGGCTGGTTTCTTGACAGCGGGCTTTATTCCAGCGGGCTTTATTCCAGCGGGCTTCGCTCCAGCAGGTTTCTCAGCAACGGGCTTCCTCATAGCGGGCTTCCTCGCGACAGTAGCGGTCACGACCGGAGCCTCAACAACCGGAGCCTCAACAACCGGAGCCTCAACAACGGAACGCTGCAGAATCTCGTAGGCCCCCAAAACGATGACTCCGAGAATCGTGAAGCCGAGGACAGCACCAACGTTGAGGGGGTTTGACCCAATGATTCCCAACGCCATGAGCGCCAAGATAACGACGCGAGCGAGAACGCGATAGCGGTGCATCACCGGGCTCGCCGTAGTGAAAGGCAGATTGGTCTGGCCCAGCGCCCCTCTTATCGCATCCATGTTTTTGTTGATGGTTGCGCGGAGTTTTCCAGCCGCGATGGACTCTCCGAACGCCCACCCGGTGAAGCCAAGGATCACGGCAAGGGTAATGAGCGCGGCCACAATGTGTAGCACATACGTCACCAGGGCAGCGTAGACAACGGCCGCAGCCGCTGCGAAAGCGGGTTCGATACTGGCGGCAACCACGATACCTCCGGTACCAAACCCAATGGCCAGAATTCCGAGAACGATGCCCATCGCGATACTCATGCCCAGCAAGGCGCGGGGGCGACGATTGGCGACAAAGACCCCGGCCGCGAGAAGACCGAGCACGACCCACGGCAACCACAGCCCGACGCCGACGCCGATCTGATAGATGACCCGGGCAAGCGCCAATTCAGGAATCTTTGCGATGACGACCGACGTGTCAATTTCAGGGATAGCACTCGCAAAAGAGACACCCTGGTCGACGAGGGCGACTTTAACATCCTGGATCAAGGGCTTGAGCGGCAGACTGATCGTGCCGTCGTTGTCCAACGTCAGCATGGAGTTGGGGCTGCCGTTCAAGAGCGCGACAACTTGAGTTTGCGTCAGGGTGAGGGTCTTGGTCCAGGCTGCCTGGAAAGCATCCGAAGCAACAACGTCAGCGACGACGTTGTGGATAAGCGCGGTCACGCCGGAAGCAATGGGGCCAGAGACGAGTCCGAGCGCATCCTTAGCTGCCTTTGGCAAGTTCAGGGCGTCTCCCAAGCCGGTGAGGAGTGAATCTGTGACTGTGGAAATGTCAACTTGGTCGTTGATGAGCCCCGTGACTTCGTCGACGATGAGTGCCTGAACGGCAGGATCTTTCGCCAACGGCCCGAGAGTATTGACGAATTGCTGAGTGTTGGTAATCTCGACCGTTGCCCAATGGGCCACAACGGCAGTGGGAGCCAGCAGCACCCCGAGCGTCACCAAGACTCCGGCGAGCCACGCCCGTCCGGTACTTCTCTTCTGGCGAACGGTAGTCGTTGTTTCGGTCACGAGTGGAGCCCCCTTGAGCGTGGATGGTGCGATCCCCCACAGTCTGCCATCACTGCATCACCACTCCGGGGACTTTTATTGCAAATCACGCATGAAATGCACCATGCTTCTCAATAACCCTCTGTTAAGTTACCGAATTTAGTGGTAAACCCCTCCCGACATGGACAAAAATAGAAATATGGTTGAGAAAACTGAAATCCGGGTCGCGATTGTTGAAGATCATGACCTCTACCGTGAACTACTCACGACGAGCTTGGCCGCTATCGACGGCATTACCGTTGTCGGAGCGTATTCCGGCGTTGCCGCTGCCAAAGATGGCCTCAGGCCTGGAGAAATCGATGTGGCCCTCCTCGACATTGAGCTGGGGGATGGAAACGGCGTCGCACTCGGGGTGACCCTTCGTCGCGCCGATCCCCACCTCGGCATCGTTCTCCTTTCCGCGAGGGACATGGTTGAATTGCTCCTCGGGCTCCCCGAAGACATTCGTCGCGGCTGGAGCTACCTGTCCAAGACGTCCGTGACGTCTCTAGACACTCTCGTCAACACCATTCGAGCAACCAGCAAAGGGGAGACAGTCTTGGACCCCACCCTCGTGGCTCGCTCCGTCGCTCGCCGCGGAACCCCCGTCTCCACCTTGACGAACCGCCAGTTCGAAATTCTCCGGATGGTTGCACGGGGTCTGGCGAATCAAACCATTGCCGACGAGCTCGGTATCGCCAACAATTCCGTGGTCAACCACCTCAGCGCCATCTATGCATCCCTGAACATTCCCGAGGGCCAGAACGCGCGCGTCTCCGCTGTCCTGGAGTTCTTGAACGACACCGCGCGTCCAGTTTCCTAGGACAATAAGCGCGCCTTAGTTAGTGCAGGAGGCGCGCAATCAGCTCGATTGCTACCACGAGGGTGCCCATGAGCCCCGTCGCGAGCGACCCCAAGACGCACACGTACCACTTGCTGTGCCGAACATAAAAAACCAGAAAGCCAAAAGCGAAGAGCCCCCCAAACATGAGGAGCAGAGCGTACCGGTCCGCTTCGGCCGTGGTGATGATCCCGATCGCTCCGAGCACGAGCGGCACAGTGGCCGGAAGCACCCACATGAACATGGAAACGGCGTTTTGGATTGCGATCGAGATCGCCTCTCGGAAGCCAACCAGACGACCATTTTTGAAACCGTGACCGGCAACGGAATGAGCGAAAACATGCGCGACAAAAAGCGCCACGATCGACGAAACCACGATAATGAGGGCGTCCACCGCAGGGGTATCGGGATTTTCCGCCGTGACCGCCACGGCGACACCAAACACGACAAGGCTCAAAACGGCGTCGGGGTTTAACTGAAAAAACCGGCCCTTTATTATGGGGGCCGGTTTTTTCGTCATGTCTTAGAGACTAGCGAGAATCTCCCGCATCAGGCGTGCAGCCTCCGACGGAGTCTTACCAACCCTGACGCCGGCAGCCTCGAGGGCCTCCTGCTTTGCCTGAGCCGTTCCCGCGGAGCCGGAGACGATGGCGCCAGCGTGGCCCATCGTCTTGCCCTCGGGAGCCGTGAAGCCGGCAACGTAACCCACAACGGGCTTCGTCACATGGGCTTTGATATAGTCGGCGGCGCGCTCTTCAGCGTCTCCCCCAATTTCACCGATCATGACGATCGCCTTGGTCTCGGGGTCTGCTTCGAAAGCAGCGAGCGCATCGATGTGCGTGGTACCCACGATGGGGTCACCACCGATGCCGATGGCGGTGGAGAAACCGAGATCGCGAAGCTCGAACATCATCTGGTAGGTCAACGTTCCTGACTTGGAGACCAAGCCAATGGGGCCCTTGCCGGTGATGTTTGCGGGAGTGATTCCCACGAGGCATTCGCCGGGCGTGATGATTCCTGGGCAGTTGGGGCCGATCAGACGAGTCTTGTTGCCCTTCTCCTGCGCGTAGGCCCAGAACTCAGCGGAGTCTTGAACGGGGATGCCCTCGGTGATGATGACCAGAAGAGGAATCTCGGCGTCAATGGCTTCCATAACGGCATCCTTGGAGAAGGCCGGAGGAACGAAAGCAATAGAGACGTCGGCGCCCGTGGCGGCCATTGCTTCGGCTACCGTCGCGAAGACGGGAAGCTCGACATCGCCGTGGGTGACGGTGGTGCCAGCCTTGCGAGCGTTAACCCCGCCAACAACCTGAGTGCCAGCGGCGAGCATGCGGGCAGTGTGCTTGGAACCCTCACCACCGGTGATGCCCTGAACGATGACCTTGGAGTCTTTGTTTACAAAAATCGACATAGTTTGTCCTTAGATTTTCTGAAAGCGGCGCTTAGCGCGCAGCCAACTCGGCGGCCTTGTCGGCACCCTCATCCATGCCACTGGCAATGGTGATGAGGGGGTGGTTGGCAGCAGCCAAGATGCGGCGACCCTCTTCGACGTTGTTACCGTCGAGGCGAACAACCAGAGGCTTCGTAGCCGTTGAACCCAGCATCTCGAGGGCCTTGACTATTCCGTTGGCGACGGCGTCACACGCTGTGATGCCACCAAACACGTTGACGAAAACGCTCTTGACCTGAGGGTCGCCGAGGATGACGTCGAGGCCAGCAGCCATAACCTCAGCGGATGCTCCGCCCCCGATGTCGAGGAAGTTGGCGGGACGAACGCCACCGTGGTTCTCGCCAGCGTAGGCGACAACATCCAGTGTGCTCATGACAAGACCGGCACCGTTACCAATGATTCCGACCTGACCGTCGAGCTTGACGTAGTTGAGGTTGGCAGCCTTGGCCTTGGCCTCCAGAGGATCTGCCGCGGCAGCGTCTTCGAGGGCAGCGTGGTGGGCGTGACGGAATTCGGCGTTCTCGTCGAGCGATACTTTGCCGTCGAGCGCGACAATGTCACCGGCAGCGGTCAGCACGAGAGGGTTGACCTCCACGAGCGTGGCGTCCTCACCCTTGTAGACCTCATAGAGCTTGACGAAGACGGGAGCAACCTTGTCGACCAGTTCAGCGGGGAACTTCGCTTCGATGGCGATGCGCTTCGCTTCGGCAAGGTCGATGCCCTTGATGGGGTTGACCTCAATGCGAGCCAAAGCGTCGGGGCGCTCGACAGCGAGCACTTCAATTTCCACGCCACCCTCGTAGCTGGCAAGACAGAGGTAGGAACGGTTCGCGCGATCGAGCAGAACCGAGAAGTAGAACTCCTCTTCAATCTGCGCCCCAGCGGCAACCATGACGCGCTTGACGACGTGGCCCTTGATGTCTAGTCCGAGAATTGCCTCGGCGGCAGCCTGTGCTTCGTCGGCGTTCTTGGCAACCTTGACGCCGCCGGCCTTGCCGCGACCGCCAACCTTTACCTGCGCCTTCACGACAACAACGCCACCGATCTTCTCCGCGGCGGCGCGAGCCTCGGCTGGAGTATCGGCAATAATGCCAGCGAGTACGGGAACACCGTAGCTCTCGAATAGGTCCCTAGCTTGGTATTCGTACAGATCCACGTGATTTCCCAATCAGCATTCAGCGATAAGAGAGTCGAACGGTCTCGCGCTACAGCGCAAAAGTACCTTGACGTCAAGATAATTTGACCGAGTATGACTTTACCGGTTTTTTGAAGGGGAGTTGTGATTCGGCATTCCGATGGCTGGCACAAATGGGTCACTAGAAGGCAAACGAAGCTTTGCCTTACCTTGGTGGCGCGGCACTTCTGGTTCTGCTTGAGTACACACATGACAAATCATGGCTTTGAGCCCCACGAGGCAGCTTTCGCATCAAAACTTAACTGGCTCCGCGCCGGCGTGCTCGGCGCCAACGACGGAATTGTCTCCGTTGCTGCTCTTGTTGTCGGTGTCGCGGCGGCCACCACCGACCCCGGCGTCATCCTTCTCACCGCGACAGCCGCTCTCGTTGCCGGAGCGATTTCTATGGCACTGGGCGAATATGTCTCCGTCAGCAGCCAACGCGACAGCGAGATTGCATTGATTGCCAAAGAGCGAACAGAGCTCGCTGAAGAACCTGAGGCAGAACTCCTTGAGCTCGCCGGGATTTACGCGTCCAAGGGTCTCTCGGCCGAGACCGCCCATAAGGTCGCGGTTGAGCTGACAGCACACGACGCTCTGCGCGCGCACCTCGAGGCCGAACTTAATATCAGCGGAGAGCACCTGACGAATCCGCTGCACGCCGCCCTGTCATCCGCCATCGCCTTTGTTGTGGGAGCGGCGATTCCGCTGGCGACCATTCTGCTATCGCCCGTGGAATGGCGCATCGGCGCAACGTTTATCTCTGTCCTTGTTGCTCTCGCTCTCACCGGGGGGCTCGGTGCTTACATTGGCGGAAGCCAAATGCCTCGTGCCATCCTACGCGTCACCATCGGTGGCGCCGCCGCCCTTGCCATCACATTCGGCATCGGAAAGCTCATCGGCGGCACCGTTCTCTAGATTTTCTCGATCGGTGCAATCTTGATGAGGAGTTTTTTGGCTCCGGCTACATCGAACTTCACGTGGGCAACCCGTTTAGCGCCTTCGCCCGTGACCTGGGATACCGATCCATCGCCAAAATCAGCATGACGGATGCGGTCCCCCGCGGCCAGCTCCAAATCTCCGTTGTCGCGCACCTTGTTCGTAATGCGGTTTGCCCACTCGGCCTTGGGTCGAGGGGCCGCTTCCAGCGAGTTCCAGCCTCCCTCGGTCGTACCCCAACCGTTAGATTCACTGGAGGTTCCCGAACGGCCATAGCCGCCGGAGCCAGCGCCAAAGCGCCCAGAACCCGAGAGGCCTCGCCCGTCGGAGCCAAAACCTGCTCCGTTTCCCGGTGACTGTCGCCAGTCCATGAGCTCAGCGGGAATCTCTTGAAGATAGCGACTCGGCAAAGCACTGTTTGTTTGCCCGAACTGGGCACGGCTCATGGCGAGAGAAATAAAGAGTCGTTGACGTGCCCGCGTAATTCCTACGTAAAAGAGGCGCCGCTCTTCCGCGGGTCCCCCGGGTTCGCCGGCAGACATGCGGTGCGGGAGCAGTTCCTCCTCTACCCCGGTGATGAAGACGGCTTCGTACTCGAGGCCCTTGGCCGTGTGGAGCGTCATGAGACTGACGGTTCCGCTGGCATCGTCTAGGTCGTCGGCAGCGGCAACGAGAGCGACCTCCGTCAAGAAATCAATCAGCGTGCCATCGGGGTTGTTCTTATCAAACTCTTTGGTTACCGCCAAAAGTTCGTCTACGTTCTCGGCACGCGCCTCATCCTGCGCATCACGTGAGGCGCGCAAAAGAGTGGTGTAACTGGTCTCCTCGAGAAGCTTCGCCAGTACGTCGCCCACCGACCCCAGTTCCACAAGCGCCGTGGCCTCATCCAGCAGGCTTGAGAGTCGGGAAATAGCCCCCGACACTTTGGGCCCAAAACCGAGGGAGTCAGCCGAGCGCAACGATTCCCGCAGGCTGATCTCATTCTGGTCGGCATAATTCTGCAACTGCGTCTCGGTTGCCGGGCCAATGCCCCGCTTGGGCACATTCAGGATGCGCCGCACCGCCAGCGTATCGGCGGGATTAGCAATGACGACCAAATACGAGAGGACATCTTTGATTTCGGCGCGCTCATAGAACTTAGTGCCGCCCAGGATGCGGTACGGCAGAGCCGAGCGGATGAAAATCTCTTCCAACGCTCGCGTCTGCGCGTTCGTTCGGTAGAAGACGGCCATCTTGTTGTAGTCCATGCCGGCGGCGCGCAACGCACTAATCTCATCGACGACAAACTGGGCCTCATCGTGAGCGGAATAGCCGGTGAAGCCGACAATCTTTTCGCCCCCACCGATCGAGGTCCAGAGTTTCTTATCTTTGCGATCAAAGTTGTTGGAGATGACGCCGTTTGCCGCATCCAGAATATTTTGCGTCGAACGATAGTTCTGCTCCAGCATGACAACCTTGGCACCAGGAAAATCGCGCTCAAATTCACCGATATTGCGCATGTCAGCGCCACGGAAAGCGTAAATTGACTGGTCCGAGTCGCCCACTACCGTCAGCGAGGCTCCGGGCAAGCCGTCCTCGGTTTCGCGCGTCAACTCATGAATGAGAGAGTATTGCGCATGGTTCGTGTCTTGGTATTCGTCCACGAGAATATGACGAAATTTGCGGCGGTAGACATCGGCCACATGAGGGAATGCCCGAAAAAGAAAGACCGTCTGGGCCAACAGGTCGTCAAAATCAAAAGCATTCGCCGACTGGAGCGCCCGCGTGTAGGTCCGATAAACCTCGAGGAACTTGCGCTCGCTGGGATCACTCATGCTCGCGTTGCGGGCGTAACTTTCGACATCGTTGAGCTCATTTTTGAGTCGAGAGATTTTGCCTGAGACGCCGGAGACCGTCAACCCGTACGTGTCCGCCTCATGTTCCTTGATGATGCGTTTGATCAGCGTGCGTGAATCGTGGGAATCGTAGATCGTGAAATTCTTGGTAAAGCCAAAGTTTTCGGCCTCGCGGCGCAAAATGCGTACGCAAGAGGAATGAAAAGTTGAGATCCACATTCCCTCGGTGGCGGCTCCCAACATCGATTCGGCTCGCTCGCGCATTTCTGCGGCCGCTTTGTTCGTGAACGTAATGGCCAATATCTGGCTTGGCCACGCCTCCTGGCCGCGAATGAGACTCGCGATGCGCCTCGTAAGCACGCTGGTCTTGCCCGACCCCGCACCGGCCACAATGAGCAAGGCAGGCCCGCGGTACTCAACAGCCTCGCGCTGTTCCGGGTTCAACCCGTCCAACAAAGGATCCGAAGGCGTAAGAAGGCTCATAACCTCTCAATTCTAAGGCCGAGCACTGACACTTTCTCGGGCAGCCAGAGCGAGATCCGGATGATCCGCGAAGACGCCATCCACCCCGAGAGAGTAGAGGGAGGCAAAGTAACCCTGCCAATTACCCCAGGCCGCCTGGTCGAGACCAACCTGCCATTTCAGGGGGAGAAATCGATTCTCGGGTCGCAGGGTCCAAGTAAAGACGGTCAACCCCGAACAGTGAGCGGCCTCCACAATCTTTCGTCCCGCGTCTACGCTCCCAGTGAAGATGTCAACGAGAAAACGAGCGTCGAGACCTAGCCCGTCGAAGGTGCCCCCCAGAGCTTCCAGCCCAGCGTCCGACAACTCATCGATGTAGGAAAGCGACGGAACACCCTGCTCAGCGGCCCACGTGACCTCGTCCCAGGCAACCCCACCAAACTCCATCAAATAGACATGGCGAGCGCCGATGCCCCGTGCCCGCATGCGCAACAAAATTGTCTTCTGAAAGCATTCGATCGTCAGCCTGGGGTCATTTGCGGCCCACCCCGCCTGCTGCAGCGTCATCTCTAAGAGCGCATCGAGGGGTAGGCCTTGCTCATCGAAATAGGTGGCATCCTTGAGCTCAAGAATGAGCGCAACGCCGGCCCCGGCAGTTTTCTCGAAGAGATCAAGCACGTCGTTCAGCCTCAGAATTGGCTCGCTATCATTGCTGGCGGCGCTATCGGGCCGCATTGTGGGGAAGCGTTCGCGACAACGCAGTCGCGTGAGCTCGGCCCACGTGAAATCTTCCGTGAAAAAACCACTCTGTGTTCGACCATCTACCGTTTTTGTGGCGTGACGGTCGGCAAATTCCGCATGTTCACCCACATCCGTGCTCATCGATATTTCACTCTCATGCCGAACCACGAGAACGCCGTCGCGGGTCGGAACAAGGTCCAACTCGATCGCCTCCGCGCTCATTTCCAAGGCAAGAAGATAGGACGATCGGGTGTGTTCGGGGCGATACCCGCTGGCACCGCGATGCGCAAAAATACTCGGTTTCACGTTGATATCACTCGTCACATGCCTACATTAGCGAGCCAATCTCACGACGCTCTCAGCCAACACCCGGTAATCTCTCGATATATTTGACGGAGCAGTACTCGACGTGTGTCTTTTCCCGAAAGGAACCCCTCACCGCCATGGCCATGGACAACCCCGCCTACACCCGCAACAAGGGCTTCACCGCAGACAAGGGCACGCTTAGCGCGGTCGAACTGCAGGCTATGTACGACGCTTCGCCCAACACGGTGACCAGCCATGGCGGCAGTGCCAATACCGTCGCGGAGACGCCCATGAGTATCGAAGGGGCGGTCGGCAAGTCCGTGACGTTGTTCGCCATTCTCGTCGTCGGTGCTGTCGTCGGTTGGGTTCTCACGAGCGGCAACCCCGCTCTCGGCATGAGCATGATGTTCGGGGCCATGATTATCGGCTTCGTTTTGGCCATGGTCAACATCTTCAAGAAAGAGCCCTCCCCCGCGCTCATCATGGCGTATGCCGTAGTTCAGGGTTTCTTTCTCGGCGTCATCTCGTTTGTTTACAACTCTCAGTGGGACGGAATCGTCCTGCAGGCCGTCCTGGCTACCCTCACTATCGTTGGGGTGACGCTCGCCCTGTTCGCCAGCGGCAAGGTGCGCGCTTCGGCAAAAGCCACCAAGGTCTTCATGATCTCCATGGTTGGCTACCTTGTCTTCAGCCTCATCAACATGTTGTTGATGTCCTTCGGCGCCATCAACAACCCCTGGGGAGTTCGTGGTTTTGAGATCTTCGGTATCCCCTTGGGTGCCCTGATTGGTGTCTTCGCAATTCTTCTTGGGGCCTACTCGCTGGTGCTCGACTTTGATTTCATTCAGAAGGGTGTCGCGAACCGCATCCCCGCCAAGTTTGAGTGGATGGGCGCCTTCGGCATCATGGTGACCGTCATCTGGCTGTACCTCGAGTTGCTTCGCCTGTTGGCCATTACCCGCAACTAACACCGTCCAAGCGGTGCGCTAGCCCGCTCGTTGCGGCATTAACGACAAAACTGGCCTACCCCACAGGGTAGGCCAGTTTTTTGTAGCTCGTTAGCCGTTCGTGACGACACAGGCGCCACTGGCGACACAGGCCTGGGTTGCGCTAACAACGACAATGACAATGATGATGCCAATGACGATTTCGGCGAAACCGATGATGACGGCGGCAAGAGCAAGCCCGCGACCATTTTCGCCAGTCTTCTTGACCTGGTTCATTGCGACGAAGCCCAAGATGATGGCGACAATGTTGAAGCCAATAATGGACAGAACGAGTGAAACGATAGCAAGAACGTTAGTTTTTGGTGCGACGTTGGTAACTGGTGCGACGTTGGACGTGGTCATTTTTACTCCCCAAAAGCGGGCACTCGAATGAGCGCTCATCGAGCTAATACTGGCATAGAAATGCTACGGAACAGTACTGCCTTTAGTTGAGGGTCGAAAAGCTATTCCCACTCAATCGTTCCGGGCGGCTTGCTCGTGACATCGAGCACGACACGGTTCACTCCGGCAACTTCGTTCGTGATGCGGTTCGAGATCTTCGCCAGCACGTCGTAGGGCAGGCGCGTCCAGTCCGCCGTCATGGCGTCTTCGCTGGATACGGGGCGCAGAACAATGGGGTGACCGTAGGTGCGCCCATCGCCCATGACACCGACGGAGCGAACATCCGCCAGCAACACAACGGGGCACTGCCAAATCTCGTCGTCAAGACCAGCGGCCGTGAGTTCAAATCGCACGATGGCATCGGCTTTCCGCAGAAGGTCGAGGCGCTCCTGGGTGATGTCGCCCACGATGCGGATTCCGAGGCCGGGGCCGGGGAAGGGCTGGCGGCCCACGATTTCGTGGGGAAGACCCAGCTCGCGGCCGATGGCGCGAACCTCGTCCTTGAACAGCGCTCGCAGGGGCTCAACGAGCTCAAACTGCAGGTCATCAGGAAGACCACCAACGTTGTGGTGGCTCTTAATGTTGGCGGTACCGCTGCCACCACCAGATTCCACGACGTCGGGGTACAAGGTTCCCTGCACCAAGAATTTGATGGGCTGGCCATCGGCGTCTGCCTCGGCGACGAGATCGCGCTCGGCCTGCTCGAAGGTTCGAATGAACTCGCGGCCGATGATCTTGCGCTTCGTTTCGGGATCGCTGACGCCGGCGAGCGCCGTCAAGAACTGCTCCCGAACATCTACGGTGACCAAGCGGATGCCCGTGATGCGCACGTAATCCTCTTCAACCTGGCGGCGCTCATCCTGCCGCAACAATCCGTGGTCAACGAAGATGCAGACGAGTTGATCGCCAACGGCCTTGTGCACGAGCGCTGCGGCCACGGCCGAGTCAACGCCACCGGAAAGACCGCAGATGACCCGTGAGGTGCCAATCTGTTTGCGGATCAGAGCAACCTGCGTCTCGATGACGTTTTCGCTGTTCCAGTCCGCGGGGATCTTGGCGCAGTCGTGCAAGAAGTTCTCCAGAACGCGCTGACCGAACTCAGAGTGCTTGACCTCGGGGTGCCATTGCACGCCATAAAGTTGACGCTCATCGTTCGCAAACGCCGCGACGGGAGTGGCTTCGGTGCTGGCGACAACGGTGAAACCCTCGGGGGCCTGCGACACCTGATCGCCGTGACTCATCCACACGGTCTGGTCATCGGGCTGGCCTGCCACAAGCGGATGCCCGGACGCGATGCGCATGGGAGTAGCACCATATTCACGACCACCGGTCTGGGCGACCGTGCCGCCGAGGGCCTGGGCCATGACCTGAAATCCGTAGCAAATACCAAAGACAGGAATGCCCAGTTCGAGAATGGCCGGGTCGAGCGTGGGCGAACCAGGCTCGTAAACGCTCGAGGGACCACCGCTGAGCACAATGCCGACCGGGTTCTTGGCTTTAACTTCAGCCGCCGTAATGGAGTGCGCCACGATTTCGGAGTACACCCCAGCTTCGCGCACGCGACGGGCAATCAGTTGAGCGTACTGGGCACCAAAATCTACAACGAGGACGGGCTGGCTCATGCGGCCGCTCCTTCTACTTCACGTGCATCGGAAGAGGCCCGCGTGACGAGATAGGCGCGAACGCGCTTGGTGAAGATGCTCTCCAAGAAGAACGACAAAACGGGAATGATGCCACCGGATGCCAGCACCACAAAGGTGAGCAGGTTCCAGCGCATGGTCGACCAGAGGCGGAAACAGGCGATGAGGTAGAGCACATAAAGCCACCCGTGCACGATCAGAATGATGGTTGAGAGATTGATGGCCTGCACACTGTCGCGGGCAACCAACGCGATGAACCCGTAGGCGCCACCCATCTCCAGCTCATAGCCAAGCTCCCACTTGGTGATGACCTCAGCCACCAGCAACAAGAGAAAAGAGCCGGTCACGAATGACATGACCTGATAGAGCTTGAGGACCTTGGGGATGCGGGGGATATCGATGGTGCGGGGCTCTAAGCTCATGCCCCTAGTTTATGCGTTGTGATCGGCCGACCATTCATGCGGAGTACACCCAAAGTAACGACGAAAGACCCGCGAGAACGTTGTCGTGTCGGTGAACCCTGTTCCGAATGCGATATCCGAAATGGATGTCGTCTCGGATCGTGTCTGAAGAAGTCCCGCGGCTCTCTCAACACGTTCCCGGCGGATGAAATCAGCCGGGGTCGTCCGCGCCCGGTCAAAAAGGTCATAAAGCTTTCTCCGCGAAATGAAATACCGGGCGGCCACACTTTCAGGCGACAAATCCGGCGACGTCATGTTTTCACGAATGTACGTCTCCAGGGTGATGAGTAATGCTGCGGGCCCCGTGGGGACGACATCTCGTTGGCCCCACACAGACCTCATCATCACGGAAGCCAGCTCCGAGAGGACTTCGGCTCGACCGTTAACGTTAACGGCGTCTCCCGAACGAGGGGCCAGGAGCAAACTCCGGGCGTACGTCATGAAACTGGCCTTCGACGCGTTAGCGGGGGCGAAAGTGCTGGCTGCAATGTCGGCCAACTGCCGATCAGAGAGGTCGAGAGAGCGCCTATTGGCCTGAATCACAATTTGCCGCTGCCCCGGCGCGGAGTAGTCGAGGCGATAGGGATGATGCGTCTCGTACATGGTGACGGATCCCGGAGCCACAGCGACCGCACGGCCGTTCTGGCGAATGGCACCACGCGATCCGAACTGGATGGAGATATGCACGTCATCAGAATCTGCCATCGCCGCGAGCCGCGGAGTCCGATCCACAACGCACGCCTCTGAGGAGACCTCCGAAATGGCAATGTGGCGACTCAACTGCTCATGGTCGATGAAACCGGAGAAATGAGAATCAAAAGATTGGCAGACCAGCGGCACGAAACTCTCACTGGCGAAGTCCTGCCACTCATCCGCGGTCGCCGCCGCAAAGAGCACCATGCCACGCTCCTTCCGACGTTTGACCTTGCTCTTATTATGGGCAATCCCCCTCAGGCGTGCCACAGGATTGCACAAAATGCCGATGATAAAAACATCCTCGCGTCTAGCTTCGAACTATCACCGACGCGGTGACCCAATCACGCTGGAGGACTCTATGGGTAAAACAATTCGTCTCGCTGCTGTGCAAGCTGAGCCGGTCTGGCTCGACGTCGATGGAACCGTCGAGAAAACCCTGGCGATCATCAAGGATGCGGCGGTAGCCGGTGTTGACCTCATTGCTTTCCCTGAGACCTGGATCCCTGGATACCCGGCTTTTCTCTGGACCCTTCCCGCGCCTGAGCAGATGCCCTTCGTCGGTCGCTATCATGCCAACTCGCTCACCGTAAACGGTCCTCACATGCGCGCCATCCGAGAGGCCGCCCGTGACAACCACATCAACGTCGTCATCGGTTTCAGCGAGAAAGCCCACGGCACCCTGTACATGGCACAGACCATGATTGGTCGCGAAGGCCAGATTTTGCTTCACCGACGCAAGCTCAAGCCCACTCACGTCGAACGCACTCTTTTCGGCGAGGGAGACGGGTCCGACCTCACAGTCGTGGCCACGGAACTCGGCCGCGTTGGTGCCTTGAATTGCTGGGAACATCTTCAACCGCTCACGAAGTTTGCAATGTACGCCCAGAACGAGCAGATTCATATTTCCGGATGGCCGTGCTTTGGCATCCTGGATATGGTTCCGAGCTTGAGCCATGAGACCAATCTGGGGGCATCGCGAACGTATGCCATCGAAGGCGGTTGCTTCGTTCTCGCCTCAACCCAGATCATGAGTGATGAGGGTGTCAAAACTTTCGCCCTTGCCGATGGCTCGATCCCCCCGATTTACACCGGCGGCGGCGGATACGCCACTATTTTTGGGCCCGACTCCGCCGTGCTCTCGACTGCGCTAGACCCCAACGTCGAAGGTTTCGTCACGGCGGACGTAGACCTCAGCATGATTGACTTTGCCAAAAACGCGGCCGACCCTTCTGGCCACTACAGCCGCCCCGACGTCACCCAGCTCCTGTTCAACAACACGCCTCAACGCGTTGTCATTGGCGATGGGCTCTTCGGCACGGAGATTGTCTTTCCTGACCTCGACGCCACGGAGGACGACGGTGCTGCGTGAAGAGGGAAGCCGACCTCGACGAACAATTCCCGCGCGTTTGCCATGGCCGGACTGGGTTCCGCCGGTGCCCGGTTTTTCGGCAAAAATTGATGGCCCTGTAACTTTTGCCTATTACGGCGTCCAAACCATGGAGGGAAAAGACTCCATCGGGGTAGCAGAATTCCGTGAGTGGATTAACGCGACTTCTGCGCTGAGTTCTGGGCCGGATTACCGGGAATATGCCGAGTTCGTCGATTCCGCCGGGTTCTACACGTGGATTTCCATCGGTTATTGGCGCGGCGACGCCCAGAGATTTAGCGACTGGTCGTCAGGGCCAAAACACCAATCGTTCTGGGAGTCGCCCGCTAGGCTGACGCAGACCTCCGGCTATTTTCGAGAAGTCCTGCAGACGCCCGCCGAGAGGCTTGAGACACTCTATTCAGATGCTGCTATGTGCGCCGGCGCAAATGGCGGCACTGTGCCAATGAGCAGTCCCATTCAAGAACATAACTACTGGGGTTCCATGCGCGATCGAATTCGCGCCTCCGGCAATGATGCCTTGCTTTCCTCATCGAGCGCCAGTGCCGCGCGAAGTACCTCAACGCAGGAGCGTCACGGCAGGGTTTTGATATCGGGAAAGGCAAATCTGGCGACAATTCGCTCCGGAGAGCACTACGAGGGTCTCATAGGGAGGGAGAAAGAAATCTATGACAGAGAACTCGTTCCCTCCGTCGTGGAGGGAATGCTCTATCTTCGCGACAACCCCGTTGAAAGCGGATGCTATTCCTGCCGCCACATGACCGAGACAACCCACTCTGGTGACACTCTCGAGAGAAAATTCGCGGTCGCCCACTTTGTCTCGCTACGCCATTTGGAGGTGTGGTCCGAATCACATCCGAGTCATCTCAAGATTTTTAATCGGTTTATTGAGATGGCCCAAGAGCTCAAGGGGGCCATCAAACTCCGACTGTGGCACGAAGTCCTTGTGACGGAAGCCCCGGCGCAATACTTTGAGTATCTGAATTGCCATGAGGCCACGGGAATGTTGCCCTACAGAGAAAGTGTCTTTTCTTCTTCCTCGCGCTCGTAGGCATCCCGCACGAGGCGGTACCAGAAATACACGGCGAAGCCCGCGAAGACCACCCATTCAATGGCATAGAAGATGTTCAGCCAGTTCAAGGTGGCGGAATTCTCTGGCGGCGCCGAATCAATGGTCGTCAAGCCGTCGGGCCCCTGATCATCAATGAGATAGGCACCAAAAGACGTGCCCGAGTAGTTCGGCCAGACGTTAACCAACGAGGCGACCGACAGCGTTGACTCCTCGAAAGGGTTGCCCGTCGGTTTGGGAACCGTCGGCGCCTCGGTCGGCATCAGGCGACCACTGATCAAGATGGTGGATCCGGAACCGGCGACAGCGGCCGCCTTCTCTGGCGCCAGAGCGGCATTCAGCGCATCCTGGGTTGGAGCCCACCCCAAAGCAACCGGCAACGATACGGATGCGGGACCGCGAGCCGCCACCGCGTCACCGTTATCACCGTTATCACCAGAGTTTGACACCAAAAGACGGCCTACAAGCCAATACCCAGCCTTGCCTTGATTCAGACGGCCGGTGAGGACGACAAAGCCCTCGGGATCAAACGCACCGCTGACCGTCGTGAGATGCCCCCCGGCCGTAATCGGAATCGGGCCACCCGGCTTGGCGAGCTCGATCAGCGGTTTCGCGATTTCGGTGAGGGACGAAGCCGCTTGCGAGTCGAGCACCGCGCGCTCCACCTGCCACTTACCCAACCAGGCAAACACTGCTGCCAGCGCGAGGGCGAAAAGGAGGAGCAAAATCCACTTAGGTTGCCGGGCAATTCGAATCATAAGGTCGTTGCCAAGCCAATCGGTGGGACGGCAACGCTGAGGGCATTCGCCGCCACGTCGTCGTCTTGACGTTGACTGGCAAGTTCTGCTTCTACCCAGGCGAGGTAGTTGGCGACCTCTGCTTTCGCGCGAGTAGCATTCCAGCCGAGGACCGGCGCTAAAAGCTTGGCGACCACGGGCGCGGCGGCGGCCCCGCGATCTGAAGTTTCAATGGCGAGACGCGTTCGTCGATCCAACACATCCTCAATGTGCAGAGCACCCTCATGGGTGGCCGCGTAGATCACTTCGGCCTGAACATAGTCAGTTGTGCCGGGTACAAGTGTTGCCAACGATGCATTCTCGGCGATGAGAGCAAGCACATCCGGTGCCATCGATCCGTACCGATGGAGGAGGTGGGTGACCAGGGCGACAGACAAACCAGTTTCGGCTGCCGTTCGCTCACGCCGGCTGAACTCCGCCACATATCCGCATGCCCCCAGCAGGGGAACCCGATCGGTGATGCTCGGCGGGATCAGCCCATCGAGACCGTCAACAGCGGCATCGACCGCATCCTGAGCCATGACCCGGTACGTCGTCCACTTACCCCCGGCAATCAGAGTGAGTCCTGGTGCCGGATTCGCGACAACATGTTCGCGCGAAAGCTTCGAGGTTTCGTCAGATTCCCCCGCTAGGAGTGGCCGAAGCCCCACATACACGCCCTCGATGTCGTCGCGCGTCAGGGGGGTTTCCATCACGGTATTGACGTGTTCCAAGAGGTAGTCAATGTCGGCCGCGGTCGCGGAGGGATGCACCTTATCGAGATGCCAGTCCGTGTCGGTGGTGCCGATGATCCAGTGTTTGCCCCACGGAATGACGAACAGCACACTCTTCTCGGTGCGCAGGAGCAATCCCATAATTGATTGAAACTTGGCCCGTGGAATCAGAATGTGCACGCCCTTGGATGCCCGCACTCGCAAGCGACCTCCGTCGGCCACCATGGCCTGAGTTTCCCCTGTCCATACCCCGGTGGAGTTGATGACAGATTTTGCGCGAATCTCGAAGTGTTCGTCGGTCAGAAGATCATGGGCCTTCACCCCGACGATGCGCTCGCCTTCTGTCAGAAATCCCTCGACCCGAACGCGGTTGGCGGCATGCGCCCCGAACGATGCCGCGGTGCGCACGAGCGTCACAACATAGCGAGCGTCATCAACCTGGCCGTCGTAGTACGACAAGCCGCCAATGATGTTCGAGGAGCGAAGGCTGGGGGCGGCGAGCGCCACCTGTCGTTTCGAAAGGTGACGGTGGTGGGGAACTCCCGGAGTCCGGCCTCCGGTATAGGAAAGGAGGTCATAGAGCATCATTCCCGCGCCAATATAGACCCGCTCCCACAAACGGTGGTGAAGGGGATAGAGAAATCGAATCGGGCGAACGAGGTGCGGGGCGATGCTTTGGAGAAGAAGGCCGCGCTCTGTGAGCGCTTCTTGTACGAGCGGAAAATCGAGCTGTTCCAGATAACGGATGCCACCGTGCACGAGCTTGGATGATCGGCTCGACGTTCCGCTCGCCCAATCTTGAGCTTCTAGAATGCCCACGTCCAGCCCTCGGGTCACGGCATCCAATGCTGATCCCGCGCCGACGATGCCCCCGCCAATCACGAGCACATCGAGCACCCGAGACCGCATGGAGGCCAGCGCCAGCGCCCGCGTCGCCGCGTTCAGTCGCGAAAAATCTCCGCGGGAAGCGAGTGGGGTTTGGGGCGCGGTGACGGGAGTCACAATGTTGTCGTTACCGCGCTCGGAGTCTCAGCGGGGGAACTCGCAGCACTTCCATAGGGAGCAATGACGACCTCAATTCGTTGGAATTCTTTGAGGTCTGAATAACCCGTGGTGGCCATAGAGCGACGCAAGGCTCCCACAAGGTTGGCGGTGCCATCGGAGACCACCGCGGGTCCAAAGAGAATCTCTTCGAGCGGCGCGACCTGGCCAACCTGCACGCGACTGCCCCTGGGCAGTTCACCGTGGTGCGCTTCATGACCCCAGTGCCAACCGCCGCCGGGGGCGTCCGTTGCCCGAGCAAGGGCTGAACCCAGCATGACGGCGTCGGCTCCACAGGCGATCGCCTTGACGATGTCGCCCGAGGTGCCGAGGCCCCCATCGGCGATAACGTGAACATAGCGACCACCGGACTCATCCATGTAGTCACGGCGAGCTCCGGCAACATCAGCAACCGCCGTTGCCATCGGCGCGTGGATGCCGAGGGTTGCCCGCGTGGTCGAGGCAGCACCGCCACCAAAACCGACGAGCACCCCCGCAGCGCCCGTGCGCATGAGGTGCAAGGCCGCCGTGTAGGTAGCAGCGCCCCCAACGATAACCGGTACATCAAGTTCGTAGATGAACTTCTTCAGGTTCAATGATTCTGTTTCTTTGGAAACGTGCTCGGCCGAAACGGTCATGCCGCGAATAACAAAGAGGTCTACGCCAGCCTTGACAACGGTCTCGTAGAACTCCTGGGTGCGCTGGGGGGAAAGTGCTGCGGCAACAGTGACGCCCGCGGCACGGATCTCGGCCAGGCGCGCCGTGATCAGTTCTGCCTTGACCGGCTCAGCATAGATTTCTTGCATGCGACGCGTGGCACGATTGGCCGGCAGGGATCGTATTTCCGAAAGAACGGGAATCGGGTTTTCGTAGCGCGTCCACAGTCCCTCCAGGTTGAGCACGCCAACACCGCCGAGCTTGCCCATGGCAATCGCCGTCTCGGGCGAAACAACGGAGTCCATCGGAGCCGCCATGATGGGAATCTCGAATTGAAAGGCGTCGATTCCCCACCCGACCGAGACATCTCGGGGGTCGCGCGTGCGGCGGCTGGGAACGACGGCAATGTCGTCGAAGGCAAAAGCGCGGCGGGCACGCTTGGCCCGACCAATCTCAAGTTCAGTCACAGTATTTTCCCTCGCTCTAGCGGCGGTAGTTAGGGGCTTCGACGACCATCTGGATGTCGTGGGGGTGCGATTCTTTGAGGCCTGCGGGCGTAATGCGAACGAACTTTCCATTCGCCTTTAGCTCGGCGATCGAACGTGCCCCGACGTAGAACATGGACTGACGGAGGCCGCCCACAAGTTGATGTGCCACGGCCGACAAAGGCCCGCGGTACGCAACGCGGCCCTCGATGCCCTCAGCAATCAGCATGTCGTCGCTCGGAACATCCGACTGAAAGTAGCGGTCTTTCGAGTAGGAGGTGCGCTCGCCACGGGTCTGCAAAGCACCCAGGGACCCCATGCCGCGGTAGGCCTTGAACTGCTTGCCGCCGTCGAAGACAAGATCCCCCGGGCTTTCATCGCAACCCGCGAAGAGCGAGCCGAGCATGACGGTGTCGGCTCCTGCAACCAGTGCCTTCGCAATATCACCAGAGAACTGGAGACCCCCATCGGCGATAAGGGGAACACCGGCGGGGCCAGCGGCCTTGGACGCTTCATAGATCGCTGTGATCTGAGGAACTCCCACCCCGGCAACGACACGAGTCGTGCAGATTGAGCCGGGGCCCACTCCCACCTTGATGGCATCCGCGCCGGCATCAATGAGGGCCTGAGCCCCCGCGCGGGTGGCGATGTTGCCACCGATGACGTCTATGTGATCAAACGTTGCATCGGCTTTGATACGACGGATGATGTCGAGCACCCCGGCACTATCACCGTTGGCAGTGTCGACTACAAGCACATCAACACCAGCATCACGCAATTCGGATGCTCGATCCCACGCATCGCCGAAAAAGCCAATGGCCGCACCGACCCGGAGGCGCCCAGCGTCATCTTTAGTGGCGTTGGGGTATTTATCGCTCTTGTCAAAGTCCTTGGTCGTGATGAGACCCGTGAGCTTGCCGCTCTCATCAACGATGGGAAGCTTCTCGATTTTGTTGACCGCAAGGAGCGCAATGGCATCCTCACGGGAGACCCCAACGGGCGCGGTGATCAGCGGCATGACCGTCATGACGTCCCGAACCAGCAGTGTTCGCTTCTCGGAGTCGCTCAAGAAACGCATGTCGCGGTTCGTGATAATTCCGAGCAAAATGCCCTCCGCGTCGATGACCGGAACGCCGCTGACGCGGAACTGGCCACATACGGCATCTACCTCGGCAACCGTGGCATCAGGAGACGTGGTCACTGGGTTTGTGATCATGCCAGATTCGCTGCGCTTGACCTTGTCGACCTGGTCAGCCTGATCCTCGATGGAAAGATTACGATGCAGGATGCCCATCCCGCCTTGGCGCGCAATAGCAATCGCCATGCGGGCCTCGGTTACCGTGTCCATGGCGCTGGAGATGAGAGGCTTCGAGACGCTAATGCGGCGCGTGAAGCGGCTCGAGGTGTCGGCCTCACTCGGAATCACATCCGTGTGCCCCGGCAAAAGGAGAACGTCGTCGTAGGTCAGTCCGATGAAGCCGAAGGGATCTGGCTGATCCATTTTTCCCCTTTGTGAGGTTGTCGCGCGAAAAAATTATTACCGCACATCGCCCCGTCATTTCGGGCCATCACAGTCACATTCAATCTTAAGCCACGCTGACGGCTCAGTCGTGCGTGTGACGCTCCCCCCGGGCATGCGAAGCAGGCTCCAGCTGAAATGTCGAGTGTTCAACGCTTACGGCGAAGTGTTCCGCAACGCACTGTTGGAGCTCTCGAAGCATTACCGGGGCATGACCATCGGAGAAACACTCATCATCAACCACCACGTGCGCGGTCAAGACGCACAACCCAGAAGAAATCTGCGTCGCGTGCACATCGTGAACGGATTGCACGTGCGGGAGTCCCACCAGATGCGAACGAACCAGATCGAGGTCGAGATCCTTGGGCGTCGATTCCAGCAAAACGGCAATCGTTTCTTTCAAGAGCAAGAAGGCCCGAGGAAGGATAAGTGCTCCAATCAACATGGCCACAACAGCGTCGGCACGCGTCCACCCTGTGGTGGCAATGATGATTGCTGCAATGATGACAGCAACAGACCCAAACGCATCGTTGACGACCTCAAGAAACGCTGCACGAAGATTGAAATTGGCGCTACGGCTGCCAAACAGCACCAAAATTGACGCAACGTTTGCGGCGAGCCCGATGACACCAAAAATCAGAAGTTCCCCGGAGGCAATCGGTGGCGGATCGATAAGACGTTGGACGCCCTCAACCATGACAAATACCCCAACAGCGAGCAGGAGAGTAGCCTGCGCCGTCGCGGCGAGCACCTCAGCTCGCCCGTAACCCCACGTGCGCCGAGATGTCGCGGGTCGATTGACCACGTTCGCGGCGAAAAGAGCCAGCGTCAGCCCACCGGCATCCGTGAGCATGTGTGCGGCGTCAACCAGAAGCGCCAGACTCCCGGTGATGAAAGCCCCGATGATTTCGACAACCAAAATAACGACGGTAATGGCAAGGGCAATCGCCAAGCGCGTGGTTCCTGTGGAACTCGATCCGTGGGTGTGTCCACCATGGCTCTGACCTGGCTGGACCATTTTTACCTTTGTGAGGGTGTGTCACGAAAAATTATTTTCTGGAAAAAACCGGGATTGCACCTATCTGTGGTATTTCAATCTTAAGCCAAGTAGCGGTGTGCGTTTCCCACAGGTAGAGTTCGGCGACTGCCTTTTTGTACACTAGAGAAACATTTCAGACACAAACATTCAGTAGCGTCACTCACTGTCGAGTGACAGAGATGAATCAAGGGATTTCATGAGTTTTAATCCTGCTTCGGAAAAACCACAGGAGGTGCCGTCGTGAGCCCAACCGCTCGAAAAAGTTTTTCCCATCGCCGGGTGCGAGTGACGTTCGGTACCCTTCTGGCAACTCTGATCCTGAGCCTGGCCGTGCTGTCGGGCTCATCAGCCGCCGTCGCTGCGACAGACTGCGTCGCGGACGCGTCTACCGCTTGCTTCTTTGGAACAATCCGCGACGGCGCCGCTGGCATTGACATTCTGGTCGAAGGAAATGGCCAAAAGGTAACGGTCAAAACGACGGCCGATGGAAGCTGGAATGCCGCCGTTACCGTAGCCGGAACGTACACAATCACGCTCGACCCGAAGACCCTTCCCTCGTCTGTCACCATGAAGGGTGAAGCAGCACAGTCTCGCGACGTGACGCTCGGTGCCCGTGCCGGAGTGCTTTTCTCAACCCAGACAACCGACGCCAGCGGGGAAATGACGAGTTCCACAACAACGACCACCTCCGTCACGTGGGATCGTTTCCTCCAACAGGCTGCTTCGGGTCTTCGCCTCGGACTCCTTCTAGCCCTTGCCGCCGTAGGCCTGTCCTTGATTTACGGCACGACCGGTTTGAGTAACTTCGCTCACGCTGAGCAAGTGACCCTCGGCGGCCTCCTCGCCTACGTTTTCGCCAATGTAATGGGCTTGAATATTTACATTGCGACGATTATCGTCGTGGCCATTACAGCGGCAACGGGATACTTTCAAGACCTGATTCTCTGGAAGCCTCTGCGCAAGAAGGGGCTTAGCTTGAACCAAATGATTATTGTGACCATTGGTCTGGCGCTCGCTTTGCAGTACACGTTCCAGTACTTCATTGGAGCGTCAACGGTTCGCATTCTGCAAAACAACGCGGAAATCGTGAACTTTGGACCGGTCACACTCACGGTGCAATCGTTAATCGCGATGGGTGTCTCGGTCGTTGTATTGACGTTGACGGGCCTTTTTCTTCTCAAAACTCGAACCGGTCGGGCCACGCGCGCGGTCTCGGATAATCCCGCACTGGCGGCCGCCTCCGGAATCGACGTAGACCGCATCATTCGTCTGGTCTGGACGATTGCGGCCGGCCTCGCTGGCCTTTCCGGGGTCATGCTCGGCTTGGTGCTCAACGGCATCAACTGGATGACCGGCATGCAGCTTCTGCTGCTCTTGTTTGCTGCCGTGACCCTGGGTGGCCTCGGCACGGCGTTCGGCGCCCTCGTCGGATCACTCATCATTGGTATGACCGTGGAGCTCACCAACTTGATCCTTCCCGGTGACTTCAAATACGCGACTGCGCTCGTGCTCTTGATTTTGCTCCTGTTAGTTAGACCTCAAGGCATTTTCGGCCGCAAAGAGCGAATCGGTTAGGGAGGAAAATCATGGACGGCATCACGAAGATTCTCTACGACATGTCCGCGATCGCATTGTCACCCGCGACCGCCGCTTTCGCTATCGCCGCCATCGGCTTGAACGTGCACTTCGGCTACACCGGACTGCTCAACATGGGGCAAGCCGGGTTCATGCTCATTGGCGCCTACGGCTTCGCCATCAGCGTCATGAATGGCCTTCCTTTCTGGCTGAGCGTCTTGGTTGCCATCGCGGCTTCTCTCGTTTTTGCTCTGATTCTGGGTATTCCCACGTTGAAACTCAGGGGTGATTACCTCGCGATTGTCACAATTTCAGCGGCGGAGATTATCCGAATGGTAGGGCGCTCCAGCGTGCTGAATGCCTTAACGGGCGGCTCGAACGGCATCACTGGCAACAGCTACCGTGACCCTTTCAACAGCCTCTCACCATTTCCCGACGGTCAAACAACGATCCTGTGGTTCACCTACGACAACACAGGTGTCAATGGATGGTGGATCCGCATCGTCGGCTGGTCGCTCGTCGCCATTTTCGCAACGTTCGTTTGGCTCCTCATGCGAAGCCCCTGGGGTCGTGTCCTTCGGGGAGTTCGCGAAGACGAAGACGCGGTTCGCAGCCTGGGCAAGAATGTTTTCTCATTCAAGCTGCAATCCCTTGCTCTCGGTGGTTTTCTCGGTGCGATGGGCGGCGTGCTCTACATTTTGCCCGCGTCACTGCAACCCGACAGTATGGGACGATCTATGACGTTCTTTATTTGGACGGCACTGCTCCTCGGTGGCGCCGCGACCATTTTTGGCCCCGTCTTGGGATCGATACTGTTCTTTGCCCTCCGCATTGCTGTTCAGGGGCTTGCCGGATTGTTCATTCCCTCGAGCATCATGAACTCGCAACAGACCGAACAGTTCTCGTGGATCATGGTTGGTGTTGCCCTCATGTTGCTCGTCATCTTCAGACCTCAAGGGGTCTTAGGCAACAAGAAGGAGCTGAGCTTCAATGCCTGATCTCTCGACCAACTCGCGTGCGCAACTCGCCCAAGTGGAAGCAGTTCCTGGCTCGAGCAAACCCGACCCCATTCTCACCGTCGATAACATCACACGTCGTTTCGGCGGCATGACCGCGGTCGATGTGGCTCACGTTGAGGTTCAGCGCGGTGTCATCACGGCACTGATCGGCCCCAATGGTGCCGGTAAAACAACGTTCTTCAACTTGATTACGGGCTTCGACAAACCTTCGTCGGCACCCAAACTGTTCGGTGGGCCGTCTCGCGCCCTCGCGGCAAAGTGGGTGTTCAACGGCCGCAACATGGGAAACGTCGGTGCTTCCAAGGTCGCCCAGTTAGGCATGGTTCGCACGTTCCAACTGACAAAAGCACTGTCTAAGCTGAGCGTTTTGCAGAACATGCTCCTCGGAGCCAAAGATCAGGCCGGTGAGAACTTTTTCGTAGCCCTCATCAAACCCCTCTGGATCGCGCAGGAGAAGGCCAACACCGACAAGGCCCTCGAACTTTTAGAGCGATTCAAACTCTTGGAGAAAAAAGACGACCTTGCGGGAAGTCTCTCTGGTGGCCAAAAGAAACTGCTGGAGATGGCTCGCGCGCTGATGAGCGACCCCGTCATGATCATGCTCGATGAGCCTATGGCCGGCGTCAACCCAGCGTTGACCCAGTCACTGCTAGGACACATTCAGGCGCTTCGCGATCAGGGCACCACGGTGCTCTTCGTCGAACACGACATGCACATGGTCCGCCACATCTCGGACTGGGTCATTGTGATGGCCGAGGGGCAAATCGTCGCCGAAGGCCCCGCAGAAACCGTGATGTCCAACAAGGCTGTCATCGACGCTTACCTGGGAGCTCATCACGACACCGACTTGGGTGATGATTCACTCCTGGATGAAGGTGTCAGCCAGACCCCCGAGAAAGTCACCAAAGACCCCAAGATCGACCAGGAGACGCACTCATGAGCGCCAACGAAGCGGCCGTGAATGCGGCCACCGCTATTCCCCGTGACGCCGCTGGCCGGGAACCTGTCCTTCGGGCGACGAATCTGGATGCAGGCTATTTGCCCGGTATCAACATTCTCAATGGATGCTCGATTGACGTGTTCCCGGGGGAACTCATCGGCATCATCGGCCCTAACGGTGCCGGCAAGTCAACGCTGTTGAAAGCTCTCTTTGGCTTGGTCAAGATTCGCGGGGGTAACGTCACACTCCATGGCGAAGACATCACCGGGTTGAAAGCTAACAAGCTCGTGCAAATGGGCGTTGGCTACGTCCCTCAAAACAACAACGTTTTCCCCAGCTTGACCATCGAGGAAAACCTGCAGATGGGACTCTTTTTGAGGCCCAAACTGCTCAAGGAGCGCCTCGCCGCCATTTTTGAAATATTTCCCCTCCTCACCGACCGCAGCGATCAACGAGCGGGGTCCCTCTCCGGCGGTGAACGCCAATCTGTGGCCATGGCACGGGCACTCATGATGGATCCTTCGGTCTTGCTTCTCGATGAGCCCTCTGCCGGACTTTCGCCCGTTCGGCAGGACGAAACCTTTCTCAGGACCCGTCGCATCAACAAAACAGGAGTTTCGATCGTGATGGTCGAGCAAAACGCGCGGCGCTGCCTTCAGATTTGCGACCGGGGATATGTCCTCGATCAGGGAACAGATGCCTACACGGGCACAGGCCGCGAGCTGGCGGACGACCCCAAGGTTATCGAGCTCTACCTCGGAACCTTGGCCAAAGACGTCGAAGACGGCAAATAGGCTTCCCCGCGACATCGAAACAACCACACAAAGACATAAGAAGAATGGCCCGGAATTTTTTCCCGGGCCATTCTTCTCTGCGATCTGACAGTGCTTAGGACTTACCTTCTACAGCCGATCCCCAGACGGGAATGTTCTTGGCATCGAACTTGTAGATACCAATGAACGCCGACGAAGGGTCGTTCTTTGCATTGAAGGGTCCGATGGAGCTGGGCCCTTGGTACTGGATGTCCTTGCCGTCCTTGATCAAAACGACACAGTCAGCGAACGTGGCACACTTGGTGCCGCCGTTCGCGCCTGATACCGCAGCCATGTTGGCCTGGATGGTAACAGGGTCCGTCTTGCCACCCTTGACCGCAGCGAGGGCTGCGAGCGTGGTGGCGTCGTAGGATTCAGCAGCGTAAGTGAAGTCGGTCAATGCCGCACCCTGAACCGCAACGTTCCAGTCCGAAAGACGTACCTTGAGGTCCGACGAGGGGCTGGCACCAGGAATGGTTCCCTGAGCACCTGCGAGCGTGCCTGCCTGGAAGTCCTTCTCGTAGGATGCGGTGTTGCCGTCCGTAAAGTAGGTCTTCGACATGGTCCACCCTTGGTTAACCATTTCAGGAACAATTGACTTCGTCTCGTCGAACGCAACGACGACGACGGCGTCAGGCTTGGCGGCGAGAGCCGCGGTTACCTCAGACGAGAAGGTTGTCTGCCCGGGAGGGAACTCCTGCCCCATACCTTTGCCGCCATAAACGACTTTTCCGCCGGCAGTTTCAATTGCTGCCTGCGTCGCGTCACGAAGGCCCGTGCCGTAAGAGTCATTGAAGACGATGAAGGCAACACTGGCATTGCCGTCACCGGTTACGAGCTGGCCAAGAGCCGAGCCCTGAACCGTGTCTGGCGGTGCAGTACGGAAGTAGAAGGGCGAATAACCGCTCAACTTAGCCGAAGTGTTTGCGCCGGAGATTTCAACAATCTTGGCGGCCGTAAAAGAGTCGACCACGTTGAGCGAAACGCTCGACGAAGCCGCACCAATGACAACAGAAACGTTGTTCTTGATGAGGTCCTGGGCGGAAGCCGTCGAAACGGCCATGTCGCTGCTGTCTCCAGAGTCCTTGCCGTAGTAGCAGACGTCTTTTCCGCCAACGCCACCCGCGGCGTTGATGTCCGCGATGGCCAAGCCAACGCCAGCAATCTCGGGCGGGCCGAGGAAGGAAAGAGAACCTGTGACGGGAAGCAATCCGCCGACCTTCAGGGTGTCAGCGCTCGTGGCTCCAGCGGCGCAGTCGATTGCCTTATAGGCAGCGGCTGCAGCGGTGGTTGCAGTCCCAGTGGATCCGCTCGCACAGCCAGCCAGCAAAAGTGCTGACGAAGCCAATACGGCAAATCCTCCGAGTGCACGAGAACGTCGTGAAATTACGCTCATGGTACTCCTTGGTTTCAATGTGGTGGGAGCACGCCGAAAGCGTGCTTCTCAGTAGGTACAAACTATTAGGAGAACGTTTCGTGAAACAACTAATTAGCGTTACAACTGCGTAACAAATCAGGCAGATTCACAAGGACTTCCGTTTTCGGCGCTGCGGTTTCCTCAAGGCGACGGAATCCGTTGTAGGACTATTTTGCCGAGGGAGTCGATGTGGGCGCGATGGCCTTTCCGAAGTACACCATGCCTGTGGCGTCAGAATAATTGATCTGCCCCGCAAGCCCCACATAGTCGATTGAGGTCTGCGTCGTTAGGACATCTAGGCACATGCCATAACTGGAACACTGGATACCTGACCCCGTCACGAGAGAAAGGCCGTACGAAACGGAGGCGCCCCCGTCATCTTTCGCAAGCGTCGCGCCAAGAATGGCTGCGATGGTGAGGTCATAGGCCTCGATCCCGTAGGAAAGTTCGCCGACACCAGGGTCAGAGACGCGCAAGCGCACGGCGAACGTGTCATCGGGAACGACAGGGGTCGTCACCGCCCCGGCGGGTGCATTATCGGCGGAAGCAGGGGCAACGAGGGCAATTCCTGCGGCCTGTGCGAGCGGAGCAAGTTGGGCCAAAACACTGGCGGATGCGGGGGCAATGATGACGTCGACGCCGCGCGCCAAAAGATCGGCAAAACTGGCATCCGTTACGGCAGCGTCGCCGTCACCCGCGCCTCGGTGCAAAACCTCCACAGGAACCTTGTTATACCCACCGGCCGCGTTCACCTCGTTTACCGCCAATTCAACGCCCGCCGCTTGTGCCTTCGCGAAAGCGGCGAGTGGGCCAGAAACGGGCGTCATGTCACCGATGCGCAAGACGCCGTCACCGGAAGGTGCGACCGGGGTTGCCGAGGGCGTCGGCGTGATCATTGCTTCACCCGAACATCCAGCAAGTGCGACGATCACAGCACCCGCAAGAAAAATTCCCGCCAGTCGAGAAACCAACATGTCTCACCCATCCGTTGTGTATTTATGACAACATCCACCATACCGAGGTCGACCCGCGCTGATCGCAGGGCACGCAAAGAACTAGCTCAGCGTGGCGCCGTAGGCGGCCCGAGCTAGCCGGGCAGTGCGAGCCGACGTCAACATATCTACGGTGAGCACCAAGAGTGATACCCAAATGAGAATGAAGCCGACCCAGCGCGAACTCGGCATGGCCTCATGCAAGACAAACAACGCGAGCAGAAAGGTCACCACTGGGGTCGAATATTGAATGAGGCCAATGGCCGTGAGGGGCAGTCGTTTGGCGCTTGCCGCAAACAGGAGGAGGGGCAGCGCGGTCAAAATTCCAGAGCTCATCAGGAGCAGGGTGTGTCCGACACCAAAACCCACGAAGGTCAGGCCAACAAGGTTGCCCACAATAACAAGCTGAAGGATGGCGATGGGCAACACCCACATAGATTCCATGGTCAAACCACTGATGGCGTCTACTCGCGGTCCCACCTGTTTCTTGATCAACCCATAAAGACCAAAGGACGTCGCGAGGGCAAGTGAAATCCACGGCACTTTTCCGTAACTAAAAGTCAGCACGAGAACGGCAATGAAACTGATGCCCACCGCAACCCACTGCAGCGGTCGCAGCTTCTCTTTGAGAATCGTTACCCCGAGGACCACCGTGAAGATGGGGTTGATGAAATACCCGAGGGACGACTCGAGTACTTGGTTAGAAACAACAGCAATAATAAAGATCTGCCAGTTCGCGTAAATCAGCACGCCAGCCAGTGCCATCGTCAGCAGAATGCGACGCTGACGCAGCAGAACAACATATCGCCGCCATCCACGCGTGATTGTCAGCAGGAGCGCGCAAAAAATGAGCGAGAAAATAATGCGATACGAGACAATTTCAAACGGGCTTGCGGGGAGAAGCGCCAAAAAATAGAGCGGGAACAAACCCCACATGCCGTAGGCGCCAAACGCATAAAGCAACCCGGGGCGCGAAAGTTTTTGGTGGGAATTAGCGGGACTCACACTCTCGATGCTACCCCGACAACGACAACACAAAACGCCCCTCGCAACGCAAATGGACCCCAGCCGAAGCCGAGGTCCATCAGGAGAAAATGCGTGTTATCGAACGACGACCGCAAGAACGTCGCGAGCCGAGAGTACGAGGTACTCTTCGCCGGCATACTTAACTTCGGTTCCGCCGTACTTGGAGTAGATCACCTTGTCGCCAACGGCGATGTCAAGGGGAACGCGATTGCCGTTGTCATCGATGCGACCGGGGCCGACAGCTACAACGTCGCCCTCCTGAGGCTTCTCTTTAGCGGTGTCGGGGATAACCAGACCAGACGCGGTGGTCTGCTCTGCCTCGACCTGCTTGATGACAATGCGATCTTCGAGCGGCTTGATGGCGACCGACACGGTTGACCTCTTTCTTTGCTAAGACAGTGAATTGGCACCCGAACTCTGCGAGTGCTAATTGCGAGTCTACGGCGCCAACTAGCACTCGCGCAACGTGAGTGCTAGAAATACGTGGCAACAAATTGTTCCGCGTCTGGCGCTCCCTCCACAGCGCACCTTGGTAAGTTTGCTCTCGTGGAGACAAGCGAAGTACGTGAATTACTGACTCCGTCCGGGCTGCGACTACTAGATTCGCTCCCCGAATATTCGAGTAAAGGCGACATTGTTCGTATCGTGGCAGGCCTGCGCAGTGCAGGTCACTCCTCCGCCCTCGTGGCGGCGGTCCTCACACAAGCCAAACTGCGCTCCAAAGCCGCGGCAAAGTTTGACGATTTCGCTGTGCGGATGCTCTTCACCGAAGCCGGCCTCGAACAAGCCACCCGCTTGCGAGTTGCTGCACTGCATGCCGGCCGATTCTCCCGTGCCGGCATTACCCACGTCGCGGATCTCGGTTGTGGCATTGGCGCGGATGCCATGGCAATGGCTGGCTTGGGGCTTACCGTGACGGCCGTGGAGGCCGACGAGGTCACAGCGGCTTTGGCCTCCTACAACTTAGCGATCTTTGAGAACGTTACGGTGGTTCACGCCCGTGCCGAGGAGTTCGACCTCGCCGCACTAGCCGTTGAGGGTAACAGCAATGGCCCTCACTCCGCCGCGCGCATCGGCATTTATTTGGACCCGGCGCGGCGCACATCCGGCCATTCGAACACCGAACGATTGACACGCCCTGAAGACTACTCACCGAGCCTAAAATTCGCTTTTGGATTGGCCGAACGTTATCCCGCGGGGGTGAAGCTCGGCCCCGGGTTTGACCGTGGCCTGATTCCAATCGACGCCGAGGCCCAGTGGGTCTCAGTCGACGGAAGCGTCGTGGAGCTGGGGCTGTGGTTCGGCACAGTTGCCCGCCCTGGCATAACGCGCTCGGCACTCGTGTTGGATGACACAGGCACACATGAAATGAATGCTCCCGGTGACAGCGATGATGTCGAAGCTGGTGTACTCGGTAACTTTCTCTATGAGCCCGATGGATCTGTCATTCGAGCACGGCTCATCGGAGACCTCGCCCGCATCATGGGCGCGCACATGCTTTCCGAGCGCATTGCGTATCTCACGAGCGATATCCTCGTATCCACACCATTCGCACGTGGTTTTCGCATTCTCGACGAGTTTCCTCTCGACGTGAAAACACTGACACGTGAGATGCGAACGCGAGGGATTGGCACGCTCGAGGTTAAGAAACGTGGTGTCGACATCGACCCCGCAGAATTTCGTAAGAAACTCCGCCTGCAAGGCCCGCACAGCGCAACGTTAATTTTGACGCGCATTGGTGAACGGCGCACAGCACTCCTCGCCGAACGGGTTTAGCGAGGAAGTCAATACTGGCTACGCGATTGAGTTACCCTCGAATGCCGAGTCCTCGTATTCCTCCGTCAGCCCGTGCGGCGTCTTCTCCCAATGGTGCGGGCTGAACACTATCTGCCAAAATGCGCGCCAAGCCGCTATCGAATGCAGAATCCAGTACACCGGATTGAGTAGCGCAAACATTGCGATACGCCAGTTGTAACGTTTGTACGCTGCAAGACCCGACAGGATGATCATTAGCGAGTTAGAGAACAGCATGTTGATCATGCCAGTGACCAACAGCCACTCGGGTAGGTCCAACCCGATGAACCGCACTCCAATGTACGTGATTACCGTGAATCCGAGGACGAGTGGATACAACATAAATGCCAGCGGAGTGCCGATAATGAGTGCCACGAGGCTGAGCGCACCGAAGAATCCGTTGACCTTGAACCACCGAATTGGGTGCCGCGTGTTGACGGCGGCCGTCATAATGTAACCCTTAATCCATCGGGTGCGCTGCCGGATCCATGCCGGCACTTCTGCGCAAGCCTCTTCGCCTGTGCTGGCCTCGATCATGCCAACACGGTACCCGTGGGCGGAAACACGCAGGCCGAGGTCGGCGTCTTCCGTCACGTTGTAGGGGTCCCACGCACCGAGTTTGCGGAGCACTTTCGTCTTGAAGTGGTTCGAGGTCCCGCCGAGTGGGATTGGCAGGTGCGATCGATCAAGGCCTGGCAGCATCGCGTCAAACCAGTGAGCATACTCAACCGCGAACATCCGTGTCAGCACGTTGTAGTCGGCATTAAAGTAGTTCAGCGCGCCTTGGAGACAGACAAGCTCGCGCTGGTCGGAGTGCACGTTGTCACGTTCAAACTCATCACGCCGAAACGCCGCAACCGTGTCGCGCAGCTGACTCGAGTTCGGACGGTCTTCCGCGTCGTATATGACCACGAACTCACCTCGCGCGAAACTGAGTCCGTAGTTGCAGGCGCGCGGTTTGGTTTGCGGGTCGCCCGGGGGCACGATAACGAGGCGCACGTATTCAGGCGGACGTATTAAACGCACAGCAGTAATCGTTTCGATGTCGTCGGCTTCGAGCAACACGAGCACCTCAAGTTTCGACTTGGGGTAGTCCAGTACCCCTAAGTTCGCGAGAAGCTTATTGATGATGTTGGCCTCTTTGTAGGCTGGAACCAAAATCGTGTAGACGGGCAGTTCGTCGTCGGGCGTGCGCTGCGGTAGCACGGGTAAGCCGCGTTGCGCGCGTTCGATCGCGACTTCGTCGTTCCATTTCTCTTTAGCCCGCACATTAAACGGAGCCCGAAGCCCGGCCAATACCTTAAAACCGATATTCATCACGAAGATCAGGTTGGCGGCAGAAAGCAAAAAAATGAGTGTCGTCGGTGCATCGACGACAAGGCCGACGACAATGCTCGCCACAATCGTTAGCGGCACGACCAACTGCCAACGGCGTAAGCCATCTTTGGCCGATTCATCGCTACTCGTCGTAGCAAGGGCCTCAGATGCTCCGAAGAGCAGCGTCGTTCGACAGGCCGCTTCCACCGCCTGGTTGAGATCCCAGTCCGTCGTGGTTCGCACTGAAATGTGACGCACCCCGAGCAACTCCGCCGCATCCGCGCGAAATTGCTCGGTTGGCGGCACGGTGGTGGCGATGATTGCACCGGCTCCTTCGCGTTTCCAGGGCACCCAACCGGCCTCGATCAGGCGTTCGGGTCCGATCACAGAGAGTAAACCGGCCTCGGGTGGTTCAGCCACAAGGTCGATGAGGGGTGCATTCCATTGCTGTGCCAGAGCGTCGTACATTTCCCGGCGGTTGACGGCGCCCAGGAGGATGAGGTGTCGGCCGATCAGGCCACCTTCTAAATGTTGCAGGCGCAAAGCATCCCGTAACTGCTGGTCTGTAATGAGTCCCGCGTCAATCAAAATCTCACCGACACGTGCTGCATCGATACGTGCCACCATTACGACCCCACTCGCTCGAAGATTCTGTATGTACCCTCTGAAAATGCCAACCGATAGCCTGTTGCGAAAGCTGGGTTTTCCCGCAAGGCCTCCCAAACGAGGTCAGCGACGCCTGCTTCATTGAGTCCGGAGGCATCCGCTGCCGAAACGAATACCCACTGGGCGTGCGTCGAAGGGCGAGCGATTGCCTGATCGAACAGGTCACCGGTTGAGCGATTGTAGTAGTCGGCGAGGGGAATACCGATCTCGGGTAGGAGGGCGCTCCCTGCAGCCGATTCGTCCATGAGTACCCCGCCTCCCTCGTAGTTCTCGCGCAGGAACGCGGCCGCATCTGCTTCCCCACTTTCGGACTTGAACCGCACGTAGCCTTGGGCTTCAGCAATGACGGATGATCGTGAGAGGTCCTGTGACCACCACAGGCTCTGCCCGAAAATCGCAACGCCAATGACAGCAAGCGAAACGGCGGCAACTGCTTTAACCCGCCGTAGCGCATCGACAAGGACGGCTGCCAGAACCGCCAACCACGGAATAACCGCCAAGGCGAAACGACCGTTAAACCAGTTGCTGGGAAACGAGTGATCATTATTCATATGGGTCTGGCCCAAGTAGAGACTCAGCAACAAGAACCCGTAAGTTCCACCCATCAGCCAGACGATGACCGCTTCGTTCGAGAGGCCGCGACGCCACGCCAGCACGATTGCCCCGGCACCTCCGAGAAGGACTGTGACGAGTCCGGCTGTTTCGACGACAGACCAGTTATAAGTCCACAACGACAGTCCGAGGTTATGCGTATATGCGAGCAACCCGGCATCGGCGGTCGCCTTTTGCAGGTTGTAGGCCGAATACTGCCCGAACATGAACTCGAGCGGATTGGAGTAAACCGCAAAATTATAGGCCAGCCACCAAGCGATGGCCAAGGCCGGCAGCACCGCAAACGCCGCCCCCATCTTGACGCTGTATTTCAACGATCTCTTGCGCCGCCACCCGACAAGCATGACGACCAGCGTTCCCGTAACAACTAGCACCCACCCCTCATACCTGGACAGTGTCGCACCCGCCGCTGGAATTCCGCCGAACACCATCAGCTCCCCTGCACTCAGGTTGCGTTTGCTGGTGATCCAACGAGCGAGTCCGGCAAAGCATCCCATCATGCAGGCAATGAGCACCGGCTCTGTCGAAGCGGTTGTATATATATACAGGATGCTCGGATTGAGCAGAATCAGGAGAACACTGACGATTCTGCCCGCCCGGTTCAGCCCGATCCGCGCGGCGATCCGATACACACCAACGACCGTAACCATGAGGCAAAGAATCCCGAGAATGCAGGCCGCCCAGCCGGTGTGCCACAGCCACAGCGATTGCACGAAGGGCAGCAGAAGTAGCGTCGGTATTGGTAACCAGACAGTTCCCAACTGGGTGAAACCGGGGGCCTTACTGTCGAAAATACGACGAGCGATGGTGAGGTGGCTCTGCGCATCAGAGTAGGCAAGATTGATGCCAGACGAGGTGGTGATCACGCACGCGATAACACCCACGACCAGTGCAGCACACGCAACGACGAGAGTTCCCGGAACCTTACGGCCCCCTGCGGTCGCTCCCAGCGAGACCCAACGCTGGAGTAACCAGTTGTTCAAGCCTGTTCGTTCCGGTTCAAGAGCCTCTTGTGTGTGGACGACAACCACTGAGCTACTCCAGCGTTGAATTCTGGTGCGTTGCCTTGGCGATGTTTATTTGCTCGGCGCGCGCTTGCTCTGCCACACCCAAAGCCTGCGCATCCACATAATGCTTCACTTTGGCGCGACGGCGACGGCGAACAATCGAACCGATCACTCCGACAGACACGAGTAATGCGATCAGAATGCCGATCCACATGGCATAGCCGCGAAAGTCATCCGTCACGCTCGCCTGCGGCACGATGGCGTTGCTGTCAAGAAAAACCGGTTTGGCGAGAGTCGGTTGCGCAATGAGGAGGTCTCCCGAAAGCCCTGTCCACCCGGCATCGCCGTTCACCGCATAGTGTGCTGCGTCGATTTGCAGATCCTGGAGAGCGGCCCCTGTACCATCTGGCGACCATCCACCCAACATCAACACGTTTCGACCACTGTTCTCGAACGCCTCAAGAGCCGCGTAGGGCACCGTAGTCCCAACGCCAAACTCAACGGCACGGGAGTCAATAGCCCTGAAACTATCGAAGCGAAGCGGTGCGCCGAGAACATTCGAATCGTCCGATGTTGCACCCACGAACAAACCCGAATGCGCAGACTGTAAGAAGTCGGCTGCCGCGACGACGGTCACGTTGAGCTGCACTCTGGATTGGCGTTGCAAAGACGCGACAATATCACCCGCACTGGCTAGAGCGTTCGCTGGAGTCATACCGTTCCCGAAGGCAACAGGGAGCACTCCTCCAAGCGCCTGGGGGAAACGCTGGAAACCGGGTTTGATGCTCTGTCCACGAGTTGCATCAATGGTCGATGCCTTGGCGTCGATGAACAGTTCGATAGGGATGACGTTGGTTGAACCAGTACATTCACCCGTGCGAGGCACGGCACTCAGCACGATGCGAAGACCATTACCTGCTGTCATGCGGGTAGACGCTATGGGAAGATCAAGCCCGAATGCCACGTCGTGGCCGAGCACTGTCGATCCAATCAGGAAGTCGTTCCAATACACATTTGTCGTGGCAAGTATTGTGTCAGGAATGTCCGTGTGGGTGCCAACCAGGTGCAGTGTTGCATCAGAAATGGGGCCACCGAATGCACTTTGGCTTACCCCGGTATAGGAGGCGCTCTGGCCGTAACCACCCAGCGAAATTCGATCGCTTGCCCCAAGATCGAAGAGCGTCGGAGACAATACCGAAGTGACTGATCCGGTCTGAGCAAGACCAGTGGTGCTGGCAGAGTTGGCTAGGGCAAGGTAACCGGAACCAAGAGCCGCACTGGCGGCGCTCAGCTGCGCCTCCGGACCCGCAATGGTGAGAACGGGGATACCCGAACCATCTGACGAAATCGTGGTGGTGACGGCATCACCACTGGGGTCGAGCACGACGATCCTGCCACGCACAGAATCCAGCGCGACGCGGTGCGAGGTGTTGCTCGTCGTTGTAGCGCTCAGATTGACGGTGGAACCGAGACCAAACGCGAGCGCCCCAACGGCCGAAATAGCGGCCTGTTTAAGCGCGCTGGAGGGATTATCCGAAATTTGAACCGACACAGCGTTGACAGCTGGCGAGAAAAAATCTGCCAGAGTTGTTGGCATCGTTGCGCTCCCCGTTGCCTGAAGTACGACATTTGAAACGGTAACAGATGCGGGGTTGGTGACCTGGCACCAATTGTTGTTGGCCAGCAATGAGGAATACTCCAAGCTCACCGAGACCGTGCCGTTGACAATCTCCGCGCCGGCAAGGGGAACATCAAGGATGGAGGGCACGCTTGGATCAAGGTTTTGCACCACTTGGCCCGCAACAATGACGTGGAGGCTGCCTGCCCCCAACACAACGGGCGTTATCGATCCAGTCACGTTGGCCGGGGTAAGCCCCTCAGGAACAGGAACCGTAAGGAAGATCGGACCATTGTCTGCAGTGACGACGACTGCGACAGGATCGGGCAGAGAGAGCATTGGAGCATTCACCGTCAGGACGTCCGCCGTGGCGATCGGGGCGGCTATTGCTGAAAGGGGGATGGCAAGGAGTAGCGCGGTGAGTCCCGCGAGGGCAAGTGTCCGAGAGACAAATTTAGGGCTCATTATCCATTCCGAATGAAAAAGCCACACTAACTTGAAAATATCACCACTATAAGTAGGCTATGAAATTATCGTGGCGTATAGCAAAGTTACTGTACCGGTGTTTACCCCTCTTTCACACCGCACCGGGCCACGCCGCGCCACGATTCGGGTTACTACTTCTTCAACGCCGAGACGTCTCCACTGAGTTGAATACAAGAATCTTGCAATGGTTCGACCCAAAAGCTAACGTAATGTTATGAAATTAGTTGGTGCTTCCGGCTGGTGGAACAGGGGGAAACACATGCAACTAATCGGTCGCATCGGAGCCGGACTCGTCGGAACGATGGCCTTGGTTATTCTCGTTGGCTGGTACAACAAAATCACGTTGCCGACACTGATCTGGCCTGGCGCCTTCTCAATGAAGCCTATTACGGCCTTGGCGCTTCTCTTCCTCGCGGTCGCGGTAATCACCCTCGGTCGACGCATTCTGCCATTCGTCTTGGGCGTGACCGTCGCCGCCATTGGCGCCGTAACCCTCACCGAATACATTTTTGGTTTATCGTCTGGTATCGATGAACTTATACCGGGAATCAACTTTGATGGAGAAACTTCCCGGATGGCGCCGGCCACAGCGCTGGCTCTGCTCCTGCTCGGGGCCTCGGTGGTGGCAAGCCGGCTCAAACTGACGACGCTGATGCTCGGCCTCATCATCACAGCCCTCTGCGTAAGTCAGATCGCGTTGCAAGGTTACGCCTACGACGTCTCCTCGCTATACGCCCTAGGTGGTCTCGTAAGCATGGCTCTGCACTCCGCGCTCGGAGTGACGGTACTGTCACTGTCACTTCTGCTGCAGCACCCATCAGTTGGACCGGTCAGTTTGCTCCAGAACCGTGAGAGCGCAGGAAAACTTCTCCGTCCGGGCATACTATTCATTATCTTCGGGCCGTTCGCCTTAGGTTGGCTAATCTTGTGGGCCCAACGTCAGGGCTGGTTCGATACTGCTTTTGGTGTGGCTATCTTGGTGCTCAGCATGACTGTTCTGGGCTGCGGGCTCATCGTGAGGGCGGCGGTCGGGCTGCGCGAGCTCGATCGACAACGTGATGGCATTCAATTTTCGCTAGCCGAGGCGAATAGCACGCTCGAGACTACGGTCGAGGCTCGCACTCGGGAACTTGCCGAAATCGTCGACAAGTTTCGTACAGTCATCCAAATTGCACCGGTCGGCATCGTGCAGCTTAATGTTGAGGGGGGACTTGTCACTGCTAACGACCAGTGGCTAAGTCTGAGCGGACTCACTTGGCAAGAGTCTCTCGGTGACGGCTGGGCTACGGCTTTACACCCCGACGATGCAGACCGAGTGCTCGCGGAATGGAAATCGGTTCTCTCCACCGGAGAGGGCCACGAAACCACGCTCCGTTTTCTCACCCCAGAGGGGCACGTGAACTGGGTACAGGTCAGCACAGCTCCAATCAGAGATACCGAGCAGGTCAGCGGATATCTCGCCACTGTCACCGATATCACCGCGTTGCGTGCGGCCGAGGCCCGCTTGAAACACCTCGCATTTCACGACTCTCTCACGAATCTACCCAACCGTATTCTGCTCCTAGACCGGCTCAAGCAGGCTCTCCTGCAGGCTGCACGTCACGATCTAGGCGTCGGTGTGCTTTTCATTGACCTTGACCGCTTCAAGATCGTCAATGACAGTCTTGGCCACCCTGCGGGCGACGCGGTCTTGTCCGAGATAGCAGTTCGACTGGGCCTTGGCGTCCGGGCGTCAGATACCGTGGCCCGCGTTGGAGGAGACGAATTCGTTGTAGTCTGCCCTGATATCAGAAGCAGAAAAGACGTTCTCGAGATTGCAGATAATCTTCGGAAGGTCATTGTCGAGCCAATCATCATCGGCAACCAAATCGCGTCTGTCGGTGCAAGCATTGGTGTCGTTTTCGGTGCTGGCCAAGATGACGTTGAATCACTTCTAGGCGATGCGGACCGGGCGATGTACCTCGCAAAAGGCCGAGAGCGCAGTTCATTACAGGGAGCGGGTGGATTGGGTTAGAGCGGCGCTCAAAATCAGCCGATTACGTCAGTAAATCATTCTCGGGGTAGTCGCGTGCCTAACCACTCGAGGATCTTTTCCGAAGGGAGCGGCTGCGACCACAGGAATCCCTGCCCGAGAGGGGATCCGATCCGTCGCAGCTCCTGCAACTGTTCCATGGTTTCCACCCCCTCCGCAATGACGGTCAGTTTCAACGCGCGACCCACGCTGACGATCACATCAGCAATCGGTGATGCATGCGGATCTTCCCCGCCCAAGCCCGCGATAAAGCAGCAGCCAATCTTGAGCGTTTGCACCGGCAAGAGGCTCAGGTAGCTGAGTGAAGATTGCCCCGTACCGAAATCATCAATAGACAACTGCACTCCGAGCGTGCGGAGCGCATGCAGTGTTTTCAGGTTTGCCCCGATGTCGTTCATGAGACCGGTTTCCGTGATTTCGAGGTGTAATGCCGTCGGGTCAAACCCGGTCTGCATAAGGACATCGGCGACCATCCCGACAAAATTGGCGTCCCGCAATTGGAGCGTCGACACGTTCACGGCAATCCACGGGTTCAGAGCCCGGGGTGCCTCGGTGCGCCACCGTTGCGCTTGGGTAAGTGCCTGACGTAACACCCATTCGCCGATGGGAATGATCATCCCAGTTTCTTCGGCGACCGGGATGAACTCGAGAGGCAAAATTAATCCGCGTTCTGGGTGGTCCCAGCGTACGAGCGCCTCGAAGCCAACGACGTCCTCGGTCCATATATCCACAACGGGCTGATAATAAACACGCAACTCACGGTTGTCTAAGGCACGCCTCAGTTGGGATTCAAGGTCGAGCCGACTCGAGGCCGTGCTGTGCATCTCCTGGCGGAACACTATCGCTCGGCCGCCGCCGTCATGTTTCGCATGGTACATCGCGGTATCCGCGTTGCGAAGCACGCAACCCGCGTCCTCGTCTCCGTTGGTGATGATGATGCCTACGCTCATGGTGGCAAACACTTCATGTCCACCAATAGGGAACGGTTCTTTACCCGAAGCCAATATTCGCTTAACCAACCGATCGACGCTCTCCACAGTCGTGTCCTCGCAGACGATCACGAATTCGTCGCCGCTAAATCGTGCCACCGTGTCAGTGGGCCTTACCATGGCTTGCAAACGCCTAGCTAACTGCACCAGCAGTTGGTCACCAGCTGAGTGCCCTAGCCCGTCATTGACCAACGTGAACTGATCGGTATCCAAAAAAAGCACGCCCACCTGGCGACCAGATTCTCTCGCGTTGGCGAGGGCGCGCTCGAGGGTCTCTCTCAGCAGTAATCGGTTGCCTAGGCCTGTCAGTGTGTCGTGGAAAAGTTGATAACTCAGAGACTCCTCGGCCTGCTTACGGGAGGTAATATCTTGCAGTTGCAGCAGCGAATATCTGTGCCCTCCGTCAACGATAGTCGCGGACGATATAATCTCTTGCGCCCAAATCACGCCACCATCCGGCCGCAAATACCGCCGTTCAACAGGAACCGTTACCGCCACACCGGATCGCGGATGAGCGGATGAGCGAGGTCCGCTCCTCGCGTCCTCCGGAGGGAAAAAGTCCCGGGCGCGCTTACCTAAAAGCTCATTCTCCGTGCGCCCGAAAATCTCGCACAAGGTCAGGTTAACTCGCTGAAACCGGCCGTCGAGATCGACCATTCCCATGCCAATCAGCGACATATCGAAACTGAGCTGGAAATTCGTCTCGGCTTCTCGGCGCTGCGTCTCAAACAGATGGTGATCGGTCACATGCGAGGTGGTATCGATATCCCGGACGATGTAGGAGATGCCATATTTTACCCCATCGGCATCGTAGACAAGTGACACGCTGAGGGAAATATCAATCGTTGCCCCGTTCTTCAGACGCCCCTTTGTCTCCACCATTTCCACCGTGCACCCAGAAGTAGACTCAGCTTCCGCGACCCCGTCACGTTCTGGCATGAGCACACCAATGCGCCGGCCGAGTAACTCTGCCCGGGAATAACCAAAGAGCAACTCTGCTAAGTCGTTGACCAAGACAATTTTGCGATCGGTGTTCGTGAGAATCATGGCAACCGACACGGATTTGAGAGACTCACTCTGTGCGTCTATCAACTGCTTGTGCGCCCCCAGCACATCAATCGTGTCTCAATGCGCACCATCAGTCACCACAAAAACTTTCTCGGAGCACCAACCTAGGTGCTCGCGAAAGAAATTTTACCATCACTCACTACGAAACCCTATGATGACGGTTATTTTCTGTCCGCATCCTCCTCCACGGAATTCAGGATTAATAGCTCATCCTGTAACTGTGGTTACCCGCGATGGCGAACATGACAAAGAAAATAATTATGAAGATGACGACCGCGATAACCTCTAGGTAGCCGATAATAAGTCCAGCTATGGCCAGGGCGCTGCCCTGTTCACCCGTCTTCCTAATCTGACTCAGCCCCAGGTGACCCGTAATGATTCCAACGATGCCCAAACCAATAATCGACGTGACCAGTGAGACAATAGCCAACATGTTGGTCTTGGCGCCGGCGGGAGGAACTACGTAGACCGGTTGTGCGGTGTTGTTTTCAGACATAGCATTTCTCCCATTGTGTGAACTAACGACTACTCCATGTACTGAGAATAATAGATTCTGCACGTGCTACAACAAAATCTTTTTCAGAGAATCTGAATCGTCGTGACGGGCAGCGTGGAGTCCGCCCCGAAGTCCATGCCCGACGGCTGTGCCCCCGCCATAATGAGCTCCGCGGCAAGCGCGGCAATCATGGCCCCGTTGTCGGTGCACAACGCGAGCGGTGGAACACGCAGCGTCACTCCAGCATCCGCACATTTTTGGCCTGCCAGTTCTCGAATACGAGCATTTGCCACGACACCACCACCAAGCAAGAGGCGGGGCACGTTGAAGTCGCTGCACGCAGCAATGGCCTTGGTGAGGAGCACGTCGGCTACGGCTTCGCGAAAACTTGCGGCAACATCGCCGAGGGGAATCTCTTCGCCGGCATCGCGACGAATTTCTACCCACCGCGCGACCGAAGTTTTAAGCCCAGAAAACGAGAAGTCGTAACGGTGGGCTGCCATGTCTTTGGGCTGGCTCAGACCCCGGGGAAAACGAATAGCGGTAGGCGAACCCGTAGCAGCGAGTCGATCAATGTGCGGACCTCCTGGATACGGCATGCCGAGCACACGAGCCACCTTGTCAAAAGCCTCCCCCGCAGCATCATCAATAGTTTCGCCAAGAAGCTCCACATCGGAGACAAGATCACGAACCAAAAGCAGCGAGGTGTGCCCCCCCGACACCAGGAGTGCAATCGTGGGGTACTCCAACGGCCCCTCCTCGCCCAACACATCTGCACCCACATGACCGACGAGATGGTTCACCGCAAAGAGAGGTTTGTCGAGAGAGATTGCGAGCGCTTTGGCTGCCGCAACCCCGACCATGAGTGCACCGGCAAGTCCCGGTCCGCAGGTGACCGCAACGGCATCCAGGTCACTGAGCCGGATGCCGGCCTCGGCGACCGCCTGGCGAATAGCGGGGGTGATAGCCTCCACATGTGCACGAGCAGCAACCTCGGGAACGACACCGCCATAGCGCGCATGCTCGTCCATCGACGAGGAAATGACGTTAGCAAGTAACTTCCGCCCGCGCACAATACCGATACCGGTTTCGTCACAGCTGGTCTCAATGCCGAGCACAAGGGGTGCCTCGCGATTCAGGATGTGCGTGGCGCGGCTCACGAGAGAACTTCCCGACCAACGCTGGGGCCGTGCTTTCGCTGCGATGTCTTTTCACGCCGCATCACAATCGCATCGATTCCCTCGGGCTGGTAGTAGTGAGGACGCACCGCAATTTCCTCAAATCCCAAGCTCTCATACAGCGCTCGTGCGACATCATTGTCGGCACGCACCTCAAGAAATAGCCGCTCGGCGAGGCGTTCCTCGGCGCGCTGCAACAACACCAGCATGAGCGCACGCCCCAACCCCAGCCCGCGTGCTTCGGTTGCAACGGCGATGGTTTGAATGTCGCCGTCACCTGAGCCGGAGGGACACAGGAGCCCCGCATAGCCCAAGAATTGGAAGGCCCCACCAGCCTCCTTACCGGACTCCACACGTGGCCGCTCGGCCACGATGTACAGGCAATTGGCGTCTTGCATGTCTCGGCGCATTGCATCTTCCGACCAGGCCTCTGCCCCAAAAACACTCGTTTCCAGCGCCATAATGGCAACCAGATCATCGGCGGTTGCCGGTCTCAACCGTGGCGTGCCACTCATTGCACGACCCGCTTTGGCCCCTTAGAGAGAGTGACATCCGGCGAGCGCAAATACAGCGCCCGAAATGTCCCAAAAGGCTCCCCTGCCGTCGCCATGCGTTCGGCGGTGATCGCCAAAGCGCCAGCCGATACCTCGGTCGCTTCCAGAATGAACGGGGTAAGACCCAGCACCTCGGCCGGAACTTCGGCCTGCTTTGCGAGGTTGGGGCCCGAAATGCGTTGGGGAAGCTCGTGCGCGTTCAGACCGGAATACGTGCTCCAATAGAGCTCGCGGCGGCGCGCATCCGTCACCACCGTTATCGGACCGCGCGCACCGCCCGCATAATGGGCGGTGGCAATCCCGTCGTGACTGACCATCGGCAGGAGGGTAATGTTGGCACCCACCGAAAACGCTTCGGCAGCGGCGATTCCCACACGGAGTCCTGTAAAGGGACCGGGCCCCATACCTGCGACGACGGCCGTCACATCAGTAGCCAAAATGTCAGCAGACGTCAGGCACTCAAGAATGAGGGCGCCCACAACTTCGGCGTGGCGCATAGTATCGATGACGCTGTGTTCAGCAAGAATGCGGCCATTCTCAACGAGCGCAACACTCGTGCCTGCGGAAGTATCGATAGCCAGAATCACGAAATCAAGACTACGCGCGCCAGCGAGGCCCGTGGCCCTCAATTGAGACGGTGCGGGGTTCAACAAGATCATCGTCGAGATCATTCTCAGAGCCGCCCTCGGGCCGAACAATGTGAACCTCCAGCCACGACTCGGTGACACCATCCAGCATGCCAGCACCCCACTCCACAACGACCACGGAGTGGGAGAAATCGATATCTAAGTCATCAAGTTCGAGCGCTGAGGCAAGACGGTAGGCGTCCACATGCACCAGTGGCGGGCCCTCCGTGAGGCTGGGATGCGTTCGGGCGAGAACGAAAGTGGGACTTGTCACCGGGCCGCGCACCCCCAACCCCTCGCCGATACCGCGCGTCAGTGTCGTTTTGCCCGCAC
>NZ_JACGWU010000008.1 GCF_014137865.1 Alpinimonas psychrophila | reverse complement strand
TAGAGGAGTCAACCTCGGCTTGCCGGGAACCAAGACACAAAACATTCAGAAGGGGGAGAAAATGAAGAAGTCTTCATTAATCTCAATTGTTGCCATGGCCGCAGCAGGCGCACTCATGCTTTCGGGCTGTAGCGCTTCCACCGGTGGAACAACGGCCGCCAGCAAGCGCGCCTGCGTTATCCTGCCCGACACCCAGTCGTCACCTCGCTACGAGGCAAGCGACCGCCCCGCTCTCAACGATGCTTTGACCGCCGCGGGCTTCGAAGCAGACATCCAGAATGCTCAGGGTGACACCGCTAAGTACGCCACGATCGCCGACCAGCAGCTCAGCAAGGGTTGCGGCGTCATGATCCTAGATGACCTTCAAGGTGCTGCCGTTACGGTTGCCACCAAGGCCAAGGCTCAGGGCATCCCGTCGATCGCCTACGACCGCCCCTTCGCCGGAGCTGACTACTACGTCTCCTTCGACAACGAGGCTGTTGGTGGCATTGAAGGTACCTGCATCGTTGACGGACTGAAGGCAGCTGGCGTTGACGCCAAGACCGCCAGTGTTGTTTACGTTGGCGGCGACCCCGCAGACGGTAACGCCAAGATGTTCCATGACGGTGCTGTCGCTGTCATGTCAGCTGCTGGCATCAAGCCCGCGTTCGAAACTCCCGGAACCTGGGATGGCGCCAAGGCTGGAACCGCATTCGAACAGGCTTACACCACGCTCGGTGGCAAGGTTGATGCAGTATGGGTCGCCAACGACACCAATGCTGCTTCCGTTATCACGATCCTCGACAAGAATGGCAAGACCATTCCTGTTTCCGGTCAGGATGCCTCGGTTGCCGGTCTTCAAAACGTCCTTCTGGGCAAGCAGACCTGCACCGTATACAAGCCCGCCAAGGTTGAAGCAGCCGCTGCTTCTGACCTCGCCATTCAGATTTTGAACGGCGCAACCCCCTCGGTGAGCAAGAAGCTCGCTGATGGAACCCCCTTCGTCGCGGTTACGCCCATCAAGATCGTCGCTTCGAGCGTCATTGATGTCGTCACGGCCGGCGATGCCAAGGCTTCTGAACTCTGCACCGCAGCCGTAGCTGCCGCGTGCACGATGTACAAAGTCAAGTAGAGCCACCCTCTGGGTCTTCCCGTCGACTCATCCTCGGCGGGAAGACCCTTTATTAACGCTTCCCCCAGCGCACACTGTGCGACAGAATTACCTTCACGCCATCGTCGGCGCGAGGAGCATCAAAGGAGATGGCATGGATACGCCACTGATCGAACTCGTCGGAGTCAAAAAGAGCTTCGGCCCCGTCGATGTCCTTAAGGGGATTGACTTCAAGGCCTACGCCGGCAAAGTCACCGCCCTTGTGGGAGACAACGGCGCCGGCAAGTCCACCCTGATCAAGGGGCTCTCGGGAGTGCAGCCTTTCGATGAAGGCACCGTGCGTTTTGACGGCCACGATGTCCACATCGTGAATCCCAAGCAGGCCAGCAACCTTGGCATCGAGGTTGTTTATCAGGACCTCGCTTTGTGCGAGAACCTGGACATCGTTCAGAACATGTTTCTCGGGCGCGAAGAAGTTGCCATGGGCACCCTTGACGAAGCAGCCATGGAATTTGCGGCTACCAAGGCATTGCAGAGCCTGTCCGTGCGCACCGTAAAGTCCGTTCGACAGAAGGTCTCATCCCTCTCGGGCGGTCAGCGTCAAACCGTCGCCATCGGTCGCACCGTATTGCGTAATGCCAAGCTCGTGATTCTCGACGAGCCCACCGCCGCCCTCGGCGTTGCCCAGACCGAACAGGTTCTCAACCTTGTCCGTCGTCTAGCCGATAACGGAATTGGCGTCATCATCATCAGCCACAACCTCGCCGATGTTTTTCAAGTCGCCGACTTCATTAGCGTTCTCTACCTGGGGGGGATGGTTGCCTCCCTGGCAACAGCCGACACGAACTACAACGACGTCGTTGGGTACATCACCGGCACCAAGTCCCTCGAAGGAGCAGCTTCATGAGCAACACTTCCCTGGCTACCGGCCACGAAGGAACCCTTCGCGATCAAGCGACCGCCTACTTCCAAAGAATTCGCAGTGGCGAAATGGGGGCCCTCCCGGCCGTCTCCGCTCTCATTCTTCTCGCGATTCTGTTCTCGGCCCTCAGCCCGTTCTTCTTGACAAAGCTCAACTTTGCCAACCTGTTCGTTCAGTCCGCCGAACTCGCCGTCTTGGCGTGCGCCCTCGTCTTTGTCTTGCTCCTCGGTGAGATTGACCTTGCCGCCGGGGTAACCGCCGGTGTCGGCATGGCGTTGTTCGTCGTACTGAATCAGAAGATGGGGATCGACCCCCTTCTCTCGGTCATCGCTGCGCTGGCCTTTGGCTCGCTCACGGGGTGGATCATCGGTTTCTTCGTGGCGAAAATCAGGGTGCCGTCCTTCGTCGTCACGCTGGGCTTCTTCTTGGGGTTCCAAGGGCTTCAGCTGATCATGCTCGGTGATGGTGGAATTTACCGCGTTGACATTCCTGCCATCCAGGCCATCATGAACAGCAACATGCCCGAGTGGGCCGGTTGGGGCATGCTGGCCATCATGGTTGTCGGTTCCTTCCTCATCGCACTGTGGGACCGCAGCCGTCGCACGCGCACGGGGTTGGCGACGCGTCCCATCTCAATGCTCTTTATTCGTCTCGCCTTTATGGCTGTTCTTGGCGGCATCGCTGTCGCCATCCTGAACGAAAATAGAAGCGTCTCCATCAAAGCAATCGCCGGTGTTCCGATTGTGATTCCGATCGTTCTCGTCATCGTCTTCATCGGAACATTCGTGCTTGATCGCACCTTATTTGGTCGTTACCTCTACGCTGTAGGTGGCAATCCAGAAGCCGGGCGCCGTGCCGGCATTGACGTTGCCAAGATTCGCATCGCTGCCTTCATGATCTGCTCAACGCTTGCCGTGGTCTCCGGGCTCCTGCACGCTAGCCGGATTGGCTCGGTGGAATCAACCGCCGGCCGAACCATCGTTCTCAACGGTGTCGCCGCAGCCGTCGTGGGCGGCGTCAGCCTCTTTGGCGGTCGCGGTCGCATGATGAACGCCATTGTCGGAGCGCTCGTGATTTCCATCATCGACAACGGCCTTGGTCTTATCGGCCTTCCCGCGGGCATCAACTTTCTCGTCACCGGTGGTGTCCTCGTCGGTGCTGCAACAATCGACGCCCTGTCGCGTAAGCGCAGTGGTGGCTCGATCCTAAGAACATAAAGGCCCTCCCTCCAGACGAACATTGCCCCTCGCCTTTTCTTTAGGTGAGGGGCAATGTTCGTCTGAAAAGACCATTAGTTTGCGAGGCGATCCTCAAGCCCCCACGCCTGGCCGTAGCCGCCTTCGGCCTCGGGGCGAGCCATGAGAGTCAAAAATGGTTCGGCGTCAAAGAACTCTGGTCCCACAACACCGGCGCCGCTCCACGCCCCTGTGGCGAGAAGTTCGAGTGCGATTACCGGGTTCAGCGCTGTCTGCCACACGACACACTGGGCCTCATATTCGGCCATCGTCCACTCGTTATCGCTCACGTGGTAGAGATACACTTCCCGCGGTTGGCCATCTTTGCCCGTTCCAGTGACCCACATTCCGGCACACGTCTTGCCCGTCATACGCGGGCCAATCGAGGCGGGATCCGGAAGACACGCTGCGACAACGTCACGCGGAGCCACCATGGCGGGGCCATCGGCGGTGCGAACCTTTACCGGAGTAACGGAATCCAAACCCAGCTGGTGCAGAGTCTTGAGAATGCCGATGAACTCGTTGCCCAGCCCGTACTTGAAGGTCACGCGCTGCGCATCCAACCAGCGCGGCATCATCAGTACTTCTTCGTGCTCGACGTTGACACACTCCACGGGGCCGATCCCCTCAGGGAACACAAACACCTCGGGCTCACTGAAGGGCTCGGTGGTGAACCAGCCCTTGTCCTTCTCCCAGATCACGGGAGGGTTCAGGCATTCCTCGATGGTCGTCCAAATGCTGAACGACGGAGCAAAGATTTCTTCGCCGTTGGCGTCGCGAACGACAAGGTTGGCACCGTCGCGCGTTCCCAGCTCATCGATGTGGCTGAAGAGGTGGTCGGCGGCATAGCGTGCAAACACGTTGGAGAGGCCGGGTTCAACACCGATGCCCACGAGGGCGAGGCGGTTGGCGGCCTCCCACTCCGCGGTGACAGCGAACTGCTCTTCGCCGAGCGTGACCCCAGTGAGTGAATACGGAGATGTCGGATGCGACTTCGACAGACTCATCGCCATGTCAAGGTAATTCGCTCCGGCGGCGGCAGCTCCCGCAAAGATGGTGGGCACGAACTTGGGCTCCACGGCATTCATCACGTGCGTTATCGAGTGACGCTGGGCAACCGCCGCGACGCTGCCGGGATCACTGGCATCGATACTGTCGGCAACGAACCGACCGGCGATGGCCGCAGCACCGTGACGCTCAGTCAGCCAGGCGATCGTGCGCTCGGCACGAGTGATGTCGAAGTCGGTCACCACCACACATTCGAAGAACGAACGGCGAGCAGCTATCTTGGCAAAAGCATCTCCGACACCACCGGCGCCGACAAGCAGAATTCTCATGACCTCGACGCTATCGGGGTTTTCGTTGTTTAATCCAACTTCTTCTACTCATTCCTCCATAATTCCCAGGTTTTTCTTCGAAATCCGCACATTTTGAGCATAAATACTCACGATTGACCCGTGCCGCATTCACGGAGCATCGAGGAGCCCACCGCAGACAACTAGGCTGGTTTCGTGGCAGCGAAGCGACTTTTCACCCTCCTCGGGCCCGCGCTCGTTGCCGGAGTCGCCTACCTCGACCCAGGAAACGTCGCGAGCAACATGACCGCGGGCGCGCAGTACGGATTCCTGCTCGTGTGGGTCGTCGTGGGCGGAAACCTCATTGCGTGGCTCGTACAATACCTCTCGGCCAAGCTGGGCATCGCAACCGGTAAGAGCCTCACTCAGCTCCTGGGCGAACGCATCCTTAACCCGTGGCTTCGCCGCGTCTACTGGCTCCAGGCCGAGATCGTGGCGATGGCCACCGACCTGGCCGAAATCATCGGCGGCGCCATCGCTCTCTACCTCCTGTTTGGAATTCCCCTCCTCCTTGGTGGTCTCATTACCGGGCTGTTGTCCCTCCTCCTGCTGCAGTTGCAGAATCGCTCCGGCTCTCACCGTTTCGAGCGGGCGATTATCGGACTCCTCGTTATCATCGCCGTTGGATTCGGTATCGGTGTCGTTGTCGCGCCCCCCGAGGCCGGTTCGCTCCTGGCCGGCCTGGTTCCCCGATTCGCCGACTCTGGATCGGTCTTGCTCGCCGCGTCCATCTTGGGCGCCACCATCATGCCGCACGCCATTTACGCCCATTCGGCCTTGACCCGAGATCGTTTTGGGCTCGTGAAGGCCGGACCCAATCGGTCGCACGTAATGCGGGCAACCCGCATTGACGTCACCATTGCACTCGTGATTGCTGGCAGCGTCAACCTCGCCATCCTCATAGTCGCTGCCGTAAACCTGACCGGACGAAAGACCGACAGCCTCGAGAGCGTTTACGTCGGGCTTGGGGCCACGCTTGGACCCGTCATCGCTATCATGTTCGCTATTGGACTCCTGGCGTCGGGCCTGGCCTCCACCTCCGTCGGAGCCTATGCGGGCGCGGAAATTATGAGCGGCCTTCTCCACGTGCGCATCCCACTACTGACGAGGCGCGTCATCACCCTCATTCCCGCTATTGTGATTCTCGCGGCCGGCGTTGACCCCACGTGGGCCCTCATCATGAGCCAAGTGGTCCTGTCCTTCGGTATCCCGTTCGCCCTCGTGCCGCTGGTTATTTTTACCCGCCAAAAGAGTCTGCTCGGAGCGGACGCGAACCGCTGGTTCACCACCGTGGCAGCCGTAATCGCCGTTGTCCTCATCATCGCGCTGAATTTTGCCCTGCTCTGGTTGACGTTCACCAGCTAGCAGGTTCGGACCCGACGAATGCCTAGCGGAATGCCGAAATGCCGGTGATGTGCTGACCGAGCACGAGGGTGTGCACCTCATCTGTTCCCTCGTAAGTGCGAACACTCTCGAGGTTGTTGGCGTGACGGATGGGCGAGTATTCGAGCAAAATACCGTTGCCTCCCAATACAGTGCGGGCCGAACGAGCGATCTCGATTGCCTCTCTGGTGTTGCTGAGCTTGGCCAGAGAAATCTGGTGCGGCTGAAGCTTGCCGGCGTCTTTAAGGCGTCCCAAGTGCAGTGCCAGCAACGTTCCCTTGTTGATCTCCACAACCATGTCCGCCAGTTTCTGCTGGGTGAGCTGGAAGCCCGCGAGGGGCCGGCCAAACGGCGTGCGCTCGAGTGAGTACGCCAAGGCGGCGTCGAAGCTGTCACGCGCGGCGCCCATCACACCCCAGGCAATGCCGTAGCGAGCATCGTTCAGGCACTCGAAGGGGCCGCGCAGTCCTCTGGCCAGAGGCAGCATGGCGCTTTCGGGTAGTCGCACATTGTCCAGCAAAATCTCGCATTGAATGGAGGCCCGCATCGACATCTTGGGCTCAATGACGGTAGCCACAAAACCGGCCGTTTTCGTGGGAACGACAAAGCCGCGAACACCTTCTTCGGTCATCGCCCAAATCACGGCAACCTGGGCCACGCTCGCCAGGCCAATCCAGCGTTTGGTCCCGGAAATTACCCAGTCGCTGCCGTCGCGGCGCGCGACCGTCTCCATCGTTCCAGGATCGGAGCCCGCGGCCGGTTCAGTCAAACCGAAGCATCCAATAGCCTCACCGGATGCCATTTTGGGAAGCCACTCATTTTTCTGTTCTTCGGAACCGAACTTCGCGATTGCCCCCATCGCGAGGGAGCCTTGAACGCTGACAAAGGTTCGCAAACCGGAGTCGCCCGCCTCGAGTTCCAGTGCTGCCAAGCCGTATTCGGTCGCACTTTTTCCCGGGCATCCGTAGCCCTTATGGTGCATCCCGAGCAGGCCGAGGCGAGCCATCTCTGGCACGATTTCGAGCGGGAATACCGCGTCGGCATACCACTTTTGAATATTGGGACGAATGGTCGCATCCACGAAATTACGAACCGTGTCGCGGAACGCGACCTCCTCGGCGGTGAGAAGAGATTCGATATCGAGAAGGTCTGAAGTGTCAGTCATGAGCGGTAATCCTCTGTTGTGTCCTTCCAGTATGGCCACGCAGTGACAACGCTTCCAGCACCACAATCACCGTTGTGAAGCGTTGGTGAGCCACCGCTTGACAGCATCGGAATGTTGCCCCAGTAATGGTGGTGCTTGGTGAGGCACTTCAAACGGTGGTTGCCACGTAATGGGATGGCGAATCTGGCGGGAGGCGACGGAACCATCGGCACGAACCACGTCCATGGTGGGTTCCAATCCCAGAGATTCGGCGAGCGCAATTCCGTCTTTGATCGTTCCGACTTTTCCCACGGGCACTCCGACAGCGGTCAGGCGCTCCTGCCAATGTGCGGCATCCCGGCGCCCCAGTCTCTCCTCCAACATGGCGATGAGGGCGGGACGATTGCGCACCCGCGCGCTATTGGTCGCGAATCGTTCGTCGCGTGCGGCATTGTCGATTCCCAAGACCTCCGCGAGCTTCACAAACTGACCATCATTGCCACAGGCCACAGCGAGCGGAACATCAGCGCACGCCAACAACTCATAGGGAGCAATTGACGGATGAGCATTTCCCAGGCGCTGGGGGACAACGTCGGCTCCCAAATAAGCCTGGGCTTGATTGGCCAAGGAACCCTGAAGACTCGACAGAAGGTTGACGTCAAGGTGCGCCCCGCGACCCGACGTGTGGCGCGCGTGCAACGCCGCCAAGATTCCGATCGTGGCATCCTTAGCCGTGAGCACATCCACCACGGCAACGCCCGCCTTCGTCGGCGGGCCGTTCGGCTCCCCGGTAATGCTCATGAGTCCGCCGACGGCCTGCACCATGAAGTCGTAGCCCGGGAGATGGGCGCCCCCAGCGGATCCGAATCCCGATATTGACACGTAGATAACGCGAGGGTTGACGGCCGCGACGGCCTCGTACCCCAGGCCCAATTGGGTCATTCCTCCGGGTTTGAAGTTTTCAATGACAACATCGGCCCGCGAGGCCAACTCAAAAGCCAAAGCGCGGTCACCGGCATCGGCCAAGTCCAGACACACGGATTCCTTGTTGCGGTTAACGCTGTCAAAGTATGTCGAGCCGGTTTCAGACGTGGGAGGACCCCAGCTTCTGGTGTCGTCTCCGGCACCAGGCTTCTCGACTTTGATAACCCTGGCCCCTAAGTCCGCTAACGTCATGGTCGCCAAGGGCCCGGCCAAGACGCGTGAAAAATCCGCCACGAGAATTCCGGCGAGGGGGCCAGCCGTTAGCGCGGTCTTTTGTGAACTATCCATGGTTGCTCCGTCGGTCGAGTGCCATCCATTAAATCTATCGCCCTGAACCGTGTGCGGGACTTTGTCACAATGAGTGTAAGAAACGGAGACAAAAGGTGTACCGGGAAAGTCATGGTTCGCGATAGTGTGTGCGCAATACGAAGTCATCTTCAGCTTTCAATGGCGAATTTTTGAGGGTACTTCTTCACGACTGTGAAAGGTCACAATGTCCGACAAAACTTCTCCACGCGCACACATGGGCGACGCTGAACATCTCAGCGCCCTTGGCTTCGAAGGCACCTACGAGCGATCGATGTCGCTGTGGGGAACCATGGCTCTCGGCTTCACTTACCTCTCCCCGCTCGTCGCGATTTACGCTTACTTCGCCTACTCTCTCTCGATTGGCGGCCCGCCGTCCGTCTTCTGGATCGTCATCGTGGGCGCCGGCCAGTTGCTGGTCGCCCTCGTCATGGGGGAAGTGGTGTCGCAATACCCTATCGCCGGCGGAATCTACCCTTGGGCGAGACGCCTGTGGGGCAGACGCTACGCGTGGATGGCAGCCTGGGTTTACATCTGGGCCATGATTGTGACGATCACCGCCGTGGCCGAATATGGCAGCGGATTCTTGGCGAACCTCGTCGGGATTCCCCTCGATGAGAATGGCCTACTCCCGGCCGGCTGGACTCTCGGCCTCACAATCGTGCTGCTCGTAATCGCCCTGTTGTTCAACTTGGGCGGCACAAGAATGACCTCGCGCGTCGCCCGCATCGGCCTTGCTGCCGAACTCACCGGCGTCGTCGGCCTTGGCCTCTATCTCCTCATCTTTGACCGTAAGAACGACTTCAGCGTCTTCTTCGATTCGTTCGGCAAGGGTGACGGCAACTACATGGGTGCCTTCGTTGGTGCCGCCCTCATCGGTCTCTTCATGTTCTACGGTTTTGAGGCCTGCGGTGACGTAGCCGAAGAAGTAGCGGATGCGTCGCGTCGCGTTCCCCGCGCCATGTACCTCACGATCTTCGTGGGGGGCGTCTCGGCTCTCATGTCTTTCGTTGGCTACGTGCTGGCTGCGCCCAACCTGGCTGCCATCGTGAGCGGCGAAGACCCCAACCCCATTCCGTCCATTCTGGAATCAGCTCTGGGCCCCGTTGGTGAGAAGATCTTCTTGGTCATCGCCTGCATGGCCTTCCTCTCGTGTGTTTTGAGCCTTCAGGCTGCCGCCAGTCGCTTGCTGCACTCCTTCGCGCGTGACGGAATGCTTCCCGCCAGCACGTGGCTTGCCAAGCTCTCGCCTCGTACGCAGGTGCCGACAAACGCCATCGTTGTGGCCAGCGTCATCCCCATGGTCATCGCGGTGATCGTCTTTGTTCTGCCGGACACTCTCGTTCAGATCACGTCGTTTGCCGTTCTCGGAATTTATGTTGCCTTCCAGGCAATCGTGTTGGCCTCGCTGCGTCAGCGTTTCATGGGCTGGAAACCCGCCGGGCCCTTCAGCTTGGGCGCGTGGGGCATGGTTGTCAACATTGGTGCTTTGATTTACGGCATCATCGCGATCATTCTGCTCTTGCTGGGAGCGACGTTTAGCCTGATGGATAACTACGTGACGTGGATCGGTCTCGTCGTTGTTCTCGTCGTCGGCGCGCTCTACCTGTTCATTGCCCGCCCCGACAAGAAGTCGACTTCTCCTGAGGGCGATGCCATTGCGGTGGCAGCAAAGATGCGCGCCCACGTCGGCTAGTTTCAGCTCATGCTTGTGGGGTCTCGCGAAAACGCGGGGCCCCACAATTTTTTTGCCCCCGAGCTTCGCCAATTGGCGCATACCTGTCCACAGGCGGCATCCAAATGTGGCACGATGAAACATGCCGAAACCCCTTCTTGACCTTCCCCGCCTCGACGGCAAGCGTGCCATCATCACGGGAGCCAACTCCGGACTAGGGTTTGAAACCGCTCTTGTTCTGAGCGCACTCGGCGCCGAGGTCACCTTGGCAGTACGAAATACCGTTGCCGGCGCTGCCGCCGTGGACCGCATCCGCACCCACCAGCCGGATGCTCGACTGGCAGTTGAGCCGCTCGATCTGGCGGATCTCGCCTCTGTTCGCGCTTTCACTGCCGCCCAGACGGACACTCCCCTCGATATTTTGATCAACAATGCGGGCATTATGGCACCGCCGTTTTCGCTCTCCGTAGACGGTATCGAGTCGCAAATGGCCACGAACCACGTGGGCCATTTCGCCCTCACGGCCGGCCTGCTCCCCGCTCTCCTTCGCGGCTCGGGAGGTCGCGTCGTCAGCCTGTCCTCGGTGGCTCATCGCCGCGGAAGCTTCACGACCGCGTCGGTTGACGAGGTCCGGGGAACCGACATTGGGTACTCTGCCTGGAATCGCTACGGCACCACCAAACTCGCCTGCCTGATGTTTGCCCTCGAACTTGATCGCCGGGCAAAAGCAGCGAATATTCCGATCGTGTCCGTCGCCGCCCACCCTGGCTGGGCCAGCACAAACTTGCAGAAGGGCGGCAACGAGCGCGCAAACTTCTTGGCGCAAAGTGCGGCCACGGGGGCGCGCTCGCAAATTTTGGCGTCCACATCCTTAGGCCTCTCCGGTGGTGAGTTCATCGGACCTCGGCTCGAAATCTGGGGAAAGCCCCGAATCTTTACCGGGATGCCCCGCGCCTACGATGAATCACTGGCAGACGCCCTCTGGGCCTCCACGGAAGAACTCATGGGAACGACGTTTGCTCTCTGATACCGGTCACCGCCCCATCCGGGTCATCTTTCTCGTCTTCTATGTGGAGGCCTGGGATTCTCTCGATAGCATTTACCGGGCGATGCTCGCCGATCAACGTTTTGACCCCCTCGTCATTACCATCCCGCGCAAGCTGACCGGCTATGACGACTTCACGGACGAACCCCTGATTAGCAAATTCTTCACCGAACAGGGCATTGTTCATGAACGTTTCTCCGATGAGGACAGTCTGATCGGCCTTGAACGGCTCAAGGAGCTTGATCCCGATTATCTGTTTCTGAATTACCCGTGGCAGCGCAATTACCAGCCCGGTTATCAGATTGAACAGCTCATTCAGTTCACTCATGTTTGTTATGTGCCGTACTTCACGAGTTCTCTCGTGCAGGAACCTGATTTCGACGGAATTGCCCCCCACCAATACACGCAACCTACACATCGACTCTCCCACATGATTTTTCTTCAGGATGCCGAGGTCGCCTCGGCCTTTGTCGAAGCCGATTATGGCAACCAGATCTATCGCACGGGAACTCCCAAAATCGATGCTTTGCTCGAAAGTGCCGCCAAGACCGCCCCCTTCTGGCCTCTGGATCGCCGGCTCGACTCAGGCGAGGCTCCCTTTCGGCTCTTATGGGGTCCGCACCATTCCTACGGACCGAACTGGCTGAATTTCGGCGTCTTTGCCGACTTGTGCAACGACATGCTGGAGTTTGCGCGAACCCATCAACACATTGACGTCGTGCTGCGGCCGCACCCGTTTCTTTTTGGGACGTTGACCGATCGTGACCTGATGACCCCTGGTGAACTCGCTGAGTGGAAGACCGCTTGGGCAGCTTTGCCCAACACAGCCACGCAGGAAAGTGCAAGCTTTGCGGCGATCTTTCTCGCCTCCGATGCCCTCCTCACGGACGGCATCTCGTTCTTGGTGGAGTACCCCCTGGTCACGGGTACCCCTGCGATCTTCTGGGAAAAGAGCGAGCATTGGGCATTTACCCACACCGGGATTCTCGCGGCGGCGGCCTCCATCAGGGTGACAGCGATGGACGAGTTTGCAGCGACAATCGCGGCAGCAGAAGCGGGACTCTTGCCCACACACTCTGAAGAAATAGCGGAGCTATTAGCGTACGTGAGCCCCTATCCGGGGCGGGCTGCGGCGAGCATTATCGAACTCGTCGCCGAGGACTTTGAGCGTTAAGAAAAAGGGCGCCATCCCCGCGAAGGGATGACGCCCAATAGTTTTCTACAAGAAGACTACTTGAGGGTTACAGTGGCGCCAGCTTCTTCAAGCTGTGCCTTTGCCTTCTCAGCGGTCTCCTTGTTGACACCCTCAAGGACGGGAGCAGGGGCGCCGTCAACGACAGCCTTTGCCTCGCCAAGACCAAGGCTGGTAAGGGCGCGCACCTCCTTGATGACCTGGATCTTCTTTTCGCCAGCAGACTCGAGAATGACGTCAAATGAGTCCTTCTCTTCGACTACCTCAGCAGCGCCACCAGCAGCGGGGGCTGCTGCAGCGGCTGCGGGTGCAGCAGCGGTGACCTCAAAGGTCACCTCAAATGCCTTGACGAACTCGCTGAGTTCAATGAGCGTGAGCTCCTTGAAAGCTTCGATGAGCTGCTCGGTTGTGAGCTTTGCCATGATTACTCCTAGTTTTCTTTTGATTCGTTGAAAAATGCGACCAGCTAGCTAGTGCTAGTTGGAAGACTCTTGCTTCTGACGCAGAGCCTCGACCGTACGAACGGTCTTGGACAGCGGCGCTGTAAATAGGTATGCGGCACCGAATAGCGAGGCCTTGGCGGCACCGGCGAACTTCGCCAGCAACACGTCACGCGACTCGAGATCGGCGAGCTTTCCAACCTCTTGAGCGGAAAGAGGCTTACCGTCAAAGTAGCCGCCCTTCACGATCAGAAGAGGGTTTGCCTTGGCAAAGTCACGTAAAGCCTTAGCTACGGCGACAGCGTCACCGTGCACGAAAGCGATAGCCGACGGGCCAGCAAGCTGGTCGTCGAGACCCACGATGCCGGCCTTAGCGGCGGCAATCTTGGTCAACGTGTTCTTTACCACGGCGTAGGTTGCGTGCTCACGAATTGATGTGCGCAGCTCCTTGAGCTGTGCAACCGTGAGACCGCGGTACTCGGTGAGCAGTACGGCGTTTGAGCTCTCGAATTTCTCCGTGAGTTCTACGACCGAAGCTTCCTTGTTCGCCATGGCGCTCCTTTGGTTTCTCACACCCCGCTTGTGCGAGGTGTTTCAGCCAAGACCACCGGCCCAACAAAAAAGCTCCGGCACAGGGCCGGAGCGAGAAGAGAACGTCAGAAGACGAATGTCAATCACATCAGAGCCTGCGCGGGTTTTCGTGTAAACGAGTTTTTTACCGGATGTGGCCCTCTTGCGAGAACACAACCGATAACCAGCGGTCTTTGGTTTCTCCTAGCGTACGGGAGAGGAGGGGTGCGCGCCAAATCGATAGAGTTGTACTACCCCTCCCTTATTAGCGCCGTTGCTCATTTACCGGGCTCCGGCTTGTCACGAAATTGAGGCAACTCGTGAACGCAGTTGTAACGCTGACCCCTGCCCCCGTGCTCGACCGCACTTATCTGGCCGAAAGCCTCATTGCGGGCAAAGTGAATCGCGCCTACGAGGTGCACGAATACATGAGCGGTAAGGGCCTCAACGTTGCCCGCACTCTCCACCTCGCAAAGCGCCCCGTTTCCGCCGTGCTCCCGATTGGAATGCAAGACCAATATCTGCTTTTCACGACGCCGTTCCCACAGATCATGCGCATCATGCCGGTTCAAGGGCGCGTGCGAGTCAACACCACCGTGGTCGAACGTGGTGGCCGAACCACCAATATCAATCAGCAGGCCATTCCGTTCTCTGCCGAAGACTGGCGCAATGTCGTCGAGCTGACTCTGGAACAGGTCAGCGACATGAACGCCGACTGGCTCGTCGTCTCGGGGATGCATCCCAAAATGACCGATACCGGTCTCCCCATTGACCTCACGGAGCTTTTCACGCGCGCCCGCAACCTCGGCGCCCGCGTGGGCCTGGATACCAGCGGCCCCGAGCTGAAGCACTGGGCCAGAAGCGGCTTTGCCAACCTCATCAAGCCCAACGCCGACGAGTTAGCATCCCTCGTGGGCCGCCCACTAACCACGCTCGGTGATGCTATCGAGGCGGGGCGCGAGCTCATCTCCGGTGGACTCGAAATTGCCCTCGTGAGCCTGGGCCCCGACGGAGCCGTTGCGATTACCGCGGATGATGTCGTCTGGGCGAGCGCCGTGGCGCCATCCATCGTTAACACGACGGGAGCCGGCGATGCGTTCTTAGCCGGGTTCTTGAGCCAGGTCATCTCGCCCGAAGCATCCACCAAGGCCAACGAGCAAGGAACTCTTCCCGAACTGGATATTCGCACGGCGCTCACCACAGCGGCTTCGTGGGGCGCCCTCGCGGTGTCCCTCCCGACGACCCTCATCAATAGTTTCGATCGGGCTCCCGTTGCCCAGTTGCGCGAGGTTGACGAGAGTCACCTGCTCAGCGAGACGGCAATCGTTCGCTACTAGCCTTCGTCTCTGGGGCCTAAGCCAGCGGCAAACTGACCCGAAACTCAGTGCGGCCCGGAGCGGAGGCCACGGCCACCAAACCGTGGTGCGCGGCAACAACCGCCGCCACGATGGCAAGGCCGAGGCCCGTACTGCCGGTGGCTCGCGTGCGGGAGGCATCCCCGCGGGTGAACCTCTCAAAAAGAGAAGGAATATCGGCTTCGAGAATTCCGGGACCGTTATCGGTGACCGTCAGCACGACGACGCCGTTTGCTGTCTTCAGCGCCACGTCAACCCGGGATCCCGCCGGAGTATGAACCCGCGCATTGGCCAGCAAGTTGACCACGACCTGATGAAGCCGGGCCGAGTCACCGGGAACCTCGATGGGTTCCTCCGGAAGATCGACGTGCCACTCGTGGTCAGGACCCGCGGCGTGAGCGTCACTGACGGCATCCACGATGGTGCGCGAAAGATCAACGGACACGCGCTCCAGTTCACGGCCTTCATCGAGTCGGGCAAGAAGCAGGAGGTCCTCAACGAGGCCCGTCATGCGTGTTGCCTCAGATTCGATGCGGGTCAGCGAGTGCCGAACGTCATCCGGAATCTCGGCGCCGCCGCGACGCGTGAGTTCCGCATAGCCGCGAATGGAGGCAAGCGGTGTTCGCAACTCATGGCTTGCATCCGCTACAAAACGACGAACTTTGTCTTCGCTCGCCTGGCGAGACGTGAGGGCGCGACCAATGTGCCCGAGCATGACATTGACAGCATTTCCCACGCGCCCGACCTCGGTTCGCGCGTCGGAATCCCGTTCATCGATGCGCTCGGCAAGATCGACTTGGCCCTTATCGAGGGGTAGTTCCGAGACGCGCGTTGCCATTGCCGCGACCCGCTCGAGCGGTCTCAGCTCCCAGCGAATCAGCAAACGCCCCGCGACAACGGTGGCCCCGATGCCGAGCACCGACACAATCAAAATTACGAGAATAAGTTGTTCCGTCGCGGCGTTAACCTCCCCCAATGGCAACCCAATGACCAACGATTCGGACCGCGGCCCGGCAATGGCGACAACGCGGTAGTCCCCGAGGTCTTCGATGTGCACGCTCGCCGGCGAGGATGCCGGGGTGACGTCACGCAAGTGCGCGAGAGAGCTCGCTTGGGAAGAATCGGTGGTTCCAATGAGGGAAACACTGCCGTCGCCAGTCAGAATACCGGCACTCACGGTTGTTGCATTGACGACTCCGACGAGGGTTCCCGCGGCTTGGCCAGGCGCCAGGAGCGCTCCCGAGGCATGGTCATCGCCGTCCGGAACAAACGGCCCCCCTTGCCGGGGATCCTTATCGACCGCATTCTGCGACCGGTTTACGGCAGCGCCCAGCTGGGTGTCCAGCCTTTCGATCAGGAAGCTACGGAGGGCGAGCACACTCACGACGCCAATCAGAAGAGTCGCGAGCACCAGCAAGGCCGCGACCGTGAGCGTGAGCCGACGGCGCAACGTCCACGGGGCTCGAAGCGTGACACCGTTCCCAAAGGGGCCCGGCTTGAGCGATGCTGGCATGGTTACTCCGCCGACTTCAGCATGTAACCCGCACCCCGAACCGTGTGGATCATGGGCCTGGCATCCGCATCAATTTTCTTGCGGAGGTAGGAAATGTAAATCTCGACCACACTGGAACGCCCACCGAAGTCGTAACTCCACACGCGATCCAGGATCTGTGATTTGCTGAGCACGCGTTTGGGGTTTCGCATCAGATAACGCAGGAGCTCAAATTCGGTAGCCGTGGTGTCAATGGGGCGGCCAGCACGGCGAACCTCGTGGCTGTCTTCGTCAAGTTCCAGATCTCCCACAACAATAACGGGACTCCCGTTGACGTCAGCGGTCAAGGTGGAACGACGAATGAGGCTGCGCAAGCGCGCCACCACCTCCTCAAGGCTGAAGGGTTTGGTCACGTAGTCGTCGCCCCCGGCTGTCAGCCCTGCAATGCGGTCGTCGAGCGCGTCCTTGGCCGTGAGAAAGAGAACGGGCACGTCAGAACCATCGGCTCGCATGCGTTGCAAGACCTGCAACCCATCGATATCGGGCAACATGATGTCCAGCACCACGGCATCCGGTTTGAACTCACGCGCGGCGGCGATGGCCTTCATGCCGTCGGACGCCGTTCGAATCTCCCAGCCTTCGTAGCGCAGGGCCATCGAGAGAAGGTCGGTGAGGGACGCCTCGTCATCCACGACGAGTACCCGGATAGCGGTTCCATCAGCACGGGTGAGCCGCACGGGACGTGCTGTTTGAGCGGAGGCGGAGGCGGAGGCAAAGTTATCTGTCATGGCTCTTTCCATTATCCTCATCTATCTATGAGAATCCTATGAAGTACCCATGACATTGCTGATGCTTCCCGTCTGCGGCGAGCGCGACTATCGATCTCGGTCAACGCTGAGAGAATAAAAGTGTGACTCCCGCCTACCTCTCTCGCATCGTGACAGATGGTACCGACAAAGGTGAATGGATGCGGGCCCGTGCTCGCGGCATCACCGCCACCGATGTTGCCAAGCTCACGACCAAAGCCTCGATTCTGGCGACAGCCACCGAAAAGCTCAACGGTTCGAGCTTCGGCGGCAATGCCTACACCGACCACGGCAAGCTGCGGGAGCCGATTATTGCGAGCTGGGTTCTCGAGCACTACGACATCCAGTCTTCTCAGGCCCTGTTTCACTCCGAAACTGAGCCGCGACACTTGGCGACTCCCGATGGCATTGGCATAACGGATGCCGGCGGGGTCGAGCTCTGCGAGATCAAAACAACGGGTAAGCCGTGGGCGCGCATCCCCGCCGGGTATCTCCGTCAAGTCTTCTGGCAGCAGTACGTTTTGGGTGCCGAGCGCACCCTCCTCGTCTGGGAGGAACATCGTAACTTCGTGCCGGTCAGCTCGACCCCCCGCCACACCTGGATCGACCGCGACGACCGCGAGATCACGCGTCTGGTGGGTCTCGCCAACGACTTGATCATGGAACTCCACGTTCGCACCCGTCGCTGACACACACCGCTTTCCGCCGATCTCACGGCGGCGTTGAGTCAAGTCTCATCGAGACTGCACCAAATCCGAGTTCCCGTGCCGCGGGTCCAAGCGGTCAATGCAACACCTGAGAATTGAAGGGTGTTGATTGATATCGCGGATCCATATTCTGAGCGGATGCTCGGAAACGTTGTCCACAAGTTATGGGACTTGAAACAGGCCGGGCTTTCAGCTGAAGACATAGGTCCTCTTATCGGTTGGAATGCCTCGACCGTGCGCAAACACGTGAAGGAGAACGGTGGCATGCGCCCCCGATGGGGGCGCAATCTGAAGGGCCGATCTTTGACGATGGGAGAACGCCAAACGATTTTGGCGTTGCACGCGACGCAGGGCATTCGAGCGATTGCCCGCGAGTTGGGTCGTTCACCGTCAACGGTCTCGCGGGAGTTGAAGCGACACGCTGCCGCGTATTCCAGTCGTCGGGCAACAACGGCTCATGCGCGGGCTTTCGAGAATGCTCGGCGTCCCAAGGTCGCTAAGCTCACCACGAATGAAGCTCTCCGTGAACGCGTTCAGGCGGACTTGAAACAATGTTTCTCCCCGGAGCAGATCTCTGGCCGCCTGCGACGAGACTTCCCAAACGATGCGGAGATGCAGGTGTCACACGAAACGATTTACCAATCCTTGTATTTACTGGCCCGCGGGGGCCTTAAACGCGAGCTGGTAACCCAGTTGCGAACGGGGCGGACCACGCGTCAACCCAATAGGCGACCGGGCGAGCGTCGAGGAAAAATCCCGGACATGATCATGATTGTTGACCGCCCGCCTGAAGCCGCTGATCGGGCTGTTCCCGGGCATTGGGAAGGCGATCTCATCGTTGGCAAAGACATGAAGAGTGCTATCGGCACCGTCGTTGAACGTCGCTCCGGCTCTGTGATCCTTGTTCATCTACCCCCGGGCCAAAACCGGGTTGAATCCGTCCGTGACGGGCTTATCGAAAAGATGGGTGCTCTCCCTGATCAGATACGGCGCACCCTGACCTGGGACCAAGGAAAAGAAATGCACCGCCACAAGGAAGTCAGTATCGCCGCCGATATCGATATCTACTTCTGTGACCCTCACTCGCCTTGGCAGCGCCCTACGAACGAAAACACTAACGGGTTACTTCGACAATATTTTCCCAAGGGCACTGACCTGAATATTTATTCTCAGGATGACCTTGACCGTGTTGCTTTTGAAATGAACGAACGCCCCCGCAAACGATTGGACTTCGCAACCCCGAATGAGATGATGACGGAACTACTGTTGCGCTGACCGCAAGAATCCGCCCCCTTAAAAGCCGGATTTGGTGCAGTCTCAGTGATGCTTCCCCCGACAGAGTCGGATTTCGTGCGGTTTCGGCGGGATCTCGCGCGCAAGTCGGATTTGGTGGTGTCTCGACGGAAGTGGCAACAGGCTGGAGGTCGCGAATGAACGTCGCTAGTAGCGGGGGGCGGACTCCAGCGCCGTGAGGAACGCGTCGTTGGCGGCGGGTTCGCCAATGGACACCCGGATGCCATGCCCGGTGAACGGTCGCACGATGAGGCCGAGATTCGCGAGGTGAGTGTTGAGGGCATCCGTCATGTCGCCGGCCGGAAGCCACACGAAGTTCGCCTGCGAATCCGGAGATTTCCACCCAGCAGCCGCCAGTGAAGCGCGCACCCGGTCGCGCTCGGTAATCAGCACGTCCACACGCTCCTGCAACTCGTCCTCGGCGGCCAAGGAGGCGACACCGGCGGCCTGAGCGATGTCGGTGAGCGCGAACGGCATCGCCACCTTGCGCAACCCCTCATGCACGTCATCGCGCACGATCGCGTAGCCGAGGCGTAGGCCCGCCATTCCATAGGCCTTCGAGAAAGTATGCAAGACCGCCACGTTCTCGAATTCGTGAAACAGCTCAATGCCCCGCTCGGCCTCCGGGTCATTGGTGAAATGAACGTAGGCCTCATCGATGACGACCAAAATGTCATCCGGAACCTGGGCGAGGAAAGCGTGCAACTCGTCATGGCGTACGACCGTGCCCGTGGGGTTGTTGGGCGTGCAAATGAAAATGACGCGGGTGCGCTCGGTGATGGCGGCGAGCATGGCGTCGAGGTCATGCCGGTGATCGGCCGTCAACGGAACCTGCACGGGTGTCGCCCCGGCGCCGGAGACCAGCAGCGGGTAAGCCTCAAACGAGCGCCACGCAAAGATAACTTCGTCGCCATCCCCGGCGAAGGCACGGATGAGCTGGGCCGCTGATTCCACCGACCCACCGCCGAAGGCAATCTGTTCGGGCAAGACTCCTTGTCGAGCGGCGATGGCAAGCGTGAGCTCAGGCGCCGCCATGTTGGGGTAGCGCTCGATGTGACTCGCGGCACGGGCTATCGCCTCCAGGACGGAGGGTAACGGCGGGTACGGGTTCTCGTTCGAGGAGAGTTTGTACACCGGGCCAGCCCATCCGTCGACCGTGGACTTACCCGGGCGGTATGAGGGGATGGCGGCAATGTTGCTGCGCTGCGTAATCACATCATCAACGATAGAGGAAAGGAGAACGGGCCCACCGCGTTAGCGATGAGCCCGTTTCGTGAAACTAATGAAACTAGATAACAGCTTTAGATAACTGTCTTAGATAACCGTGACGTCCAAGGGGATGCCGGGGCCGAACGTCGTCGACACGGCACCCTTCATGATGTAACGGCCCTTGGAGGACGAAGGCTTGACGCGAACGATCTCATCCAGTGCTGCGGTGATGTTCTCATTGAGCTGGTCAGCAGTGAAGCTCGCCTTGCCCACGATGAAGTGGATGTTCGAGTGCTTGTCTACCTTGAACTCGATCTTTCCACCCTTGATGTCGGCAACAGCTTGACCCACGTTGGGGGTAACCGTTCCGGTCTTGGGGTTTGGCATCAGGTTGCGGGGGCCGAGGATCTTTCCAAGGCGACCAACTTTACCCATGAGCTCAGGGGTCGAAACTGCCGAGTCAAAGTTGACGTAGCCGTTGGCCACCTTCTCGATGAGCTCGTCGCCACCGACCTCGTCAGCGCCAGCAGCAAGAGCTGCCTCGGCTGCGGGGCCCGTTGCGAACACGATAACGCGAGCGGTCTTGCCGGTGCCGTGGGGCAACATGACGGTTCCACGAACCATCTGGTCTGCCTTGCGGGGGTCAACACCCAGCTTGAGGGCAACCTCAACGGTGGAGTTGAACTTGGCGGAACCGGTTTCGCGAGCAATGCCTACGGCCTCGGTGGGGGAGTAAAACTTTCCAGCCTCGATTTTCTCGGCTGCGGCGCGGTACGCCTTGGACTTCTGTGCCATCTTGAATCTCCTGATTCGAGAGTGTGGTTATGAACGAACCTGGCGGGCTCTACCACAATGAAATTTGGAAGCATCCCTGAGGATGCGGGTGAATCAACGATGCTGCCTCGCGTCAACGAGGAGATCGCGATTCGAGATCTATTCGACCGTGACGCCCATGGAGCGAGCGGTGCCGGCGATGATGAGCTTTGCAGCCTCAACGTCGTTGGCGTTCAGGTCAACCATCTTCTGCTCAGCGATCGTGTGCAGCTGTGCCTGTGTGAGGCGAGCAACCTTGACGGTGTGAGGAGTTCCCGAGCCCTTAGCGATACCAGCAGCGGCCTTAATGAGCTCGGCTGCGGGTGGGGTCTTCAGGATGAAGTCGAACGAGCGGTCTTCATAGACGGTGATCTCAACGGGGATGATGCTTCCACGCTGGGCTTCTGTCGCAGCGTTGTACTGCTTGCAGAATTCCATGATGTTGACGCCGTGCTGACCCAGTGCGGGGCCGATGGGGGGTGCTGGGTTTGCGGCACCGGCCTTGATCTGAAGCTTAATCAGACCTGTGACCTTCTTTTTCGCTGCCATTTTATTTCCTTCTTTTGTGATGTCGAACTCGCCGGGGTTCCGACGGGCTCTCCCGAGCGCTCATGGGTTCTGAGCACCGGTGGTCTAGTGCGTTACGAAGCTATTGCTTTACGACTCTATTGCTTAGCGACCTGGTCGAAGCTGAGCTCGACGGGGGTCTCACGCTCGAACAGCGATACCAGCACGGTGAGCTTGCCGCTTTCGGGCTTGATTTCGTTGATTGTGCCGGGGAGGCCCGCGAACGAACCTTCCTTGATAACAACGGTCTCGCCAATTTCAAAGTCGATCTCGGCGATGGGAGTACGCGCAACCGCCTGGCCGCCGCGTCCTTGAATGGCCTTGGCTGTCGGCACATCTTTGACCTCAACGAGGCTCTTGAGCATCGAAAATGCTTCTTGGAATCGCAACGGTGTGGGGTTGTGCGCGTTACCGACGAAGCCGGTAACGCCGGGGGTGTGACGGATGCATGACCAGCTATCTTCGTTCAGCTCCATGCGAACGAGAACGTAGCCGGGGATGCGCACGCGGGTGACCATCTTGCGCTGGCCGTTCTTGATCTCGACAACATCTTCCATGGGAACTTCAATCTGGTAGATCGAATCGTTCAGCTGCATCGACGTGCGACGGTTCTCAATGTTGTGCTTGACCTTGCGCTCGAAACCTGCATACGAGTGAATCACAAACCACTTGCCGGGCAGGGTACGAAGTTCGGCTTCAAACTCGGCGTACGGATCAGCTTCAACGTCTGTGTCAATGACCACAGAGTCGCCTTCTTCTGCGTCGACTTCTTCTTCGTCTTCAATGGCTTCGATAGCTGCGACGGCCTCATCGGCGGTATCAATGTCTAAAGCGTCGTCAATCACGGCGTCGGCTTCGACATCAACAATGCTCGGAGCATCGGCCTCACTGATGGCGTCAAGCGCCGCCTCAAGCTGCTGTTCGTCGCGGGTTGTGTCAGTCACGTCGTTAATATCCATATCTATTGGTGAAAATCTTGGGGGACGTTAGGCAGCCGGTGTGCCGAATACGACCACCACGACCCAGCCGAACACCCAGTCCATGCCCGAAACGAGCAACATCATGATGATGACGAAAACCAGCACGACACCCGTATAGCTCAAGAGCTCTTTACGGGTAGGCGCGACGACTTTTCGAAGTTCTTGAATTACTTGGCGAAGGAACAAGGCAATCCGCGAGAAAACATTGCGCTTTGAAGCGCTGTCCTGCTTGGCGCGCGCAACGACGTCCTCGCCGGGTTCGTCAGCGACGATTTGTGCCATGTTTTTTACCTTTCACTGTGCAGGGCGGACAGGACTCGAACCTGCAACCTGCGGTGTTGGAGACCGCTGCTCTACCAATTGAGCCACCACCCTCGGCGTGTTCAGGATCGAACACTAAAGGTTGTACAACTTTTGTTCACATAAATCTCGCGAAATATGTGCGCCCTAAAGAGGGCACGCAAAAGCATGGCATTTTTCAACCACTTCGCACAAGTGTAGGTCGTAGCAGGCCCTTCTGTAAAGCTGAGCTCACTCCCATACACTTGAGAACGTGCCTGAATTGAAGCGAATTTCTTCCCGCATTTCCGCGATCGCCGAGTCGGCGACCCTCAAGGTCGATTCCAAAGCGAAAGCACTCCAAGCCGCGGGGCGCCCCGTCATTAGTTTTGCCGCCGGAGAGCCTGACTTTGTCACGCCCGCGCACATTGTCGAAGCCGCGCGCCTCGCCCTGGAAGACCCCAAGAACTTTCGGTACACACCGGCTGCCGGACTCCCTGACCTGCGCGAAGCCATTGCGGCCAAAACCCTGCGCGACTCGGGCCTGAAAGTAGAGCCCAGCCAGGTGGTTGTCACCAACGGTGGCAAGCAAGCCGTCTACCAAGCCTTCGCCACGCTTCTTGATCCCGGCGACGAAGTGCTCGTGCCCACTCCCTACTGGACCACGTACCCCGAGGTCATCAAGTTGGCCGGTGGCGTTCAAGTCGACGTGTTCGCCGGGGCCGAAGCCAACTACCTCGTCACCGTGGACCAACTCGAGGCCGCCCGCACCGATCGCACCAAAGTGCTGCTTTTCGTCTCGCCCTCGAACCCCACGGGCTCCGTCTACTCCCCCGAACAGGTGAAGGCTATTGGCGAATGGGCCGACCTTCACGGTCTCTGGGTTATCAGTGACGAGATTTATCAAAACCTGACCTACGACGGTATCAAGGCTGTTTCCATTGTGGATGCCGTTCCCGCCCTCGCCGATCGCACCATCCTGGTCAACGGTGTCGCCAAAACGTATGCCATGACCGGATGGCGTCTGGGCTGGATGGTCGGCCCCACCGATGCCATCAAGGGCGCCGCGAACCTACAGTCTCACCTCTCGAGCAACGTATCGAACATCTCGCAACGTGCCGCCATTGCCGCACTGAACGGCCCGCAAGATTGCGTCGAAGAAATGCGCCTCGCATTTGACCGTCGTCGCAAACTCATTGTGGGCGAGCTCAACAAGATTGACGGCTTGCACACGCCCACGCCGCAGGGAGCGTTCTACGTGTATCCCGATGTCTCCGGTCTGTTGAACCGCACGTGGGGTGGAGTGACTCCGACCAGTTCGCTCGAGTTGGCGGACCTGATTCTTGATAAAGCCGAAGTCGCGGCGGTTCCCGGAGAAGCCTTTGGGCCCAGCGGTTACCTGCGCTTCAGTTACGCCCTTGGCGACGAGGCCCTACTTGAGGGCATCAGCCGCCTGCAGAAGCTCTTTCGCGACTAAGCGCCCCGTGGGAAATAATCTCGGCGCCATCCTGACCCTTTTCCAATTTGCTGGAGGGGCACTAGCCGCCGCCGGCCTCGTGCTCTTCCTCATCGGCCTGATCCCCACAAAATCCGGCATCCACCACATCCCCCACACCCTGGGGCTCATCTTTCTGTGGACCGGTGGCGGAATTCTCGTTGCCGCCATTGTGGCCGATGTCGTCCAGCTTGGACTGAGTTAAATCTCCAGACCGATGAGGTTGGGTTCGGGCCGCAGGATCAGGCCAAAGTGTGACTGCACCAGAGCCTGCACGTAGTGGGCAAGCCCTGCAATGTCATCGGATGTTGCGCCACCGCGATTCGTGATGGCCAACGTGTGTTTGGAGGAAATAGCGGCACCGGACCCAGGGACGCCAAAGCCCTTTTTAACGCCGGCGGCTTCGATGAGCCACGCCGCGCTGAGTTTCACGAGCGCGGGGCCCTCGAGGCCGGGAAACAGCATTGGCGAGGAACCGTCGAGGGGCGTGACGCGCTGAGCAATCGGTGCCGCAACCGGATAACGGGGAGCGTCGGCGGGCAGTGTGCGCGCAAAGCTCTCCGTGACGATGGGGTTGACGAAGAACGATCCGACGCCAATGGTGTCGGTATCGCTCGGGTCGAGCAGCATGCCTTTGCTCGCGCGAAGAGCTAGAACGGCTTCACGCACGCGAGAAAGTTCGGCGCGATCCCCAACGGCGACGCCGAGGGCATCCGCTAATTGTGGGTAGGCGATGGGCAACGAAAGCGCCGTGGCATCGCTCACGGCATCGGAACGCCACGAAGGGGTGAGGGCAAAGTCAACGGAGAGAACCACGCCGAGCCGTCCACGCTTGAAAATTGAGTCTCGATAGGCGAAACCCAGTTCGGCGGCGGGAATGGATTCGACCTCACCTGTGAGGTAGTCCAGAAACTCGACGGAAACGATGACGTCGGCTACCTCTTGACCGTAAGCCCCGATGTTCTGCACGGGGGTGGCACCGGTGGAACCGGGAATTCCCGAGAGCGCCTCGATGCCGGCGAGTCCATGGGTGACCGCAAAAGAGACGACTGCATCCCACGGTTCCCCGGCCTGAACTCGAATGATGATGCTTCCGGCGTGGGAGGTTGGCGCATCTGGGCCTGAGGCGGCACACCCTTCGGGCACAATGTATGAGGTACTGGTTTCAGAGATGCCTCGTGTTGATATCAGGATGACCGTACCGTCGAACCCTTCGTCGGCAACAATGGTGTTCGACCCGCCACCGAGGAGTAGCCAGGGTTCGTTCGACGCCCAGACATCGAGTGAGGTCTCGACGAGTTGCTCAGGGGTGGTTGCCTCATGGAGCTCCCTCGGCGCCCCGCCGACGCGAATCGTTGTCAGGTCGGCGAAGGTTCGGGGTGAGGATGTCATCGGCGTGAGAGGTAAAAGGACGAAGGTTAGCTCAGGAGTTCAGAAAGAGCGATACGGATCTGTGCCTTGCCCAGAACCGTCGCCTCCCCAAAGGTGACCGTCAGATCGATCCGGGCTGTGTTGGTCTCGGCGTCGAGCGCCCCCAGCTTGGCGCTCACACTGATATCCGCACCGGTCTCAGCATCGACCAGAACGGGTCGAGTGAATCGAACCTGGTAATCGATAACGCGAGCCGGATCACCGGCCCAGGCGACCACGCACTGCACGGCAAGTCCCATGGTGAGCATGCCGTGGGCCAGAACACCGGGCAGGCCAACGGAGACGGCAACATCATCGCGGTAGTGGATGGGGTTGAAGTCCCCCGAGGCGCCGGCGTAGCGAACAAGCGAGTCACGGGTGAGGTGGTATTCGGCTGTCGCGACAACATCGCCGACGTCAAGCTGGGCAAGCTGGGCAAGCTGGGCAAGCTGAGGCATTATTCATCTCCTCGCACGACGAGGGTGGACGTCGCGGTGACAACGTGTGCCCCCGTGGAATCGACGATGTCAGAAACGGCCGTAACCATGGAGTGCCCGCCGAGGCTCTTGACGCTCGCGATCGTGAGGGTAGCCGTGAGTTCATCTCCGGCCACAATGGGCCGGGTATACGTGAAGCGCTGATCGCCATGGACAACCCGGGTGAAATCAATCCCTGCATCCGGTTCGGCCAGAAGTTGAGCGAGGGTGCGTTCTTGAATCACGATGGGGAACGTCGGTGGAGCCACCACATCGGCGTGACCGGCCGCTATAGCAGCATCCACGTCATAATTCAGCGGACTCGTCGCGAACACAGCGCGCGCAAACTCGCGAACCTTCTCGCGCCCCACGAGGTAGGGCTCGGTCGGCACGAAGACACGACCTTGGATTTCCGGATTCACGCTCACCCCGCAATTCTAACGACGAGCGAGAGATTACGCCCGCGCCGCATCCTGCTCCAGCGTGAGGTCGACATGAAATTCGATTCCTGCGGTGTTCGGCATAAAACCGGCGGCAAGTCCCACATTTTCGGCCAATCGAGTGCCCAGCCCGGGCACTGCATCGCTCGGCAAAGGTGCGCCATCGTTTGTCAAGCTGAGGCGAATGGAATCCTCGCTAAGTGCCAGAATCGACAAAACGGCATTTTTTGCCTGACCATGTTTAATCGAGTTCGTAATGAACTCCCCCACGACGTCATAGACGATGTGCCTCGTCAGGTCGTCTTTGTCGAGGCGATTCCTCAGAACCTCGTCGCAGTCCCAGGTGAAGTCAATCACTCCCGCCCAGCGATCCCGAATTTCGCCGAGACCTTTTTTTAATGCGTGTACTGCCCCAGGGGTCACTGACTGCTGCGCCGCAACCGTAATGAGCTCCCGCACCTCCGCAAGGGACTGCTCGGTGTCGCCTCCTGCTTCAATATCACGCTGGAGGCGAAAGGCAGCAGCGAGAAGGGTGCCTTGGATCTCCTGGTGAAGTGTGCGCGACAGCTGTTTCTGCTCTGCCCACAGCAATGAGTTGTCGCGGGAGACGTTCCACGCGAGGCGAGCGTTAACGGCTTCGGTTTCCAGCAAAATTTCGCGATGAGCTTGCCTGAGCCCTGGCGGCACCGCGATAGCCCACGCCACGCCGTTAAAGACCACCGTGGTGTAAATGAGCGTGAGCACCAACTGGGTGGGCTGATATCCAGCAGGGATGGCAGCGCTCAGGCCCGCCCCGACAGCCACAAACCCATTGATTGCCGAGACCACGATAATACGCGTCGCGACCTTCCAACGTGCCAAATACGGGCCGACCAGACGGGTCGCGATCCACAGGATGCCTCCCATCACCGACAACCAGACAAGAAGAACCAGAACACCGATGCCGAACGGCAGCAGGGTCGCGGCTGCACCAAATCCAAGCATGAAGAGCATGACGGGCAACGACCTGGGACGGATCGGCTCCACGCGCGTAATGAAGTCGAGCATGAACGAGGCGCCACTGCGCTTTTCAGGCACCGGTTCGTTGGTGCTGGGCATCACCCGCGGCTTGCGCATGAGATCATGACTGAGGGGCCGGATGACCTTGTCAGAGACGTCAAGAAGGGCTGCCACAACGCTAGGCGCGCTTGAGGAAGTCTTCGTCGCGTCGACCGTCAGTGTTTGAATCGCTTCATCCACACGTTCCCGCACATCGCGGAGGGTCTCAGCACGCACGGCCGCGAGTTCCTGCTCCGAGCGATTCTGAAGGGTTTCAAGCCTGGTTCGCCGCACGACAAGTTCGTTGAGCTTCTCACGAAAAACAAACACTTCATTGACGACGATGGACACAACGGAGAAGGCGGCGATGCCGGTCAGGAGGCCGGCGGTGATGCGAAAGCTCCAGTTGATACTCTCGAGGGCTCCTGCCTGATAGGCCAAAATTGTCACCGCAATCGACCGCACAAGCTCTGTCAAAGCAAAAAGGGTCAAGAATGCGATGGTCCTGTTGCGAGGGTTCGTAAATCGACTGGCGATGATGCCGCCCACGGAAAAGAAAACCACCGCAAGGACAAAACCCTGCAAGGCAGTCAAAATCCAAGCCGCCTGAATCCCCGTCTGATTCTCTGCATCCGAAAAAGCTGTCCCCAGAGTAAGGGGAATCAGAACCCAGAGACCAACGGTGAGCGAAGCAGAGTGTGGGCCAATCACTCGCCCGATTCGCACACGAAGTAATGCGCGCGTTTTCTCCAACATTTACCAAGATTAGTGCCTAGTGCAACAACCCCCCAGACCAATACTGGCCCGGGGGGTTGTTGTGCGGTTACCCGCGAAAAAATCTCAATGCCTATTGGCAGCTGTCACACTGCAACAGGTCCATGGGGTCGACGGGTACTGCGTAGCCACCGATGTTGTCGTTGTTGTCAAAGTCCATTGTTGCCTCCTGAGAAAGAAAATTTAAGTCGAGATTATGAATCATCTCTGCCGCACCCCTGCGGTGGACTCTTACTATATAACGGGAATGACACCTCTGTCATTCCACTACATGTAGTGTTTTGGAGTTTTTTTTATCATTTTGGTCCAACACCCGAAACTCTCCCGGAAAGACGCCAAAGTTGCATCCCGAACAAAATGGGAGGTGCGACCCTTTCGGCGTGTCGGTACGAAAGCTAAGCTCAGAGTCCGCAGGTGAAAAGCCCCAGTCGCACGACAGACGTCGTGGCGGGCGCCCTGCAAGAGCTACAGAGTGGACAACCACCACACCATGACCGCCAATCACGCTAATCACATGCACACCCTCGACCTAGAAACCATGCAACTCCGCGAACGTATTTTTGACTACGCACGCCGCCGAATGAATTACGACCCCGCGCCGCTCGACGGCCCTGTCACCTATGAGCACCTTCGGAGCACCGTTCCCCCCACTGTCACCGAAAAGGGGCTCGGCGGTGAGGCTGCCCTCCAGCTCTTTGAAGACGTGCTGGCCCCCGCCTGCATCTCGGTCGACCACCCCAACTACCTCTCCTTCATTCCTTCCGCCCCCACGGAAGCCGCGACGCTATTTGACCTCGTTGTGTCGGCATCCACCATTTATGGCGGATCCTGGATGGAGGGCGCGGGCGCGGTTTACGCCGAGAATGAGGTCCTCGAATGGCTCGCTGCCGAAGCGGGACTTCCCCTCGGTGCCGGTGGCGTCTTCGTTCAGGGCGGAACGCTGGGGAACCTCTCTGCCCTCGTTGCGGCCCGCCACACCGCTCAGGATGCCCTTACGGCCACCGGTCTGCCTCGCCCCGCCCGCTGGAGGTTCGCATGCAGTAGCGAAGCCCACTCCTCCCTGAAGGCTGCGGCCCGTGTCATGGACGTCGAGGTCGTCTCGATTCCTGTCGACCACCATGGACGCCTCACCGGTCCCTCACTGGAGGCCGCCCTGGAAGGTGACTGGGACGGCGTCTTCGCGGTCGTCGCTACCGGAGGCACCACAAACTTTGGCATCGTTGATGATCTCGAGAGCGTCGGTCGTGTGACCAAGGAGCACGGCGTCTGGTTCCACATCGATGGCGCTTACGGCGTGGCCGCCATGCTGGCCCCCACAACGAAACCGCTGTTTGCTGGCATGCGTCTGGCCGACTCCTTCATCGTTGACCCCCACAAGTGGCTCTTTGCTCCCTTTGACGCGTGCGCCTTGATCTACCGCGAACCCGAACTGGGACGCCGTGCCCACACCCAGCACGCGGAGTACCTCGATGCGCTCACCGATGCCAACGAGTGGAACCCCAGCGATTACGCCTACAACCTCACGCGCCGGCCCCGCGGTCTTCCGCTCTGGTTTTCGCTCGCGACCTATGGCATTGCCGAGTACCGCGCGGCTATTGAGACCAACATTCGCTTGGCTCATCTGATTGCCGAAGAAATTCGGCAGCGCCCCGACCTGGAGCTTGTTCGTGATCCGCAACTCTCCGTTGTCGTCTTTACCAAGAAGGGATGGACGCTGGAGGATTACTCTCGGTGGTCAGCCAAGCTCCTAGACGATGGGGTTGGCTTTGTCGTTCCCAGTTCGCACCAAGGCGCCCCCAACACACGTTTCGCTATCGTCAACCCCAAGACAACGTTCGAGGATCTCACCCAAATCCTCGACACCATGATCTAAAGGACACCACTATGGACCTCACTATTGCAGGGCGCCTCTCGTGACGTTGGGCGGCGATCGTCCTTGGCTCATGCCCGCCGAATGGGAAGAACATGAACGTACCTGGATGGCGTGGCCGTCGTCTGGCTACACCCTGGGAGAAACAGAGGCCGAGGCGAATGAGGCCCGCGCCTGCTGGGCGGCTGTGGCGAATGCCATCGTGCGGTTTGAGCCTGTGACCGTCGTCGTCGACCCCTCCGCCGTGGGCGTTGCTCGCGAGTGGCTCGATGACGCGGTAGAACTCTTGGAAGCAGGTCTCGATGATGCCTGGATGCGCGACATCGGTCCTACGTTCGTGCGCGGTTCCGATGGCAAGCTCGCCGGCGTCAACTGGGTGTTCAACGGCTGGGGTGGCCAAAAGTGGGCGTCGTGGGAGCATGACTCTCTCATTGCCTCCCGCGTGAGCGCCGCCGCGGGCATAACCGTGCTCGACTCCCCCTTGGTCAACGAGGGCGGGGGCATCCACGTTAATGGTGCGGGCACCGTCATGGTGACCGATACCGTGCAGCTGGATGCGGGGCGCAACCCCGGCTGGAGTCGCCTCCAAGTCGAGGAAGAGCTGAAGCGCACCCTCGGCGCCTCGCGCATCATCTGGATGCCTCGCGGCCTCACCCGCGACTACGACGAGTTCGGGACTCGCGGTCACATCGACATTGTCGCGTGCTTCGCGAGCGAGAACACCGTGCTTTTTCACGACCAACGCAATGCCGAGCATCCTGATTTCTGGATCAGCGCGGAGACCCGCCGCGTTCTCAAAGCCGTGGGCAAGACTCCCCCCGGTACGCCCGCCGCGGAGATCACTGGCTCAACCGGCAAACTGAAAGTTATGGCGGTTCCCGCCCCCGATGTCCTGCAGGACGACGAGGGATGGGTCGACTTTAGCTACATCAACCACTACGTCTGCAACGGTGCCGTCATTCTCTGCGCCTTCGACGATCCGGGCGACGAGCGTGCCCGTAAGATCCTGAAGAAGGCATATCCGGGGCGCAAAATCGTGCTCGTCGATGCCCGGCCGCTCTTTGATCGCGGTGGCGGCATCCACTGCATCACGCAGCAGCAGCCCAAAGCCTAGCCCGCTCGCTCGCTCTAACTTGGCGCTTTTGGCGCTTTTGGCGTTACTGGCGTTTTTTGCGACTGAGGCGCATACTTGAGGCATGAGCACAAACATCGAACTTTCTGTGAGCCAGGCACGCAATCAGTTTTCTGACGCAGTAAATCGGGCTGCTTTCGGTGGGGAAATCACCTACGTGACGCGAGGTCGGGGCCAGAAGCGCGCTGCAGCGATTGTGCCCGCCGAGCTTGTCGAGCAATATGAAGAAATGCTTGATAACGAGGATGGTCGCGTTGCGACGGAGCGACTGACCGAAATCGAGGCTGGTCGAAGTCACACCGTCAGCGCTGAAGAGGTTAAGCGAATCCTCGGCCTGTGACCTCGGCCGAGCGTTTTACCGTCGAATATGCGGCGGAAGCTCTCAAGGAACTGAGAAAGCTCGACCAAACAGTCGCCCGCCGGGCCGTCAAGGCAATCGACGCCTTGGGCATCAACCCGCGACCGAGCGGAACGCGCCAACTCGTTGGCTTCACGAACCTCTGGAGAATTCGGGTCGGCGACTATCGGATCATCTACACAATTCGAGACTCAGAACTTCTTGTTCTGGCCCTCCGAGTTGCCCACCGCCGTGAGGTGTATCGAAGCCTCTAGCCAAAGCCCATCAAGGGTAAAGGCCGCGGAGGCGGTGCGCCTGGGTAACTTTTTCCAACGCCAAACAGGTTGCCGAAACCCTGAGGGACAGGTCGCGCTTGGCGGAGAAATCAATGACGTTATCCCACGCGCTCTTCATGCGTTCTTCGAGGCGAGTGTTGACCTCATGTTCCGTCCACCAATACGCCTGATTGGCCTGCACCCACTCGAAGTAGGACACGACCACACCGCCGGCATTAGCCAGAATGTCAGGCACGACGAGGATTCCAGCTGCCTCCAAGATGGCATCCGCTTCTGGCGTCGTGGGACCGTTGGCGCCCTCAACGATGAGGCGCGCACGAACTCGTCTCGCATTCTCCGCGTGAAGGACACCCTCAACGGCGGCGGGGACCAGGAGGTCGACCTCGAGCTCGAGCAGGGCCGTGGGATCAAGTTCTTCTCCGCCGATGAAACCGCTCACGCCCCCGGTGAGATCGACGTGATCAGCGAGGAGTTCGATATTCAACCCCTGGGACGCAAAGATCGCGCCATATTGGTCGCTCACGGCGACAACTCGCGAGCCGAGTTGAGCGAGGAATCGCGCGGTATCGCGACCAACTTTGCCAAAGCCCTGAACGGCGGAGGTGCTACCGTCAGGCTCAATGCCGAGGCGCCGCAACGCCTGTTCGGCAACGTGCACGACACCGCGGGATGTTGCACTGGCGCGTCCCAAGGATCCACCCAAGCTGATGGGCTTTCCCGTGACGACTCCCGGCACGGTGTATCCCTGGCTGACGGAGTAGGTGTCCATCATCCACGCCATCGTTTGCTCGTTCGTGCCAATATCGGGCGCCGGGATATCGCGCTCCGGCCCAATCAGGGGAAGAATCTCTGTGGTGTAACGCCGCGTAATGCGTTCAAGTTCAGTGGTGCTGTGGGTGCGAGGATCAAAGGCGATGCCGCCCTTTGCCCCACCGTAGGGAACATCAATCAGGGCACACTTCCAGGTCATCCACATGGCGAGCGCCCGCACCTCGTCCAGCGTCACGTGAGGACTATAGCGAAGGCCGCCCTTTGCCGGCCCACGAGAAACATTGTGCTGAACCCGATGGCCTGTGTACAGGGCGATTGAGCCGTCGTCCCGACGAAGAGGCACACTAACCGTGAGCTCACGGCGGGCCGAAGCAAGCATCAGATAGGTGCCCTCGTCATATCCCATAATGCGCACGGCATCGGCGAGTTGATGACGCGCGTCCTCGAGGGGCGTAGCCACGGGGACCTGATCGGGAGCCTGCGCCGGGGCGACGCTCGTCGTCGAAGTGGGGCGAGCCAGGATGTCGGTCATGACAGTTCCAGCGCGTGCGCGAGAACGGCGAGCCCGTCGATGAGAAGTTCGTCGGAGATGGCCAGGGGTGGCAGAAAGCGGATCACGTTGCCATAGGTTCCACAGGTCAACACGACGACTCCGTCGGCGTGGCAGGCTGCGGCGACGCGCGAGGTGAGAGCCGCGTCAGGGTCTCCGGTCTCGGCGTTCACGAGTTCCACAGCGATCATTGCTCCGCGGCCCCGGATGTCCCCAATGCGAGCATCCCGTGCCTGCAAGGTTTCGAGTTTGCCAATCAGAAGCTCACCGATCTCGCGGGCACGCTCGAGCAAACCGCCGTTCTCGTACAACTCCAGCGCAGCGAGTGCGGCGGCGCAGGCCAACGGGTTTCCGCCATAGGTTCCGCCGAGGCCACCGGCATGGGGGGCATCCATTATCTCCGCGCGACCAGTGAGAGCCGACAGCGGCATTCCCCCGGCAATGCCCTTGGCGGTGACAATGAGGTCGGGAATGACTCCTTCATGCTCACAGGCGAAGAGCCGCCCGGTGCGGCCGAAACCCGACTGGACCTCATCCGCTATGAAGACGACGCCGTTTTCCGTCGCCCACTCGGCAAGCCTGCACAGGAATCCTGGCGCTGGGACAATGAACCCGCCTTCTCCCTGAATCGGCTCGATGACGATCGCGGCCAGGTTGCTCCCCCCAATCTGCTTCTCGATCTGGGTGATCGCAATCTCCGCGGCCGCCGGGCCCGAGAGGTTTCCGTCGCGGTAGGGGTAGGACATGGGCATGCGATAAATATCGGAGGCGAAGGGGCCAAAACCGCTCTTGTAGGGCATTGACTTGGCCGTGAGTGCCATCGTGAGGTTCGTGCGACCGTGATACGCGTGATCGAACGCCACGACACCTTGGCGGCCCGTGAAGTAGCGCGCCACCTTGATGGCATTTTCGATGGCCTCAGCACCGGAGTTGAACAAGGCGCTCTTCTTCGGGTGCGTTCCCGGGGTGATTCGGTTGAGAGCTTCCGATACGGCAACATACCCTTCGTAACCCGTCACCGAGAAGCACGTGTGAGTGAAAAGTTCTGCCTGGTCGGTGATGGCCCGTACGATCTCGGGGGCGGCATTGCCCACGGTGGTCACAGCGATACCAGAGCCAAGGTCGATGAGCGAGTTTCCATCAATATCGACCAGGATTCCACCCCCAGCGGCGGCCACGAAAACGGGCATCACCATGCCGACACCACTTGAAATTGCGGACTGCTTGCGCTCCAACATCGCCAGCGATGCGGGGCCAGGAATCGCTGTCTTGAGGACGCGTTCTTGCACGATGGCGGAGGTCCGAACGGGGGCAAGTTGAGGAGACATTTCCACAGGCAGCTTTCTCTATATTTTATACAATCGAATTACTCTCAAGGATAGAAATGATGCTGCGATTCCACGTCTGCCAAATTGGCAAATATCCTGCTGTTATCTCCGAATTGGCAGTTGCGTAGCGCACCGAATATGCTCGGTGAAATGGACCCAACGTTGCAGTCCCTCGTCCTTCACCGGCCACTCTCGCTTCGCGTGTTGCACCCCGGGTTATCACTGAGGCAGGACATCAGCTGGGTCGCGAACTCCGACCTCGCCGATCCGCGGCCATTCCTCTCCCCCGGTCAGGTGCTGCTGACCACGGGGCGGCAGTTTGCCGACTGGACCGGCCAACAGCCCTTCGATGAGTACGTCGCCAATCTCGCGGCGGATGGAATTGTGGGGATTGGATTCGGCACCGAAATCTTTGTGACCGGCACGCCCCCCGAACTCATCACGGCCTGCCAAACCGCCGACATGAGCCTGATCGAGGTGCCCTATGACACTCCCTTCATCGCGATTATCCGCTGGATTTCCGATGCCATCGCGAGCAAGGCAAAAGCCCGAGCGGAGTGGGGCCGCAACGCCCAAAGTTCCATTTCGCTCACGGTCATCAAGGGCAATGGAGTCGATGGCGTTTTGGCGGAGCTGGCTCGCCAACTCACGGCGCGGGTCTGCATCATCGAGGCGAACGGACGCCTAGCGAAGTCTTTCGGTGGCTCGCCGACCGCAGCCGGCAAGGAAGCCACTCAGGACCGGACGCCCGTGCAGAATCTCGCACAGGCATTGATGGCAGAAGCTACGCGCCTGCTCGGGAACAAACGGCGCGCGGGGAGCTCGCTCAGCACAGACGGCACGGAGTCCGTTTTTCAAACCCTGGGCGAGCAAAACGCAATGTTTGGCGTTCTGAGCGTCTCAGGTCCCGACCGTTTCGACCGAGCAGCGATGGCGGTCATCACAACTGCAGTGGCGCTCTGCGAGATCTCGTTTCGCGATGATGCAGAGCGGGCCACCGAGCGAATGACGGCACAGAGCGGCGTGTTGGCCATGCTGTTGGAGGGGCACTACGACGCTGCTCGGGAGTTTCCGCCGTTGGGAGATTCCTGGCTCCCCCGAACACCCACCCTCTGTTTCGCTGTCATCGGCGGCGGCGCCAACCGCAGTAACAGCGTGGAAGCCGCGTTGAGGGAGACTCCCGCCATGGCGCGCATAGAACGCCTCGTCGCGTGCCACGATGATGACCTCGTGCTCGTCTTCGCCAACACCCACCGCCGTCAGGTCGCAAACTTTCTCGCGCAGGGGGGAATGCGTGCGGGTCTTTCTGGCGCCGTCCCACCTCACAAAGCCCGGCAAGGCTTGGACCAAGCTGTCATGGCTCTCTCCAGCGCACGCGATGATGTCGCCGTTGTCGACTGGGGGGATGCGAACATCAAGGGTTTTTGGGAGCTTCTCGACCGCGAAGAGCTGGCCGATTACGCGACGCTGCGGCTTGCCGCACTGAAGGATCGTCCCGACGGGGATGAATTGATCACGTTTGCGCGGGCGTGGTTCGCCCACAACTGCAACGGCGATGCCGCCGCCAAAGAAGTCGGGCTCCACCGCCACGTTCTTCGCAACCGGCTCGAGCTGATCGAATCGACGCTCGGCCTGACCCTCAGCACCTTTGAAGGGCGTGCCGAGCTGTGGGCACTCCTGTCAACAGCACCCTAACTTCACCCCCATCAAGAAAGGGCGCTCGAGCCACCCTCAGGGGTGAGGCCCACGCTATTGCGGTAACCCATGATTTTTGATCTCATGCCAATGCCACACACGCCGACCATGGACTCGCCCTTGAAGTAACCATAAACACAGTTCCCCCCAACAGCTCCCTCAAGAAGGCGAATATCGTCGGCTTGATCAAGCAGGCCATAGGAGAGGAGGCTGACCTCGAACTGGTCGCTCCAGAAACTTGGAATGGGCGCGAAAGGTTTTGCGAGATGATCCGCCAAGGCGGGGTTTTCCGTCATGGTCGCGGAAAGAATTTGACCAACCTTGCGCGCCATCTCCGTGGGGATGTTCCAGTGCTCGACGCGCCTCGTGGTTTCGCAGAACTGGGGAATCGGGAAACGGGCCACATCACCGATGGCAAAGACGTTCTCCCACGGTTGGCCGTTTACACGAAGGGCATGCAGGGTGCCATCGACATGGATCCCGGATTCAATATCAATGTCATTGCCCTGCAAGAACTCTACATTCGGCTCCGAGCCAATTGCCTCAATCAGAACGTCACACGCCAGTGTGAGCCCCGAGTCAAGAACGACACCGGTAACAGTTTCGGTTCCCGCTATCCGCACGAGGTTCGAATTCATGACGAACTTCACGCCGTGCGCTTCCTGGCGGGACTGAATATCACGAGCTAGCTGCTCCCCCAAGGGACGCAACAATGGCACCGAGCCTTTACCAACCACGGTCACTTCTGCCCCGAGCTTGCGAGCCGTGGCAGCTGCTTCACAGCCGATGAATCCTGCGCCGTAGACCACGACGCGAGCGCCTGGCTTAAGCTCGGACCGCAGCGCCATAGCATCGTCCAGTGTGCGGATGGCATGGCTGCCCCGTGGCGGCATACCTTCAAATTCGAGGCGGCGGGGGCGGAGGCCCGTAGCAATAATCAGGGCGGAATAGTCGAGGACGCGACCATCCGCGGTTGTCACCGACTGGACCTGGAGGTCAGCGCTGGCAACGGGACTTCCCAAGGCCCACTCCACATCTTCGAGGATGGGAGGAATCGTAAAAGCCACGGCCGCGTGGTCCACGTGTTCCGCGAGAACCTCTTTGGAGAGCGGGGGTCGATTGTAGGGGGCATGGGACTCATCCCCAATAACGACGAGTCCACCCGTGTATCCGCCTTTTCGCAACGACTCCGCCGCTCGTAGCCCACCCATGGATGCGCCGACGATAACGATGGGACGGATCATAATGACGCGACCCTATTTGGCGAAGGCGATTGCCTGCATGGGGCAAACATCGATGGCGCGCTCAACGTTTTCCAACTCACTGTCGTCCGCGGTGGCGTGGTACTCGAGTTTGTCATCCTCATTGAGGGCAAAGACGGTGGGCGCTTCAAAAACACACTGTCCGTAGTGCTGGCACTTGTCCATGTCGACGTGAATCTTTATCATGGTTATTTTTCCTCCACAGTGGATGGGTATAGGTCTTTTGAGGGCGTGCGAATTCCACGGAACTCCCAATCGCCCCCCATGGCGGTCGAGATGACCTCTTCGCTTTCGGTGGGTTGCGCACCCACATCCTTGCGGATGGGCGTGGGGCCTACCACGATGGTATTACTCAACCGGCCGAGTCCTTCAACTTCAACCTCGACGACATCGCCGGGCTGCACCGGACGCGAGTTTGCGGGAGTACCGGAGAACAGCATGTCACCGGGAAGCAACGTGATGGTACGCGCAATATCGGCCACCAGATAATGCATGTCCCACTCCATGTTGTCGGTGTTGTCCTCTTGCTTAACCTCACCGTTCACGTACGTGCGGATGACTTTGTTGCGAAAATCCCAGTCCGTGATCAAGCCCGGACCAACCGGAGCAAGGGTGTCTGAACCCTTGACCCGCAACATGGATCCCGCATCCGTATCGCGAAAGTCATGGAGCCCAAAGTCGTTACCGATGGTGTATCCCGCAATGTATTCGCCGGCATCCTCGGGAGCGATGTTGCGGCACGTCTTGCCGATCACGATGACGATTTCACCCTCGTAGTTGAGCCACTTGCAGCCCTCGGGGCGCACAACGGCACCCTTGTGGCTGTTGATGGCCGTGAGGGGCTTCTGGAAATACGTGGGGGCAGCAGGAAGCTTCGTCATGAACTCCTGCGTGCGGCTGTCGTAGTTCAGGTGCACGGCGATGATCTTCGTGGGTTCCGCGGGAGGCAGGTGGTGGGCATCCGCAATGGCAACACGACGACCGTCAGCGGCCACCAACATCTCGCCCTCGCGCACGGTTTGCACGACGGCGCCATCCAGCAGAATTCTTCTATATTCAGTCACGCGAGAGCACCAAGTCCTTAGGGAGAGGGAAGCCGCCTTCGGGCTTCGGGAAATACATGTGAATCTGCGCGGTGCCGACCGAGTTTTCGTACTCGGAGTACATCACGGCCTTGGAGGTGTTGGCCTCTTCGCCGAGCGCGCCGGCCATCATCAGGTAATGACTGAAGTTGGCCTCTGGCTTGTACTTCAGGAACTCCGGCATAGTCTCAAGAACCTGCTTGTGATCTCCAGCCTTGAACCATTCAATGCGTTCCTCGTCGGCGGCGCGAGCCTCGGGCGAGAAGATATGAATCGGATCACTGGCCTCGTGCTTGCGCAAATCGCGCAGCTTATAGAACGTGTGTGACAAGGCGCCGGAGGCGAGAATCAACACCTTGCGGTCCGAGTCCCGAATCGCTTCGCCGAGCGCGCGGCCTGCACGAAGGTAGTCCTCGGTCGTTGCCGTCTGACAGACCGAGACGCTGACCCACTTCTTGTCGATTCCCTTGCCCAGGTAATCCCAGAGGTTAATCGTGGCGTAGAAGACGGGGAGGTACGGATCGGAGATGGGTGTGATCCATGTTCCGTTCTTTTCGTCATATTTGACGACGGATTCCGCGAACTCAGGGTCACCTTTAAAGGAATAAGGAACCTGTGACATGCCACGAGGTAGCTCCTCAGCGGTGTACTTGCCTTCGCGGTGCTCGTGGGCGCTGATGACAAACTCGACCGTCGTCGCCCAGTGACTGTCCATGACAATAACGGTGTCGTAATCCAGCGTCTCAAAGACGTCCTTGCGGAGCTTCTCTAGGCCCGGGACCAGCGATGTTTCTTTGCCCTCATTCAGTTCGTAACGAACCTCTTTGGGGAGCATGATCGTGGGAACGTGCGCCAGAATTGCTGCGCCTACTACTTCGCCCATGGTTATTCCTTCCATCCATTTGGTGAAACTACGGTGTTCTTAATATCTGCGTAAAAATCAAACGACCAGGTTCCACCATCGCGGCCAATGCCGGATTTCTTGGAACCGCCAAAGGGGGCCTTGAGGTCGCGCACGAAGAAGCAGTTCACCCAGATAGTGCCCGCCACAAGTTGTGAGCTGATCGCGTGGGCGTGCGCTCGGTCGCCCGAAACCACAATGGCTGCCAAGCCAAACTCCGTACCGTTGGCCATCGCAACGACTTCGTCATCGGTGACGAAGGTCTGCATGCACAGCACAGGACCGAAGACCTCACTCGTGAGAATTTCGGAATTCTGAGCAGGATTCTTGACCAGAGTGGGACGGAAATAGAGGCCGCCCAGTTCTGCGTTGGGCTCGCCTCCCATCACGATATTTTCGCCGTCGGCCTTCGCGCGATCGACGAATCCCTTGATGCGATCGAAGTGGACCTGATGAATCTGGGGCCCGATATCGGTGTCGGGATCGCGCGGGTCGCCTTGCTTAAGAGTTGCTGCCTTGGCCGCGAACCGTGCCGCGAACTCGACGGCAATGCTTTCGTGCACCAACAGGCGCGTTCCCGAAAGGCAAACCTGCCCGGCGTTGTCATACTGCTCGACGGCAATTTCTACAGCGAGGTCAAGGTCGGCATCGCCGAGAATGATGGCCGGACTCTTGCCCCCGAGCTCGAAGGAGCAGGGGGTGAGGTTGTCAGCGGCTGCCCGAGCAATGGTCTTGGCCGTCGGAACAGATCCGGTGAACGAAATGCGGGCGAGGTCGGGGTGGGCCACGAGCGCCGCGCCAGCCTCCTTGCCGAAACCTTGAACGACGTTGAAAACACCGGCGGGAATGCCGGCCTGAACCGTGAGGTCGGCGAAGAAGGACGCGCTGAGGGGCGTCCACTCGGCGGGTTTGAGAACGACGGTGTCTCCCGCGGCGAGGGCGGGACCGATCTTCCAGGTCGCCAGCATCAGCGGCGCATTCCACGGCGTAATCAGAGCAGCCACGCCCGAAGGGTCCCAGCTCACGTTGTTGGTGTGACCGCGCGTCTCGAAGACATCGTGGTGAAGCTCGTTGATGGCCCAGTCTGCAAAGAATCGAATGTTCATGGCCACGCGAGGCATGACCCCCCGGCGGTGCGAACGAAGAAGCGAGCCGTTGTCCATGGTCTCGAGCTGCGAGAGCGCTTCGTTGTTGGCTTCGATCAGGTCGGCCAGTGTGTGGAGGAATTCACCACGACCTTTGGCTCCCAACGCCGCCCATGCGGGGAAGACTGCTTTTGCTGCGGCAACAGCGGCATCTACCTCTGTCTGGCCGCCGCGGGCAATCTCGCCTAAGAAGCTACCGTCAATCGGTGAGGTGTTCGTGTACGTCTCTTTCGAGGCGACGCGCTGACCGCCGATGAAGTGGCGGGTGTCAATGGTGACTCCGGCAACGCTAACTTCATTCATATGGCTGTGCCTCACATCGTCGTGTAGAAGTAATCATTCGTATACTAATGATTATTCCTGAGATATAAAAGTCCGACCAGTAAAATCCTCACCAATTTTCCGAAAGGCTCTTCTGATGACAGCATCCCCACGCCCCCGGATTGCCATTCTTGGTCGCTTCGCTTCCAGCACTTCTGCGACGCGCTTCGAGGCGCTGGTGGGGGCCCGCAAACTTGTGCAGGGTGTCTGGAATGCCGGGGGCGAGCCGCTGACAATGCTGCCTGTCAGCGGCAGCGATTGGGCCGAACGCCTGCGCGGCATTGATGGCGTGCTGATGCCCGGCGGTGCCGACATGAACCCCGCTCGCTACGGCCAAGTAATCGAATCCCACGAAATTTATGACGTGGATGATCTTGCCGACGAAAATGATCTCGGCATGGTTACCTTCGCGCTGGAGGCGGGCATCCCCGTTCTCGCAATTTGTCGCGGTCTCCAAGTGGTCAACGTTGCCCGCGGGGGAACCCTTGTGCAGGACATGGCTGCGCCCCACCGCCATCACGTGGCCCCGGTCACGATCGATGCGTATGTTGCCGAATTGGGGCTCTCAACGAACGTCGTTCAAGCCTCGTGTTATCACCATCAGATGATCGACACGCTGGGGAAGGGTCTCGAGGTCATTGCTCGCTCAGCCGAGGGCTACATCGAGGCGGTAAAAATTGATTCCCCCGCCTGGGCGTTTGGCGTTCAATGGCATCCGGAAGACAACTTCGAAACCAACCTCGCCCAAGCGGAATTATTCGAAGGCTTTATTCAGGCCTGTTCGGTATAGGAAATCAACTGGCGAAGCATAGTTGCCAGTTCTGTTCGATTTTCAACCGGTACGTGGGAAACGAGGTCAACCTCCTGCAGGTTAAATGCCGGGAAGAGCTCCTCCATGAGGGCACGCCCAGCGTCAGTCAGGGTAACCAGTACGCGGCGCCCGTCTTCGGGACTCCGCGTACGCACGGCAAAATCTAGTTTCTCTAGAGTACTGAGCACTCCCGTCAGGGTGGCTTTTGAAATGCCACTTTCCAAAGCAACCACACGGGTTTCGACGGGTTCCCAGATCCAGGTCACCCAGAGAACCACGAATGCCGTCCAGCTCAGGCCGCTTTCCGAGAGAACATTGCGCTCAAGATGGTTGCGAACAGCGCTTGCCGCACGAAAGAGATTGTGGGTAACAGCCATCGCTTCGAAATCCAAAGTCATGTGGCTCAGGCGGTGTGAAACGCGGGCTTCGGTCTCCACCAAAGTGTGACTGCCGGTCATGATGCCTTCCTCTGGCCGAGTTTGTTGAAATCATCAGCCCGTGGCCACCTAAAAAGTAACCAGCCTTCACCATATGCGAGATTGATATTTATCGCGGCGATTTCTCTTGACAAGCCGCGAACTACGGAAGGTACTATTGTGTATATTATTCGTACCCGAACAATCTCAATGAGGAGCGCCCATGCCAACCACGACATCCATTTCGTTGGCCGACCTTGACCTGTTTGAAAAAGGTGCCCCCTGGGACGCTTTCGCCGAGCTTCGCGCAAAGTCCCCCGTTCACTGGAGCGATGAAACAGACGGCGGAAGTGGCTTCCACTCTGTTTTGCGCTACCACGACATCGTCAAGGTACTTCGCGACTCTGAGACCTTCACGAGCGAACGTTTTACCAACCTCGAAGAGGTAGACGCCGAACAAGAAGAAGCGCGTCGATCCCTCATCGAGACCGACGGCACCCGCCACCGTGCCATGCGCCGGCTACTTCAGGGCGAGTTCACGCCGTCCGCTGTCGCCAAGTATGAGACCTTCCTTCGCGGCCTAACGGCAACAACCCTGGACACTGCATTTGCGAAGAAAGAATTTGACTTCCTCGAAGAGGTTGCCGCCGATTTCCCCATTCGTGTTCTCGCCCGCCTCCTTGATGTTCCCGATAGCGACATCGGCAAACTCATCAAATGGGGTAACGAAATGGTCGGCAACACCGACCCCGAACATGCGCGCTTGCTCATCAGCGACCCAGAGAGCGAAAAGTATCGTCTCGTTCCTTTCCGTTCCCCCGCCGCGTTGGAGCTCTTTGCCTACGGCGACGAACTCAAGAAACAGCGCCAGGGCCACAACGGCACCGACCTCGTCTCGCTCTTGGTCAACACGACCCCCATCGACAACATCCCGCTCACGGATCGGGACTTCCACACCAACTTCCTCCTGTTGGTGGTGGCTGGCAACGAAACTACGCGCCAGACCATCGCCCACACCATGAACAACCTCATCAACAACCCTGAGGTGCTTGCCTTCCTGCAGGAAAACCCCGACAAGATCCCGTGGGCTGTGGAAGAGTTCCTCCGCTACGCAAGCCCTATCTACCACTTCCGCCGCACAGCAACACGCGACGTTGAGCTCAACGGTGTTGACATTAAGAAGGGCCAGAAGGTTGTCTCCTGGTTTGCCTCCGGCAACCGTGACCCTGAGGTCTTCAAAAACCCCGACATGTTGGATGTCTTGAGGATGCCGAATGAGCACATGACCTTTGGTCGTGGCGGACCTCACATGTGCCTCGGGAACGCGCTGGCGCGTATCGAGCTCATCATCATGTTCGAAGACCTCATCAGCCGCATTGACACGATGGAGCTCACCGGCGAAATTGACTACCTGCGGTCAAACTTCATCAACGGAGTCAAGCGCATGCCCGTTCGCGTCACCACGCGATGACCGACGGGCTCCACTGGTCGATCAAGGCGAGTTTCGTTCGCTACATCCTCGGAATGCAAGACGGCCTTTACGCCGTTACCGATGATGCTTCCGTCAGCCCGGAGTTCGTCTTCACCTTCCCTAAGAAAGACGTCTCCGGGTTCGACGCCGCAACAGGATTAGGCACTCTGAAGTTCGTCGGAGCTGTTCGCTTCGGCGGCCACGGCGGATCGCTCTACGTGATGATTGCCGACCCCATTGTGGAGATCACGGCGACCGGAGCAGTCCTCAGCGCCAAGGTCGACAACGACGGCGAGCGCCTCGATTTGGTTACTCTCGATTTTGGCAAGACCGCCAGCGGTACTCCGAGCTGGGACGCGGTGTCGACATTCTTGACCGCGAATGGTGCATCGCTGTTCATCGGTCAGTACCCTGCGGGAACGCCTTTCGACCCGTTGAACATCACTCTCGCGCAGCTCGACGCTACATCAGCCCCGCAACGCGCTTAAGGAAAGCATCCACCAAGGCGTTGGTGCGGACCTCGGCCGCGGGGTCTTCGGCGACCGTTTGCGCCATCATGACATCCGGATCTTGACCATCGTCGATAACTTTGACCGTTCCCCCCATGGCGAGCCAGCCCATCAACGACGCTGCCTCTAGCTCCGGATGGAACTGGAGCGCCAAAGTCTTGTTGATAACGAAGGCCTGTGAAGCAACCGGGTTGCGGGCAATTTCTCGGGCACCCGGGGGAACCTGCCACGCATCAAAATGGAACTGAAACCAGGGCCCGTTGCTGACAAGTTCGTGGTCATCGCTCCAGATGTTGGTCCATCCGATTTCTGGGTGGTCTCCCCGTGCCACAGATCCTCCCATGGCCCGTGCAACGAGTTGACCGCCAAAGCAAATGCCGAGGACCGGCTTGTTCGAGGTCACGGCATCGCGAATCATCTCGATTTCAGGCGTCAACCAGTTGCCAATGCACGCATCATCCCAAGCGCCCCATGGCGCCCCCAGCGGCACGATGAGGTCAAAGTCTTCGATACTGGGAAACACAACGGCAACATTGGGCTGATCAAATGAGTCTTGCGGGACAACGAGAAATTCCGTGACGTCAAACCCATGATGAACGAGGCGTCGGCCCACCGCGCCTGTCGGGCTTGCATGGTCGTGTTGGATAATGAGTGCCCGCATAAAAGCTCCTTCGCCGGACGGAATTTCTTCAACGAATCGTCGGGCAATTTACTAAAAATGGGCACCGAAAGGTAGTATTCGTTTGTTCCCTAACGATATCGTTGTTGAACAAAACTTGCCACAAAGGAGTAGCAATGGTTCAGGATTTGGCCAAACTCAGGGACGACCTGAAAGAACGCGGCATCGACGTGCTCCGCGTTGTCTATGCCGATGTCTTAGGTATTCCTCGCTCCAAGGACATTCTGGTGAGCCAACTGGACAAGGCCGCCGAAAATGGGCCCGCCTTTAGCCAGGGCGTCTGGATGACCACCACCGGCGGTGACTTCCACGATGCAAACGATGTCGCCTCCGATGGCCTGCAGGACTTTGTCACCAAGATTGTCGCCAACACGATCTCTCCTTTGGCGTGGGAGCCCGGCGTGGCCTATGTCATCGGTGACGCCTTCAATCCGGACGGCAGTCCCAACCTCATGTCGCCCCGCTCGGTGCTCAAGAAGGTTATCGAGGGCTACAACAAACTGGGACTCCAGCCGGTGGTAGGGCCCGAATTGGAGTTCTACATTGCCAATCGCACCGCGGAGGGTGGCTTTGAGCGGGCACTGACGCAGACGGGCCGTGTCTACATGACCGGAGCACTCGTCGATCCCGACGGCGACGTCCTTCACCTCCTTCGAATGCTTGATCGCCTCAACATCGGTGCCTTCGCGAGCAACCATGAGTTCAGCCCCAGCCAGTACGAGATCAACCTCTGGCACAGTGAAGCTCTCGACGCAGCTGACCGGACCTTCTTTTTCAAGACCGCCGTCAAGGACATCGTCTCCCTCCGGGGTAAGCACGCTACCTTCCTGGGCAAGCCGTGGAGCGACGAGGGGGGAAGCGGATTTCACCTTCACCTCTCGGTCACCAGCATGGACGGCACGAATCTCATGCATAACGGAAACTCCACACTCTCAAAGGTTGCCCACCAGATGATTGCGGGAATCACAAAACACGCCGCTGGCCTGACCGCACTGACGAATCCGACCGTAAATGCCTTCAAGCGTTTGGGGCCCGATACTTTGGCCCCATACCGCTCCAACTGGGGCTACGACAACCGCAGCTGCATGGTGCGCGTTCCTCCCGAACGTGGTCAGGGAACTCGCCTCGAGGTTCGTGTCGGCGACGGAGCAGCCAATCCCTACCTTGTGATTGCCGGCGTTCTCGCAGCAGCTCTCGACGGCATTGTCAACGATCTTCCGTGTCCGGACGATGCGGTTGGAATGGCCTACGACAACGAAGGTGCCGCCATCCTGCCTGAAACCTTCTCGCAGGCCCTGGATGCTCTCGACTCCGATGATGCCCTGCGCACTCAGCTCTCCCAAGAGCTGATAAACGTTTTCATGACGCTCAAACGTGACGAAGTAGCCCGCTATGAGGCGTCTACCGAAGACCCCATGACGCGCGATGTCACGCAGTGGGAAATCACGGAATATTTCGAGGCGTACTAGCGTTACCCGAAGTCAAAAAGGATGGCCGGTGCTTATGCGCCGGCCATCCTTTTTGACTCATTATTGTGTGCTCAGACCGACGGGTTGGAGCGATCCGCAATCAGAGTGCCGCCATTGAAGGTAGTTCCGACCTCGCGGTAGTAACCACCGAGAATCTTGCTCACCGGCAAAATCGAGCCCAACTCATCCCACTGTGAGTCGCCAAGAATGAGTTCTGCGTTACCGCCCCAGGCCTGACCAAGATCGAGATCGACCCCGCCCATGGTGATGAGTTGATCGAGGGAGTTACCGGCGCCCGGAGTAATAGAGGGAACCCAACGGTTGTGCAACATCTTATGACCGTTGACGAAACCATTGCTCTCAACGGGGCCCGTCAGGGTCACTTTGGCCGTCGCGAGACGGTGGTCGTAGGCCGCGAGGCTCGCACCGAACGTTGCACCCGCTTCGAGACGAGGGGTGGCCTTTCCCCGGTTATACACACGGGTGACGTGCATCGAACCCAGCTTCTTGGGGTAGCCCTGGAACCATCCGCGAGCCATGGCGAAGTCTTTCGTGACCCAGATGGCCACGCAGCGGCTGTACGTCACGCCTTCGAACTTGCAGCGCACCACGACAAAAGTCTCGAGGTACTGCGAGCGGTCCGGGTCCAGAAGTTCCTCGAAGTCGCTGCTGCACGACTGCCAGTCTGCCCAGATGAGGGCCACAGCGCCGGGCTCGTCATCGGCGAGGTCCAGCTCAGGAGGAAGTAGTGCCCGAACGTTGGCGGCATCGGTCAGGTACTCGACAGTAAGCAGGGTGCCCGAGTAGTGCCAGGGCATTTCGGGAATGATCGCGCTATTGCCCGAAGGGGTCTTCGGCGCAAGGAATCCGTTGAGTTCAGTCATGCGTCCACAATATAGGTCATTCGGGTACAAACAAACTATGATTAGAATATTCAATATTTTCTATCTAATATCGGTATGGTGAGCTTGACGTAAGTCAGTTCTGTTGCCACTGTTAGGTATTCGTTTTTATCCGAACGATTTTTTTAGAACTCAATGAGGAGATCACCCCATGTCCACCACTCAGAAAACTGAGCGCAGCTCCCTTCGCAAAGGCCGCCTTGGCGTAGCGGGAATCGTGTTCTTCGTCGTCGCGGCTTCCGCGCCAATGGCGGGTATGACCGGCGTTGTTCCTGTAGCCGGCGTTCTCGGCAACGGCGCCGCCGTTCCTGGCGCCTACGTCTTCGTCGGCCTCATCCTGCTTCTCTTTAGCGTTGGTTTTACCGCCATGAGTCACCAGGTCACCAACGCTGGCGCATTCTTTGCCTACGTCGGCAAGGGTCTCGGAATCAACGTCGGTGTTGGTTCAGCATTTGTTTCAATTCTCGCCTACATCACGGTGCAGCTGGCGATTTACGGCTTCTTCGGTGCGATGATGGAGCTCACCTTTGGTGCCCTCGGTGTCAGCATCCCCTGGTACATATGGTGTGCTCTCGGTTGGATTGGTGTCACGGTTCTTTCGCTCCTCAGCGTTGATATCGGCGCGAAGATCTTAGGAGTCCTCACCGGTCTTGAAGTTCTCTCCATGCTCGTGGTGGCCGCTGCCATTCTTTTCAGCACCAATCTCCCTGAGGGCCTCAACTTTGAGGCTTCTTTCTCCCCTGCCAACGTCTTTGCTGGTGGTTTTGCCGGCACCGCCGGCATCGCCATCACCTTCGCCTTCGCCTCCTTCATCGGCTTCGAATCGACGGCCATCTACGGTGAAGAATCGGTTAACCCGAAGAAGACCGTGCGTCGCGCAACCTACTGGGCCATCGGCATCATTGCCGGGCTCTTCACGATTGTCACCTTTGCCATGATGAGCGGAATGGGATCCTCCGCCGTTGTCGACCAGATTCTGGCTCGTTCGACTGTAGACGGAAGCCCGCTTGCAAACCCTGCAGCAGTGCTGTTCTCTCTCGCCACCGAATTCGTCGGCCCCTGGATGGCTCAGCTGATGAGCTGGTTGGTTCTCACGAGCCTCTTCGCTGGCCTTCTCGCCTTCCAGAACGCCACGTCGCGATACTTCTTCGCAATGGGTCGTGGTGGCGTGCTTCCCGCTCGCCTCGCAAAGACCAACCGTCGTGGAGCCCCCTGGATGGGAGTCACCCTGACCTCCGTCATCGCCATCGTGGTCATTGCAATCTTTGCAATCTTCAAACTTGACCCCGTACTGAACCTGTTCTACTGGTTGAGCTCGGTTTCGGTTCTTGCCATCGTGCTCGTCGAGATTCTCGTGAGCGTTGCCGTCATCGTCTACTTCATCAAGAACGAAGGCGCCAATGTGTGGCAAGGCAAGATTGCCCCAGCCCTGGCCGTCTTGGGCATGGCCTTGGCTGTCTACCTGCTCATTGCGAGGTTCAACCTTCTGGCAGGAACCTCTGCAGACGGTGTCGACCCTTCGCTTCCGGACAGCGAGTTTCAGATGAACCCACTCGGGTGGGTTCTTGTTCTTCTCCCCTTTGTGATTTTCCTCGTCGGCCTCATCGTGGGCGTCGTCAACAAGAAGGAAAATGCCTCGCTCACGGAAGACATTCTTTCCTAGAGCAGACAGTTACCAAAAACGCTCGGCCTCTTGAGAGGCTGGGCGTTTTTTGGAGAAGGATGCGTTCTACAGCTTGATGTACGTGGTCTTCATCTCGGTGTACTTGTCCAGGGCGTGACGTGACTTGTCCCGGCCGTTACCCGACATCTTGAAGCCGCCGAACGGCACAGTGAGGTCACCCTCCTCGTAGCAGTTCACCCACACCGTTCCCGCGCGAAGTTGGCGGGAAAGCTTGTGAACGCGCGAGACGCTACCTGCCCAGAGGCCCGCAGCCAGCCCGTAATCGGAGTTATTGGCAACACGGATAGCTTCATCCTCGTTGTCGACAGTGATCACCGACAGGACGGGGCCAAAGACTTCCTCCTGCGCTAGCGCGGAGTCCGGGTGCACATCGACGAAGACCGTGGGCTCGTAATAGGCGCCGCCAGTGAGGGGCGCACCGAGATCAACGGAGTGACCCCCAGTGGCCAACGTGGAACCATCGGCCAGAGCGCGGTCAACGTGAGCTTGCACCTCGCCGCGACGTGACATCGAGGCGAGTGGTCCCATCTGAGTGTCCGGGTCAAAGGGATCACCGGGCTGAAAATTACGTGAGGCGGCGAGGACACCGGCAATGACTTCCTCGGCAATGTCCTTGTGCAGAATGAGGCGCGAGGGAGCCGTGCACATTTGGCCGGAGTTGAAAAAGATTCCCCACGCGGCGGTGTCGATGGCTTCTTGAAGGTTTGGGGCATCCGGAAGGATGATATTCGCAGACTTGCCACCCAGCTCAAGCCAGACGCGCTTGAGGTTGGATTGTGCGGCGTACTCCATGTACGCACGACCCACCTCGGTAGATCCAGTGAAGGCCAGAGAATCAACGCCGAGGTGAAGGCCAAGACCCTTACCAATAACGGATCCGCGGCCGGGCAGCACGTTGAAGACGCCAGCAGGAATTCCGGCTTCGAGTGCCAGTTCGGCGATGCGAACGGCCGTCAGTGGTGTCAGATCGGCGGGCTTATGCACGACGGTGCATCCCACGGCGAGCGCGGGAGCAATCTTCCACGCGGAGAGCGTGAGGGGAAAGTTCCAGGGGGTAACCACGGCAACGACACCGACGGGCTCGCGCGTAATCAGGGCAAGGTCGTCGCCACCCACGTTGGAGATCTCATCGAGTTCTTTGTCAGCAATTTCTGCGTACCACTTATAGGTGTTTATGAGGGCGCGAAGTTCGATTCCCCAGGCATCGGAGATGGGTTTGCCCATCTCAATGCTCAGCATCATTGCCAATTCAGTGCGGTTAAGCTCCATGAGCGCAACCCACGCCAGGAGCAGCTCCTTGCGCTCTTTGGGTGCCATGCGCGGCCAGGGACCGTCATCGAACGCCCGACGAGCCGCCGCCACTGCATCGTCCATGTCTGTCGCCGAGGCATATGGCACCTGAGTGACGGTACTGCCGTCTCGCGGCGTAACGAGAGCGACGTAAGAATCATCACGGGCAGCCCGAGGCTTTCCGTCAATGATCATGGCTTTCGGCCACGAAATGGTTGTGGAGTACTTCGTCCATTCCTGAACGGTTTTAACGGGCATATTCATGGTGTGGGTCAACCGATCCTGTCAGGGGAAGTTGTGGTGAGTACCACTCGTCCACGGATGTCGCCGCGGCGAAGGCGATCGAGCGCCTCTTGTGCTTTCTCAAGGGGCATCGTCTCGACGAGGTGCTGGAGGCCGCGCGTTCGCACAAACTCCAGAAGTTCCTTGAGCTCGTCTAGGCTGCCCCAAATGCTGGTCGTCACGACCGCTTCGCTGGGAATGACCCCGACGCCGAACTCGAGGCGTCCGCCGGCAAGGCCGACGACAACAACAATTCCCTGGCGACCGACGGCACCAGCCGCGGCCTCCATCGTGGGCTTTGCTCCCACGAAGTCAATAATGGCGTCATACTTCTCGCCCGCGGGCAGGACCTTCACGGCGTGGTCCGCGCCAAGCTCCAGCGCCGCCGCCAGCTTGTCATCCGACATGTCGAGAACGGTGAGCTCTACGTTGGCCAGCTTCTTGATGAACTGAATGGCGAACTGCCCGAGACCACCGGCGCCAATAATGACGGCCTTGGCCCCAGGGACCTGCAGGTGAGGGAGAGTTCGCTTCACTGCGCGGAAAGCAGTGAGTCCACCACACGCCAGCGGCGCCGTGGTTACGGGATCAAGGTCACCAATGGGGATCAAATAGTCCCGGTTAGGAACGCGCATGTACTCGCTGTAACCGCCATCGTCGACGACGCCCGCTTCGTGACTGTTGGCACAGATCATCTCGAGGCCCGCGTTGCACTGACGGCAGTCGCTCCTGCGGCAGCCCCAGGGCGCGTAGAGCAAAACCCTGCCCAGCTCAGCGTGCTCGCCGACAACTTCGTGGCCCAACACGAGCGGCAAGGGACCACCGAAGTGGCCATCGGCTACGTGAAGATCAGAGTGACAAACGCCACAGGCGATGACCTCGATGATCTCTTCCTCCGGCGTGCGCGCCACGGGAATTTCTCGCTCCTGAACGACAAGGGGCTGATTGGCTTCCACCAAGACGACGGATTTCACGAGACCTCCACAATGAGACTTGCCGGAAGAGTTGCCGGACGTGTAACCCTCGGTTACAGTTATAAAATATTGTATATCCGATTGATGGATTACACACTCAAAGATGAGGAACCATGGCATCCCACACCACTGCGGCCCCCCAAACGATGGCTGACTGCGCCAAAATCATCGCGGACAACAACATCCACACAGTTGAATGTTTGTTCACCGATACTTGGGGAATCCCCCGTGGAAAGCGTCTCCCCGTGGCGCAATTTCTCTCCGGTGCGGGCTTCTCCATTGCCGCCGTAGCTTTCTCGTGGAACTTTCGCAGCGACATCGAGCCCACCCCCTGGGCCGAACTCGACAGTGAATTTCCCGATATGAAGGCCGTTCCCGACCTGCAGTCCTTCCGCCTCGCGGGTTGGAGTGAAGGCATGGCCACGGTCATGTGCGATATGACCGACGGCCACTCCGGTGAGCCCATTGCGCTCGACGGCCGCGGCATGGTTAAGAAGACCATTGCTCAGTATCGCCAGCTGGGCTATGAGATCAATTTGGCGACCGAACTGGAGTTCCACCTCTTCGATGAAGATTGGACTCCCATTTCTGACAAGTCCTTCTGCTACTCGATGGATCGCGCCGATGAACTCGAGGCCGTCATTGGTGGAATCCGTAAAGCCTTGACGGACTCGGGGATTGAAGTCGAAGCCAGCAATGTCGAATACGGACCCTCTCAGGTTGAAATCAACCTGAAGTATGACCGAGCCCTCGCAATGCTCGACAACACCATCCTGTTTCGCCACATTGTGCGTCGTGTTGCCCGGCAGCACGGACTGAATGCAACATTCATGGCCAAGCCCATCAACGGTGGCGCCGGATCCGGAATGCACGTTCACCAAAGCATCACCGACGGCAACGGCAAGAACTTGTTTGCGGCCAAAGACTCCTCCGATCATCCCGTGCATTCCGATTTGATGCGCCGCTACCTGAGCGGGGTCATGGCACATCACCTCGACCTCCAGCTCATCGCATTGCCAACGATCAACGACTACAAGCGCATTGTTGATTACTCCTTCTCCCCCACGCAAGTGTGTTGGGGCCTCGATAACCGTCTCGTTGGTGTTCGTTGCATAACGGATGCCGGCCCCGGCACCCGCCTCGAAGTTCGGTGGGCCGCCGCCGACGCCAACCCCTACCTCGTGGCCCAGGGATACCTGCAGGCGGGTCTGGATGGCATTCTCAATGACCTTCCGCTCCAGCAGGCGTCTTCGGGAGACCCCCACGCTGATGTGTCCCTGACTCGTGTGGCACCGTCTCTCGATACCGCATTGCAGAACTTCACCGCGAGCACCTGGAACGTCACGTGCTTCGGGCAAGACTTCGTTGACACCTACTCCGTGATGCAGGCCAACGAACTCGCGTCCTTTGCCGCGTGGGTCACCGACTGGGAAACGCAGCGCTACCGCGACGTCATCTAAGTTCCGCAGCATCCAACACCAACAAAAGGACCCCTCGTGGCCAAGAATGTTTTGCTCATCACGCACGAACAGACCGATGCCTCCGACTATGGGTACGTCGCCTCGTACCTGACCGAACTCGGTCACGATGTTCGCCACCACACGGTGCTCGAAGCAACGGTGAACAAGGACGGCTTTCTTGCGGCCAACACCAACTTCCCCGCGCTGGATGACCTGGACTCGGTCATCATGTTCGGCTCGTTCACTCACGCCTACGCAGAACACACGCGTCACTGGGTAGAGGAAGAGGTCGCCTATGTCACTCAAATTCGCGATCGAGGGATGCCCTACCTGGGAATCTGCTTCGGCGCCCAGATTTTGGCCGAGGTACTCGGGGGTCGAACGGTGAAGGCCGATCACCTCGAGGCCGGAATGATTGAGTTCAGTGCCGACCCAACGTGTCCCGTTGCCGCCGGACCATGGTTCTCGTGGCACAACGACAAAGTCGAGCTGCCCGCCCACATTGAGGTGCTCGCGGCGAGCGACGTCGCCCCGCAGGTCTTTCGCGACGGCAACTCGTTGGGTGTCCAATTTCATCCTGAAGTCACCGACGAGCTCATGACGGAGTGGCTCCGTGTCGGCGGAGCCGAACTTATTGGCAAGCTCGACCCCGATGAGTTTCGACGCCAGTGGCAAGAAAGCGGCAAGACTGCTCAGCTTCACGGCCGTGAACTTCTCGACTGGTTTATGAAGGTCGAACCCGTCGCCTCCTAGAAGGTCTCGCGACGCTTCATGGTGAAGTACCGAAGCTCCTGGTATTCCTCGAGGCCTTCGGCTCCACCCTCGCGACCGGTTCCCGACTGCTTGACGCCGCCGAACGGTGCCGCAATGTTGGAGAGGAGGCCGTTGTTGATGCCGACCATGCCCGTCTCGAGCGCCTCAGAGACGTTGATGGCGCGATCCAAGTTCTCAGTGAAGACGAACGCAGCCAAACCGAACTGAGTGTCGTTGGCACCGTGTACAGCTTCTTCTTGGGTCTTGAAGCGGGTGATGGCCGCAACGGGTCCGAAGATCTCTGTTGTTGCGATATCGGCGTTGGCGGGAACGTTGTCCAGCACGGTGGCCTCGAAGAAGAAACCGGGGCGATCGGGTGACGAACCGCCGGTGAGCAGCGTGGCGCCCTTGGCAACGGCGTCATTCACCAAGCCTGAGAGGCGGTCGACGGCACGCTTGTCGATGACCGGCCCGAGGTCTACCTCGGAGTTCAAGGCGTTGCCCAGTTTGAAGGCGGCCATGCGCTCCGTGAAACCTTCGATGAAGGCATCCGCAATGCCATCTTGAATGAACATGCGGTTGGCCGCGACACAGGTCTGACCGCCGTTACGCATCTTTGCCAAGATGGCACCTTCGATGGCGCGCTCCAGATCGGCATCATCGAAGACGAGGAGCGGGGCATTTCCACCGAGCTCCATCGAACTCTTGACGATGTTGCGCGCGGCGAGACCCATCAGAGTGCTGCCCACCGGAGTGGATCCGGTGAAGGAAATCTTGCGCACACGCTCGTCGTTGAGAACGGCTTCGCTGAAGGCCGAGGCATTTGTGGTCGTGATGACCTGAACGAGGTCTTCGGGAACGCCGGCCTGGATCATCAGATCCAGAACGATGACCGTGGTGAGAGGCGTCAGAGTGGCGGGCTTGACGACGGCGCCACAACCTGCGGCAAGCGCCGGGGCAATCTTGCGGGTCGCCATAGCCATGGGGAAGTTCCACGGGGCAATGAGAATGGCAAGGCCGACAGGCGAGCTGCGCACCAAGATCGTGGCGTCGCCCGAAGGAGAGTCGCGGTAGCTTCCCTTTGCGCGTAGTGCCTCCTCAGCAAACCAGCGCACATAGTCGGCCGAGTACTGAACTTCGCCGTACGCCTCCGCCAGTGGCTTTCCCATTTCGCGCGAAATGACCAGCGCGAGGGTGTCTTTGTTCTCGATCAGCTTGGCGTAGACGGCATGCAACACGTCGGAGCGGTGCCGGGGGCTGGTCTTGGCCCAGGCCTTCCCCGCCGCGTCGGCCTTGGCAACGGCCTCGATGGCGTTGACGGCATTGTGATCGGGTAACGAAGCGATGACCTCTTCTGTCGCAGGGTCATAAACGTTAAGCGTTGCCGAACTGGTCAGCAAGCGGGTCTTATTGACACTCGCCAGGGCGGTGTTGGACTGGGCCAGAAGCTCGGCGTTGGGCGTGAAATACGACATTGTTTTCCCTTGAGGTTTAGAGTCCGCCGCGAGCGACGAGTTGCTGGGCGATGACGTTCTTTTGAATTTCGTTGGTACCTTCGCCGACAATCATCAGCGGGGCATCGCGAAAATAACGTTCCACGTTGTACTCGGTGGAGTAACCATAACCACCATGGATGCGAACGGCATCCAAAGCAATCTCCATCGCGACCTCAGAGGCAAAGAGTTTGGCCATGCCAGCTTCCATGTCGCAGCGTTCGCCACTTTCATATTTCTCGGCAGCAAACCGGGTCAGCTGGCGGGCAGCCGTAAGCTTGGTGGCCATCTCGGCGAGGTAGTTGCCAATGGACTGGTGCTTCCAGATGGGCTTGCCGAATGTTTCGCGTTGCTGGGCGTATTCGAGCGAATCTTCAAGAGCTGCCGCAGCTACTCCGAGAGAGCGGGCGGCGACTTGAATGCGCCCTGTCTCGAGTCCCTTCATGAACTGAACGAAGCCCTTGCCCGCAACGCCACCGAGAATGGCTGTTTTTGCGATGCGGTAATCTTCGAAAGCAATTTCACAGGACTCAACGCCTTTGTAGCCGAGCTTGGGAAGGTCTCGGGAGACCGTGAGGCCCGGGCCGTGCTCAACAAGAACAATAGACATGCCAGAATGGCGGGGCTTCGCGTTGGCGTCTGTCTTGGCCAACAAGGCGATGAGCCCAGAACGGCGGGCATTGGAGATCCACGTCTTCGATCCGTTGATGACGAGATCGTCGCCGTCTTCGCGCGCAACGGTCGTAATGGCTTGCAGGTCTGAGCCGCCGCCGGGCTCGGTGAGGGCCATTGTGGCCCGCAGTTCTCCTGTGGCCATGCGCGGGAGGTAATGCTGCTTTTGTTCTTCGGTGCCAAACATGGTGAGAAGTTTGGCGACGACGGTATGTCCGCCCGCCGCACCGGCGAGACTCATCCAGCCGCGCGCGAGTTCCTCGGTTACCTGCACGTAGCAGGGCATCGACACAGGCATCCCGTCATATTCTTCGGGAACGGCCAGGCCGAAAATGCCGATGTCCTTCATCTGCTCAATCCACGCCTCGGGATACTCATTGGCGTGCTCAACGTCACGAACCGTCGGCCTGACGTCTCGATCGATAAAGGCCCGCACGGTATCGACGAGCATTTGCTCTTCTTCGCTGAGGTTGTAGGTCATCAGATTCACTTCCTTTGCAGAGAACGACGTGGTTCAAGGGGATCCGGGATGCTTTTTCCGTGGAAACCGGGGGATCTTAGATACAAAATATATCATATCTGAAGGGTCGAACGAGGGTCTAGGCAATATTATGTAGGTCACGCCATCATTAGCGGGACCGTGGCACGCCTGAGGATTTTTACGCAAGGAGCACATCAGATTATGGGCACGATTAATCGTCCAGTTCGACCCCAGCTTGGGGATGAAGCCGCATCCTTCCTTCGCGACCAGATTACGTCGGGCACGCTCGCTGCCGGTGCTCCCGTGCGCCCCGAGACCGTTGCCGACGAGCTGGGGATCTCCACGACCCCCGCTCGGGAAGCGCTTCAAGCCCTTCGCGCCGAAGGATTCCTTGACCTCGCTCCCCGCAAGGGCTTCACGGTTGCCAAGGTCACGGGCGACGACGTGCGCGACATGTTCCTCGTGCAGTCGATGGTTGCGGGCGAGTTGGCCGCACGGGCGGCAACCAATGCCTCCGAGCCCCTCATCACCACACTGGATCAAATCCATGCTGACTTAATGGCGGCGGAGAAGAATGGTGACCTCGCTGCCTTAGAAGAGTTGAACCACGCTTTCCACCGTGAAATCAACCTCGCAGCTGGTGCCCCCCGATTGGCTTGGGTCATCAAACTCGTCTCGCGCTATGCCCCTCGCCGTTTCTACGCTTCTATTCCAGGTTGGCCCGAAACCACCGTGCATGACCACACCGATCTCCTACAGGCAATCCGCTCCGGCGACAGTGAAAAAGCTCGCCGCGAAATGAGCGATCACGTTCGTCACGCCGGCGATCAGCTTGCAGCGCACATCGACGAGCGCATCGCTTCCCAGACGTAAACGCCGTCTCCCCGGCGAGTTTTTCTGAGCGTTTTCCCCGGCGCTCCGTTTTCCGTATATAATATTTTCTAGTGCTCTAGGAGAGGAAAGCGGCCATGAAAATCGTCGTACTAATGAAACAGGTTCCCGATACCTGGGGTGACCGTAGCTTAGATATTACAACCGGCTGGGTCGATCGAACCTCAGACGCTCAGGTCATCGATGAGATCAACGAACGCGCTCTCGAAGTCGCTCTCTCCTACAAAGACGGCGACAAAGCCACCGAGGTCATTGTGCTGACCATGGGCCCCGCGGATGTCACTGATTCGGTTCGCAAAGCCCTTGCCATGGGATGCGATTCCGCCGTGCACGTGCTCGACGACACTCTGGCTGGTTCAGATGCTGCCGCCACCGCAGCCATGCTGGCGGCCGCCCTCCGCGAGCTCAACGCGGACCTCATTATTGCCGGCAACGAATCCACCGACGGTCGCGGCGGAGTGGTTCCCGCGATGATCGCGGAACATCTCGGACTGCCGCACTTAGGCATGCTCGGCTCCATTGAAGTCTCCGCATCGTCCGTCTCCGGCATGCGCCTGATCGAAGAAGGTACCCAGAGCGTTCGCTCCACCCTCCCCGCCGTTATTTCCGTCAACGAAAGCACTCCCGACGCCCGCTTTCCCAGCTTCAAAGGAATCATGGGCGCCAAGAAGAAGCCGGTTGCCCGGCGCTCCGTTGCCGAACTTGCGGTCAGTCTTCCGCAAGCCTCCACCATCGTCGTGTCGACGAAGGTGCGCCCTGCGCGATCCGCGGGAATCACAATCGTTGATGACGGCACCGCCGGCGATCAAATAGCGGCATTCCTCGCCGAAAACCGACTGATCTAAAGGGACGGATATTACTCATGCCGAACATTGTTGCCCTCATTGAGCTCTCCAGTACCGGGTCGATCAGCACTTCGACTCCCTCGCTCCTGGCCACTGCCACAAAACTGGGAACTCCCGTTGCTATCGTGTGCGTCCCCGCCGGTTCCAGTCCCGCTGTGGTAACCGCACTGGTCGCCGAGCTCGGATCTCACGGCGCCGCCCACGTGGTGATCGCCGAATCTGAAGACGCCCTCACGGCCCTCGCCACTCCCGCCGTTGCCGCGCTCCAGGCGTCCATCGATTCTCACGCTCCGCTCGCCGTTCTCATTCCCAACACCGTCAATGGCCGGGAGGTCGCGGGACGACTGGCCGTTCGGTTGGGATCGTCGGTTCTCATCGATGCTGTTGACCTCGAGAACACCGCATCCGGCATCGTCACGACGCACTCCGTCTTCGGTGGCGGGTACACCGTTGAAGCGCAGGTCACCGGCGGCCTCCCTATTGTGACGGTTCGTCAAGGCTCCCCCGACGGCCACATTCCCGTTGCTCAGCCCACCGTGACGACCATCCAGATTTCCGTGGACATCAACCTGGCCGGTAGCATCCTGGACACCACGCCCCGGGAGTCAAATTCCTCTCGCCCCGAGCTTCGTGGCGCCGAGAAGGTAGTTTCCGGTGGACGCGGGCTTGGTTCGGCCGAGAAGTTTGTTTTGGTCGAAGAGTTAGCGGATGCCTTGGGAGCGGCCGTTGGCGCCTCCCGCGCAGCGGTCGACGCCGGCTACATTGCGCAGGCCCATCAGGTCGGCCAAACCGGCGTGACGGTTGCCCCACAGTTGTATGTGGCTCTGGGAATCTCCGGGGCCATCCAGCATCGTGCGGGAATGCAAACATCCGACACCATCATTGCGATCAACAAGGATGCCGACGCACCCATTTTCGCCGTCGCCGACTTCGGTGTAGTTGGAGACATCTTCACGGTCGTTCCCCAACTGTTGGCCGCCATTGGGGCGCGTCGATGAGTTCGCCCTGGAGCTCGCTCCGGGTTTCCCCCGCTACGCGCAAGAAACTGCTCTGGGTTCTCCCGTCGGCTGTCGCGGTGCTCACACTTGTTGTTTTTGCCGCCAGGATTTTTCGCGACTCCGCAACCGGCCAGGCTTTTCTGACGGACTTCCCGGGGCAGTCCGAACTTCCTGCCGGAGCTCCGACCGGTTTTCCGGCTTGGCTCAACTTTCAACATTTTTTGAACGCTTTTTTCATCGTGCTCATCGTCCGTACCGGGTGGCTCGTGCGCACGACGCAACGTCCCGCGGCCTATTGGATGCGCAAGAACACTGGTCTCATTCGCACAAAGAAGGCCCCCACCAAGATCAGCATCCACCTCTGGCTCCACCTGAGTTTGGACGCCCTGTGGACCCTCAACGGCGTGATCTTCATTGTGCTGCTCTTCATCACCGGCCAATGGATGCGGTTGGTGCCTACCACCTGGGCCGTTTTCCCCAACGCCGTCTCGAGCGCCCTTCAGTACGCCTCGCTGAACTGGCCTCTAGAAAATGGTTGGGTTAACTACAACAGCCTGCAACAACTCGCGTACTTCACCATCGTTTTCATCGCCGCACCCTTAGCCATTCTGACCGGGTTGCGGATGTCGGCTATTTGGCCCCAGCCGTCCTCCACAGCCAGCAAGGTCTTTCCGCTGGAGCTGGCGCGGGCTATCCATTTTCCCGTCATGCTGTTCTTCGTTCTCTTCGTGATCATGCATGTCACCCTCGTGCTCACCACCGGCGCCTTGCGCAACCTGAACCACATGTATGCCACGAATTCCGGCGAGAGCTGGCTGGGTTTTGGGATCTTCGCGGGAACCCTCATGCTGACAGTTGCGGCCTGGATTCTGGCCAAGCCCGTCTTCTTACAGCCCTTGGCTTCACTGGGGGGCAAGGTCACGCGCCAGTAACTCACTGCTTTCTTAGATCAGGCCGAACTCTTTCAAGACACTCGTTGTGTGCTCGCCGAGGCGAGGGACAGCATCCATGCGCGGCGTAAACGAACGCGCGGTCACGGGGGGAAGCAAACTCCGAACGTCCCCACCGGGGGTAGCCACCTCGCGCCAACGTTTTCGGGCCGCAAGTTGCGGGTGAGCCGAGAAGTGCTTCATGTCCCTGAGTTGAGCGTTGGCGATCCCAGCATCGTCGAGGCGATCCAACGCGGCATCCGTGGTCAGTGTCGAGAAGACCTCGTCTATGCGCGCGTGCAGCTCGACCCTGTTGTGCAGTCGCAGGGAACCCGTCACAAAGCGCTCATCGGTGGCGACCGCCTCATCACCCAAGACGCCGGCGCAGAACTTGACCCACTCGCGTTCATTCTGAATGGCAAAAAATACGGTGCCGTCGGCGGTATTGAAGGGGCCGTAGGGCGCAATGGTCGCGTGCTCGGCGCCGGTGCGTGGTTGCTGAATGCCACCGTATTCCGCGTAGAGATAAGGCTGGCTCATCCATTCACCAAGGGCTTCGAGCATCGACACTTCGAGGATGTCGCCGCGACCGGTGACACCGCGCTGAATTAGCGACGCGAGCACCCCGGTGTACGCGTACATACCCGCCGCAATGTCGGCGACGGAAATTCCGACTTTCGAGGGAGTTTCGGGAGTTCCGGTAACACTGAGAAGCCCCGTTTCACACTGGATCAGAAGGTCATAGGCCTTCTTGTTTTCATAAGAACCTCCGCGACCATATCCCGAAATGGAAACGTGAATCAGCCGCGGATTCATCTCCAGCGCCTGCTCGGCGCTCAGCCCTAGCCGATCGATGGCACCGGGTGCCAGGTTCTGGATGAACACGTCGGCGCCAGAAACCAGCGTTTTCAGCGCGTGCATACCCTCTTCGGTCTTCAGGTCGAGTTGGATGCTTTCCTTGCCACGGTTCAGCCAGACGAAGTAGCTCGCTTCACCCTTGACTTTGGTGTCGTAGGCCCGAGCAAAGTCACCAGCATCCCGCTCAATTTTGATGACCCGCGCTCCCAGATCGGCGAGCTGTCGGGAGGCGAAGGGTGCCGCCACTGCCTGCTCGAGCGAGACGACGGTGATGCCCTCAAGGGGAAGTCTGCTCATGGTGTTTTCTCCTCGGCCGTCGCCGAAGCCGCCCCCTGGGTCACGGCCAGAATTTTCTTTGCCCGCTCGACGACGGGGCGGTCAATCATGGCGCCCTCGAATGCAGCGGCCCCGCCTTCCAATTCGACGACCTTGTGGGCCCACGCAATCTGCTCCGCTGTCGGGAGGAAACTTATGCGAACGGCAGAAATTTGGCTCGGGTGAATGCACAGCTTGCCCCCGCAACCGAACTCACGAGCCCGCAGAGCTTCAGCAGACACAACCTGCAGGTCGGTGAAATTCACACACGGGGAGTCTAAGGGCGCCGCGATCCCGGCGGCTGCTGAGGCAATCACCAGTTGGGCCCGCGCATAATCGAAGACGCCGGCATGCGTGGCATCAATATCCAGCCCAAAGTCGACGGCGCCGAACGCCAAGCGGGTTACGCCGTCAACGCGCGCAATCTCGGTTGCGTTGACGAGCCCCATGGCAGATTCGATGAGGGGAATGCAGGCCAATCCCGTGGGAAGCATTTTGAGAACGGACGCGATCTGTGCGGCCGATTCTGCCTTGGGCACCATGATGCCCAGCAAGCCATGCCCTGAAGCAGCGGCGACCTTAGCTAGCGCCGTGATTTCATCAGAGGAGTCGGCCCCACTGATGCGAACCATTGCGTTGAGCCTGGGCCCCACCGCCGTCGTAGCCGGAGTCGGGGTGCCGCTCGGGGTGAGGGCCGCAAGTACCTCGGCAAGGGCAGCGGCCTTATTTTCGGTGCTCACCGCATCCTCAAGGTCAAGAATGACGATATCGGCACCGGAACCCTGGGCCTTGAGAAAGCGCTCGGGCCGATCCCCGGGAACGAACAGCGCCGAGACGGCGTGAGCCACGAGGGCTATTGCAGAAGTCGTCACAGAAGTCGTCGCAGATGCTGTCGACTGGGTCATCAGCTGGCGGATACCGCGGGCAACGACGACTCGTCGGGACGTGAACCCGCAACGCTGGGCAAGAAGCCAATCTTGTAAATCATGAACGAGCGACGAAAGCTGACGACGATCTTGCCGTCTTGGTTGAAGCCCTCGGTGGCCACGGTAACAACACCCATCGTGGGGCGCGACGCGGATTCACGCAGGTTCAAAACCTTGGAGCGTGAGTAGATGGTGTCACCTTCAAAGACGGGGGCGGGCATGCGCACATCGTCCCAGCCAAGGTTCGCGAAAACATTCATCGACAGGTCCATCGTGGACTGGCCCGTCACCAGAGCCAGCGTGAAGGTCGAGTTGACCAACGGAAGTCCGTATTCGGTTCCCTTGGCGTAGTTGCGGTCCACATGCGTTTTCGAGACGTTCTGAGTCATCAACGTAAAAGTTTGGTTGTCCGCTTCGGTGACGGTCTTGCCGAACGGGTGGTAATAAATGTCACCGATGGCGAAGTCTTCAAAAAGACGGCCGGTCCAACCTTCAACAACACGGGAATCGTTCTGGCTCATGTGACTCATCCTTCACTTGTTCGGCGCTCACGGCGTCTTGACTATATTATGCATTCTAATCGAAATGCGGCCGCTAGGGGAGGAGTCGCGTGGGTCCAAGATTGAGCGGTTTGCTCGCGTGCAAGTTGAAGAAGTCATTGCCTTTATCGTCGACGATGACAAAGGCAGGGAAATTCTCGACCTCAATCAGGAAGACCGCCTCCATGCCCAACTCCGCGTAATCGATGACCTCAATTGACCGGATGTTGTCCTGAGCGAGACGCGCCGCCGGACCACCAACCGACCCGAGATAGAAGCCGCCGTGAGCCTTGCACGACTGGGCGACGGCCGGAGCTCGGTTGCCTTTAGCAAGCATGACCAACGATCCGCCCGCCGCCTGAAGTGCCTCGACGTAGCCGTCCATGCGTCCCGCCGTCGTCGGCCCGAAGGATCCCGTGGCCATGCCTTCCGGTGTCTTGGCGGGGCCCGCGTAGTAAACAGGGTGATCCAGAAGGTACTGTGGCAGACCCTCGCCCGCTTCGAGCCGTTGCCGGAACTTGGCGTGCGCAACATCGCGAGCTACGACCATTTTTCCGGTCAGAGAGACACGCGTGCCCACTGAGCACTCACTGAGCTGCGAACGAATTTCGGCCATGGGACGACCAAGGTCAATCGAAACGGCAGCGGATTCATCGGTGATTGCATCGAGGCCCGTCTCAGGAATAAACCGGGCGGGGTCATGCTCGAGTTCTTCAATGAAGACACCATCGGCATTGATCGTGGCGAACACCTGGCGATCGGCGGAGCACGACACGGCGATGGCAATGGGCAGCGAGCCCGCGTGACGGGGCAGGCGAATCACCCGCACGTCGTGGCAGAAGTACTTGCCCCCAAATTGAGCGCCGAAGCCAATTTTTGTGGTGAGGTCGAGAACCTTGGCCTCAAAGTCAACATCCCGGTAGCCATGGCCTTCCGCACTGCCGGTCGTGGGCATGGTGTCGAGGTAGTGAGTCGAGGCAAGCTTCGCGGTCTTCATCGCGAACTCCGCGGAGGTGCCACCAATGACGACTGCCAAATGGTACGGCGGGCAGGCTGCCGTTCCGATGCTCTCGATTTTCTCGCGCAGGAAGGCCAACATTCTTTCTTCATCCAGAATCGACTTCGTCTCTTGGTAGAGGAAAGATTTGTTCGCGCTGCCACCGCCCTTAGCCATAAAGAGCAATTCGTAGGAAGGGCCTTGCCCCAAACTGATGTCGATCTCGGCTGGGAGATTAGATCTCGTGTTGACCTCGTCCCACAAAGTCGTGGGCGAGAGCTGTGAGTAGCGCAGGTTGAGATCTTTGTAAGCGTTGTAAATGCCGCGCGACAGTTGCTCAGCGTCGGTGCCATCGGTCAGGACACGATGGCCACGCTTGGCATAGATAATCGCCGTCCCGGTGTCTTGACACATCGGCAGCACTCCACCGGAGGCGACATTTGCGTTCTTGAGAAGGTCAAGTGCAACGTACTTATCATTGGCCGATGCCTCAGGATCGTCAAGAATTTTGCGGAGCTGAGCCAAGTGGTCGGGGCGCAGAAAGAAGTTGATTTCTTTGAAGGCCTCGTACGCCAGGGCCTCAAGCACGCCGGGGTCGATCTCGAGGGCGGCAGCGGCACCCTCACCGGATAGATGAACGCCCTCGGCGGAAAGCCTCCGCATCTTCGCCCCGTGCGGCGCGCGGGGAAGGAGCTCCGTGAAGCGAAAATTATCCATGGGGCGATACATCCATTCAGAGTGGCCCTCGGCGGCGCTGAAACTCGCCCATATTCTATCGAATTAGGCCAACGAGGCCCCGAGCTCCTCAATGACAGCAAAGAAAACATCCACGTCGCTGGGGCGGGTCCGGAAGTTGGTGAAGCAGGGTCGCAACCATACCTCCCCGTCGATGACGGCCGGCGAAAGGTAGACGCGACCATCCGTCACGATCGCTTCACAGAGTTTCTTGTTGTGCGCGCTGATGAGGGCGGGGTCGGTCATGCCGTGTGGAATGTGTTGGAGGGGCACGATCGATAACTGCGGCGCGTGCGCCAGCGTGCGATATAACGTCGAGGCCACCGCCCGCTCATAGGTCATGCGCGCCAACCAAATGTTCTTCTCGATGGCATCCCGAAACTCACTCGCGCCGTGCGCTTTGAACCCTAGCCACATCTTCAAGGCTCGAAGGGGCCGTGAGTACTCCAGCGTGACGTCCACGGGGTTTGGTTCCTCGCCCGCGTGAGGCATGTACGCCTCATTGTGCCCAAAGGTCGCGGCAAGGGCCGCATAGTCCTTCACGAGAACGACGCTGCAGGCTTTGGGAACGAATAGCCACTTGTGGGCATCGATGGTGACGGAGTCGGCGAGATCGAGCCCGTCAAAGAGGTCCCCGACGAGAGTCGTACCGGCTGCCGGAACCCCATAGGCGCCATCAACATGGAGCCAAACGCTGTGACGGGCCGCAACCTCCGCGATCGCGCGCAGGGGGTCAATGGCACCCGTGAGGGTGGTGCCCGCGTTTGCAATGATGGCCATGGGCTGAACTCCCTGGGCGATATCGGCGAGAATGCAGGCCTCAAGCGCCTCGGGAATCATGCGGCGGTGGTCGTCAATAGGGATCGAGCGAATCGCGTTCGACCCCAGGCCAAGGAGTTCCACTCCGCGCTTATTGGAATAGTGTGCTTCAGCGGAGCAATACACCGCCATCGGACTCGTGATCCCTCGTTCGCGAACAGTGGGCTGGGCGCGATGCCGGGCGGCGGCGAGAGCCGTGATGTTACTGATGGTTCCACCACTGGTAAACAGGCCTCGGGCGTTGGAATAGCCGATGAACTCCCCAAGCCACCGGCTCGTCTGAATTTCGAGAATGGAGGAGGCACGAGCATCTAAGGCCACGTTAATGTCGTATGAGGCCGCGAGGAAATCCGCAATGGCTCCGATTTCGAGGCCCGACGACCCGATGTACGCCAAGAAGCGCGGGCGGGACTGGGCCATGGACTGGTCGAGCACCTCGGTCGCCTGGTTCAGTGCCACTTGGGGCGCGATACCGTGTTCAGGCAAGGTTTCGCTGAGCAGTGCGACGGTGGACGCCGTTATCTCCGTCTCAACCTCGCGCGCAGTGTCGAAGCCTTCCCAGATCGTGCGGACAATCTCCAGGGTCTCCTCGAGGACAGCCTTGCGGGCGTCGCCGAGCGTCAAATTACTCTTCATGAAAGGTCAACTTTCTCGAACATCATCGTTCACAGTTTCGCAACCAAGCGTCGCGAGGTTTACCGCTAAAGGGCGGGCACTAGCTCGTTGGCAGTCCCGCCTCACGCCAAGCGGCAAAACCGCCGTCGACGTGAGAAACGTTGGTGTGTCCGTTCTCTAAGAGCCACTTCGCCATCGGCGCCGAGCCATTGACCGAACCGCACATCACGACAATTTCACGTTCGGGATCTAGCGCTGCCCCCAGATAGTTTGCGCCACCTTCAAGAAACTGATCGGCCATAGTGTACCGATCCACCCACGTTGCAACGGTGGTGCTGCCATCACTGGCAAGATACTTTTCGGGTCGAACGTCAATGAGCAGGGCGCCACCCTCCACGCGCGCTGACGCTTCGATGGGCGTTATCAGCTCAGGTTCGCGAGAATCGTCTCGCACGGGGAGAGAGTCTGTTGTCATAAAGACAACTATGCCGCGGGGATGGTGGCTGTGTCGATGACGAAGCGGAATTGGATGTCGCCCGCGACGACGCGCTTGTAGGCCTCGTTTACGTAGTCGGCGTTGATGAGCTCGATGTCGGCGGTGATGCCGTGTTCGCTGGCGAAGTCGAGCATCTCCTGAGTCTCCTTGAGGCCACCGATGTTGGAACCGGAAATGCTCTTGCGGCGGCTAATGATGGCCGGCAAGTCAAGCGGGTAGGTCATGTCGTTAATGGCGCCAACAATGACATAGGTGCCTTCGAAGGCCAATAACTCGATGAAGGGGTTCATGTCGTGGTCCCCGGGCAGGGTCGAGAGGATCACGTCAAACTTTCCGCGCCAAGCCTTCATGGCATCCGCGTCTCGCGTAATGAGAACCTCGTCGGCTCCGAGGCGCTTGGCCACCGCAACCTTCTCATCGCTAGTGGTCAGCGCTACAACGTGGGCGCCCAGTGCGTGCGCAAACTTGACGGCCATGTGGCCGAGGCCACCAATTCCGGCGATGCCGACCGTCATGCCGGGACCGACACCCCAATGCTTCAGCGGCGAGTATGTCGTGATGCCGGCACAGAGCAAGGGGGCAACGGCAGCCGGATCGAGGTTTTTCGGGATGCGCAACACAAATTTCTCGGTGATCACAATGGACTGCGAGTAACCGCCCTGCGTGATGTGGCCAGGCAGGTCAGGGTCGGGGCTCCCAAAGGTGAGCAGCGCACCCTTGTCGCAATAGTTTTCGAGGTTGTTGAGGCACTTTTCGCATTCGCCACAGCTCTTGACGATGACGCCAACGCCAACCAAGTCGCCGACAGAGTGCGTCGTGACGCCCGCACCAACCTCAGCAACGTGACCCACAATTTCGTGCCCGGGAACCAGCGGGAAATGCTGAGGTCCCCAGTCACCCTTTACGGAGTGAATGTCGGAGTGGCAAATACCAGCGAATTCGATGTCGATACGAACGTCGTGCTCAAGAAGATCACGGCGTTCAATCGTGATGGCAGCGAGGTCATCAGAGGTGTTCTGAGCGGCAATGGCGCGCGTCGTAAAAGTCATAGTTACAAGCTTAAGGACTTTGCCGTTGCCAAAGCATCCGCAGCCCGCACCAAGGTCAAGTGCGAGAACGCTTGTGGCGTATTTCCGGTTTGCTGGTGTGTCTCTACGTCGTATTCCTCCGACAGAAGACCAACATCGTTCGCAAAGCCTGTGACAAGATCCATCAGACCTTCGGCATCCTTCAGACGCCCCGTCCGGGCGTACTGCTCCACCAACCAAAACGTGCACGCCAAGAAAGCGTTTTCAGGCTCAGCCAAACCATCAATTCCCGACTCTGTGCGGTAGCGCTGTAGAACGCCGCCCACCATGAGCTCTGCCTCAATGCGGGCCACCGTTCCGAGCATCCGCGCGTCGTCATATTCGATGTAGCCCACCTGGGGCAGCTGGAGCAATGCTGCATCAACCTCAGGGCTTCCGTACGACTGGGTATAACTGCCAAGAGCCTTGTTATATCCCTGTTCCTCAATTTCTTCGGCGATGCGAGCCCGGATCCGTTTCCACCGCTCCACAGGCCCCGTGAGACCAAATTCTTCAATACCCCGGATGCCGCGGTCGAAGGCCGCCCACGCCATGACCCGCGAGTGCGTGAAGACACGCTGGGGGCCGCGGATCTCCCAAATCCCGTTGTCGGGCTTTGCCCAGTTTGCTTCGAGATGGGACAGGAGGGAGAGTTGAAGGGACCACGAGAACTCGTCTTCGGTCACCCCGATTTCGCGCGCGCGATGCAGCGCCACCAAAACCTCGCCGAAAATATCGGCTTGATACTGTTTGTAGGCATCGTTACCCACGCGCACCGGCGACGAACCCCAGTGGCCAGGCAGAGATTCAAGTTCATACTCGTCGAGGCAGCGCTCGCCCGAGATGCCGTACATAATCTGCACGTCGCCGGGGTCGCCGGCGATAGCGCGCAACAACCAGTCACGCCACTTTCGCGCCTCACTCCGGTAACCATGAATCATCAGCGCCTCCAGCGTCAACGCCGCATCCCGGAGCCAGACGTAGCGATAATCCCAGTTGCGCGATCCCCCCAGTTGCTCGGGGAGACTCGTCGTGAGCGCCGCGATGATGCCCCCGGTTTCGGCGTGCGTCAGGGCATTCAGAACCAGCAGCGAGCGGCGCACGAGATGGTCATATTTACCGCCGGGCACCTTGATGTCTTGCGACCAACTTTGCCAATAATCTAACGTCTCGGCGAGCGCCGCTCCCACATCCAGCTCGGCGGGGGGCTTGCGGTGCGAGGGATACCACGTCAGTACCGTGTCAACGATTTCACCGGCCTGCACCGTGAACTCAGCACGATGGTGATGTTGACTCGCCTCAAATTTGGGGCCGTGAACGACGATGGAATCGGGGCCAGCCACAGCCAGGAGCGCGTGGGTCTCGTCGCCAATCTGTCGCATCCACGGCATGGAACGGGCGTAATCAAAACGGATGCGCAGCAGCTGCTCCATTTTGACCTCACCGGAAATACCACGGATGCGCCGAATTACGGCGGCGCGGCTCATGTTCGTCGGCATGAAATCGAGCACCTCAACCTCGCCCGTTTCCGTCACCCAGCGCGTCGCCAAAACAAAAGTATCGACGCGATATTCGCGGGACGTCGAGTGAAAAGTTCCCACGGGGTTTATGCGCCAGTGGCCGTGATCATCGTCGCCCAGGATGCCGCCAAAGACGGAGGCGGAATCAAATCGGGGCATACACATCCAGTCGATGCTCCCGTTTGTTCCCACGAGAGCACCCGTGTGACGGTCCCCAATCAGGGCGTAATTTTCGATTGCCTGTGACATACATCCAGCATGTCATGCCTGCCGGAGCGCACAAGATTTTTTCAGGCCGTTCTCAACCAGGCTGTTATGGTGGAAAGACTGAGCGCCCAGCCGTGAGCCGGACAGGGAAAACATTGACAATGAAAAATACTGATTTATCAGGGATTTCAACATTTGGTCCGTCGACCATGATCGTCGTTTCTAACCGCTTGCCCGTCGACGCCACTGAAAATGAGGACGGCAGTATTTCTTGGGGTCTCGCTCCCGGGGGCCTCGTTACGGCTCTTGAGCCCTTCATGCGAGAGAACGCCAGCACGTGGGTTGGCTGGGCCGGAATCTCCGATCTGGTGCTCGCCCCGTTTGAACGTGACGGCGTGAAGCTTGTCTCCGTCACTCTGAGTGAAAATGACGTCGAGCTCTTCTACGAGGGCTTCTCGAACGACACATTGTGGCCGCTGTATCACGACGTCATCGAAGCCCCGAGCTATCACCGCGCCTGGTGGGAGGTCTATCGTTCCGTCAACCAGAAGTTCGCCGATGTTGTTGCTGCCGAAGCCGCCGAGGGAGCCACCGTCTGGGTGCACGACTATCAACTACAGCTCGTGCCGCAGATGCTGCGGGAGCTCCGTCCCGACCTCACCATTGGGTTCTTTCTGCACATCCCTTTTCCTGCCTATGGCCTCTTCTCGCAACTGCCCTGGCGACGCCAAATCATCGAAGGTCTGCTGGGCGCTGACCTCGTTGGATTCCAACGGGCGCAGGATGTTGATAATTTCCTGCGCATCGTGCGCCGCATCATGGCCTACAAAGTCATCGGCGGTCACGTGACGGTTCCCAGCCGCGGAGAGGAAAACCGTTACGTCGTTGCCCGAAACTTTCCCATCTCGATTAGTTACCCGGATATTCAGAAACTCATCAAGGACCCGGCCGTCATTGCCCGCTCCCGGGAAATTCGGGAGTCCATCGGAAACCCGAAAATCATGATCTTGGGCGCCGACCGGCTCGATTACACCAAGGGCTTTCTGCACCGACTCAAGGCCTACGACGAGTTGCTGTCCGACGGAGATCTTGACCCCACCGAAGTGGTGATGGTGATGGTGGCCAGCCCCTCGAGAGAGCGCGTTGACAGCTATATCAAGTTGCGGGATGACGTTGAGCTCGCGGTTGGCCGCATCAACGGCCAATACGGGGAACTCGGGCATTACCCCGTGGTCTACCTGCACCACAACTACCCGCGCGAAGAAATGATGGCACTTTTCCTCGCCGCCGATGTGATGCTCGTGACCCCCCTGCGCGATGGAATGAACCTCGTTGCCAAAGAGTTCGTGGCGGCACGATCTGACGGTGACGGTGTGCTGGTTTTGAGCGAATTTGCGGGCGCGTTCGACGAGCTCAAAGCGGCCGTAGCGGTGAACCCGCACGACATCGACGACCTCAAGAAACAAATTCTGCGGGCCAAAGACATGGCGCCGGCCGAGCGCCGGCAACGCATGCTTTCGATGCGTCGCCGGGTTCGCGAACACGATGTTGAGAAATGGTCTCGTGATTTTTTGAAAGCCCTCGCCCACACCAACCGCGTTTCATGAGTCTTTCCCCCGCGTTGCGCGCTGCGCTGCGCGCCTTTACCGAGAACGAACGCATTCTCGTGCTGACCGACTTCGATGGTGTCCTCTCCGACCTCATAGACAACCCGCACGATAGCCGCATGCGCGAGGGAAGCCGCGTGGCTCTCACGGCCCTCAGCCAACTACCGTTGACCGAGGTGGGAATCGTCACGGGGCGGCCTTTGGCCGACATCCTGGAGGTTGGAATGCCGCCGCAGGATGTACTCGTCGTGGCCTCACACGGTCTGGAATTTTTGCAGACGAGCCCGGGCGACGACATCTACCGCCCCACTGCCCGGGACACAGAAATTCTCGACGCACTGAAGGCCTTCCTGACGCCGCTCGCCGAGGCCGTTCCGGGCGCGTGGCTCGAAATTAAGCCGGCCGGAATCGCCGTGCAGACACGACTATGCGAGTCGCAGGCAGGAATCCAGTTGCTGGCCATCGTGCACGAACTTCCCGAACACCTCGCCTCGCTCACGATTCGTGGGGGAAAAGATGTGTTGGAGTTCTCGGTCAGCAGTGCGACAAAGGGCACAGCTCTGACATTTTTAGCCGAACTGAAGCAGACCGGCAACATCCTCTTTATGGGTGATGACGTTACCGATGAGGATGCTTTTGCCGCCCTGCCTCCGACGGGCATTGGTATCAAGGTTGGGCCGGGAGAAACACTGGCGACGCACCGGATCGCCGACACGACGGAGGTAACCAAAGTGTTGGAGTTGATGGTCGCCCTTCGCACTCCCGATGAGCCTGTTGCCTAAAAAATAGTTTCCGGGGGGACACGAACAGTGAGCCCGTTATGAACGATGCTCACCCGAAGCGTCGAAACCGCACCGAAGCTGTCGCCGTCCAACTCAATGCGCTGGGGGGAATGAAGCCGAACCTCAAGTGTTCGAGCCTGCGTGTAACGAAGAGCATGAAATGTCGGTGCCGCCCGAAGGATCTGCGGGCCGCCCTTGACGCGATGCAGCACTCCCCCGACCGCCAGACGCGACCAGATGCGGGCCCAACCGCCAGGGCCTTTGGGGCGCAGGATCACGGCATCCAGCAACCCGTCATCGATGACTGCTTCCGGGAGGAGCAGAAGATTGCCCGGCAACGAACCGCAATTACCCACAATCATGGTGTGCGCTTTGATTGGACGAGCCTCACCGTCATCCACGACGACGACCGCTTCGTGGTGCCGATTGCGGCCCACCGACTGAGCGATGGGGGCGACGTAGGCAAGCCATCCGATATGTTTCTTCAGGCGGCCATCTGTTTCGGCGGCCATGTCGGCATCCAATCCGATGCCGGCCATGACCAGAAATACGTGTCGGCGGGTGTGGCCGTCCAGGCCCAAATCGGCCACGACTGCGTCGATCAGGCGATCCGCCCCATTGAGCGCAACGTGGATGGCACGTTTCATGTCCATCAGGGGTATTCCGAGCGTGCGAGCAAGGAGATTGCCGGTACCCGTGGGGATAATTCCTAACGGAATGTCTCGCCCCTGAATCGTCTCAGCGACAGCCCGAATCGTTCCGTCTCCGCCTATGGCCACGATGACGGATGGGTTGCTTTCCAAGGCTTCGCGCGCGGCAACGATCGCCCCGTCATCAGCTGCGGTTGTCGCGATAAAGATGGTGGGACCGAGGCTGGCAATTTTTTCTTCACGAGTAAAGGCGTCACGCAAACTAGCAACGTTGACGCTATGGGGGTTGTAAATCACGGCGGCGTGTGAATCGACAAAAGTTCGTTGCTCCCTCACAGAAAATCCACTATCTGTCATGTGCTCAGCATAGGAAGAAACGCAGGACCGTGGCTGAGCGAGCGATGTGAGTGGGAATCGATAGGGTTATCTTCGACCGTGAGGGGTACCGCCGTGATTGGCTTAGGCACAATTTTGAATATTGCCACGATCCTCATTGGGGCAACTCTGGGTGTGCTAATCGGTAATCGTCTCCCCGAACGAACAACGCGCGTCGTGACCGATGCCTTAGGGCTCATCACCGTCGTGCTCGGGGGCCTGAACATCATGGCGCTTGCGGATAAGGACTTCACAGCAGCTGTCGGCACCGGCTTTACGTTGCTCATCGTGTTGGGGGCCCTGCTCATTGGCGGGATTGCTGGTTCGCTCCTGAACATCGAGGCGACGTTGGAACGATTTGGCGCCTGGCTGCAACGACGGTTCTCCTCGGGCAACGTCAACACCGGCAATTCGGCAGGCAAGGTGCGCTTCATCACCGGTTTTGTCGACTCCTCTCTCGTCTTCTGTATCGGGCCCTTGGCCATTCTCGGGGCGCTCAGTGACGGGACGGGCAACGGCATCGATCAGCTCGCGCTGAAATCCACTCTCGACGGATTCGCGGCGCTCGCGTTCGCCGCATCGCTGGGGTGGGGCGTCGCGGCTTCGGCCCTGCCGGTCGGGCTCTGGCAAGGGTTCTTGACCTTGCTGGCATTCTGGATGGGCTCAGTCATGTCGACGGCTGTCATCGCCTCGATTACCGCCACCGGTGGTGTTCTTCTCCTGGGGGTGGGCTTGCGTCTACTGAAGATCCGCCAGATTGCCGTGGGTGATTTGCTCCCGGCGCTCGTGGCCGCGCCGTTGCTGACGCTCTTAGCCGTGACACTAACGCCCCTTTTCGCCCAATAACCCATTAGCCCTTTAACCCTCTGTGAGCTGTTGCGGGGGAGCGACCCCGCATAGGCTGGGATATACGTTATTCGACAGACTCAACTGAGGTGATAGTCATGGGCTCAACCGTTTTTGAACGACAGCCTGCAGCAGCCAGTGTGGTGACACACTCGCTCGCAAAAACAATTCTGGCCCCCTTCTGGACCCATGACGCGCCGCGGGCAGCAGCCATGCCTGCCCTCGTCGGCCAAGAAAAGGCATCCCTCGTCATTGTGGGCGGCGGCTACACCGGGCTCTGGACGGCCTTGCTCGCCAAGGAAAGGGAGCCAGACAGGCGGATCATTGTGCTCGAAGGCAAGACGTGCGGCTGGGCAGCCTCCGGTCGAAACGGTGGCTTTGTCGAATCCACACTCACACACGGTGAATCAAACGGGCGCACCCGTTTTGCCGCCGAATACGATCAACTTGACCGTCTCGGCTTGGAAAACCTCGACGAGATTGAGGCGACCGTCGCCAGGCTCGGGTGGAACTGTGACTTCGAGCGAAATGGTTCCTTCGCCGTCGCGACCGAGCCACACCAAGCCGAAGGCATATCTGAGGATGCTGATGGTGACCGCACGGTCTTTCTCAACGAGAAAGAAATCCAGAAAAAGGTAGCCTCCCCCACGTACCTCGCGGCAATCTTCGAACCGCGAGAGACTGCCCTGGTTCACCCCGCCAAGCTAGCGAACGAGCTGATGACCTCGTGCCTAGCCGCCGGTGTCGAGATATTCGAGCACTCGCCCGTGAAATCCATCACAGCAGAGCGTGACGGCATCCGCCTCACCCTTGCCGACGGTGAGGTCCGCGCCGATCGCGTGGCATTGGCCACCAACGCGTTCCCGTCGCTGCTGAAGCGCTACCAGCTGCACACGGTTCCGGTCTATGACTACGTTCTCATGACCGAGCCGCTCACCGCCGCTCAGCTGAAGAGCATCGGCTGGAAGGGCCGTGAGGGCATCGCCGACATGGCCAACCAGTTCCACTACTACCGTCTCTCCCCCGACAACCGCATCCTTTTTGGCGGCTACGACGCGATCTATCACTACGGTGGCCGTATCCGCAAAGAATACGACGACCGCCCCGAAACCTTCACCAAGCTCGCGAGCCACTTCTTCACGACCTTTCCTCAACTGGAGGGCCTGCAATTCAGTCACCGCTGGGGTGGGGTCATCGACACGTGCAGCCGGTTCAGCGCCTTCTTTGCGACTGCCCATCAGGGCCGGGTCTCCTATGCCGCGGGCTTTACCGGTCTCGGGGTTGCTGCCACGCGCTTTGCGGCCAACGTCATGCTCGATCAACTTGCGGGACTCACCACCGAGCGCACGCAGCTCGAGATGGTGCGCAAGATGCCCCTGCCGTTCCCGCCGGAGCCCGCTACATACCCGGCTGTTCAGGCCACACGTTTTGCCTTGAACCGGTCGGACCACAATGGCGGCAAACGTGGCCTGTTCCTCAAGACACTCGACTCCGTCGGTCTCGGCTTCGACTCCTAATGAAAGTAACGTCCACAATGTTTCCTGAAACCTTCATGGCGGATGCTGCCAGCCTCACGCTCTCCAATACTCCCGTTCCGGCAGCTCAGGTTGTCGCCGGCAGCCCGTTCACAGGTTCGGCGGTGTTGGGCGATTGGGGCGGTAAGGAACTCGGCGTCTGGCAGATGACTCCCGGCGAGATGACGGATGTCGAGGCCGACGAGCTCTGCGTGATCCTCAGCGGCTCGGGCATGGTTCATCGTCAGATTGGTGGAGAGACTGTTCAACAGCCCCTCGTTCCCGGTGCCGTCTTCGCCCTTCTCGACGGCGAAGAGACCCTCTGGGTTGTCACCGAGACGGTGCGCAAGGTGTATTTAGCCTAGGCGACACCGCCAACGACAACGAACTGCCCAACGACCTCACCACGCGCCCAACGAGCGAGGGCGACAACAATCGAACCGTAGCCTCCGCGCCACTCACTGTGCACGCGGGTGAACTCCGCCTCGGCCACGAGGGTATCGGCAACAAAACCTGTCGGTGTCGCTTCGCCCGCAACGGGAGCTCCGTTGACCGTGACGGCAACCTCAGTGGCATTAGTGATGAGTTCTACGTGCACGGGAACCATGCCGTTTGCGACCTCGCCCATCGTCACGTTCACCACCAGTTCGGGTGTGTCAACTACAGTCACGCCATCACGCGCGTTCCACCGAATGCCCCCAAGCTCCGGCGTGCGTGGGGGCGCGATACGGCGATTGCGCTGGTGGTCAAACGCCCACGCGTAGCTAAGAAGGTTGGTGTCGTCGTAGCCGCGGCCGGCGAAGGTCAGCCCCACGGGCATCCCGATATCGTCCATGACCCCCATAGGCGTTGTGACGGTTGGGATGCCGAGGTGCCGCAGAACGAGGTTGCCGTTGGCCACCCAGGTTCCATTGCGCCAGCCCAATTTGGTGGAGGCGGGATTCACGTCCATGTCAGCCGGGCCGACATCCGCGACGGCCGGAAAGACCACGGCATCGAGGCCGAGGCCATCCATCCACTGCTCAAGATCGAGATGACGTGCCTTCTCCAGACCTCGGATCCCCTCCGCCAGATCCGGAATCTGCTCCAGGGCGGTGATGCCGTCACGCTTGGCGCGGTCCACGTACTCCTCCAGCGGCACGTCTTCGGGGGCGAAGCGGTGCAGGTGGTCGTCGTAACGACCGGGCAATGACCCTGTCGGAACCGGAAAAATTTTGTCGCGATCGACCTGCGCTAAAGCGTTCAGGTGTGGATCATTGTTCGCTTCGAGAAAGTCATGCCAGCCGAACATCGCAAGTTCCCAGAGCTCGTGCTCCGCGAAGTGCTCCGGCACTAGCCCACGCGCCACGAGACTCTTGGCACCTTCGCCATGGCTCTCGTAGTTGGTCACCACGGGAAAGTCGGTCTCGATAACCTCGGCACCGAGCGCTTCGAGGTCGGCACGTGCGGTTTCCCACAGGGTCACCACCGAGGCCCGCGTCTCGATGGGATCTGTGGTCTCCGTGTCGGCATTGATGTACAGGCGGGGAATGGCGATGCGCTTGCCGCGAAGGGCATCCGGATTCATAATTTCTGGATACGACGTGGGCCGCAGCGCAGAGGCGGGAGGTGTCGTTATCCAGGGTTGAACCCGCCAAAAATTTCCGCGGAGAACAGGGTCATCGACGACCACGGTATCGAGCACCGCGAGTATGTCGTCCATGGTGCGGGTGTGCGGAACCACAACATCCATGGTGGGAACCAGCGGCCAGTTACCGCGCGTGGAAATGATGCCACGGGAGGGCGTGTAGGCGCAGAGCCCATTATTGGAGGCGGGGGCGCGGCCCGAGGACCAGGTCTCCTCCCCCAGACCGAAGGCCGCAAAACTGGCACCCGTTGCCGTGCCTGATCCGTTGGAAGACCCTGACCCAAAAGCGGCGGTCAGAAAGTTCGCGTTATACGGGCTCTCCGCGCGACCATACACACCGCGTTGCATCCCACCGTTTGCCATCGGCGGCATGTTGGTGAGTCCGAGAAGAATGGCGCCGCCCGCCCGCAGTTGCGCGATGGTGAAAGCATCATCCGTTGCCACAAGATCTGCAAAGGCTGGCGACCCCGCCGCTACGGTCAGCCCCTTAGCCTTGTAGCTGTTTTTGGCTGTGTAGGGAATGCCGTCAAGGGTGCTCCGGATCCCACCGTTTGCTCTACGTTCATCGGCGGCTCGGGCTTCCTCAAATACCGTGGGACTCAAAATGGGGATGGCATTGAGCGTAATGCCGTGACGGTCGTAAAACGCGATGCGGTTGAGATACTCGGCCACGAGTTCGACGCAGGTAATGTCTCCCGCGTCGAGGGCCCTCCGAAGCTCAGCGATGCTCTTCTCAACGACAGGGAATTCAGTGGACATTTTTATCCGATCGCTCGTTTTTGCACGTCTGCGAGGCATGCACAACATTCCGCCGCGCAGTGTGCCCGTGGAGGGCCGTACCGCGTGCTCTACGACATCCTAGAAGACCCGGCTCGCTTCATTATTCTTCCTATTTGGCGAACGCGCGGCTAAGTTGTACCAAAGAACTCACTTTAGGAGCCGACACTATGGTCAAGAACAACCGAACGAATGAGAATGACCTTCGCGATGCCGTCAAGGTTAAGGCGCAACTTGCCAAGGAGCAGGCCGCGCAGATGAAGGTTCGCGAGGCCGAAGAAGAAGAGCGCGAGGGCGGTCACCCCGTGTCGTAGGTTGTGACGGCCCATCTCACTGCGGCAATTTTAACCAGTAGTTTTCTGAACGCGGAGACGGATAACGCGATAGAGAATACCGGCGACGATCACGCCGAGGCCAACAATGCTGGAGAGCGGCGGGAGCGTGGCCACCAGCACAAGGCAGCTGATAGCACCGAGGACTTGCAGCACTTTCGGGTAGCGGCGTTTCTCTGGAGTTTGCGTAAACGCAGCGACATTGGCGATGACGTAATACAGCAGCACGCCGAAGGACGAGAACCCGATTGCGTCACGGAGGTCGATTGTGAGCACGAGAACGCTCATGATAATCGCGAGCGCGATCTCGGCGTGATGAGGCACTTTGTGAACCGGATGCACCGCTGCTAACCACGTGGGAAGGTCACGGTTGCGAGCCATCGCCAGCGCTGTTCGGCCGACCCCGGCGACCAGACCGAGAAGCGCGCCAAGGGCCGCCGCGGCCGCGCCAATTCGAACGAGGGGTGCCGCCCAAGCGGCGTTCGAGGCGTTCACGATATCCACGAGTGGTGCGACAGCGCCCGCCAGTTGAGTGGGCCCGATGGTCAGCAAAGCCGTGATGGCGATGAGCGCATAAACCACCAAGGTGATACCCAGTGCCATCAGGATGGCGCGTGGGATTGTCGTGGCAGGGTTTCGCACCTCTTCGCCCATGGTCGCGATGCGGGCATAGCCGGCGAAGGCAAAGAATAAGAGACCCGCGGATTGCAGAATCCCGTACCAGCCGTTATCCAAAAGACCGACGGGGAACACCGGGGCATTGGCGGTAGCACTGCTTTGAGGGCTACCGATACTAGTGAGTCCGGTGATCACGACGATGGCGAGCACGATCAGAACAATCACCACGATCACGCGGGTCAGCTTGGCGGTGCGCGTGATGCCGAAGTAGTTCACGGCGGCGAGCGCCACGATGGCCGCAACGGCAACGGGCTTCTCCCACCCGGCGGGCGCCGCGTAAGCGGCGAAGACGAGCGCCATGGCGGCTCCGCTGGCCGTCTTGCCGATTACGAAACTCCAGCCCGCAAAGAACCCCGACCACTCGCCGAGCTGCTTTCGGCCGTACACGTAGGTTCCCCCCGACGTCGGGTATTGGGCTGCAAGCTGCGCCGAAGCTGTGGCGTTGCAGAATGCGACACCCGCGGCAATGGCGAGGCCGATCAGCAGTCCGGCACCAGCGGCAGCAGCGGCCGGAGCAAACGCGGCAAAAATTCCCGCCCCCATCATCGACCCGAGACCGATCACGACGGCGTCTGTGGTGCCGAGCTTTCGGGCCAGTGTTGGGCTAGATGTCATTTGTTGAGAATGCTACCTTGCCGAGGTAAACCAGCATCCGCAGTGTTGCTATTTTGGCCGGATGGCACTCTCGATGGATTTAATCTTGTCAAGGAGAGCACTGATCATGGCATCCTGAGATTCTAAATGCACCTGGATTTCCTTGGCTTCCTCAAGGATTGCCCCAGCATCTTCGTAGGTTGCCGCCGAGCGTTGATCCGAGGCCGCTGCTTGCAGGTTCTGGCCGACAATAATGATGGGAAGTAAGACGAGCTGCAGAAAGGTTTGGGCGATCCACGCAACGATGATGATGGGTTGCCCGCTCACAATTGCCGCCGGGAGGCTCACCAACGTGATGGCCGCGAAGACATAGGCGGCCCACATGGTGCCCACCGACTTCGTGACCGCCAGACCAATCCTGTTATTGAAGCGCGCTATCGCCGTGTCCCCATGAAGCGAAAGGGCTGCCTCGCGAACTTTCGGAGGCCCCTTAACGGCGCGGTCGGTGATGTGCTGGGGCTGAGAATAGTTATAGATATCACTCACTGCGCGTTCTCCTTCAATCGGCACGATGCACTCATCGTAGGGGCCCGCAGTCGTGAATTCGCTCAGTGGCATCAGCGCCTGCCGAAGTAGTCCTTCTCCTCACGCTCTTCGTGAAGGCGGGGAGCACCAAGGGCTCCTCCCCCAACGTGTCGGAGATGTACGCGGTCCACGAGGCGCAACGCGAGTTTGCGCTTTTGCTCAGCTGGTCCGGCGGCACCGTCGCCAACAAGAAGACTGGAGGTGCACGCTGGAACCTGGAGGACAAGTTTCGCCTCGCTGAGATGTTCTGCGTCTCTCTTGGTTACATGGTCGGCGAAGAGCCCCTCGAATCGGCCGTGGCTGTGAACGCAAAAACCGCCGAAGGATCTTCGACGGTTTTTGCTGGTGGAGCTTCCTTTGTAGCTGGAGCGGGGTACGATCCCGCGACCTCACGATTATGAGTCGTGACCGGATGCTGTTCAATCACGGTGATACTCATCAATTCGCGTCAATTGTGGGCAAAATGTGGGCACGGAATGGGGCTACTGTGTTGGGTCTTCCAACTCGATTCACGCGTCTGACCTGGTGGGCCTCCGTGGGAGTTCGTCCTAAGGGTGGGGTACAAGAATGTTCACGACAACTCAAAATGAATTTCAGTCTCGTTACCAAGGCACATTGGCGCTGTGCCGCACGTTTCCAGCTGAGAGGATAAGTCTATGCTTCATGCCTTTATCGACGAGTCCTACACAGACAAGCGCTACTACCAAGCAGCACTCGTCATCAAGGAAGAGAACCTCCACCGCCTTGGAGAAGCCATGCTCAAGGCTAGCGAGTACGCCCAAGGGTTTGGCATTAGTCCCGGCGTGGAGTTTCATGCCCATTCGCTCATGTCTGGGCAGGACGGCTGGGAACCCGTGGCGCAAGCCGCAAGGGCAAGCCTGAAAATTTATTCATACACGCTTGATTTGATTTCGAAGCTGCCCGCACGGATATTTATCGAAGGTGTTGATATTCCTCGGCTAAATGCCCGTTACAGTTACCCTGATTTCCCACACACCGTCACTCTCAGACACTTGTTTGAGGAAATAAACGACTTCGCTGGCAGTGAAAACCGTCGAGTTCACGTCACATGTGATGACATCGGTGACTATAAGACCCACCTTAGAGATTTTGATTTCTACAAAAAGGCGAACACCCCGGGTTATAAGCCAAATGACTTGCAGTACCTTGTGTCGCTCAAGTTTGATGATTCAAGAAAGCATGACGGGCTTCAAATCGCTGATCAAATCGTCTATCTATATCGGCGAATGGATGCTCACACTGAGACAAACCCTAAAACCGACATGGCAATCAGCAAAATGTGGGGGTCGATCCGGCCCATCGTCAAAAAGCATCGAAGGTGGGACCCCTAGCCTTTAAGCACTGACGGCCCCGCATCGCGGGGCCTCAGGCATACAACGCCTCGGTAACCGATTCGTCGTACATACAGATTAACACGGTTTTATCCATGATGGAAGTATTGAATTCCCGAACATTCCGGAAAAGACGCGTGTGCCGACCGCAATGATAGCTCTTGGACCAAAACCGTTCGCTCAACGACAGGAAGCCTGGCTGCAAACAATCGGGGCGCAGGTTCACCCGAGCTATTAAGATCTTCGGAATCCAATGGCGGGACCATTCCAAATTATCGACTGAGAAAATTGTCCTCCACGGACCTTGCGTGCGAAGCGACAATCGAATCATTTCGCGGGCTAAAACAGTCCGCAAACGATGGTTTACAGACACCGCGAAGACAGTGATTCCGTTGCCTGTGAATCGCCGCGATATGTAGCCGTTTTCTCTCAGCGCTAAATGTCACCTCGCGGCCTGCGCGATGAGGATTTTGGAATGAGAGTTTCGTCGTGGGACTGTTCAGTAGGCGGTGGGGATCACGCGGTAGATCAGTTCGCCGTGGAGGATGGAGATCCAGCCGTCTTTGCTCGCGGCCCATTCTTTCCACGCGTCGCCGATCTCCTGAAGATCTTCTGATGTCGCTAGTCCCGATTCGATGAGTTGCCCTGCAATCGCCGAGTTGAGGATGCGGTCGGCCCACATGCCTCCCCACCAGGCTCGCTCGGCGGGGGTGGAGTAGCACCAGGTGCTCGAGGTAGCGGTGACTTCCTCAAGCCCAGCGGCGTGAGCCCACGAAAGTAAGCGGCGTCCAGCGTCTGGCTCACCACCGTTGGCTCGCGCAGCGGCGCGATACAGCTCAAGCCACCTATCGAGAGCCGGGATCTGCGGCCACCAACAGAAGCCGGCGTAATCGCTGTCGCGCACCGACACGATGCCGCCAGGCTTAGTGACCCGCGCCATCTCGCGCAATGCCTGCACGGGGTCGGCGATGTGCTGCAGCACTTGATGCGCGTGGGCTACGTCGAAGGTGGCATTGTCGAACTCAAGAGCGTGAATATCTGCACGCGAAAAATCGATATTGGTCACGCCTCGCTCGTTCACTGTCGCCCGGGTCAAATCGAGCTCGTCTGTGCCGATCTCGGTCGCGGTGACGCGCGCGACCAGGCCGGCAAGATCTGCCGTGATCGTTCCGGCTCCGGCGCCGACGTCAAGCAGATGGTCCGTTGGCTTCAGCAGCGGGAGCAGGTAAGCGGCGGAGTTCTCGGCCGTGCGGGAACGGTGCGACCGAAGAACGGAATCATGGTAACCGTGCGTGTAGATCGTCATGGAAGCTCCTTCAACTTTTCGGGTCTCGTCTCCCTCAGCTTGGCGAGCCAACCGGGGAGAGAGAAGACCGTAATCTTCCTAGGAGCGCCGCACCCTTGTTTGGCGAATGCAGAGGAGACCGACTGATGTCCAATGAGCTTGGTGAATTCCTTCGCGCTCGACGAAGAGACGCAGAACTGGAGCCTCTGACGAACACCGGTGCGAACCGCCGCCGGGTAGCTGGATTGCGCCGCGAAGAAGTAGCGGCCGCATCGGGCATTAGCGTCGACTACTACACGCGCCTTGAGCAAGGACGAGAAACACATCCCAGCGATGCAGTGCTAAATGGTCTCTCGCGCGCACTCCAGCTAGGCGTCGATGCCAGCGAGCATCTCTACCGACTCCGTTCGGCGATCTTGCCGCCCCGGAGCGTGCGCGGAGATGAGTTCATACTCGGTCAACGCATGGCGGCTCTGGTCGAGGCCGTCCGGCCAAACCCGGCCTACGCACTCGACCGGCTGAGCAACATGGTCGCGGCGAATCCTGAGGGCCTGGCGCTCTACGACGGGTTTGCCGATCTCCCGCACGGGGAGCGAAATACGTGTCGTTACCTCATGACTGAAGATCGGGCGCGAGAGATCTTTGTCGAGTGGGAGGAAGTTGCGCGCGGGGCCGTCGCCCACCTCCGTGCGGCCAACGCCGACAACCTTCACGACACCGAGTTGCAGGCGCTTGTTGCTGAGCTACGCGAGCATAGCCCCTTGTTCGAGGAGTGGTGGGACGAGCACATCGTAGAGCGCCGACGAGCGTCGCTCAAGCACCTACGCACCCAAGACGGCGGGACAATTGCCCGCCGCTACGAAGTACTGCATCTCCCCGACGAAGGGGTGCGCGTAACTATTTGGCTTCCAGGAACTTAGCGGGGTCGGAAAACTTCTGAGTCCTTGTCGCGACATAGTCAACCGCTTCGGGTACAAGCGGGCCGTGACCGCTCCTGCTCCCATCGGCTGTACGCAAACAACCGTTTATATTACAGTTGTCAAGATTACAATCCAACGCATGGTTATGGGAGTTGAACCCGGTTTCTTGGACACTTCCAGTTAGGTGACTACGGTCATCTTTGAAGCGGTTTTCATGCCTAAGGCTCACCCAATGGAGTTTCGGCGAGGCGCTTATTGTGCTCCTGTGCTTCGAGCTCGAAGGTGAATTCGTTCGCCTTGTTTGCCGAACATGCTCAATATTTCGACCGGACCGTTTCCTGAAGCTCCAAACCAGTGCGGATTTTTGGTGTCGAACTCTGCAGCCTCACCGGAACCCATCACAATGTCATGTTCGCCCAGGACGAGTCGTAGTCGTCCTTGAAGCACATAAATCCATTCGTAACCGCCGTGGGTGCGGAGGATGGGTTTGAGATCGTCGGCCGCGATCGTGATTTTAAACGCTTGAGGCTCACCTGGTTGCTGCGACAGCGGAGTCAGAATCCGCCCATCTGTACGAGTGGACTTCTGAGGGACCCGCGGGTCCTCAACTCGGGGCGAGGAGACGATCTCATCGAGAGCAACCCCCAGCGCCACCGCGAAGGGAAGCAGAAGTTCGAGGCTCGGCTTCCGCTGGCCCGACTCCAGTCGCGACAACGTGCTCTTCGAGATTCCCGTTGCCGCGGCAAGCACTTCCAGCGTGATGTCTTTCTTGTGTCGCAGTTGGCGAAGACGGGGAGCGATCTGAGTGAGTTCAGTCTCAATACGTTGAGAGGCACTCATGACCTCATCAAACCAGCTTTTTCCTATTTTGGCAACAACACTCCCACTTTTTCGTTGACTGCTGAGACAGTAATCGTGGAGGTGATAATCGTGACTAATCAAGAACATCACGACGTCATAATAATTGGAGCGGGCGCTGCTGGTCTCAGCGCCGGACTTGTATTGGCCAGAGCGCAAGCCAACGTATTACTGATTGATGCCGGGAATCCACGCAACGGCGGAGCGGCAGAGATGCACGGCTTCGTGTCCCGCGATGGGCTTTCGCCGACGGAATTCCTTGCTATCGCGCGAAACGAAGTGATTGGCTACGGCGCAACCGTACTTTGCGCATCCGTGCGCTCTATCGAGCGGGAGATCAACGGCTGTTTTACCGTCACCCTCAGTACGGGGTTGGTGACATCGGCACGAGCACTATTGATAGCGACCGGACTGACCGATAAACTGCCCGCCATCGCTGGGGTGCAAGACCGGTGGAGCACCCTGGTTCACTACTGCCCGTACTGTCACGGTTTCGAAGTACTCGATAAGGCCATCGTGGTCATTGGCGGTCCGGTTCGCGAGATGTCGATCAAACAGGCTGGCCTTCTTCGAAAGTACAGCGACCGAGTCACCTTCGTGACTCACGGCATCGAACTCACCGATTCGGAACGCCATCGCCTTGAGGCGTTTGGAGTCTCTGTGGTCGACGGGGCGATATCCCGCCTCGTCGGCCATACCGGCGAGATCGATGGTGTCGCACTGGCCGGAGGAACGATCATTGCGTGCGAAGCGGTGTTCATTGCGCCACCCCAGCGGCCGAACGACGAACTCCTTCGAGACCTCGGCTGCGCTGTCGATCCCGATTCTGATTTCATCACCGTCAACCAGATGGGCCAAACCACTGTGCCCGGTGTCTGGGCGGCCGGCAACGTCGTGACCCCAACCGCCCAAGTCATTACTGCGGCAGGAGCCGGAAGTGCTAGTGCCATCGCAATCAACGGATGGCTGCTGAACAAGGATCTCGACGACGCATCCGCGCACGTCGCCCACAGCTGAGATCCCTCAGCTACCACCCAACGAAAGGACCATCACTATGTCACTCTCAACCGAAATGGTCGCTGCTCAAATCTCGGCGCCCAAGCCGCCATCCGTCCATGCCCGCGCCATCATCACCTGGATTGCAATCTTCCCCCTCGTGACTCTCGGTTTCTTTGCTATCGCCCCATTCGCTGGCCAATGGAACCCAGTGCTCCGCGCTTTCGTTCTCTCTATCGTCGTCGTCCCAGTTGCGGTCTACCTCGTAGTACCGCAACTCATGCGGATCTACGGAAAGATCCGAACCGTCCGGCGCTAGCTTCTTAAGCCGGTCCTAAAGTGCACCCCACCGCAACATAGCCAGCGGCTTGAGTGCTAGCAAATGGAGCTGTTAGAAACCTCTAAATTGCGCAACGTGACCAGAATGGATCATCTGAGGACACCTCTCAACGTGGACCGTCCCTGATTTCTTAACGATTTCTTTCTGATAAAAGGATGCAGTTATGCCTAAGAAATTCCCAACAGAGGTTCGTGGTCAAGCAATTTGCAGACTACAGATAACGCCTGAAAATGCAACCGGCAAGTCTTGCAAGGAATGCTCGGTCATGCGTCTGTAGCCATAGCTCTCGATGTGTACTCAGGTCTCTTCGACGATGACCTACAGCGTTTCAACTGCCCTAGATACTGCCTAACGCGCAGCAAACGTGTTCATTTGTGTTCAGCCTGTCCTTTTAGGACAAAGACCCCTCTACTCCCTCTTATACAAAGAGATGTAGAGGGGTAAGACTTGGCGAAGGCAGAAGGAACCGTCCCGAGGCCCTTTTAGCGTGGTCACGTTTCTGGAAAATACAGTAAATACAAGGCTTAACGGCATATTTGGGTTTGTGCGAAGTGGCACGGTTTCAGAAAAGTGTGTTCATTTCGTGTTCATTTCTTTGCCTGAATCGTAGAGGCGCCATAATTCTGATCCGAGTGAGCCCGACAATATCTTTATAGCACGGGGCTACGGGACGTCAACCTTGCCTACCGCCGAAGAACAGGCAATACGAGGCGATCTGTACCTTGTGGCTTAACACCCACGTGCGTAGTCGTTGATTGAATTTGAGATAAGTCCGTCGGAAAGGTTTACCAAAACATAGGGGACATGCAACGTTTCACGAAACTGCCTATCTGTTGATAAAGGCGAGGCTCTCCCGGAGCAGATCATCATTACTCTCGCGCCTACGGAGTGCATACTAACGGGCGGCTTGTGAATTCGTGAAATATCCGACGTTAGCGGCTGGTGGGGTGCTGACCCGAATTCTGGGTGGTCCGAGGTTCGTGTCCGCGCCGGTAGCTGCTCGGTGTCGAATCGAGGGTGTCGCGAAACTCGTTGGTGAGGTGTGCGTGGTCGGCGTATCCGAGGTCCGCAGCGATCGCTGCGACAGCGGTGCTCGGTTGGGTTCGGAGGGTTTCTGCGGCGGTTTGGAGGCGGCGTCGGCGGATCAGTGTCAGGGGTGATAGCCCGAAGTATTTTTCCGCTATTCGTTGCACTGTCCGCACCGAAACGTGGAGTTGTTTTGCTATATGTTCGACGTAGATGAGCGAGGGGTCCGCGTCTATGAGGTCTGCCATCGTGTTGGCCTGAATTCCAGCTGGCGTGGGTAGGGTGATGTTGTTGACGATCCATGCGCTGTATGCGGCGACTGCGCGAGAACGGTTTGTCTGAGCTTCTCGCGGTGCGGTCATCTCGGCCGAGATCGCATCGCACAGGTCGGGCGCATCGATGTTCATTTGGGTATCACGTATGGTGCTCGGTTTTGTGAGGAAATGGGGCATGGCTGCTGGTCGCAGTAGTGCCCCGACGGCCCACCCTTGGCCGGTGAGTTCCCGAAAGGATGGCCCGGTTGGGGGGCCGACGAGTGCGACAGAGCCGGCTTCAACTACGAGGTTGGAGGCTGCGAACGGGAGAAGTTCCTGGCGTGACACGAGCCCGTCCGCGATGTTCCATTCCGGGATCCAGAACCACCGGACGAGCCCCGAAACGTGGGGTGGTGCTGGGATTCGGTGCAGAGTCGGAAGTCGTGTCGGGTACAGAATGCCACGCCATTCGTTTTCCACAGTCTGCTCTCCTGATAGTCGAAAATACTGTCGTGAATGATCAAGCGGGTTCGGCAGGCGCCCGGCTAGTTTCATTTTATGACTGAATCCATTGCCCAGACAGTAGCCGCGCACGGCGAGCACACGACGAACGGTGTTCCACACGGGTCTTCGAGCCTGACACCATTTCTGACGATCCCGAGAGCGAAAGAAGCGGTCGAGTTTTATCGTGACGTGTTCGGCGCGCGAGTGGTTGATGTCGTTGAAATGGGCGGCAATATCGTACATGCGGAGCTCGATTTCGGTGAGGGCCGACTACAGCTCGGGGAACCGAACGAAGCCTACGGGCTGGTACCCGCACCGGCGGGCGACGGGGATTGCTATTCCATAGGTCTTTATCGCGATGATGTCGACGCTGTCGTGAAACGCGCGGAGGCCGGTGGCGCGGTCATACGCGAGCCGCTCAGCACTTTCGTCTCCGGAGACCTATTCGCGAGCATCCGTGATCCTTTTGGTGTTCGCTGGTCGGTCATGACGCGGGTTGAAGACATATCTGAGGAAGAGAGCGCGCGCCGAGTCGCCGCTTGGGTACAGACCCAAGCGGACGCCCAGAAGTGACGGGCACCCGTTCAAGACATCAATCTCGGGACACAAACCGCAGACCCGCGATCACCATCAATGCCGCCCCCACGTCTCGATTTCGATCATTTGCGGACAACAACGAGCGTTACAAAAGAGGTGCCTTGTGGAGTTTGACGCACTGTGGCGGTTTTCTGTGATTGCTTCGTGGCGGGCTCATCAGGCGCAGGCTTGTTCCTGATCGGAGTGTTTGATTGGCGAGTGGGGTTCAAGGTGCCTGCTGCGACGCAAAGTAGTGCCAGGGTCCGCTCTCTTTGTCCCGAGGGCCGTGTGCCTCGTCGTAGCCGGCTACTGCTTCCGGGTCCGAGGCTTGGGTTTCGTCGCTCCTAGAGCTTGGCTAGCCCGGTGACGATCCGTTGGGCGACGTCGTCGGGCCAGGGGAACTCTTTCGTGACCGGGCGTACGGATGCATAGCCGTGCAGGCCTGCCCAGAGGGCGGCCGCGTCGGCGAAGGTGTTGGTGCTCGCGGAGGAGCCTTCCGCTGCGCACCGATCAAGGGCGGAAACAAACAGGTTGAAGGCGTCCTGGCCGAGGGTCGCCACGGCATCGTCGCCGACCGATGCTGAGGACTTAGCCCGCGACGCATCCCACGTCCCGCCGAAGAGGATCCGGTATCGCTGGGGCCGTTCGAGCGCGAAAGAGAGATACGCGTCGCAGATCGCTCGCAATTCGTCGGCGGCGGACTCGGTGCCCCTGGCTTTCGCGGTGGACAGGTGGACGCTGAGCTCGTCGAAGGCCGCTCGGACGACTTCGAGCAGGATCGCATCTCGATCGACGAAGTGCGCGTAGATCGATGGTGCAGCGACGCCGACCCGTCGCGCCACCGCGCGCAACGTGATGCCGTCCTCCGTCGCACCCTCGTCGAGCATCGCGGCCGCGGCCTGGACGATCTCCTCGCGCAGGCGGGTCCCCTCGCCCCGCCGGTTCCGGGCTCGTTGGTCAGCTGTCGAAGTGGTCATGAAAAAAAACTATCAGATGACTTGACACAGCATAAGGTTACGACTGTAAGGTTACGAATGTAAGAACAACCAGTCACCTTCACTTCGAAGATTTCGTCCGCATTCGCCCTCTCTGAAAGGCACGATCATGACCACGTTGACAACCGCCCCGACACCGATCTCCACAGGCGTCCCAGCCGTTACGCCGCGAAGCACCCGACGCTGGGTTGCGCTCAGCTTCCTGGCGCTCGCCCAGTTCCTGGTCATGCTCGACGCCTCCATCGTCAACATCGCCCTCCCCGTCCTCGGCGAGCACCTCCGGATGGACACCGTGGCACTGGCGTGGGTCATCACCGCCTACGTCCTCCCGTTCGGCGGGCTGCTCCTCCTCGGTGGCCGCCTCGCCGACCGTTACGGGCACCGCCGGCTGTTCCTCATCGGCACCATCGGGTTCGTGAGCGCGTCGATGCTCGCCGGACTGTCCATCTCGAGCGGGATGCTGCTCGGCGCACGAGCAATCCAAGGGGCATCGGCAGCATTGCTCGCCCCCGCCGCCCTGGCACTCGTCACGCAGCTCTTCCCCACCGCTGCGGACCGCACCAAGGCGCTCGGCATCTGGGGCGCCGTCGCCGGCATCGGCTCGGCAGCAGGAGTTCTCCTGGGCGGCGTCCTCACCGCAGCCATCGGCTGGCAAGCGGTCTTCTTCGTGAACGTGCCCATCGGCCTCATCGTCATCGCCTTCATTCCTCGCCTTATCACCCGCGACCCCGCCACCACCCGCACCCCGCTCGATTACCCGGGTGCTGCGACCATCACCAGCGCCCTGGTCGCCGCCGTCGGCGCACTCAGCGCGGTCGATCAGCTCGGATTCCTGCACCCGCTGACCCTCGGACTCGCCGCTGCCGCGGTCATCCTCGGTGCCGCCTTCGTTCTCATCGAGCGTCGGACCGCCGCCCCTCTGGTCCCACTCACGGTCTTCCGCAACCGCAACCTCACAGCAGGAAACCTCGTGATGCTGCTCGTCGGAGCAGCGATGGTCGCACTGTTCTTCGCACTCTCCGTCTACATGCAGGCCGTCCTCGGCTACGACGCCCTGACCGCAGGACTCACCCAGCTCCCCCTCGCCGGCGCACTCGTCGTCGTCGCCGGAATCGTCCCGACCGCCATCGCCAAGGTCGGTGCCAAGAACACTCTGATCGGCTCGCTCGTCGTGCTCGCCGGCGGCCTCAGCTGGCTCGCCACCTCCCCGAGCGACGCATCCTTCGCCATCAACATCCTCGGACCGAGCCTCCTGATCGGCATCGGCCTCGGTGGAGCATTTGTCACCGCGACCCAACTGTCAGTCGACGGCATCACAGGCGGCGAAGCAGGTCTCGCCGGCGGCCTCGTGAACACCAGCCAGCAGATCGGTGGCGCCCTCGGCCTCGCCATCCTCGCGACCATCGCCACCGCCCGCACCGGCGCCCTCGAGGCTGCAGGATCCCCGGCAGCCGACGCCCTCACCGCCGGCTTCTCCTGGCTCTTCCTCGGAGCCGCGGCATTCGCAATCACCGCAGCAATCATCACGGCACTCCTCGCCCGCCTCGCACGGAAATCCCTCGCCTGAGCCGATCCCACAGCCGAGCTGCAACCCAACCCCTCCCACACCCCATAACCACCAAAGCCGAAGGAACATTATCATGAACATCACCACCAAGAACAGAAAGACCACCCCCGTCCCCGAGCGCGGCTCGGCATTCACCGCCCGGGCATCGTCGGACCATTCAGCTGCAGCCCACCACCGGACACCGCTCTTCATCCACATCGCCGCCTGGAGTGTCCCCGTCCTGCTGCTCGGCCAGTTCGCGCTCGTCGCGGTCCTCCCGGTCGCCGCCATCGTGATCGGCTCATTCGCCTCCCCACGCGCCCGCGCCCTGCGCTGGCGCGCTGGCCTCCTCGCGGCCGTCTACGCAGCACCACTCGCCCTCTGGATCATCCGTCCAGACGGTGCGCAGAGCCTCTCCAAAGACATCAGCCCCGTGTCCGTCGGCCTCATCGTCGCAGCCTCGGCGGTG
>NZ_JACGWU010000007.1 GCF_014137865.1 Alpinimonas psychrophila | reverse complement strand
ACGAGCTTGTTGTTGCCTTCAACTGTGAAGCTGATTCCCTTGGGAGGATCAACCGTGATGGAGTGTGAGAAGCCAAGAGCGAACTCAAGTGAGTCACCCTTCGCAGCGACACGGTAACCCGTGCCCACAATCTCGAGGCCCTTGGAGTAGCCCTGTGTAACGCCGACGATCTGGTTCGCAATAAGGGTGCGAGTCAGTCCGTGAAGTGAACGAGAAAGACGCTCTTCGTCGGGACGCGTCACGACAACCTGGTTCTCTTCGATCACGGCGACGATGGGTGCTTTAACGGTGAGAACAAGCTCACCCTTAGGGCCCTTGGTGGTGACAACCTGTCCATCAATGGACACGGTTACACCGCCTGGGATGTCAATAGGAAGACGGCCAATACGTGACATTTTTGATTACCACACGTAGGCGAGGACTTCCCCACCTACACCTTTCTTCGCAGCCTGACGGTCTGTCAAGAGACCTGAGGAGGTGGACAAAATGGCAACACCCAAACCGCCGAGGACGGTGGGGATTTCGGTCGACTTTGCGTAAACGCGCAAACCAGGCTTCGAAACACGCTTGATGCCGACAATCGACCTCTCGCGGTTTGGGCCAAACTTGAGGCTCAGCGTGAGGGTCTTACCAACGCGAGCGTCGGTCTCCTCGAAGCTTGCAATGAAACCCTCGCGCTTGAGGATTTCGGCGATGCCTGTCTTGAGCTTGCTCTGCGGCATGGACACGGTGTCGTGGTGCGCTGAGTTCGCATTGCGCAGTCTGGTCAGCATGTCTGCGACCGGATCTGTCATTGTCATCTGGTTCTTCTTTCGTTCACCAGGTTTCGATCATCCGTTACACGAATGCCGACCTGTGGTGGGTTATTTGGCGGAATCCGCCGTCTGGAATGGGAATCCCAGGTGCTTGAGCAGGGCGCGACCAGCGTCGTCACTCCGGGCAGTAGTCACAACAGTGATGTCCATACCGCGGGGGCGATCGATCTTGTCCTGGTTGATCTCGTGGAACATTGACTGCTCGTTGAGACCAAAGGTGTAGTTACCGTTTCCATCGAACTGACGTGGCGAAAGGCCACGGAAGTCACGGATACGGGGAAGTGCGAGCGACAGGAGCCGATCGAGGAATTCCCACATGCGGTCGCCACGAAGTGTCACGTGGGCGCCAATGGGCTGTCCCTCGCGAAGCTTGAACTGAGCAATCGACTTGCGAGCCTTCGTGATCTGAGGCTTCTGACCCGTGATCAACGTAAGGTCGGCAACTGCGAAATCGATGAGCTTGCCATCGCGGGCAGCCTCACCCACACCCATGTTCACGACAATCTTGGTGAGAGTCGGGATCTGGTGAACATTCGTGAAACCGAGCTCAGCAGCAAGAGCCGCCTGAATTTCCTCGCGGTACCGCAGCTTGAGTCGCGGTGCGACAGCCTTTACGCCAGCTGTGCCAGCTTCAGCAACAGTGTTTGTCATTAGAGGTCCTTACCTGACTTCTTGGCGTAACGAACACGGATCGTCTTGGTGACGCCGTCTTTCGTTACCTGCTCGGAACGGAAGCCAACGCGAGTGGGCTTCTTCGTCTCGGGGTCAACGAGGGCCACGTTGGAGACGTGAATCGGTGCCTCCATGGTCTCGATGCCACCGGTTGTGGTGCCGCGCTGGGTCTGACCCGCACGAACGTGCTTCTTGACATAGTTGATGCCCTCGACGAGAACGCGGTTGCGCTCCACGAGAACCTCAATAACGCGACCCTGCTTGCCACGGTCTCCGCCGCGAGCCTGGCTACGCCCAGTGAGAACCTGAACCAGGTCTCCCTTTTTGATGTTTGCCATGACTAAATAACCTCCGGAGCCAATGAAACGATCTTCATGAACTTCTTGTCGCGAAGCTCGCGACCGACTGGACCGAAGATACGAGTACCGCGTGGCTCGCCATCCGCTTTGAGGATGACGGCTGCGTTCTCGTCGAACTTGATGTACGAACCGTCGGGGCGACGGGTCGACTTGACCGTGCGAACGATGACAGCTTTGACGATGTCACCCTTCTTGACGTTTCCACCGGGGATTGCATCCTTGACAGTGGCGACGATGACATCTCCGAGACCGGCGTAACGACGACCGGAACCACCGAGAACACGAATCGTAAGCAGCTGCTTGGCGCCGGTGTTGTCGGCTACCTTAACTCTGGATTCTTGCTGAATCACTTCTTACTCCCTTTACACAGTAAGCCGAGGCTTACTTTGCCTTCTCGACGATTTCGACCAGGCGCCAGCGCTTGGATGCGCTCAGCGGACGGGTCTCGTTGATGAGGACGAGGTCGCCAATTCCTGCGGCGTTCAGCTCATCGTGAGCCTTGACCTTGGAAGTGCGGCGGATGACCTTGCCGTACAACGGGTGCTTTACGCGGTCTTCGACCTCAACGACGATGGTCTTATCCATCTTGTCGCTGGTGACGTAGCCACGACGAACCTTGCGGTAGCCACGAACGAGAGCCTCGGTCTCAGCTGCCTTCTGCTCTTTTGCGGTAGCCATTATTCGGTCTCCTCCGCGGTCTCGGCTTTGACAGCCTTGGTCTTCTTCTCGGCCTTAGGCGCAATAATCGCTGGTGCCGGCATTGGGCGGATGCCCAGCTCGCGCTCACGGATAACCGTGTAGATGCGAGCAATGTCACGCTTCACGGCGCGCAGGCGGCCGTGGCTCTCGAGCTGGCCCGTAGCGGACTGGAAGCGCAGGTTGAACAGCTCTTCCTTAGCCTTACGAAGCTCTTCTACGAGACGCTCGTTATCAAATGTGTCGAGCTCGATGGGACGAAGCTCCTTGGATCCGATAGCCATTATGCGTCTCCCTCTTCGCGCTTGATGATGCGTGCCTTGAGGGGCAGCTTGTGAATGGCGCGCGTCATTGCCTCACGGGCAACTTCTTCGCTGACACCGGCGAGCTCAAAGAGAACACGGCCGGGCTTGACGTTAGCAACCCACCACTCTGGCGAACCCTTACCGGAACCCATGCGGGTTTCGGCTGGCTTCTTGGTCAAGGGGCGGTCGGGGTAGATGTTGATCCATACCTTGCCACCACGCTTGATGTGACGCGTCATGGCGATACGAGCGGACTCGATCTGACGGTTAGTCACATAAGCGGGAGTCAGGGCCTGAATGCCGAACTCGCCGAACGATACCTTGGTGCCACCAGTTGCCTGGCCGCTACGGCCGGGATGGTGCTGCTTGCGGTGCTTGACTCTACGTGGAATCAACATGGTTATGCCTCAACTCCTGCTGTAACCGGAGCCGCGTCAGCCTTAGGGGCACGACGGGGACGGTCACTACGCTCGGGACGGACCGACTTAGCGTTGGCCTGCTCGCGAGCGAGTTCCTTGTTGGTGATGTCACCCTTGTAAATCCAGACCTTCACGCCGATACGGCCGAAGGTGGTTTTTGCCTCATAGAAGCCGTAGTCGATGTTCGCGCGGAGCGTGTGCAATGGCACGCGACCTTCGCGGTAGAACTCCGAACGGCTCATCTCAGCGCCGCCCAAACGGCCGGAGACCTGGATACGAATACCCTTTGCTCCTGCGCGCTGAGCGCCCTGCAGACCCTTACGCATTGCGCGGCGGAAAGCCACACGTGCGGAGAGCTGCTCGGCAATGCCCTGAGCAACAAGCTGAGCTTCAGCCTCGGGGTTCTTGACCTCGAGGATGTTGAGCTGAATCTGCTTGCCCGAGAGCTTCTCGAGGTCGGTGCGAATACGCTCGGCCTCGGCGCCACGGCGGCCAATCACGATACCCGGACGGGCGGTGTGAATGTCTACACGGACGCGGTCACGGGTGCGCTCAATTTCAATGCGGGCAACGCCTGCACGGTCGAGGCTCTCGCTCAGCATGTGACGGATCTTGATGTCCTCGGTCACGAAGTCGGAGTAACGCTGACCCTTTTTCGTGCTGTCAGAGAACCAACGCGACACGTGATCAGTGGTAATACCCAGACGGAAGCCGTAGGGATTGACTTTCTGGCCCATTACTTGGCCCCCTTCTTCGCAACCTTCGTGCCGGCAGCCTGAATTTCATCAGGAGTGCTCAGTACGACGGTGATGTGGCTGGTGCGCTTGAGGATCTGGAATGCACGGCCCTGAGCACGCGGACGGAACCGCTTCAGGGTGGCGCCATCATTTGCCCAAATCTTCGAGATGAACAGATCCTGCTCGTCGAGGAATGCGTTAGACGCATCTGCCTTTACACGTGCGTTGGCAACAGCCGACGCTACGAGCTTGAAAATAGCTTCGCTCGCACCCTGGGGGGCGAACTTCAGAATGGCCAACGCTTCATTGGCCTGCTTGCCGCGGATCATGTTGATAACACGACGAGCCTTCTGCGGGGTAATGCGGATGTGACGCAAGCTTGCGACGGACTCCACCATTTCTCTACCTCTCCTAGCGTCGCCGACTAGCGGCGACGGCCCTTCTTGTCGTCCTTCACGTGTCCGCGGAAGGTGCGTGTCGGAGCAAACTCACCGAGTTTGTGACCAACCATGGTCTCGGTGACGAACACCGGGATGTGCTTGCGGCCATCGTGCACCGCAATAGTGTGACCGAGCATCGCGGGGATGATCATCGATCGACGGGACCACGTCTTGATGACGTTTTTCGTGCTGGCTTCGTTTTGGACGACCACCTTGCGGAGCAGGTGCTCATCGACGAAGGGGCCTTTCTTAAGACTGCGTGGCATCTTCTTGGACTCCTACTAACGCTTCTTGCCGACGGTACGACGACGAACGATGAGCTTGTTGCTCTCCTTGTTAGGTCGGCGCGTGCGGCCTTCCTTCTTACCCCAGGGGCTGACGGGGTGACGACCACCGGACGTCTTACCCTCACCACCACCGTGGGGGTGATCAACAGGGTTCATGGCAACACCACGAACGGTCGGGCGGACGCCCTTCCAGCGCATACGGCCGGCCTTACCCCAGTTGATGTTCGACTGCTCGGCGTTACCGACTTCACCAATGGTGGCGCGGCAACGAGCGTCAACGTTACGGATTTCACCGGACGGCAGACGAAGCTGCGCGTAGGGGCCATCCTTAGCAACGAGACGTACCGAGGTACCAGCCGAACGGGCCATCTTTGCGCCGCCACCGGGCTTGAGCTCAATGGCGTGAATGACGGTACCGGTAGGGATGTTACGCAACGGCAAGTTGTTACCGGGCTTGATGTCGGCACTGGCGCCCGACTCAATGATGTCGCCCTGGTTGAGCTTGTTAGGAGCGATGATGTAGCGCTTGCTGCCGTCATAGAAATGAAGCAGGGCGATACGTGCGGTGCGGTTGGGGTCGTACTCAATGTGAGCGACCTTGGCGAGCACGCCATCTTTGTCGTGACGACGGAAGTCAATCACGCGGTACTGGCGCTTGTGGCCACCACCGATGTGACGCGTCGTGATGCGACCTTGGTTGTTACGACCACCGGTCTTCGACAACGGACGAAGAAGTGACTTCTCCGGCGTCGAACGGGTGATTTCAGCGAAGTCCGCGACGCTCGAGCCGCGACGGCCCGGCGTAGTGGGCTTGTACTTACGAATAGCCATTATGTGTCCTCGTTATCCGTGCCGCGTTAGCCGACGGCTGTAAAGATGTCGATGGAACCGGACTTCAGTGTGACGATGGCGCGCTTGGTGTCCTTGCGCTTTCCTTGGCCAAACTTGGTACGGAGTGTCTTACCCTTGCGGTTCAGGGTGTTGATTGAGGCGACCTCAACCTTGAAGATCTTCTCAATTGCGAGCTTGATCTCGGTCTTGTTCGAACGGGGGTCCACGACGAACGTGTACTTACCCTGGTCGATCAATGCGTAGCTCTTCTCAGAGACAACAGGCGAGATGATGACGTCGCGAGGATCTTTGTTGTTGGTTGCGATCATGCGCTGACCTCTTCCTTCTTCTTGCTGCTCACGAAGGCGTCAAATGCTTCCTTGGTGAAGACGATGTCATCGCTGACGAGCACGTCATAGGCGTTCAGCTGGTCGGAGTGCAGAACGTGAACGGCGGGAAGGTTGCGAACGCTCTTGAGAGAGAGGTCGTCACCACGCTGGATCACAATCAGCACGTGCTTGGTCGACGCGATCTTGTTCAAGAACGCGGCAGCAACCGTTGTCGACGGAACATCGGCACCGAATGCGGTCACGACGTGAACGCGCGAACCGCGGGCCCGGTCAGAAAGAGCACCTAGCAGGGCTGCGGCAATCATCTTCTTAGGGGTGCGCTGGGCGTAGCTGCGAGGGATGGGACCGTGAACGATTCCACCACCGCGCATCTGTGGAGCACGAATCGAACCCTGACGGGCGCGACCGGTTCCTTTTTGCTTGAACGGCTTGCGGCCAGCACCAGAGACTTCACCGCGGCGCTTGACCTTGTGCGTACCCTGACGGGCAGCAGCAAGCTGAGCGACGACGACCTGGTGGATGAGCGGGATGTTGGCGGCAACGTCAAAGAGCTCTGCAGGAAGTTCGACCGAACCGGCCTTCTTGCCTGCGAGGTCGAGGACGTCGACGGTGGTTGCGTTAGCCATGGACTACGCCCCCTTCACTGCGTTGCGAACGAATACGAGGCGGCCACGTGCACCCGGAACGGCGCCCTTGACGAGCAAGAGACCCTTCTCTGCGTCTACGGCGTGTACGCGGAGGTTCAGCACGGTTACGCGCTCGCCACCCATACGACCGGCCATGCGCATGCCTTTGAAGACGCGACTGGGGGTCGAAGAGGCACCGATGGAACCGGGCTTACGGTGGTTACGGTGTGAACCGTGCGAAGCGGATACACCCTTGAAGTTGTGACGCTTCATTACACCGGCGAAGCCTTTACCCTTGCTGGTGCCCATGACGTCGACCTTTTGGCCGGCTTCGAAGGTGCTTTCTACGGTGAGCTCCTGGCCCAGTTCGTAGGAAGCTGCATCAGAGGTGCGAACTTCGGTCACGTGACGGCGAGGCGTGACGCCTGCCTTGTCAAAGTGGCCTGTAGCAGGCTTGTTTACCTTACGAGGGTCAATGGCGCCGCCGGCGATCTGAATGGCGCTGTAGCCATCCTTCTCGGGCGTACGCAGCTGCGTGACAACGTTAGGAGTGATCTCGATGACGGTGACGGGAACAAGCTTGTTGTTCTCATCCCACACCTGGGTCATTCCCAGCTTCTTGCCGAGCAGACCCTTAGCGGTCTTAGTCTCAGTAGCCATGATTCCCTTAGAGCTTGATCTCGATGTTGACGTCAGCTGGCAGGTCGAGACGCATAAGCGAGTCGACGGCCTTCGGCGTGGGATCGATAATGTCGATCAGACGCTTGTGGGTGCGCATTTCAAAGTGCTCCCGGCTGTCCTTGTACTTGTGGGGAGAACGAATCACACAGATTACGTTCTTCTCCGTAGGAAGCGGCACTGGGCCGACAACAGTGGCACCCGCACGGGTTACTGTGTCGACAATCTTGCGCGCCGAGGAGTCAATGACCTCGTGGTCATATGACTTAAGTCGAATGCGGATTTTTTGTCCCGCCATGTGACTCTCTCTTTCGTTTCGAGCGTCGTACGGCCTCGGGACCGCATTGGACGCATATTGCATGAAAAAACCGGGTACTACGTGTGTTGCACCACTATTTATCTGTCAAAACCCTGTTGATTGGGCCTGACGAAAACGCACCACACATTACGGATGGTGTGGCCTCGACAGACTCGACCGACATAGGTTCCAGCACTCTCCCGGTGTAAACACGCAGACCCTGAGCGAACTCAGACTCATCAAAGAGTGACGGTTTGTTCTCGTACCTGTGGCCTAGCGTGATCGGAATACTCCGTCGCTATGCACTACCTGGCAGTGATTCGCACGCAAACTGCCGCGAAATGTCGAACTTGTATATATTGCCACAGAGTTACGGGTTCATGCAACCCGGGCGTGTCTTAGATCTCAGGCGGAAGCCTCGCGGACAATGTGACTGCGCGCATGGGCAACCGCAGCGTCGAGATTGTCGAACAGATGATTCTCGTGACGCAGCTTTCCCAATACTCCCACTCGGCGCACAAGGTCGATATGACCGGGTTGCACGCCCTTGATGAGGGCCGTGATTCCTTGTCTTTCGAGTTGATCCACGATGTCCACCAGGACACGGGCGCCGGTGGCATCTAAGAACTGAAGTTCCGACATCCGGATAATGACAACGGATACCCCACTCACGTGCGTCACCGAGTCAAGAATGCGATCGGAGGCCCCGAAAAAGAGTGCGCCCTGCATTCTAAAGACGGCAATGCGCTCGTCTCCTGGCTGGGCTTCACCCGGAATACTCTCCCGGTGGACTCCACTGGACTTCACCAAGGCACGGAGGGCGAAGAATGCCGTGGCGACAATGCCGATGATGACGGCCTCAATCAGGTCAAAACCAACCGTGATGATGGCCGTTGCCACGAAAATCACGGCATCGGACTTTGTCGATTTTATGATCGAGAACATGGCTCGCCACGGAATCATGCGCGCTGCCGTCACCATGAGCACACCGGACAGAGCAGCCAGAGGAATGCGCGAGACGGGGCCTGTTGCCAAATAGACCACCCCGAGAAGGACGGCAGCATGGACGATGGCTGCCATTCGTGTTTTACCACCGGAGCGGATATTGACCGCCGTGCGCGCGATCGCCCCTGTAGCAGGCATCCCGCCGAAGAGAGCTGAGCCGATGGAGGCCAGACCCTGCCCGAAAAGTTCACGGTCGGGGTCAAAAGTTCCGTTGTCACCCATCGTTGAGGCAACGCGGGCGGATAGCAGAGACTCGATGGCGGCCAGGGCGGCCACGGCAATCGCCGGCGCGATCATGGCGCCCAAATTAATGGAGCTGAAGTCCGGCCATGACGGTGCTTTAAGCGACGAGGGAAGTACGCCAATACGAGCCAAGGGTGCTGCGAGTACCTCGGCCAGAACCGTCACCACGACGATGGCAATGATGGAGCCGGGGATGAGCTTGACGAACTTGGGGAGCAACACCATGATTGCGGCGACCAGAATCACAGACCCTGCGCTCCAGGCCACGGCGGCGGGGTTCGCTGCCACCACGCTGAGGTAGCCGTTGACGAGCGCGCTCGTCGATTCCTTGATGTCAGGGGACCCAACCGCAGCCGGAACCTGCTGCAAGAAGATGATGACGGCAATGCCCAGAGTGAAGCCCTCAATGACCGGCCACGGAATGAAGCTGACCGCGCGGCCGAGTTTCAACAGTCCCATGGCAACGACAATGAACCCGGCGATTAGGCCGACGACGACGACGGCCGAGGGGCCATAGACGGCGACGACCGGTGCGAGCACAACGACCATGGCGCCGGTAGGGCCGGAGACCTGAACGTTTGAACCGCCGAAAACGGCGGCGATAAATCCGGCCACGACAGCCGTAATGAGACCTGCTTCGGCGCCCACCCCAGAACTGACACCAAACGCAAGAGCAAGAGGCAAAGCAACAATGCCGACGGTTACCCCCGCGAGGAGATCAGCCCTCCAATTTCGACGCGACTGCGCGTAATCCTGAGCTCGGGGTAAGAAAGTGCGGAGGTTTGACATGAGCGACACGGGCTTGTTCGACCGTTCTTATAGTGGGTTTAGCATCACTTTACGCCCGCACCCGCACGCCATCAATTCGACAGGGTGGAATTCCGCTTAGCGGCGCACGTTGCCACTGGTTGAAGCGAGCCAACGAATGACGCTCGGCTTCAGCACCATCCACACAAGGACCGTAACGATGATCGATGCCGCGAACACCCCGACCCCCCACCAACTGGTTTCGTCGTTCCCGGCGAACATGTGATTGAGATTCCGCACTGCACCCGTGGTCATGACCAGGGTGACATGCACGATCGTAAAAATCACAAAGTAAAAGAGCACGGCATTGTGCGTCCACCGCAGGGGCACCTCAGAAAAAATTCGGTTCAGCCGGGGTGAATCTAACGGCCAGACGGATGACAGACGCAGTCCAGTGAAGACCGCGATGGGCGCCGCCACGAACACCGTCGTAAAGTACGCCAATACTTGGAGGCTGTTGTAGTTGACCCAGCCGTCAGTGGTTGGCCAATCAAAAGAGGCGTATTGGAGGAGGGCCGAGACGGCATTAGGAAAGACGTTCCAGCTCGTGGGCACGATCCGCATCCACTGCCCTGTTGCAAAGAGGAGCACCATCAGGATGATTCCATTCAGAACCCAGAATGCGTCAACGACCAGGTGCAACCAGACATTGATGCCGATTCGCCGCGGCGCTGCCGTGGTGCGAATGAGTCCAGTATTGGATCGCGTCCAGAACGCATCGGGCCGCTTCTTCGAGCGAATCGACCACGCTGTGCGCACTATGAGGACCAGGAAGAAGAAGTTAAGGAAGTGTTGCCAGCCCAACCAGCCAGGAATTCCCGAAGGCGCCTCCGCCGGAAGCGCTGTCGTCCCCGGGTACATCACGAGGAAGACTTCAACCCCCGACAACGTTCGTAGCCATGCGGCAACGAGAACAAGAAAAATCAAACCGATGACGGCGCTGGGAACCATCCAGCTGAGAAATCGCCACTGCTTGTGCACGTTTCTAATCTACCGGCGGTGAACAAGCGGCCTAACACAGAGTGCATCACTTCGTGGATTGAAAGGTCGCATTCCGTGTGGTCTCGACAAGGAAGCGCGTGCAAGCCCCGGGTTAAAACGAAAAGACCCACCCCTTACGGGATGAGTCTTTTCGATAAGCAACCTTATTCCCCGGAGGGAGCGCCTGCGCGGTGGGCGTTAGCCCAACGCGCAGCAAGATTACTTGAGGATCTTTACGACGGTTCCAGCACCAACGGTACGTCCACCCTCACGGATGGCGAAGCCGAGGCCCTCTTCCATGGCGATGGGCTGAATCAGCGCAACGGTCATGTCGGTGGTGTCGCCAGGCATAACCATCTCTTTGCCCTCAGGCAAAGTGATGACGCCGGTGACGTCGGTCGTACGGAAGTAGAACTGGGGACGGTAGTTACCGAAGAACGGGTTGTGACGGCCACCCTCATCCTTTGACAGGATGTAGGCGGTACCTTCGAAGTCCGTGTGAGGGGTAACCGAACCGGGCTTGACGATAACTTGACCGCGCTCAACATCTTCGCGCTTGGTGCCACGAAGAAGAAGACCACAGTTCTCGCCGGCCCATGCCTCGTCGAGCTGCTTGTGGAACATCTCGATACCCGTAACCGTGGTCTTCTGAGTCGGGCGGATGCCAACGATCTCGACCTCGGAGTTGATAGCAAGGGTTCCACGCTCGGCGCGGCCAGTGACAACGGTTCCACGACCAGTGATCGTGAAGACGTCCTCAATCGGCATCAAGAACGGCTTGTCCTTGTCGCGGATGGGGTCGGGGACAGATTCGTCAACAGCGTCCATCAGTTCGAGGATGCTTTGCGTCCACTTCTCGTCGCCTTCGAGAGCCTTGAGGCCCGACACGCGGACTACGGGAACGTTATCGCCGTCGAAGCCCTGGCTGGTGAGGAGTTCGCGAACCTCGAGCTCAACGAGCTCAAGGATCTCTTCGTCATCAACCATGTCGGACTTGTTCAGTGCAACGAGCAGGTAGGGCACGCCAACCTGCTTTGCGAGCAGAACGTGCTCGCGGGTCTGGGCCATGGGGCCGTCAGTTGCGGCAACCACGAGGATTGCGCCGTCCATCTGAGCAGCACCAGTGATCATGTTCTTGATGTAGTCGGCGTGGCCGGGTGCATCAACGTGTGCGTAGTGACGCTTAGGCGTCTCGTACTCAACGTGTGAAATATTGATCGTGATACCACGCTGACGCTCTTCGGGAGCCGAGTCGATCGACGCGAAGTCGCGCTGAACGTTCGTCTTCGAAGGGTACTTGTCAGCAAGGACCTTGGAGATAGCCGCTGTCAGCGTCGTCTTTCCGTGGTCAACGTGCCCGATGGTTCCGATGTTTACGTGCGGCTTGGTCCGCTCGAACTTGGCCTTAGCCACAATGTCCTCCTCAGGACTCTGATGCGGTCCCCCACCGAGAATTTCGGTGGGCTCCCACAATGAGTTGCGTAGATATTTTACTGGATAACAGGAACGAGTTATTCGCCCTTGTTCTTCTGGATGATCTCTTCAGCTACCGCGCGGGGAACTTCCGAGTAGCTGTCGAAAGTCATCGAGTACACCGCGCGACCTGAGGTCTTTGACCGCAGATCACCGACATAACCGAACATCTCAGACAGGGGTACGTGAGCACGAACAACCTTTACGCCGGTGGCGTCCTCCATGGACTGAATCTGTCCACGGCGGGAGTTGAGGTCGCCAATAACGTCGCCCATGTATTCCTCAGGGGTACGTACCTCGACGGCCATCAAAGGCTCAAGCAGAACTGGGTCTGCCTTGCGTGCAGCTTCCTTGAACGCCATAGAACCGGCGATCTTGAAGGCCATTTCCGAAGAGTCAACGTCGTGCGCCGCACCATCGAGAAGGATTCCCTTGACACCAACCATGGGGTAGCCGGCGAGAACGCCCACAGCCATGGAGGCCTGGAAGCCCTGGTCGACCGAACCGATGTACTCGCGAGGAACGCGACCACCGCTGACCTTGTTTTCGAATTCGTAGACCTTCTCCGCTGTGACCTCAAGAGGTTCAAGCGAGATCTGGACCTTGGCAAACTGCCCTGAACCACCGGTCTGCTTCTTGTGCGTGTAGTCATGCTTATCCACAATGCGACGAATCGTTTCACGGTAGGCGACCTGGGGCTTACCCACGTTGGCCTCAACATTGAACTCGCGACGCATACGGTCTACGAGGATGTCGAGGTGAAGCTCACCCATTCCGGAGATGACCGTCTGACCAGTTTCCTGGTCGTGCTCCACGCGGAACGTGGGGTCTTCTTCAGCGAGCTTCTGGATGGCGATTCCAAGCTTTTCCTGGTCCGCCTTGGTCTTCGGCTCAATTGCAACCGAGATAACGGGCTCAGGGAATGTCATCGACTCGAGAACGACCTGATTGGCGGGATCACACAGCGTGTCACCCGTCGTCGTGTCTTTGAGACCAATAACGGCGTAGATGTGACCAGCTGTCATCGACTCAACGGGGTTTTCCTTGTTGGCGTGCATCTGGAAGATCTTGCCGATGCGCTCTTTCTTTCCCTTGGTCGCGTTGATGACCTGAGCGCCGGAATCGGCAGCACCGGAGTACACGCGAACGTAGGTAAGGCGACCGAAGAAGGGGTGAACGGCAACCTTGAAGGCAAGGCCAGCGAAAGGGTCAGTCGAAACCGGGCGACGCTGAATAATCTTCTCTTCGTCGCGAACGTCGTGACCCTCAACAGCAGGGACGTCAAGCGGGCTGGGCAAGTAGTCGATAACAGCATCGAGCATGGGCTGAACGCCACGGTTCTTGAAAGCAGAACCACAGAGAACAGGGTAGATCTCGCTGTTGACCGTGAGCTTGCGGATGGCCTTCTTGATCTCAGCAACACTGAAATCGACGTCACCCACCATGAAACGCTCGAGAAGGGCGTCGTCAGTTTCGGCGACAACCTCGATGAGGGCTGCACGGTACTCGTTTGCCTTGTCCACCAGGTCTGCAGGAATCGGCTCGATCTCGTACTTAGCACCGAGCTCGACGTCACCCTTGGAGTCGCCGCGCCACGTCAGGGCATGCATCTCCACGAGGTCGACAACACCTTCGAAGGTGTTCTCGAAACCGATGGGGAGCTGAATCACGAGGGGACGAGCACCGAGGCGCTTGATGATGGTGTCTACCGTGAAGTAGAAATCAGCACCGAGCTTGTCCATCTTGTTGACGAAGCAAATACGAGGGACGTCGTACTTGTCAGCCTGACGCCATACTGTCTCCGACTGGGGCTCTACGCCCTCTTTGCCGTCGAAGACCGCAACAGCACCATCGAGAACGCGGAGCGAACGCTCCACCTCGACAGTGAAGTCCACGTGGCCGGGGGTGTCAATGATGTTGATCTGGTTGTTGTTCCAGAAACAGGTGGTCGCAGCAGAGGTAATCGTGATTCCACGTTCCTGCTCCTGCTCCATCCAGTCCATGGTGGCGGCGCCATCGTGAACTTCACCGATCTTGTGAGTGATTCCCGTGTAAAACAGGATTCGCTCGGTCGTTGTGGTCTTGCCAGCATCGATGTGAGCCATGATGCCGATATTGCGGACCTTGTTCAGGTCAGTGAGCACGTCTTGTGCCACAGGATTCCTCCGAGATTAAAAGTGATTAAAAAGACAAACGCGTTGGTGACTACCAGCGGTAGTGCGCGAAGGCCTTGTTCGACTCGGCCATCTTGTGGGTGTCTTCGCGACGCTTGACAGCGGCGCCGAGACCGTTCGAGGCATCGAGAATCTCGTTCATGAGCCGCTCGGTCATCGTTTTTTCACGACGAGCCTTCGAGTAGCTGGTCAACCAGCGAAGAGCAAGGGTGTTAGCGCGGTGAGGCTTGACCTCAACGGGGACCTGGTAGGTCGATCCACCAACACGACGCGAACGAACCTCAAGTGTGGGGCGGATGTTGTCGAGAGCCTTCTTTAAGGTGACAACCGCATCCAGACCGGACTTATTGGTTACGCCAGCGAGAGCACCGTAAACGATGCGCTCAGCAAGACCCTTCTTGCCATCAAGAAGAATCTTGTTGACGAGCTGAGTGACAATGGGGGCGCCGTATACGGGATCGGCAACAACGGGACGCTTTGGAGCGGGACCTTTACGAGGCATTACTTCTTCTCCATTTTCGCACCGTAGCGGCTACGAGCCTGCTTGCGGTTCTTTACTGCCTGGGTGTCAAGAGCACCGCGGATGATCTTGTAGCGCACACCGGGGAGGTCTTTCACACGACCGCCGCGAACGAGCACCATTGAGTGCTCCTGGAGGTTGTGGCCTTCACCTGGGATGTAGGCGGTGACCTCGGTGCCGTTGCTGAGCTTGACACGAGCGACCTTACGAAGAGCCGAGTTGGGCTTCTTGGGGGTGGTCGTGTAGACGCGCGTGCATACGCCGCGCTGCTGGGGGTTCGACTTGAGGGCGGGAGCCTTGGTCTTGGTGACCTTGGGTGAGCGTCCTTTGCGAACCAACTGGTTAATAGTTGGCACTAGTTCTCCTTGGAAAAACTGCACGGTGACAGCTGTTATTGATGACGAGCATTCGGGCTTCTTTCGACGAGTCAAAAGGCACGAGTTCAATTGGACCTACCCAACAAGGCGAGTGCCGAGTTGATGATGGTAGGTATGCCGTGGGGGCCGACCACAGAAATTTCTTACTGCGAATAGGACCCTTTTGTGATGCACGGTTCGAGTGTCAGGCGCTTGCCAAACCCGAGGGCTCAACGAAAGCACGCGACAAAACGCACCAAGGCAAAAGCTTAGCCCGAGGCGAGCCTGGGGTCAAATGGGTCGTGATGCCGTAAGCGGTAACTCAGGGTGCCGAAATACGCGAGCGACACGATAAGGGCATTGACCGCGATAATCAGCGATGGCCAGTCACCAGCCAGCCCAAGAACAAAGAATAGGCTCTCTCCCGGCGGCCCCGTCGAGAAAAGAATCCACGCCAATAGTCCGCCCAAGAGGTATGCCCCATAGACGCTCGCCACTATTGCCGCGACCGAGATGATTCGAACGGTCACGGCACGACGCAACGCCACTGTGAGAAGTCCACCGACAAGTGCCAGAGTTGCCGCGGCGACCATTGCGAGTCCCAGAACAACGCCCGCGCGCGGATTAGTGATGACATCCCGGCCAACGAGCAAGCTCATCATTCCTAAGCCAAAAACGTTCAAGGCCCAGAACCCGCCGACAGCGAACATTGAGATTCCCACGATGGATGCCGTAGAGGGATCACGGGCCCTCCGCGGGTCGCCCGCCGGCTCTCCTTTATTGCCGGTCACTGCAGTAAAGCGGGGGGTAGCACGGCGGAAGCGCCGGCGGTTGCAGTTGCAGTTGCAGTTGCAGTTGCAGTTGCGGTGAGGGTGGCTCCCTCCCTGAGACGCTTACCTCGTCGAGAAATCCAAACGCCAAGCCAGAGCGGAATTTCACGCCCAAGGATGGGGGCAATCAGGACAAGAGGGCTAAAGGCGATGTTGTCCCACAGCGTTGTGCGCGCTTCAACAAAAGTGAGGGCCCACGCATGGATTGAGATGAGGCCCGCCCCCAGTGCGGCAGCATACGTGAGGACGCCGAGAACGAAACTTCCCGCAACGAAAGAGATCCAGGGGCCACGATTGACGAGGATTGCGAGCAAGGCAAAGAGCCCCGTGAACAAGGCGGAGGTGAGCCAGAAGATGGGTGTCGCAAGGAAGGACAATGTGCTGGAGTAGACGAACTCCGTCGGCTGACGCAGGGCAATAATGCCGAAGGCAGCCGCGGCATAAAGGAGCGCAAAGAGTAGCCCACCGAAGAGAGCGATGAGGGCACCGGCTCGACGATTGCTGGCCGGGCGGACACCAATCTGGCCGAGAATCGGCGCGGCAGGCGTCACCTCATCCAGAATGTCATCGATGGTAGCCACGGTTGCCGGTTCGGCCGGCACGTCACGCTCGGAGGGTGCCTTAAAAAACTCCGGATGCTCCTGAGTTAGGTTACTCATCAGGAATCCCTTTCGCTCGTGTGACTTTTCGCCATAACCGGTTCATCGCGTCACTATACAACGACGAGAGCCCCACCCGAAGGTGGGGCTCTCGCGTGGCCACAAACTCGTTTTCACGAAATTTGTGCCGGGGTCCATGGGCCGAAGCTCACAGAATCCCTTTTCTTAGTTGTAGTTACCGGAGAAGTCATCCGACGAGAAGGACTCGAAGTCGACGAAGCTCAGGTCAGCTTCGGTGAAGTCGCCCTCTGCCGCAAAGATGCGGTTGGGGTAACGCTCAGCCTTAGCTTCTTCCGTTGCCTCGACCGAGATGTTGCGGTAACGCGCCAATCCGGTTCCGGCAGGAATGAGCTTTCCAATGATGACGTTCTCCTTGAGACCGACGAGAGGGTCAGACTTGCCCTCCATGGCGGCCTGCGTGAGGACACGGGTCGTCTCCTGGAAGGAGGCGGCGGACAGCCACGACTCAGTTGCCAACGAGGCCTTGGTAATACCGAGGACTTCCTGACGAGCCGATGCGGTTTTCTTGCCCTCGGTGAGAGCAGCACGGTTCATCTCGGTGTACCGCGAACGGTCGACGAGCTCGCCGGGCAGAAGATCGGTGTCTCCGTGCTCCACAACAGTTACCTTGCGAAGCATCTGACGAACGATGACCTCAATGTGCTTGTCGTGGATGGGGACACCCTGCGAGCGGTAGACGCCCTGAACTCCATTGACGAGGTGACGTTGCACAGCGCGAACGCCCTGCACGCGAAGAACCTCTTTCGGGTCGACGGTGCCGACCTGGAGCTGCTGGCCGAGTTCAACGTGGTCACCGTCAGAGACGAGGAGCGTTGAACGCTTGAGCACGGGGTAAATCACTGCCTCGTCGCCGTTATCCGGCGTGAGAATGATCTTGCGGCTCTTGTCGGTGTCTTCGATCGTGATGCGACCAGCGGTCTCGGCGATGGGCGACGCACCCTTGGGGGTACGAGCCTCGAAGAGCTCCTGGACGCGGGGAAGACCCTGCGTGATGTCATCAGCCGATGCCGAACCACCCGTGTGGAAGGTACGCATAGTGAGCTGAGTTCCCGGCTCACCGATCGACTGGGCCGCAATAATACCCACGGCCTCACCGATATCGACGAGCTTGCCGGTGGCCAACGAACGACCATAGCAGGCAGCACACACACCAACAGCGGACTCACACGTGAGAACCGAACGAACCTTGGCTTCGTAGACACCAGCCGCGATGAGCGTGTCGATGAGAACGTCACCGACGTCGGCGCCAGCCTTAGCCACAACAACGCCGTTGGCGTCAATGGCATCTTCCGCGAGGCTACGAGCGTAGACCGAGTTCTCAACATTACTGTCGCGAACGAAGGCACCCGTTGCATCTTGGATAACGATCGGCAGGTCAAGACCCTTAGTCGAACCACAGTCGTCTTCACGGATGATGACATCCTGCGAGACGTCTACGAGACGGCGTGTGAGGTATCCCGAGTCTGCAGTTCGCAGAGCCGTGTCGGCCAGACCCTTACGCGCACCGTGAGTTGCGATGAAGTACTCCACAACGGAGAGACCCTCACGGTAGGACGAAATGATCGGACGAGGGATGATCTCACCCTTAGGGTTGTTCACCAGACCACGCATACCGGCAATGTTGCGAACCTGCAGCCAGTTTCCACGAGCACCCGACGTAACCATGCGGTTAATCGTGTTGTCCTTGGGGAAGTTCTTCTGCATAGCTTCGGCAACTTCTTGCGTAGCATCCGTCCAGATCTTGATGAGTTCCTGACGACGCTCGTTATCTGTGATCATGCCCTTTTCGAACTCGACCTGAACATTGGCAGCCAACTTTTCGTAGCCAGCAACGATCTCGCGCTTGTTCGGAGGAGTCAAGATGTCCGAGAGAGCAACGGTGACGCCCGAGCGAGTAGCCCAGTGGAAACCAGCATCCTTGATGTTGTCAAGGGTGGCCGCAACCGTGGTCTTGGGGTAGCGCTCGGCGAGGTCGTTGACAATGCGAGAAAGCTCGTTCTTGTCCGCAACTTCTTGAACGTAGGGGTAGTCATCGGGCAACGTCTCGTTGAACAGAGCCTGCCCAAGCGAGGTGGTGACCAAAACGGGACCGTTGACATAACCCTCGGGGGCAGTGCCCTCGGGGAAGACGACGTCGTGCATGCGGATGCGAGCCATGGCGTTCAGATCCAGCGTGTGCTGGTCCTTGGCCAAAATTGCCTCGGCTACCGACGAGAACGCGCGGCCCTCGCCGATGGCGCCTTCCTTGACAGTGGTCAAGTGATGAAGACCAATGATCATGTCCTGCGTAGGCAGGGTCACGGGGCGGCCGTCCGAAGGCTTGAGGATGTTGTTCGAAGCCAGCATCAAGATGCGAGCCTCGGCCTGAGCCTCAACCGAGAGTGGCAAGTGAACGGCCATCTGGTCGCCATCGAAGTCAGCGTTGAACGCGGCACACACGAGGGGGTGAAGCTGGATGGCTTTACCCTCGACGAGCTGAGGTTCGAACGCCTGAATGCCCAAACGGTGAAGCGTTGGTGCGCGGTTAAGCAACACGGGGCGCTCGCGAATGATTTCTTCCAGCACGTCCCACACCTGGGGGCGGCTGCGCTCAACCATACGCTTTGCGCTCTTGATGTTCTGAGCGTGGCTCAGGTCAATCAAACGCTTAATAACGAATGGCTTGAAGAGCTCGAGTGCCATCTGCTTAGGCAGACCACACTGGTGCAGCTTCAGCTGAGGGCCGACGATGATGACGGAACGACCGGAGTAGTCAACGCGCTTTCCGAGCAGGTTCTGACGGAAACGACCCTGCTTACCCTTGAGCATGTCCGAGAGCGACTTGAGCGCACGGTTACCGGTACCGGTAACGGGGCGGCCACGACGACCGTTGTCGAACAGTGCGTCAACCGCCTCTTGAAGCATGCGCTTCTCGTTGTTCACGATGATCTCGGGAGCACCAAGATCAAGCAGACGACGAAGACGGTTGTTGCGGTTGATGACACGACGGTAGAGGTCGTTCAAGTCGCTCGTTGCGAACCGGCCACCGTCAAGCTGAACCATCGGGCGCAGCTCGGGAGGAATGACGGGAACAACGTCGAGAACCATCGAAGCCGGCGAGGTGCCGGTCGTCAGGAACGCAGAGACAACGCGAAGGCGCTTGATGGCGCGAATTTTCTTCGCACCCTTGCCCTCAACGATTTCCAAACGTAGATCCTGAGCCTCGGTGACGAGGTCGAAAGTTTCGAGGCGCTTCTTGATGGCTTCGGCACCCATGTAGGCCTCGAAGTAGATTCCGAAGCGGTCAACGAGTTCATTGAAAACGGCGTCTTCGGGCTTGAGGTCGCCGACCTTAAGGTTGCGGAAGTCATCCCACACGCGCTCCAGGCGAGCAATTTCCTCGTCGAGGCCCTTGCGGATCTGTCCCATTTCCTTTTCAGCTACGTCCTTGGCACGACGCTTCTGGTCAGCCTTTGCGCCTTCTGCTTCGAGAGCAGCAAGGTCGGTCTCCAAGCGCAACATGCGCTCGGCGATCCGCGAGTCGCGCTGGTCGCCCAAGGTCTTGATTTCGAGACGAAGCTCGTTTTCAAGTCCAGGCATGTCGGCGTGACGGCCTTCGATGTCTACGCTGATGACCATGTAGGCCGCAAAGTAGATGACCTTCTCGAGGTCTTTCGGAGCCATGTCGAGCAAGTAGCCCAACCGGCTCGGAACACCCTTGAAGTACCAGATGTGCGTAACGGGGGCAGCAAGCTCAATGTGGCCCATGCGCTCGCGACGAACGGAGGACTTGGTGACCTCCACGCCGCAGCGCTCACAAACGATGCCCTTAAAGCGCACCCGCTTGTACTTGCCGCAGGAGCATTCCCAGTCACGCGAGGGGCCGAAGATCTGCTCTCCGAAGAGACCATCCTTCTCTGGCTTCAGCGTGCGGTAGTTGATAGTTTCTGGCTTCTTAACCTCGCCGAAGGACCAACGACGGATGTCGTCTGCCGTGGCCAGACCAATGCGAAGCTCGTCAAAAGTGGTTGCGTCGAGCAATGTCTACTCTTTCCTTAGATTCTTTGAAAGTCTGACTTCGGTTAGATCTCGTCGATTGACGAGGACTCGAAGCGTGTGGAGATGTTGATACCGAGCTCTTCTGCTGCGCGGTAAGCCTCGTCGTCGGTGTCGCGGAGACTGACGACTTGGCCGTCGGAACCGATAACTTCAACGTTGAGGCAGAGGGACTGCATCTCCTTGATGAGAACCTTGAAGGATTCGGGGATACCCGGCTCCTGAATGTTCTCGCCCTTGACAATGGCTTCATAGACCTTCACGCGGCCGACAATGTCGTCGGACTTGATGGTCAGAAGCTCTTGCAGCGCGTACGCGGCACCGTAAGCCTCGAGGGCCCACACTTCCATCTCACCGAAACGCTGTCCGCCGAACTGTGCTTTACCACCGAGAGGCTGCTGCGTAATCATCGAGTATGGGCCAGTCGACCGGGCGTGAATCTTGTCATCTACCAAGTGGTGGAGTTTCAAGATGTACATGTACCCAACCGAGACGGGCTCAGGGAAGGGCTCGCCGGAGCGACCATCGAACAACAGAGCCTTGCCGGAGGAGCCGATGAGGCGCTCTCCGTCACGTGTCTTGATGGTCGAGTCGAGCAGACCAGCGATTTCTTCCTCGAGGGCACCGTCGAACACGGGGGTTGCCACCTTGGTGCCGGGGGCAGCTTCCCATGCAGCTTCGGGGAGACGGCCAGCCCAAGCAGGCGTGCCTTCAACCTTCCAGCCCTGCTGAGCAATCCAGCCAAGGTGGGTCTCGAGTACCTGACCGAAGTTCATGCGGCCCGGAATACCGAGGGGGTTGAGAACGATGTCGACGGCGGTACCGTCGGCCAAGAAGGGCATATCTTCAACGGGGAGAATCTTGGAGATAACACCCTTGTTGCCGTGACGACCAGCCAGCTTGTCACCTTCGGTGATCTTGCGCTTCTGAGCAATGTAGACAACAACGCGTTGGTTGACGCCCGAGCCGAGCTCGTCTTCGTCATTTGCAGCGTCGAATACCTTGACCGCAATGATCGTGCCGGACTCACCGTGAGGAACCTTGAGCGAGGTGTCACGCACTTCGCGGCTCTTTTCGTTGAAGATGGCACGCAACAGACGTTCTTCGGCAGAAAGCTCGGTCTCACCCTTGGGCGTGACCTTGCCGACGAGGATATCGCCGGGGCGAACCTCTGCACCGATACGAATGATGCCGCGCTCGTCGAGGTTGGCGATGAGTTCAGGCGAGACGTTGGGAAGGTCGCGAGTGATCTCTTCCTTACCCAACTTGGTGTCGCGCGCATCCACGTCATATTCCTCAATGTGGATGGAGCTCAGGATGTCATCAGCCACAAGACGCTGGCTGAGGATGATCGCGTCCTCGAAGTTGTGACCTTCCCAGGGCATGAATGCCACGAGCAGGTTTTTGCCGAGAGCAAGCTCGCCGTTTTCGGTGGCCGGGCCATCAGCGATGACCTGACTTACCTCGACACGCTCGCCGGCCGTCACGATGACGCGGTGGTTATAGCTCGTGCCTTGGTTGGAGCGATCGAACTTACGAAGGAAGTAATCCTGCGTGCCACCCTCATCGAGGAGGACCGAAACGTGATCGGCTGAAACTTCAGCGACCACACCGGCCTTCTCCGCGGTGATGACGTCACCAGCATCAATAGCCGCGAAGCTCTCCATACCAGTTCCAACGATGGGGCTCTCGCTGCGAAGCAAGGGCACAGCTTGACGCTGCATGTTGGCACCCATGAGAGCACGGTTCGCATCGTCGTGCTCGAGGAACGGAATGAGCGAGGTTGCAACCGACACCATCTGGCGAGGGGAGACATCCATGTAGTGAACGTCAGCAGCAGGAACGAGTTCAACCTCGCCACCCTTACGACGAACGAGAACACGCTCTTCGGCGAAGCGAGCATCAGCCGTCAAAGGCGCGTTGGCCTGAGCAACGATGAACTCGTCTTCTTCGCTTGCGGTGAGGTAATCGATGTTCTCCGTGACAACGCCCTTGACGACGCGGCGGTACGGAGTCTCGATGAAACCGAATGCGTTGATACGGGCGAACGACGCCAGCGAGCCGATCAGACCAATGTTCGGGCCTTCAGGGGTCTCGATGGGGCACATACGGCCGTAGTGCGAGGCGTGAACGTCTCGAACTTCAACACCGGCACGTTCACGGGAGAGACCACCGGGGCCCAGCGCGGAAAGGCGACGTTTGTGCGTCAAGCCCGCGAGGGGGTTGTTTTGGTCCATGAACTGCGAGAGCTGGCTGGTTCCGAAGAACTCCTTGATCGCGGCGACGACAGGGCGCACGTTGATCAGAGTCTGAGGCGTAATTGCTTCGATGTCCTGCGTGGTCATGCGCTCGCGAACGACACGCTCCATGCGGGACATACCGGTGCGTACCTGGTTCTGGATGAGCTCACCCACGGCACGAATACGACGGTTACCGAAGTGGTCGATGTCGTCGACGTCGAGACGAATGTTGACCTTCTTGCCCTCGCGGGTTCCCGGAACAGTGGTCTCTTCTGCGTGCAACGCGACCAAGTACTTGATCGTCGAAATGATGTCTTCGACGCTCAAGACCGACTCGTTCATTGGAGCCTCAAGGCCCAACTTGCGGTTGATCTTGTAACGACCGACCTTAGCCAAGTCGTAACGCTTGTGGCTGAAGTAGAAGTTATCCAGCAGAGCACGTGCCGCCTCGGCAGCAACCTGCTCGCCCGGACGAAGCTTGCGGTAGATGTCCTTGAGCGCCTCTTCCTTGGTGAGGATGGAATCCTTCTCCAATGTGAGGGCAATGGACTCGTAGCCCTTGAATTCGTTCATGATGTCTTCGGTGGTGAGACCGAGAGCCTTCATGAAGACGGTAACTGACTGCTTGCGCTTACGGTCGATGCGAACACCAACTTGATCGCGCTTGTCGATCTCAAACTCAAGCCATGCTCCACGGCTAGGGATGATGCGAGCCGAGTAAACGTCCTTGTCGGAGGTCTTCTCCTGCGTGCGGTCGAAGTACACACCGGGGCTACGCACAAGCTGCGACACAACGACACGCTCGGTGCCGTTGATGATGAATGTACCCTTCGGGGTCATCAGCGGGAAGTCGCCCATGAACACGGTCTGGGTCTTGATTTCCCCCGTGACGTGGTTCATGAACTCAGCCTCGACATAGAGGGGAGCAGCAAAAGTCTTGCCGCGCTCCTTGCACTCCATGATCGAGTACTTCTCAGGCTCGAGGTACGGATTCGTGAAGCTAAGTTGCATGGTCTCATCGAGGTTCTCGATGGGAGAGATCTCCTCGAAGATCTCCTCTAGACCTGTGCGCGAAGCGAGGTCTTGACGACCAGCCTTCTTAGCTTCAGCCACCCGCTTCTGCCAGCCTTCATTTCCGACGAGCCAGTCAAAGCTCTCCGTCTGAAGTGCGAGCAGATCGGGGACAGTAAGTGTGTCCGTGATCTTCGCGAACGAAAGACGCGAAGCGCCTCGACCGTTCTTAATGGACTTGGTGGTGTTTGCGTTGCGCGCAGCAGCCAAGGAAATAACCTCCGTGGACCCCGTCAGGCCCTCATGGTGTCGGTCGATGTGATGGATCTTGCGCTCTCGCAAAAAAGCCCACTAAAGTGGGGCAACTCATGGAGTGATCCACGAGCCGAGAAATGTTCATGTCCACCGCAATATGAGGGCATGAGAATTCTTCAGAGCGCAAAGTATAACTATAGGCCTGTTCACTAACCCATGTCCAGTTAAGAATCGGTAGGGTGGGGGAATGGCCCACAATCCGAGCACCGTTCTTCGCGCTTCCGGATTGACCGCCACGATTGAACCCGACCCCTATCAAGAGGGCGCGTTTATATTGGTCGTCGATGGCACGCCGCAGTCCCACGTTTTCGTGGACGACGAGGGTGAGCTTTTCTTTGAATACGTTCGTCGGATCGGTCATGTTGTGGACCAAATTGGTATGCCGGGTGAACCATTGACCGCCGTGCACCTGGGCGCCGGTGCTCTCACGCTTCCCCGCTACCTCGCCGCAACGCGTCCCGGCTCGCGCCAGCAGGTCATTGAGCTTGAGGCAGACCTCGTTGACTTCGTTCGCGAGCATCTCCCCCTCCCCCGCCACGCCAGCATCCGAATTCGCTACGGGGATGCCCGCGAGGTGATGGGTAAGCTTCCGACTGGCCTTCTGGGCGCGACCGATGTCGTCATAGTGGATGTCTTCAACGGCGCGCGCACGCCCGCCCACGTCACCAGTCTCGAGTTCTATCGTGAGGCGGCCAGACTCCTCAGTGCCCGAGGCGTTCTCATTGTGAATGTCGCCGATGGCCCCGGGCTTGCCTTCGCCCGAGGCCAGGCTGCCACTCTTCAGGCTGTCCTTCCCCACGTCATGGCCCTCGCCGATGTTCAAGTCCTCAAGGGTCGTCGGTTCGGAAACGTTGTGTTGGCGGCGAGCGCGGACGACGGAATCGGCGAATGGCTTCCGCGAATCCTGGCCGGTGGCCCTCACCCGGCCAAAGCTGTCGCTGGCGCAGAGCTCAAGCAGTTCATCGCAAATGCCCCCATCGTGCTCGATGCCACGGCCATCGCCTCCCCCACTCCCAACAAGACTCTGTTTCAGGTAAGCAAGAAATAGCACGATGGCAGATCTCGACCGCGTTCGAAAATGGGCGGATGCCCTCATCCGGTTGCACCTCGATGCCAGCGTCTGGTCATTTGGATTCGACAACGCCAAAACCCGCGCCGGACTGTGCAATTTCACCGACCGTCACATCTCGGTTTCAAAATATCTCGCCGCCCGCTATGAGGACGACGAAATCCACCAGGTCCTGCTGCACGAAATTGCTCATGCCCTCGCCGGCCCCCGCGCCGGGCACGGAGCCCTCTGGAAGCGCACCGCTGACGAGCTCGGCTACGACGGGAAGCGCACCCACGACGGGAGCGCCGCCAACGAGCTCGCACCGTGGGTCGGCGCGTGCCCTGGTGGCCACGCCCATCACCGCTTTCGCAAACCCCTCAAACCACTGTCCTGCGGAGTCTGTGGGCGAGGTTTCTCCCGCGTCAACCTCATTGTGTGGACGAAACGCAACGTGAGCTAGTCACATTATTCAGTGACCTGGACTTCCTTCCAGAACGCGACATAGTTACTGAAATCTGCTCCTACGCGCTCGAACGACGCGGGGTAAGGCTCCGGGTAGCTAAACGCCCGATCATTGAAGGAATGTGTGCCGTCTGAAACCGTGAAGTACTGGCAGACACCCTTCCATGGGCACGTATAGGGCGTCGGGCTCTTCGTCAGAAACTCCGCTTTCACGCTTGCCGGAGGGAAATACCAGTTTCCCTCAATCTTGATGAGATCGGCTTCGGGGGCGTCCGCAATAACGGTGCCATTCAGAATTGCTTTCATAACATTGTCCTTATCTTCGGTTGAGGGTATTTACCCTACGTCAGATGGGCGGTGTCGGCCTCGTTGAATAAGTCAACGGAGTCAAGTTTGCCAGCAGCGAGCACCGTTGGGCGAACCCCCGCAGCACTCAACTCGCGGCCGGCCACGGACGCGGTCACGAGATGGCCCACGGCGCCTTTCAGCCCCACAAAAGCGGCGGCAGCCGAAGCAGCCTCCGGAGAACAAAAATCAATCCCGAGAGTTGCGAGCTCATCAATCAGCGCACCGGCAGCAAGAAAATCTTCGACCGCAAATTGTCCCTCCGCGGTTCCCGCGGCGATGATGGCAATAGAGGTTCGATCCCCGCGTCGCACTTGCTCCGAAAGAATCCATTTCGCCACGCTCGCGCGGTTATTCAGACCTGCCAAAACAACCGAACCTAACCCCGTTGGTCGCGGTATCGTAGCTAGAACGTCTATCCAGACACAGATATCGGCTTTATCTTTGATGCGGGCGACGCCGGCCGCTCCCCAATCTAAGCGAACTTGATACTGACTTTGGGCAGTCGCGGGAGGAGTATTTACTGAAGTCACACATAAATTCTTGCATTGCCCGTGCCCCGGAATGGAATCCCATGAACATTTTTCTCAAGCTCACGCTCGACTGCCCGCCCGACGAGGCTTGGGAAGCCATCACTCGCCCCGCAGTCTTTCGGGCCGTATCAAGCCCACTTCTTAAAATAAAGTCCCTCGAACCGAACGGTTTTCCCGCGAATTGGACGGCAGATGGCCCCCACCGCGTGGCTATTTCGTTCCTGGGCATCATTCCTATGGGCACCCAGACCATCGATGTCAGTTTCACCGAGAAACCTGGTGGTGTTCGAATGATGATCGACGCCGGTAAAGCCTTGACCGGGCCCCTGGCCATTACTCATGACTGGGACCACCGGATGGCAATATCGGCCGGAACGTCAGGCGAGACCCTCTATAGAGACCGTCTTGTTGTCAAAGCGGGCCTAGCAACTCCAGCGATCTGGTTCGGCATGTGGATCTTCTGGCAGTATCGCGCCAGCCGACTTCGCAAACTCTCGGCGTCGTGGAATCTTGAGGATTAGGAACAGCTACTTACTCTGCGCGTCAGACTCATCGATAGAGACAAGGGACTCCGCGGACCCCATTGAACGCAACGCATAAGCGAAGCTGTCGAGAGCAACACGTTGTTCCTCGAGCCAAGCCATCCTCTGTTCGGTCTCCGAGAGAATCGCCGAAGCATGTTCGTTGTAGCGGGTCGTCAAGCGTTCCGCTCTGCTCCGTGCGCGTGAAATCAGTCCATTGGCTGTCTCGCGGGCACCCAGCAGAATGAATTCTGCATCTGCTCGTGCTGCCGCGGCGAAAATATCAGACTCGTTACTCAGTCCAGCCGCAACTTCTGATGCTTCCCGGACTTTCTGGGCCGCCTGCTCGCTCGCGGTGTGAACCTGAAGGACGGATTCCTCGTGCAGGGCAAGGCGATCACGTTCATCCTGATCGGCAGCAACACGAATTTCTCGAACGATCCGAAGCTGTTCACGTTCGGCAATCTGACGGAGCATGGAAAGCTCCGTTTTGACATCCTCCGCTTGCTGGTGAAGCGTCGAGTGAATCTCTGCCGCTTCACGTTCAGCGTCAGCCACGAGGCCGGCGGCCTTACGTTGGGCGGTCTCGGTAGACGTATTCGCCTCGATGAGCTTGGCTTCGGCAGCAGATGCCAACTCTGCCGCACGACGTTCGCTTTCGACGCGAAGTTCCTCCGAAAATCCTTCGGCCTCAGAAACGAGCCTTTCAGAGCTTCCGCGAGAGGAACGCGTCAGCTGTTCGCCAACGGCCCGCGCATTCTCACGAAGGGCCGCAACTTCAGCCGCGGCGTCTTGAACCATTTTGCTGGCTTGCTCTTCGGCAACCCTGAGGGTCTGCTCGAAAGCGGAACCAAGGTCAGCAAAGCTCGGCTTTGAACTCGCCCTCTTGACGGTGGCGCGGGCCTCGGCCAACTCGCGCGACAGGCGCTCGGCGGTCTTTTCGGCAGAAATACGCTCGACCTCAACACGTTCGACGCGGGAACTAATCTCCGCGAAAGCTCGGGTCACGTCCTCAGTGTCGTATCCGCTTCGGCGAGCAGTACGGAACGTCCCAATGTCTTCCATGATGTTTCTCCCGAAAAATAGGCCTGAGAAAGATAATTCCCAGAAATCAACTCAACAATACCAAACACATCAGCCGACGATGCGGCTCAAAAACTAACGACAGGCTCTTCCTGGGTGGCGTTCGCAGGGTCATCCGTATCCATGGCCGACAGTTCAGTATTGAAATCTAGAATCCGAAGGCGCGCCTCTTCTAGGTTAGCAATCGTCATTGCAGCCTCGGCAAGTACTTTTGTCTTGTACTTGGACGTCTGATTGTTCAGTGCCTGAGCTCGATCCTGTGCCCGAGAAATAATTCCGGCCGCAGTCTCTTGCGCTGTGCGCCGCAAAAGGTCAGATTCTTGATGCGTTTTTGATGACAGGGACTCGGCTTCGGCCACAAGCTGGTTGGCCTTGCGCTCTGCTTCGACTACTTGGGCCTGGGCGTCGGCCAATATTTCGGCAATATACGTTGACGTTTCATCAGCCAGGCGCTCGTTCTCACGAACCGCTTTCTCGCGTGTCACGGCAATCTCGCGTTCAATCCGCAACTGGTCGCGAGTGTTGAGGTCCCTCAACGTGGCCATTTCACGATGGGCCTGATCCGTTTGAAGTTTGGCATTGTCGAGAATCTCGCGCGTATCCGCACTCGCTTTCTTCTCAATCGCCTCAATGCTCTGAGCGGCAGCAACGAGCGCCGCATTCGCGGCGGCGAGTTGAGCTTCCGCACCACCCACGAGATCTGTCGAGCGCTTGGTGCTGTCTTCTCTGATTTTTTCGGAACGCTTTTCCGCTTCAGTGAGAAGCTTGTGAGCCTGCCTTTCCGAAGAAACCTGGATGCGATCGGCATCCGATTTTGCAGAGTCTCGAACCATGGAAACTTCTGCACTGGCGTCTTGAAGAAGCTTGCCGGCTTGTTCCTCAGCTACCCGAAGGGTCTGCTCGAAAGCTGCTCCAAGGTCGGAGAAAGTCGGCTTAGAGTTTGCCCGCTTAACGGCGGTGCGGGCTTCATGCAATTCACGATTGAGCCGCTCGATGTCTTTTTCCGCTCCATCGCGCAACTCTTGTGCGTTCGCAATGCGACTCGTGATCTGGGCAAAAGCGCGGTCAACGTCGGAAGGTTCAAAACCGCGCTTGGCGGTGCGGAACTCAATGTTCTCAGACACGTTCGTCTCTTTCCCCACTCAAAAACCTACAGATACCTAATAATGAACCATGAAAGGGTGTTCGTGCTAATCTCGCGAGCCGTGCCGAGGTGTTGGCCCTTGCGCCAGACTTTATCGATCGCTACCCCAGGCGGCCGACGGAGGCAAGGGCTGCGCGGAGCAGGATGCCCCGTCCACCTTCCATTTCATCACTGACAGCGGCACTCGCTGCTTCCTGGGGCGTTAACCAGGTTATTTCTAGGGCATCTTGCCGAGGATCACACGTCCCCGTGACAGGAACAACGTACGCAAGCGAAACGGCGTGCTGCCTGTCATCCGTAAAGGCTGACACTCCTGGGGTTGGAAAATACTCGGCCGCGTGAAAAGGCGTGGGACTTGCGGGCAGGAGCGGGAATGCCATGGGACCAAGGTCTTTCTCCAGGTGGCGAAAAAGTGCATGCCGAAGCGTTTCTCCGTACATCACGCGTCCCGACACTATGGAGCGTTTCATCCCGCCCACGCTGGTAGCCCGCAAAAGGAGCCCCACCTCGATCACTTGTCCCATTCCATCAACACGCACGGGAATCGCTTCGACATAAAGCAGCGGCAGCCTCAGCCGAATCGACGCTAGTTCGTCATCGCTCAGCCAGCCGGAATTGGGGTCAGGGGTTCTCACGGTCATGACTCATTCTTACCTGATGCACATGTCATCCGCATGACATTCGTTCCACGTCGCAGTGATCACAGCGAACGAATATCGTGGCCTCCTGCAGCCGACCCCACCCAACGGACGTTTCTGCGGCCCCTACGCCTCTCAAGAAGACGCGTCGGGATTTCATGAAGGCAAACATGAACCCATGCTGACGAGATACCATATGTGGTATGGAAAGGTCGTTTTGAGGCGGATCTAATTGCCGCAGGGAAAATGATGAGGTGGGACACCGCGCGAATTGCGGAGGAACAGCAGGCTCAGCGTGACGCTAACGCTGCCCCCAGCGGTTCGTTTACCAGGGAGGACGTAGTGGGAACCATTCAGTCCCTCACCGGTCTCCCGGTTTCTGTCATCTTCGATGCAACCTGGTGCGATCCAAATACCTCAATCTGTGGCGGTGTTTACACGCGCGCACCGTATGCGCCATCCACCGCGGCTCTTTGCCCAGGCTGGGTATCAGGTCAGCGTTCACGAAGCAGGGCATGTCCTCACCGCCTACTATCAGCTTCAGATATTTGCCGTGTTTATGCCTGCATTTCTCGGGACCAACATCGAGAAAATTGCTGACTGCTATCTCATTCTTCATGTCGGAGGCACCACCGGGACTTCGGGCTACTCTTGCGACGGGCTTGAGGCCGACATCGCACAATGGATGGTGAACAACCTTTAGTGGGGATGTCGTGATAATTGAAGGTCCCAGTGGAAACCGTCGACGCGATGCGTCTCCTCGCACATCCCAACCCTTATAACCCCCACAATCAAAAAGACCCCCCAAAAGGGAGGTCTTGATGATTGGCGGTCCCGGTGGGATTTGAACCCACGGTGGACTTTCACCCACACAACTTTTCGAGAGTTGCACCTTCGGCCGCTCGGACACGGAACCGAGGATGAGTTTACGCGAGAGCGCACGATGTTCGCCAATCCGTCCCCCAAAGTCAGGGTCAGTAGTCACGGCTAGGCTTGCTGCATGGCAAAGGCAACCCCCGGATATCGCTGCACTGAGTGTGGTTGGACCACCATTAAATGGGCGGGTCGCTGTAGCGAATGTCAGGAATGGGGGACAGTCGTTGAGGCCACCGCTAAGACCGGGATCCTCGCAAGGCTGACACCCGTGACGGTGGCATCAGATCGCATCGCCCGCCCCATAACGACGATTCCTGAGAACGGCGACGTGCAGCACTGGCCCAGTGGCATTGGCGAGTTTGACCGCGTTCTGGGCGGTGGCATCGTGCCAGGCGCGGCAATCCTTCTCTCTGGCGAACCCGGAGTCGGCAAGTCCACGCTTCTGCTGGAGGTCGCTTCTCGCGCCGCATCGCAAGGCGCCCGAGTCCTGTACGTCAGTGCCGAAGAATCTGTCAGCCAGGTGCGACTTCGGGCGACCCGAACGGGCGCTCTCCACGACAACCTTTTCCTCGCCGCCGAGACGGATCTCGGAACCATTCTGGGCCAAATCGAGGCAGTTAAACCACAGCTCCTCATTGTCGACTCGGTTCAAACCGTCGCCAGCTCCACCGTCGAAGGCCTCGCGGGTGGGCCGAGTCAAGTGCGTGAAGTTGCTTCCGTGCTGATTCGTGTTGCCAAAGACCGAGGACTTCCGGTCGTACTCGTTGGACACGTGACGAAGGACGGTTCCATCGCGGGGCCACGCCTGCTAGAACATCTCGTCGATGTTGTCTGCCAGTTTGAGGGTGATCGTCAGACGGCCCTTCGTTTTGTGCGCGCTCTCAAGAATCGCTTTGGGCCCACCGATGAAGTGGGTTGTTTCGAAATGAACGGAGACGGTATTGCCGAAGTCCCCGACCCCAGTGGGCTGTTTCTGAGTCGCTCCCCTGTTCCCGTTTCGGGCACGTGTGCAACCGTTGCCATGGAGGGCCGACGGCCTCTTCCCGTCGAGATTCAGGCGTTAGTGGTGGCATCAAGCGCACCCAACCCGCGTCGCGTGACGAATGGTGTCGACTCTTCGCGGCTCGCCATGCTTCTCGCCGTTCTCGAGCGTCGGGCAGGCTTATCGCTTTCGGACAAGGATGTCTATGTCTCCACGGTAGGTGGCGTTCGGCTCACGGAACCTGGTGCTGATCTGGCGATCGCCATCGCGGTTGCGAGCGCCTTCAACGACAAGCCCATCGCCCACACGGTGGCTGCATTTGGGGAAATCAGTTTGGCGGGCGAAATCAGGCAGGTTTCCTCAGGCAAGCAAAGGCAAGCGGAAGCGACGCGACTGGGGTTCACGACCCGAATTGATCAGAGCGCGGGAACGTTGCGGACCGCGCTACAGAAAGCCTTCGATACGACGAAGGATGCTCGCGAAAAGGAAATCGACGCCGCCTTTTAGAGTGGCACTTTCTTGAAGAGACCAAAGTATTCAATCTCCTCGTCCGTGAGCATCCTCGACCGAATGAGAAAGCGCTTTCCTTCCGGGGCTTCGATCGAGAAACCGCTTCCCCGTCCGGGAACAATGTCGATCGTGAGATGCGTGTACTTCCAGTACTCGAACTGTGACGCCGACATATAAAACTCGATGGGATCGAGCCCTTCGATTTCGATGGTTTGAAGGAGAATGTCCGCGCTACTGGTAATGAACATTCCTACGGGAAAGCACATGGGCGAGCTTCCATCGCAACAGCCGCCAGACTGGTGAAACATGAGTCTTCCGTACGTGGTGGACAGGTGACGCAGCATTTCTGCTGCGTCACCTGTTACCTCGACTCGCGCGTATGGCATCAGAAGAATCCCATGGGGCCTTCGGCGTAGCTGACAAGAAGGTTCTTTGTCTGCTGGTAGTGATCCAGCGTGTCAGCGCTCCGGCTCCACACTCCTGCGCCCAAACCATAGAGCGTGTCGTTGGCAATATCAATTGCCTCGTCGTAGTCCTTGAAGCTCGTGAGCGACAAAACGGACCCGAAGATTTCCTCTTGGAAAATGCGCATTGAGTTGTTCCCCTCGAACACCGTGGGCTGCATGTAGAAGCCACCCGAGAGCTCTCCGCCGAGATCCGACCGCTCGCCACCGATGAGGAGCTTTGCACCCTCCTGCTTGCCGATGTCGATGTAGCTCAGAATCTTCTCCAACTGATCGTTGGAAGACTGGGCGCCGATCATTGTGTTTGTGTCAAGAGGGTTTCCTTGGATGACCTTGCCAACGCGCTTGATTCCGTCCTCGACAAAACCGTCGTAGATGGACTTCTGAACGAGGGCGCGCGAGGGGCACGTGCAGACCCTCGCCCTGGTTGAGGGCAAACATGGTGAAGCCCTCTTGGGCCTTTTCGTAATAGCTGTCTTTGTGAGCCGCAACATCCTCGAAGAAGACGTTGGGGCTCTTGCCACCAAGCTCGAGAGTCCCAGGAATCAAGTTCTGGCTCGCATATTGCATGATGAGACGCCCCGTTGTCGTTTCCCCCGTGAACGCAATCTTGCGGATGTTATTGTGCGATGCCAGTGGAGCACCCGCCTCAATGCCAAAGCCGTTGACAATGTTGAGCACTCCGTCAGGGATGAGGTGTTCGATCAGTCCCATGAGTACGTGAATGGAGGAGGGTGTCTGCTCTGCTGGTTTCAGTACGATGCAGTTTCCCGCAGCGAGTGCAGGAGCAAGTTTCCACACGGCCATCAAAATCGGGAAGTTCCAGGGAATTATCTGGCCAACCACTCCGAGGGGTTCATGGAAGTGATAGGCCACGGTGTCGTGATCCAGCTCGCCGATACTGCCCTCTTGGGCACGAATGGCACCCGCGAAATAGCGGAAGTGATCAATGGCGAGGGGGATGTCGGCAGCCATTGTTTCTCTAACCGGCAGCGACAGCCATGTCAACGTCCTTGGCATTTCCGCGTGCCATTTCACAGAACACTTGACCGGTTACGGGCGTGATGTTTTCAAAATACTAGCCGGAGGATGGAGCGACATACTTTCCGCCAATGAAATTGTCATAGCGAGTCTTGTAGGTCATTACGGATCCGGGTTTTCCGGGGTTTGAGTAGACAGTCATCGTGTCCCTTTCGACGTCGTTGTCTGGGGTGCCATGTTAGGCACAGCCGACACTACGCAACAGAGGGTTGCAAAATGTTGCAGGCCCTAAGGCGACTCGAGGCGTTCGATCTGAGCCACGACTCCGGCTCGCTTTGGAGACTTTGCGGGCAATAATTTTAGGACCGTTCTCCAGACCTCGAGGTCATCCAACGCACCCTCCGATTGCGCATATTCGAGGAGGAGCTCTGCGGACGCATCGGCCAACATTGCCTCCCTGAGGCGGCCGGCGACGTCGTCCCGAATATCCTGAATTCCCGGAGCCTGAGATCGTGGCAAGATTGCTCCCCGATAGGCCGCAAACGCCGCTCGATGGGCCCCGCGATTGAGGAGCGCCACGACCTGTTGCGCATCAAGTTCCAGGGGCTCAGGTAAACGATACGGCTTTGACGTCGGTGAAAGCCCACGTTGGAAATTGTCGATCACTCGTCGCAGACGCACCATTTCTGAGCGAACCGTGGCCACTCCCTCGGGCGACCCGTGCAACAGTTCCGTGAGTCGTTCGGCTGACAGTCCCGACCGACTCCGCGACAGGAGCGTCACAATTTCCGCATGGCGCGGCGTGAGCTCGAGAGTCTTACCCGCCACACTCAACAGAGCGGTATCTCGCCCGAGAATGTGCAGTGTGGGACGAAGGGCCTTATGAACTCTGACAACTCCCCGAGCTGTCCCCGGCTTGGACCGGACGTCTAAAGTGGCCAGGGAAGAATCAAAGAAAATCATGGGCGAGTGTTCAGTGCCAGATGGCGAACCGAGGCCAGAGATACCCTCGGCCCGCATACGAAAGCGTTGCAACATGAGTTCAGTTTCGACGGCGTGCGCGGTCGCTTCCATAAGCGGCATGGTGTGACGATCCACAGCTTGCTCGTCGCCGGTAATGTCAATAACGCCAATGATGTTGCGAGTCTCGGGGTCATGAACAGGAACGGCAGTGCAACTCCAGGCGTGCACGAGCCTGTTGAAATGCTCGTCCCGGCGAATCTGGATACCGTGATTAAGTGCGAGCGCCGTGCCTGGAGCCGACGTCCCCGCAGCATCTTCGCTCCAGTCTGCCCCTTCAACGAACATCATCGCCTCGGCTCTTCGCTTCAGGCCGGTGTCTCCTTCCACCCACAGCAGTCGACCCATGGCGTCCCCCACAGCAACAAGCATGCCCGAGTCGTTGTCGGCATCCTGCACGAGAAGCTTACGAATGACGGGCATCACGGTCGCCAAAGGGTGGGCTTGACGGTAATCTCCGAGTTCGTCGCGCTCAAACTCCAACGGAGAGAGAAGACGTTCGGGATCTAGCCGAACCTTCTGTGCACGCTCCCACGATTCGCGCACCAAGGAGCGAATTTGCGTCTGGGCTACAACATCGCTGTCGGCCAACCAGGGGCTCGTCACCGTCAAAGCTTAACCCGGACGAGCGAAACGAACTGGCAATATTATGACGCTTAACGCAAAATAGCCACCCAAATGAATGGGTGGCTATTTTACAAATAAGTCCGGCGGTGACCTACTCTCCCACAGGGTCCCCCCTGCAGTACCATCGGCGCTGAGAGTCTTAGCTTCCGGGTTCGGAATGTAACCGGGCGTTTCCCTCTCGCTATGGCCGCCGAAACACTATTGATGTCAATCAAATGTGAAACGTGAACAAAAACGTGTTTGTTCGTCGTTCTCGACCGTACATCGAGAACCACTCAGTGGACGCAAGCAATCTTCATGCCACACACTTCAGCCTTACAACATAAGTGTGTGTAGTGATTATCAAATTATCGGCTTATTAGTACCGGTCAGCTTCACGAGTCTTTAGTCCTCGCTTCCACATCCGGCCTATCAACGCAGTAGTCTAGCTGCGAGCCTCTCCCCTAAAAGGGATGGAAATCTCATCTTGAAGCCGGCTTCCCGCTTAGATGCTTTCAGCGGTTATCCGTTCCGAACGTAGCTAATCAGCGGTGCCCTTGGCAGAACAACTGACACACCAGAGGTTCGTCCATCCCGGTCCTCTCGTACTAGGGATAGATCTTCTCAAATTTCCTGCGCGCGCAGAGGATAGGGACCGAACTGTCTCACGACGTTCTAAACCCAGCTCGCGTACCGCTTTAATGGGCGAACAGCCCAACCCTTGGGACCTACTCCAGCCCCAGGATGCGACGAGCCGACATCGAGGTGCCAAACCATGCCGTCGATATGGACTCTTGGGCAAGATCAGCCTGTTATCCCCGAGGTACCTTTTATCCGTTGAGCGACAGCGCTTCCACAAGCCACTGCCGGATCACTAGTCCCGACTTTCGTCCCTGCTTGACTTGTCAGTCTCGCAGTCAAGCTCCCTTGTGCACTTACACTCGACACCTGATTACCAACCAGGTTGAGGGAACCTTTGGGCGCCTCCGTTACTTTTTGGGAGGCAACCGCCCCAGTTAAACTACCCACCAGGCACTGTCCCAGAACCGGATTACGGTTCGTAGTTAGATGTCTAGAGTGACCAGAGTGGTATTTCAACAATGACTCCACCTGAACTAGCGTCCAAGCTTCACAGTCTCCCACCTATCCTACACAAGTCACACCAAACACCAATACCAAGCTGTAGTAAAGGTCACGGGGTCTTTCCGTCCTTCTGCGCGTAACGAGCATCTTTACTCGTAGTGCAATTTCGCCGAGTTCACGGTTGAGACAGCTGGGAAGTCGTTACGCCATTCGTGCAGGTCGGAACTTACCCGACAAGGAATTTCGCTACCTTAGGATGGTTATAGTTACCACCGCCGTTTACTGGGGCTTAAATTCGCAGCCTCGCTTACGCTAACCGCTCCTCTTAACCTTCCAGCACCGGGCAGGCGTCAGTCCGTATACATCGTCTTGCGACTTAGCACGGACCTGTGTTTTTAGTAAACAGTCGCTTCCCACTGGTCTCTGCGGCCTTCGAACGCTTCAGGAGTAAATCCCTACACGCCTCAGGCCCCCCTTCTCCCGAAGTTACGGGGGCATTTTGCCGAGTTCCTTAACCATGATTCTCTCGATCTCCTTAGTATTCTCTACCTGACCACCTGAGTCGGTTTGGGGTACGGGTGACTTGAACCTCGCGTCGATGCTTTTCTTGGCAGCATAGGATCATCAATTTCGCACTTGCGTGCTACCCATCGGGTCTCAGGCTTCATGAGAGACGGATTTGCCTATCTCTCGCCCTACATCCTTAGACCGGGACAACCATCGCCCGGCTTGACTACCTTCCTGCGTCACACCTGTTAATACGCTAACCGCACCAGCATAGGGTCGAGTGCTAGCCCCCAAACATCACCCCGAAGGGATCAACTTGAGTATTCAGACTCTTAGCATTACGGGATTAGTTTGGGCGGTTCTTCATCAGTACGGGAATATCAACCCGTTGTCCATCGACTACGCCTGTCGGCCTCGCCTTAGGTCCCGACTTACCCAGGGAAGATTAGCTTGACCCTGGAACCCTTGGTCTTCCGGAGGACGGGTTTCTCGCCCGTCTTTCGCTACTCATGCCTGCATTCTCACTCGTGTAGCCTCCACGGCTGGTTTACACCGCCGCTTCGCTGGCCACACGACGCTCTCCTACCCATCAATATGGCTGGACCACGAAGGCCTACCAAAATATATCAATGCCACAACTTCGGTGGCGTGCTTGAGCCCCGTTACATTGTCGGCGCGGAATCACTTGACCAGTGAGCTATTACGCACTCTTTCAAGGGTGGCTGCTTCTAAGCCAACCTCCTGGTTGTCACGGCAACTCCACATCCTTTCCCACTTAGCACGCGCTTTGGGACCTTAGTTGGTGGTCTGGGTTGTTTCCCTCTCGACAATGAAGCTTATCCCCCACTGTCTCACTGCTGCGCTCTCACTTACTGGCATTCGGAGTTTGGCTGACGTCAGTAACCCGGTGGGGCCCATCGGCCATCCAGTAGCTCTACCTCCAGTAAGAAACACGCAACGCTGCACCTAAATGCATTTCGGAGAGAACCAGCTATCACGAAGTTTGATTGGCCTTTCACCCCTATCCACAGCTCATCCCCTCAGTTTTCAACCTAAGTGGGTTCGGTCCTCCACGACGTCTTACCGTCGCTTCAACCTGGCCATGGATAGATCACTTCGCTTCGGGTCTAGAACATGCGACTGTATCGCCCTATTAAGACTCGCTTTCGCTACGGCTTCCCCTCACGGGTTAACCTCGCCACATATCACTAACTCGCAGGCTCATTCTTCAAAAGGCACGCTGTCACCCCAACAAGGAGGCTCCAACGGTTTGTAAGCAAACAGTTTCAGGTACTATTTCACTCCCCTCCCGGGGTACTTTTCACCTTTCCCTCACGGTACTTGTCCGCTATCGGTCATCTGGGAGTATTTAGGCTTATCAGGTGGTCCTGACGGATTCAAACGGGATTTCTCGGGCCCCGTCCTACTTGGGATACTTCTCGGACCATTGCTGCATTTCGACTACGGGGTTTGCACCCTCTATGACTGGCCTTTCAATACCATTCGTCTATACAACGTTGTAATCCTTATAGCTCGGTAGAACTAAATGAAAAGTCCCGCAACCCCGACCATGCAACTCCTACCGGATATCACACATGATCGGTTTAGCCTCTTCCGCGTTCGCTCGCCACTACTTACGGAATCACTTTTGTTTTCTCTTCCTGTGGGTACTGAGATGTTTCACTTCCCCACGTTCCCTCTACCCGCCCTATATATTCAGGCGGGAGTCACCAGGTCACCTTGCGGGCCTGGCGGGGTTTCCCCATTCGGACATCCTCGGATCAAAGCTCGTTTATCAGCTCCCCGAGGCTTATCGCAGATTACTACGTCCTTCTTCGGCTCCAGATGCCAAGGCATCCACTGTTTGCTCTTATAAATTTGAAAATCACATGAGTTTTGAATCGATCTCTTATAAAAGAAATTGACCAATGATCTATCTGACACTCAATAAATTGAGTGCCTTTATGATCTTTAATACACCAGGCCAATAAAGGCCTGAGTATAAGATGCTCGCGTCCACTGTGTAGTTCTCAAAGTACGGGCGGTACCCTTCTTATCATTGGGCTTTTGCCAACGAAAGAAAGGTCCAGAGGAAAGGTTCATACTCAACAAGTCAATAAAGACTTTCACGCCCCTAAAGACGTGCGAGTAAGTACCGGTCCCTCAGGACCCAACAGCGTGCGTCATACAAAACACCCTGAGACACAACATTCCAAATTCCCTAAAGAATCGTACTAATCGTGAACCATTCGGCTCTGCATCAATGTCAATGTTCCACCCATGAGCGCCGTGCAACCCTAACTGGGTTACAAACGGCTGTCTCCTATAACCGGCTGTATACAGACCGAGGAGAACGTGCTCCTTAGAAAGGAGGTGATCCAGCCGCACCTTCCGGTACGGCTACCTTGTTACGACTTAGTCCTAATTACCAATCCCACCTTCGACAGCTCCTCCCTTACGGTTAGGCCACTGGCTTCGGGTGTTACCGACTTTCATGACTTGACGGGCGGTGTGTACAAGGCCCGGGAACGTATTCACCGCAGCGTTGCTGATCTGCGATTACTAGCGACTCCGACTTCATGAGGTCGAGTTGCAGACCTCAATCCGAACTGAGACCGACTTTGTGGGATTCGCTCCACCTTACGGTATTGCAGCCCTCTGTATCGGCCATTGTAGCATGCGTGAAGCCCAAGACATAAGGGGCATGATGATTTGACGTCATCCCCACCTTCCTCCGAGTTGACCCCGGCAGTCTCCCATGAGTTCCCACCATTACGTGCTGGCAACATAGGACGAGGGTTGCGCTCGTTGCGGGACTTAACCCAACATCTCACGACACGAGCTGACGACAACCATGCACCACCTGTATACAGACCTTGCGGGGAGCGTATTTCTACGCTTTTCCTGTATATGTCAAGCCTTGGTAAGGTTCTTCGCGTTGCATCGAATTAATCCGCATGCTCCGCCGCTTGTGCGGGCCCCCGTCAATTCCTTTGAGTTTTAGCCTTGCGGCCGTACTCCCCAGGCGGGGAACTTAATGCGTTAGCTGCGACACAGAAACCGTGGAATGGCCCCTACATCTAGTTCCCAACGTTTACGGCATGGACTACCAGGGTATCTAATCCTGTTTGCTCCCCATGCTTTCGCTCCTCAGCGTCAGTAACGGCCCAGAGATCTGCCTTCGCCATTGGTGTTCCTCCTGATATCTGCGCATTCCACCGCTACACCAGGAATTCCAATCTCCCCTACCGCACTCTAGTCTGCCCGTACCCACTGCAGGCTGGGGGTTGAGCCCCCAGATTTCACAGCAGACGCGACAAACCGCCTACGAGCTCTTTACGCCCAATAATTCCGGACAACGCTTGCACCCTACGTATTACCGCGGCTGCTGGCACGTAGTTAGCCGGTGCTTTTTCTGCAGGTACCGTCACTTTCGCTTCTTCCCTACTAAAAGAGGTTTACAACCCGAAGGCCTTCGTCCCTCACGCGGCGTTGCTGCATCAGGCTTTCGCCCATTGTGCAATATTCCCCACTGCTGCCTCCCGTAGGAGTCTGGGCCGTGTCTCAGTCCCAGTGTGGCCGGTCACCCTCTCAGGCCGGCTACCCGTCGTCGCCTTGGTGAGCCATTACCTCACCAACTAGCTGATAGGCCGCGAGTCCATCCTTGACCGAAATTCTTTCCACCCCCTGAAGATGCCTCCGAGGGTCGTATCCGGTATTAGCTACCATTTCTAGCAGTTATCCCAGAGTCAAGGGCAGGTTACTCACGTGTTACTCACCCGTTCGCCACTAATCCACCAGAGCAAGCCCCAGCTTCATCGTTCGACTTGCATGTGTTAAGCACGCCGCCAGCGTTCGTCCTGAGCCAGGATCAAACTCTCCGTAAATGTTTAATAGCCTCGGAACCGAAGTACCGGGCACATCTAGTGTGGTAACCCGCCGGAATGGGCGAAGAAACCACAAGTTTGAAACTGACAGAACAAATCATTACTGACTTGCTTTGTTGTTTAATTTGTTATTCCAAAGGAATCCTGAACACCAACACAACATCTAGAAAAGATGCGTAATTTGATGCCACAGGGTTTTTGGCATTTGACATTGTGCACGCTGTTGAGTTCTCAAGGATCGGGCGCTCCCACTCCACAACCTTGACGAGGCGGTGTAGGGCAACTTACCTAACTTACCATGTTGGATGACTTTGTCAAACGCATTACCGGCGAGTCGATGACTCTTCGATGCTGCTTCACAACATGGTGTTTATGTCGTTTCGTTCAGGCCTGGGCAAGTCTTCAAAAGACTCTCACTTGGCTGATCTAACTAGTCCCGCTTGAGGCGATTCGCAGCAATTTGCGTTTCAATTCCTATGGGGTGACAAGAGATAACAATACGTGTTTCTGGGGGTTGGAGCAAATCGAAATGGCCCATTTGGCAGGTTTCTTTTTCACCCGTGGCTGAGCGCTCACAAGAGCCATCAATATAGCAAGAATTGGCGAGACTCTTTAGAAGCAACATCGCCAACATTCGCCATCAAATAGTACGAGGCGCCATTGGCTGGCACCGTTACTCCCGGGCTGTCGCACGCCCCCGCTGCGCTACGCTGCCGCGACCATTGGATGGGGGCAGATGTCTCCGTCTTCCCTGGTTCCAAGACGGCATTTAGGTCCGATGGGTCCGTCTGGCAGTCGCTGGACATCCAGTACGTTTCCGCCCCACTGGTTATCGAAAGAACCTGCTGCGAGGTACCGACGTTGTAGACGCACGGCGTGGTGCCCGTATTCGTGATCGTCAGAGAAAGTTGAGGAAGGACACCGGGCTGGTAATCAACGGCATCCGTTATCGCACCAACGGTGAGCTTCGTCGGATCACACGCGGCAACGTTTGCCGTGTCAGCAGCAGTCGCCGCGGCGGGCGTTGACGCCGGCGTCGAAGCGGGAGTTGACGTACCGCTAGGACTACTACTCGCCGGGGGCGTTGACGCCGCTGGGCTGGGGGTCGCCCCGCCGGGCTGAACAATGATCAAGATAACGGCGATGACGACGGCGAGCAGGCCGATTCCCACGACGAGACGGCGGCGGCGGTAAACGGCCGGAGAGACTCTGCGAGCTTGGCCCGAGTTCGGAGTGGTCATGAAGATACGTTACCTACAGGAGTCGCAACATCCTTGTATTTCCAAGGGTGTTTGGCTTGACCCGTGCCAAGTCTAGGAACTCAGCGACGCCCTCATCATTGGAGCGCGCGAGCTCGGCATAAACTTCCGGGGCGATGATTTCATCGCTCACTTCAGTGAAACCATGGCGGGTAAAGAAATCAACCTCGAATGTGAGGCAGAAGAGGCGTGACAAGCCCAGTTTGCGGGCATCCTTTTCAAGGTGCAACAGGATGGCGTGACCCACGCCCTTGCCGAGCCATGCGTCATCGACGGCCAGGGTGCGAACTTCGCCGAGGTCTTGCCACATGACGTGCAGGGCGCCACAACCGATGGGCGTTCCGTGGGAGTCTTCGACAATGCGGAATTCTTGGACCGCCTCGTAGACGGACACGTTTTCTTTGCCGAGCAGGATGCGCTGGGCGACCAGCGGGGCGGCGAGGGACTGAATCCAAGGGACATCAGCGGTGCGTGCGCGGCGGACGATGAACGGTGACTCAGCCATGGCTCAAGGCTAGCGGCTGACACGAGGTGGTCAAAAACGCGAAAGGCGCGACACCCACGAGGGGGCCGCGCCTTTCGACGGAGGTGTTGGCCGCGCGAGCGGATGGCACCGGGCAGATCGTTGGAGCTACTGGAAGTCGGCGACGATGTCAGGCGTGATGGCAATGCCATTCGCCTGGCTCGCGACACCAACAGAAACCGCTTCGCGGGTCGTGGTGGTGAAGACGAAGTCTCCGTCGACGAAGTCCACGTGAACGTGGTTGCCGGCAGCGAGTTCACCTTGCAGGATGCGCTCCGAGAGACGGTCTTCGATTTCGGACTGCATGGCGCGACGCAAGGGGCGGGCACCGAGAGTGGGGTCGAAGCCCACGTCGATGAGGCGTTCCTTAGCCGCAAGCGACAGCTCAAGTGTCATATCGCGGTCGAGCATACGCTCGCTTAGACGCTTGGTGAAGAGATCCACAATTTGAAGCAATTCGACCTTGTCGAGTTGCGGGAAGACGATGGTGTCATCAACACGGTTCAAGAACTCTGGCTTGAAGTGCTTCTTGAGCTCCTCGATGACCTTGCCGCGCATGCGGTCGTAGTCATTCGCCACGTCACCCTCGAGCTGGAAACCAACGGGGCCACCCGAGATGTCCTTGGTACCGAGGTTGGTCGTCATGATGATGACCGTGTTCTTGAAGTCGATGACACGCCCCTGACCATCGGTCAGGCGGCCTTCCTCGAGAATCTGCAACAGCGAGTTGAAGATGTCGGGGTGAGCCTTCTCGATCTCGTCGAAGAGCACGACACTGAACGGCTTGCGACGCACCTTCTCGGTGAGCTGGCCACCCTCTTCAAATCCAACGAATCCGGGAGGAGCCCCAAACAGACGAGAAACAGTGTGCTTCTCGCCGTACTCGCTCATGTCGAGGGAAATCATGGCCGACTCATCGTCGAATAGGAACTCGGCGAGCGCCTTGGCGAGTTCGGTCTTTCCAACACCGGTTGGGCCGGCAAAGATGAATGAACCGCTGGGGCGCTTGGGGTCTTTGAGGCCCGCACGCGTGCGACGGATGGTCTTGGACAGAGCCGAGATCGCCTTTTCTTGACCGATAACGCGCTGGTGCAATGCCTTTTCCATGAAGACCAGGCGCGCGGACTCTTCCTCGGTGAGCTTGAAGACGGGAATGCCTGTGGCCTGCGCCAAAACTTCGGCGATCAAGCCCTCGTCGACAATGCCCTGAGAGGCAACGTCTCCCTTGCGCCATTCCTTTTCACGGCGCACACGCTCACCCTGGAGGTTCTTCTCCTCGTCACGCAGCGAGGCAGCTTTCTCGAAATCGGTGTCTTCGATGGCCTTCTCTTTGGCCGCACGAACCATAGCAATCTGGTCGTCGAGTTCACGCAGCTCGGGCGGGTTCGACAGAATCGACAGGCGCAAACGTGCACCCGCCTCATCGATCAGGTCGATGGCCTTATCTGGCAGGAAACGGTCGCTGACATAACGGTCGGCGAGGTTAGCGGCCGCGACGATGGCGCCATCGGTGATTTGCACCTTGTGATGAGCCTCATAGCGGTCACGAAGGCCTTTGAGAATATTAATGGTGTGCGGCAAGGAGGGCTCGGCGACCTGGATGGGCTGGAAGCGGCGCTCGAGTGCAGCATCCTTCTCGAAATGTTTGCGGTATTCGTCCAGCGTGGTGGCACCGATGGTCTGGAGCTCACCACGAGCCAAAAGGGGCTTCAGGATGCTGGCCGCGTCGATGGCACCCTCGGCGGCACCGGCACCCACCAGAGAATGAATCTCGTCGATGAAGGTGATGATGTCACCACGCGTGCGAATCTCTTTGGTGACTTTTTTCAGGCGTTCCTCAAAGTCACCGCGGTAGCGGCTACCGGCGATGAGTGAACCGAGATCGAGTGAGTAGAGCTGTTTGCCCTTGAGGGTCTCGGGGACGTTGCCGGAGACGATGGCTTGTGCCAAGCCCTCGACGACGGCCGTCTTGCCAACACCGGGTTCGCCGATGAGGACGGGGTTGTTCTTGGAGCGGCGTGAAAGAATCTGCATGACGCGTTCGATCTCTTTTTCGCGGCCGATAACGGGGTCAAGCTTGCCCTCGCGGGCAGCCTGGGTCAGGTTGCGGCCGAACTGATCCAGCACGGTGGAACCCTGCGAAGCGGTGGACTCCTCTTTGACACCGGCAGCGACTTGCTCTTTGCCTTGGTAGCCCGAGAGGAGCTGAATGACCTGTTGGCGAACCCGGTTCAGATCTGCGCCAAGTTTGACAAGAACCTGAGCAGCAACGCCCTCGCCCTCGCGAATGAGGCCCAGCAAAATATGCTCGGTTCCGATGTAGTTGTGGCCCAGCTGGAGCGCTTCACGCAGACTCAGCTCGAGAACCTTCTTGGCGCGGGGGGTAAAGGGAATGTGACCGGTGGGTTGCTGTTGGCCCTGACCGATGATGTCCTGCACCTGCTCGCGCACGGCATCCAGCGAAATGCCGAGGGACTCGAGTGCCTTGGCGGCAACACCCTCCCCCTCGTGGATGAGGCCAAGCAAAATGTGCTCGGTACCGATGTAGTTGTGGTTGAGCATCTTGGCTTCTTCTTGGGCCAAAACAACGACGCGACGAGCGCGGTCTGTAAATCTCTCAAACATCTCAAAACTCCCATCGGCACTCACCAGCGCAGTGGGTGCTTGTTTTCGAGAATAACCAGAAGAACGCTGTCTTCGTGGCCCTGTTCGCTTGCGGCGTGCAAACTGCCCTGTCGTGTTCGCCCACGGCGTGCAAAGTACGCTGGAGGGCATGAGTATCCTCTCGCCACGCACTGTTCCGCTCGGTGGCGTTCGCGCTATGACCGTGCGTCGGACACTCCCCCAACGAGAACGTTCCACCATCGGCGCTTGGTGTTTTCTCGACCATTTTGGGCCGGATGTCGTGAGCGAGGATTCGGGGATGGTGGTACCGCCGCATCCGCACACGGGATTACAAACCGTCACCTGGTTATTTGCTGGCGAGGTTGAGCATTGCGACAGTGTGGGCAGTCGGCAGCTGATCAGTCCGGGGTCGGTTAACCTCATGACGGCCGGGGCAGGAATTTCGCATTCGGAGGTTTCCCAGCTGGGCTCGACGACCGTGCACGGGGTGCAACTATGGGTCGCGCTGCCGGAGGCAGATCGCCACATTGCACCGTTCTTTGAGCATCATGTTGCGCCGCGCGTCAGGCTTGGCGATGCCCAGCTGACCGTATTTGTTGGCGCACTGGCTCGGGGATTAGGGATGCCCGCCGTCGCCGGGCTCGGAACGGTCGCATCATCCGCGACGATATTTAGCCCGCTCGTGGGGATTGAGATTGTGGCTCCGGCCAATTCGATGTTCGTTGTGCCGGTCGATGTCACGTTTGAGCACGGCATTCTGGTGGATGCCGGGGCGATTACGGTCAACGGGGAAGCCGCGGCACAGGATGAGCTATTGCTTCTCGAGGTGGGCCTCGGCGAATTAAGCATAGAAACGGGCAATCAACCGGTGCGGCTCGTGCTCATTGGCGGGACCCCCTTCACCGAGGAGCTCGTGATGTGGTGGAACTTTCTGGGACGCAGCCACGAGGAGATTGTGGCCTTTCGCGAGCAGTGGCAAGGCGATGTGGTTGCCGGCGGGAACGAGGCCGGGGTGTTTGGTCGCGTTGACTACGACGGGGCAGCATTGCCGGCTCCGGAAATGCCGACAGTGATCCTGCGGCCCCGGCGAAATCATTCATAAGCGTGTTGGCTGACATCCACTTACATGGGCTGACATTCGCTGATGTGTGACAGAGGCCCCCTGCTGCGTGGAGGAGTTCTTCGCAATTTTGGTTCCTTGGCCGGCAATCGGATCCCACGAAAAACGACTTCGCGACGGGCGCCTCTCGCCCAACTACCTCCAAGACGGGCCTCCAGGAAAACAGGTCGTACAACGTGGCTTCTCGGCGGAGGGGACTGATGTGACGTCGGATTTCGTGAGATCTCGGCGAGGACGACGGTATTTGCGCGTGACTACGCGTGCAATGCCGGCCTAACCTTGAGTCATGGCTACGACAAAGGAATTCACTGAAGAGGTACTCGACGCCTTGGGCGCACGCGACGTGCGGGTGCGCCCAATGTTTGGCGAGTACGGCATCTATTGCGATAACAAGTTCTTGGGTGTGCTGTGCAACAACACTATGTTCGTCAAGATTACCCAGCCTGGGGAGACTGTGGGCGGGGACGTCGGTCGCGGATCTCCGTATCCCGGGGCAAAACCGCATTTCGAGATACCGTCGAGCCGCTTGGGCGATTCGACGTGGCTGTACGAGTTGGTGCGCGTGACCGTGGACGCTCTTCCGGCGCCGAAGCAACGCGCCAAACCAAAGGCCAAGACCGCAACGAAAGAGACAAATCTGTGAGCGAGAAGCCGCCAACCCGAGTTTCGGCTGATCCTGCGCCGGAAACGGTGCCTCCGCGATTGGCGCATCCGGAATCTGTAGAGCGCTTTCGGGCGGCGTTGAGGAAGCACGGTGCGAGCGGTGATGTTGTTCGTCTCGATGACACGGCGCACACCGCGCAGGCCGCTGCCGACGGCCTCGGTATTACCCGAGCTCAGATCGCGAACTCGCTCGTCTTTCTGGCGGACGGTGAGCCGGTGTTGGTGATGTCATCCGGGGGTCATCGCGTCGACACCCACAAGATCGCTGCCGCATTTGGCGGCAAGAAAATCACGAAGGCCAACGCCGATGTTGTTCGGGCGGCCACGGGGTATGTCATTGGCGGGGTCTCCCCCGTAGGGCTTGCATCAGAGTTGCCAACTCTTGTGGACACTTTTCTCGCACAGTTTGAGACGATTTTTTCCGCGGGTGGGCATCCGGCCTATGTGTATGAGACGACATTTGCGGAGCTCGTTCGCATGACCGGTGGAACCCCCACGGACGTGGCTGAGGCGTCTTAGAGAGGAGTCCCAGAGTGGCTACTGCAGGGCTGAGGTGAGGCGAGCGAGACCGTCGAGAACGGTGGAGCGCAGGGGCTGCTTCATCCATTCCTCAAGGGAAAGTTGACGGCTGTCATCGCGGTAGCGCTGTTCTACGGCACGCATTTGTTCGACAAATGACCGGCCGCGAACCATGAGGGAGACCTCGAGGTTCAAGCTGAAGGAGCGCATGTCCATGTTGCTCGAGCCGATGACGGCAACGTCATCATCGATGCTGATGTGTTTGGAGTGCAGGATCGTCGGCGCCTTATAGAGCCAGATGACTACTCCGGCGCGGAGCAGCGCCTCGTAGTACGAGCGCTGGGCGTGGTAAACCAACGCCTGATCGCCTTCTTCGGAAACAAACAGTTCTACGCGAACACCACGCTGGGTCGCGGTGGTGACGGCGTACAGCAGCGATTCATCTGGAACAAAGTACGGCGAGGTAATGATGATTTGCTCTTGGGCTGAATAGAGCAAGGCCAAGAACATGCGGAGATTGTTTTCCTCGGCGAAGCCCGGGCCGCTCGGCACAATCTGGCAGTCGAGGGTCTCCCCCGAGGTCACCGATTCCCGGGGCTCAGCTTCACGCGTGAGCAGAATGTCGGTTTCGCTGTACCAATCGGTGATGAAGATCGCATTGAGTCCCGCAACAATGGGGCCGCGCAGACGCACCATGGCGTCTTTCCAGTGCAGGCCACGTTTGAGATTGGACTTCTTGAGGTAACTGGAGTCGATGAGATTCTGCGAGCCCATCCACCCGGTAACGCCATCGATGATGACGAGCTTGCGGTGATTGCGCAGGTCGGGGCGTTCATACTTGCCTTCGAGGGGCAGGAAAGGCAACATTACGTGCCATTCCGCACCGATCTCGGTGAGGTGTTTCTTTGTCTGGCGGTAGCCGACCGTGCGCAGGGCTGCCACGTGATCAAAAAGAACGCGAACCTTGACGCCACGCTCGACGGCCCTGGCCATGGCGGCAAAGAAGGGTTCCGTTACGGAGTCGGAGGAGAGGATGTAGAACTCAACGTGAACGAAACGCTTGGCCGCGTCAATGTCGGCCGCGATGTCACCGATGTTCTTTTCGTAATCAATCTGCAGGCTCGCGGTGTTGCCACCAATCATTGGCATGGAGCCGAGGTTGCGGTTGAGCTTTACGACGGATTCAAGCCACGGCGGCCAGGCATCAACCTTGGCGATCTCATCCATGCCCTCGGTGGATTCAATGATGAACTTATTGATTTCACTTTGACGGCGGCGGCGGCCACGCCCCAATCGGGGGCTCCCGATGAGCAAAAAGAGAAGAACCCCGACATAGGGGATGAAGAAAATGGCGAGCAACCATGCCATTGCCGACGTAGGTCGACGATTGCGGGGCACGATAATGATGGCCGTCACACGGATGGCTAGGTCAAGAAGGACTGCCGCAACGGCAATCCAAAATGACAGGGTGTTCACACTTAGCTCCCTTGGGGAGCGGCAGCCGGAAGACCGCGCTTGGCCCTTTCCTCAGCTTCAATGCGAACGCGGGCCTCACGCTCCGTGCGGTCAGAACGCACGATGGAACGAATAATGAGCCAAAAGAGCAGGCCGAGGAGCACGGTCGGCGTGAGCGACCAGAGGGCGTTGAGCCAGAAGTTATCCATGGTGGTTTTAGACTAGCGCGGTGAGCTGACTACTTGACCAACGGAAAGAGAATCGTTTCGCGGATTCCAAGGCCCGTGATGGCCATCAGGAGGCGGTCGATCCCCATTCCCATTCCCCCGGTGGGGGGCATGCCGTGCTCGAGAGCTCTTAAGAACTCTTCATCGAGGGGCATCGCCTCAACATCACCGGCCGCGCTTTGGGTCGCCTGTTGAATAAACCGTTCGCGCTGGACGACCGGGTCCACGAGCTCCGAGTAGCCGGTGGCAAGCTCAAAGCCGCCAATGTAGAGGTCCCACTTTTCGACCACACCGGCAATGGTGCGGTGATCGCGGGTGAGGGGGCTCGTCTCCACGGGGAAGTCCATCACGAAGGTGGGTCGTTCGAGGGTACCCTTCACGAAGTGCTCCCAGAGTTCTTCGACAAGTTTTCCGTGGTTAGGAACTGCCACCTCAATGCCAACCGAATCGGCGAGCTGCTGCAGCACGGCAACGCTGGTCTTGGGCGTAATTTCGACGCCTGCTGCCTCCGAAAGAGAGTGGTACAGGCTGATGCGATCCCATTCGCCACCCAGGTCATATTCGGTGCCATCCGCCCAGGTCACGACGTGCGAGCCGGCCACCGCGAACGCGGCATTTTGGATGAGCTTCTGGGTGAGGGCCGCGATCGAGGTGTAGTCACCGTAAGCCTCATAGGCCTCGAGCATGGCAAATTCTGGGGAGTGAGAGGAGTCAGCACCCTCGTTGCGGAAGTTGCGGTTGATCTCGTAGATGCGGTCGATGCCACCAACGACGGCACGCTTGAGGAAAAGTTCGGGTGCGATACGCAGAAAGAGCTCCATGTCGAACGCATTCGAGTGCGTGACAAAAGGCCGGGCGGATGCCCCGCCGTGCATGACCTGCAACATGGGCGTCTCCACCTCGACAAAGTCGAGCTTGGTGAAGGTTTCCCGAAGGGAAGCGACAGCTTTGGCACGGCTGAGAACTGTGGTGCGAGCGGCGTCACGAACGATCAGGTCGAGGTAACGGCTGCGAACGCGCGACTCCTCACCCAGTTCGTTGTGCAGGTTCGGGAGCGGAAGCAGCGACTTGGTGGCCATCTTCCAACCGGTGGCCATGACCGAGAGCTCGCCACGACGGGAGGAAATGACTTCACCGGTGACGAAAACGTGGTCGCCGAGGTCAACGAGCTCTTTCCAGAGTTCCAGCGATTCTTCGCCCACTTCGGCGAGCGAAATCATGGCCTGGATGCGACTGCCGTCGCCCGATTGCAGGCTGGCAAAACACAGCTTTCCCGTGTTGCGCAGGTGCACGATGCGGCCCGCGAGACCCACAATGACGTCGGTCTTGGCATCGGCTTCGAGGCCGCCGAAGCGCTCGCGGACGGAAGGAATCGTGTCGGTCACGGGTACCGCTACGGGGTACGCCTCGAGGCCCAGCCCAATGAGGCGGTCACGCTTGGCAAGGCGAACAGCTTTTTGCTCGCTGACTTCGGCAGCCGACAGTTCCTCCGGCTCGACCGGTGCGGCGGCGGAAGGGTGGGCTGCGGAATTCTCAGTCATAAGTGGGGCTGTCCTTTAAGAATCGGCTTCGGGCGAGCCGAGAACGAGATTATCGGTATCGATCAAGCGAGTCGAACCAATGACAGCGGCAATCACGGCGGTAACCGGGCCTTGGTAATCATCGCTGACCGCCGTGAAGGTTTTTGGATCGACGAGGTCGAGATAATCCAGTCTAGCCAGCGGGGCAGCCGCGAATACCTGACGGCCGGCCGTTCGCGCCGCTGCGACACCGAGGGGCGCATTCAATGCGATGGCGGTCAATGCCTCCGGCATCACAAGCGCCAGGCCCCGCTGACTTTCATCGAGGAAACGATTGCGACTGGAGAGGGCAAGGCCGTCGTGCTCGCGCACGGTACGCACCACGTCGAGCTCGATGGGCCAATCGTTCTGCGCAATCATCTGCCGAACGAGGAAGACCTGCTGCGCATCCTTCTGGCCGAAAACGGCAACGTTCGGGCCGACGATATCGAAAAGACGGGCGACCACCGTGAGCATGCCATCGAAATGAGTGGGGCGAGCGGCGCCCTCGAAGGTGGTGCCGACCGGGCCGGCGTGCCTGGCGGGAATAGTGAGACCGGCGGGATACATCTCGGAGGTGGAAGGAGCGAAGACGTAGTCGACGCCCTCGTCGGCGAGGGCAGCGACATCGACCTCCAGCGTGCGCGGATAGCGGTCAAAATCTTCCCCGACACCAAACTGCAGTGGGTTTACAAAAATGGAGACCAGCACCACTTCCGCGAGCGTGCGGGCATGCCGAATGAGTTCCAAGTGCCCCTCATGCAACGCGCCCATGGTCGGAACCAACGCGATGCGATGACCATCGTGCGCGTGACGAATCTGCCCGGCCTCGCGCACGGTGGTGAGTACTTTCGGCGCGCCACTCATGACGAGAGGTCCCCGTCGAGCTCACGGAACGGAAGGCCCGAAATATCTCCCCGCGCCGTCAACGCATTGTCGACAGCCGAGCGAATTAGAGGGGCCAGGATGCGCCCCGGACGGTCGATGCCGATGCCCGCGAGGATGGCGGTGGATTGCTCGACTACGGCCGCGGAGAACTGCGAAGCGGTGGCGATAGCCTCGGCGTAATCGGAGCGCTTGCTCTCGGCGATGACAACGGGCTCACCGCCCATCTCCACGGCCAGAGCCTGCGCAATGGGCAGCACGGGCGTCGGAGCGGTGACGGCGATGTAGCACTCATTCAGTCGGGCAAGGTCGATGCTGGTGCCCGTGAACGACATCGCGGGATGAAGAGCCACGGGGATCACGCCCGCGGCCACGGCCGGCGCGAGGACGCCTGTACCGTATTTGGCCGACGTGTGGGCGACAATCTGGCCGGGCTGCCAGGCTCCGGCACGCGCAAGTCCTTCGATGAGGTTGGGGAGTTCAGCATCCGGAATCGCGATGAGGACAAGTTCGCTCAGCTCGATCAATCGGGGTACCTCCATGATGGGCACCCCCGGCAACATGGTGTGCGCGCGTTCGCGACTGGCCTCAGAGATCGCCGCGATACCGACAAGAGCATGCCCCGCGCCGGCGAGGGCAGCGCCGAGAACCGGGCCAACGTGACCTGCTCCGATAATGCCGACGCCGAGGCGTCCGTCACGATCATGCGGCGGGTTCACTCAGGCTCTTTCCTCGAGGGTCTTCAGGATCTTGGGGTGGGAGGGTGCACAGAAACTCGGCAATGAGTCCCCCCGCGACAAGGAGCGCTGCCGCCACAATCTGTGAAATGGCGAGGGCGCTCATGCTGAATGTCGGCGGGATGGGGCGGCCCAACAGGAAGATGAGGATGCCCGCGGCTGCTCCCACGAGAAGGGAGCCGGTGAGGCTTGATGCTTTCGCAAAGACTGCCACGCGCAACGCATAAAACGGGTCGATCGGCGCCTTTCTCTTGCCCGTCACCGAGCGGCGAACAGGGATCGCCAGAAGGACGACAGCGACAGCGAGGGCCGCGAGTGTGAGGGTCAGGCTCAGCGGCGGCACAACAATGTTCGATCCCACCGATTGGGCAAGAAGCTCAAGGAGATACGCGATGACGCCGCCGGCGAGGATCGCCGCCAAGAGAATGCTCGCGCGCGTGCGCTTCACTGCCCAACAACCACTTCGACATGGGCGCGGACTGGGTCGGGACAGAATGCGAGCAGTTCGGCGGCATTGCCCCGGCCGGGGATAGCCGCGTCGGGATCGAGTTCGAGCCACGGCGCCAGCACGAAGGAACGGTCACCCACGCGAGGGTGCGGAAGGGTCAGGCTCTCGTCGCTGATCTCCAGATTGTCATAGGTGATGATGTCGAGGTCAAGGGTTCGATCTCCCCAACGCACCTCGCGGGTTCGACCGTGAGCGTGCTCGATCCCGTTCAGGGCCGAAAGAAGATCGTGTGGCGCGAGGGTCGTTTCGATGAGGGCCACAGCGTTCAGATATTCGGGTGCGCTGAGGTCGACGCCGTCTGGCTTGACCGCCGCGGACTCGACAAAAGAGGAGAGCACGATCACATGAGTTCCCGGCAGCGCATCAATTTCCGCAGCAGCGGCACGGATGGTGCTCACGCGATCTCCGAGGTTGGCTCCGAACGCAATGACGGCGCCATGCTGCGATGAACCCTGCTCCGATGAACCCTGCTCCGATGAACCCTGCGGCGTCTGGCCACTCATCGGCGGCGTCTCACAATCGTGACCGAGACATCTCCGAAAGGAACCGAGATGGGAGCGTGCGGCTTGTGAATGGTGACCTCCGTGACCATGACCGCCTCGTGCCCCAAGACGACGTTTGCGACGCGTTCGGCGACCGTCTCGATGAGATCTACCGGGCTGGTGGCCACGGCATCTGCAACCTCTTCGGCCAGTTCGCCGTAATGCACGGTTCGCGAGAGATCATCGGTCCCGGAAGCGGCGGACAGGTCGAGCCAGGCAATGACATCGACGACGAACTCTTGACCGTTTTCGCGCTCAAAGTCGAACACCCCGTGGTGTGCCTGAACACGGATGCCCGTGAGCGTGATCCGGTCAGTATGGGGGAATGCGTCGTTCATGCGCCGGCTCCTTGGGCTCGGAAAGCGGCGCCGTGCTCCCACGACTCGAGGACTCGCAGTGCTGCGTACGTGCGGGCTACGGCATGAACGCGGACTCCCCAGGCTCCGGCCTGAGCGGCCAGCACGCTGACAGCGACGGTTGCAGCGTCACGGTCCTCCATGGTGGCGTCATCGGGTAAGAGCGAGCTCAAGAAACGTTTGCGTGAGGCCCCGACGAGGAGGGGGTACCCCAGCGCCAAAAGGTCACCGAGACGCCCCAGCATCTGCCAGTTGTGCTCGGCATTTTTGGCAAAGCCAAGGCCAGGGTCCACGACGAGCTGCTCTGGCCGGACGCCATCGGCGAGAAGTGCCGCGACGCGCGCACCCAGCTCTCGCGTGATGTCACTCGGCGCATCTTTGTAGAGCGCTTGGGCATCCATCTCCACGGAATGCCCCCGCCAGTGACTGGCGATAAACATGGCATCAGACTCGCGAACGACACGTGCCATGAAGAAATCGGCGATTCCTCCCGACACATCGTTGATGTACTTTGCTCCAAAGTCAACGGCTTGCAGTGCCGTCGATGCGTTCATGGTGTCGACACTCACGGTGGCTCCCGCCCGCACGAGGGCGCCGATAACGGGAATGACCCGAAGTTGCTCCTGTTCGAGGGTGACCCGGGCGGCCCCTGGGCGAGTGGACTCGCCACCAACGTCGATGATGTCGGCACCTTCCTCGACCAACTGCATCCCGCGTTTGATCGCGGCCTCGGTGTCAAGATACTCACCACCGTCGCTAAAAGAGTCGGGCGTGACATTCAGCACACCCATGATGAGAGTGCGCCGGGGGGCCGGCTTAGCCACGGGGGCCTCCGATGAGTGCCATCAATTCGGCCCGGGCATGAACGTCGGAGAGATGTCCGCGCGATGCCATCGTGATGGTGCGCGTGTTGGGCTGTTCGAGCCCGCGAGCGGCAACGCATTGATGAGCCGCGTCCAATACGACCAAGACTCCCCGAGCACCAAGGCCCTCTTCGAGGGCATCAGCAATCTGTTCGGTCAAGCGTTCCTGCACCTGGGGGCGCGCTGCGATAGTGGCCACGACGCGGGGCAGTTTGCCGAGGCCGACGACTTTGTTCAAGGGGAGGTACGCCACGTGGGCGACCCCAATGAACGGGAGAAGGTGGTGTTCGCAAATAGAACGAAAGGCAATGTCTGTCAGGACCACAGCATCGGAAAGCTCCGACACGGCGAGCGTTTCCTGAAGGTGATCCAGAGGGTCTGCCCCGATGCCGGCAAAGAACTCTGCGTAGGCCTCAGCCACGCGGGTGGGCGTCGTTGTCAGGCCTGCACGCTTCGGGTCTTCCCCAATGGCATGAAGGAGTTCCACGACAGCCGCTTCAATGCGGGCCTTGTCGACAGTCATACGTTAAGCCTAGGCGTTGGGTGCCGCAGGCTTTTCTGCGACGGGCTTTTTCGCGGCAACCTTGCGAACGGTTGGCTTTTTCGCCACAGCTTTCTTGGCAATAGCCTTCTGCGGGACGGCTACCGGCGGCAAGTCAGAAACTGGCCGCATATCACTGGAGAGCCATTGAGGCCGCTGAGGCAACTTGCGAACATCCGCAAAGATGGTGGCAAGCTGGTCATGATCGAGGGTTTCTTTTTCGAGAAGCTCCGTGGCCAAGCGGTCGAGGACGTGACGGTTGTCGTTGATAACCTTCCAGGCCTCGGTGTGAGCGGCATCGATCAACAGGCGAATCTCCGTGTCGATGCTCATCGCCAGCTCGTCGGAGTAGTCACGGGAGTGGCCCATGTCGCGCCCCATGAAGACCTCGCCCGAGCCGCCGCCGAGTTTGACGGCACCGACCGTGGCGCTCATGCCGTATTCGGTGACCATCTTGCGCGCGATGCTTGTGGCCTTCTCAATGTCGTTAGAGGCGCCCGTGGTGGGATCGTGAAAAACGATCTCTTCGGCGACACGGCCACCCATGGCATAGGTGAGCTGGTCGAGAAGCTCATTACGGGTAATCGAGTAGCGGTCCTCGAGAGGCAACACCATCGTGTAGCCCAGAGCGCGGCCGCGGGGAAGAATCGTGACTTTGGTCACAGGATCGGTGAAGTTCATGGCTGCAGCAGCGAGGGCATGGCCGCCCTCGTGGTAGGCCGTAATCAACTTCTCTTTGTCGCGCATGACCCGGCTACGACGCTGGGGCCCCGCAATCACGCGGTCGATGGCCTCGTCCAGGGCCCGGTTGTCGATGAGCTGCGCGTTCGAGCGCGCCGTCAGCAAGGCGGCCTCGTTCAACACGTTGGCGAGGTCGGCACCAGTGAAGCCAGGAGTCTTGCGAGCGACAACTTCGAGGTCGACACTCGTAGCCAGGGGCTTGCCCTTACCGTGGACTTCGAGAATCTTGCGGCGGCCCTCGAGGTCCGGAGCATCCACGCCAATCTGGCGGTCGAAACGGCCGGGACGAAGGAGTGCGGGGTCAAGAATGTCGGGGCGGTTCGTCGCAGCAATCATGATGACGTTGGCCTTGACGTCGAAGCCATCCATCTCCACCAGCATCTGGTTGAGGGTCTGCTCACGTTCGTCGTGGCCACCACCCATTCCAGCGCCACGGTGACGGCCGACGGCATCGATCTCATCGATGAAGATGATGGCCGGAGCATTTTGCTTGGCCTGTTCAAAAAGGTCACGCACGCGCGAAGCGCCGACGCCGACGAACATTTCGACGAAGTCAGAACCGGAGATAGCGTAGAAGGGAACGCCGGCCTCACCGGCAACGGCACGCGCCAGCAGGGTCTTGCCTGTTCCGGGAGGGCCGTACAACAGCACGCCCTTCGGGATGCGGGCACCAACAGCTTGGAAGCGAGCGGGTTCCGAAAGGAAGTCCTTGATTTCTTTCAACTCTTCGACGGCCTCATCGGCACCGGCCACATCCGTGAAGAGAACCGTGGGGGTCTCTTTCGTGACGAGCTTGGCCTTGGACTTACCGAATTGCATGACACCTTTGCCGCCACCTTGCATGGAGGACAGCATCCACCAGAAGAAGGCACCGATCAGCAGAATGGGAAGGAGGAAACCGAGCGTGGACAAAAGCCAGTTATCTTTGGGGACCTGGTCATTGAAGCCATCGGACAGGCTGGCAGCCGACACAGCATCCACAACCTGAACGCCACGGGGAGCGACGTAGAAGAACTGCACCTGATTGCCGTACTTGGCATCGGCTTGAGCCAAGGTGAGGTCAACACGCTGATCAATGTCAACGATGGTGGCCGTGGTGACCTTGCCATCTTTCAGGAACTTGAGCCCTTCATCGGTGGATACCTGCTGGTAGCCCGACATGGTGATGAGGCTGGAACCGATCCACACGGCGACAACGGCCAGGATGATGTACACCAGCGGTCCGCGCAAAAGTTTCTTGAAATTCATGGTGACCTAAATCTATCGGTGCGAGAAGAGCAAACTGCTGAGTGTTTGCCGAGGGCGGAATTGCTTAAGCGTGGGGGTCTTCGCCGCCGTAGACGTGGGGTGCCAAAACCGCGACGCCGCGAATGTTGCGGTAGTCCTCGGCGAAGTCCAGTCCATAACCGACGACGAATTCATTCGGGATGTCGAAACCAAGGTATTTCACGTCTACGGGCTCTTTGACGGCATCCGGTTTGCGCAACATGGCACACACTTCGATGGAGGCCGGCCCGCGCGACTGCAGGTTACCGATCAGCCAGTTCAGGGTCAGGCCGGAATCGATGATGTCCTCGACGATGAGCACGTGGCGCCCGGCAATGTCGGCGTCAAGGTCTTTCACGATGCGCACGACACCGGAAGATTGCGTACTGGCACCATAGGAACTGACCGCCATGAAGTCCATGTGGGCGTGAAATTTGAGCTCGCGGGCGAGATCACTGAGAACCATGACGGCTCCTTTGAGAACGGCGACGAGCAGAAGTTCTTTGCCCTCATAGTCGGTCTCAATCCGGCGAGCGAGCACGGCGAGACGCTCCTGCAACTCCTGCTCGGTATAGAGAACTTTGGTGATGTCCGCTTGTACGTCGCTCAGTTCCATGGGGGCCTTATTCGCTTTCCGTTGGTACAAAAACAAGGCGGAAACCCTGTCTCTCAACTCTAATGCCCGGGACATGGGCCGCGCCTTGGCCGTGCCAGTTCGTCACCAACAAGGAGATTGCCGCGGTGTGGGCGCTCGTGAGGCTCACCCCAAATGCCGCGAGCGCGACGGCACGGATGACGCGCGTGTAAATGGCCCGCGGGGCGTCGGCTAGAGCATTAGCGTCGAGGGCAACCTCCGGCCCGGCCCCGGGCATGATGAGCCCCTGCATCAAGTCGTTGGCGAGTGAGTCGAGGGTGGCCGCGTCCTCCCGCAGGTGCTCAGCAGTGCGGACGAGGGCCTCCGCGATTCCGGGACCGAGTTCTTTTTCGAGGACCGGCATGACGGTGTGACGGATGCGCACCCGCGTGTACGTCGGATCGACATTGTGAGGGTCGTTCCAGGGTTCGAGGCCTTGATCGGCGCAGGCCGACTCGGTCGCGCTTCTTCGGATGCCCAAGAGCGGCCGGAGGTAAAAACCCGAAACGGGGCTCATACCGGCAAGGCTCGTGGGGCCTGCACCGCGGGTGAGGCCGAGCAGAACCGTCTCAGCTTGATCGTCTAGCGTGTGCCCGAGCAGCACCGCGGCTGCTCCCGAATCGTCGCGAGCCGCTGCTAGCGCTGCGTAACGTGCGGAACGAGCGTCGGCCTCGGGCCCCGAGGCTGGCAAAACTTCCACGGTGCGGATGAGCACGGGGTCAAGGCCCAGCGAGTGGGCCTGCTCAGCGGCCCGATCGGCAACGGCAGCAGACCCAGCTTGCAGGTTGTGGTTAACGATGACGGCGCCCGCTCGCAGGCCGGCCCGGGGAGCCTCAAAGGCGAGGGCGGACGCCAAGGCAAGAGAATCCGCCCCGCCGCTGAGGGCAACCAGGAGGAGGGGGGCACCCACAGGGGCGAAATCTTGAGCGGCAGGCAGAGAATGTGCAGACTCTTCAGAGCTCTCGCGGGCATCCGGAAAAATATCGGCCAGCATCTCGCGCACGGCCCGTCGAACGTCGGCCATGGCAGGGGTGAGGCGGGGACGAATTGTGCTCATCCAGTAACGTTATTCCAGTACACCGCCTACAGAGTTTGAAGGAGTCTGCCCGTGGCCGCATATGACGTCGTTGTTGAAATCCCCAAGGGAAGTCGCAACAAGTACGAAGTTGACCACCTCACCGGTCGCGTTTATCTGGACCGCGTGCTGTTTACGTCGTTCGCCTACCCCACCGATTACGGCTACTTCGAGAACACCCTGGGCCTCGACGGTGACCCCGTTGACGCTTTGGTCCTCTTGGAATACCCTGTCTTCCCGGGCGTTGGCGTCAAGGTTCGCGCCGTGGGCGTGCTGAACATGAGCGATGAGGCCGGTTCCGATGCCAAGGTCGTCGTGGTTCCTCACAAAGACCCTCGTTGGGCGCACATTCAGGACATTTCGGATGTTCCCGAGCAGGCCCGTAAAGAGATCGAGCACTTCTTCGCCCGGTACAAGGACCTCGAGCCCGAGAAGTTCGTGAAGATCGAGGGCTGGGGCAACGCCGCAGAAGCCGAGCAGATCATCATCGATGGCTTCGCTCGCCTAAAGGCTGAAGGCCACGCCGAACATTAGAGCCGTGCCGGCGTGCTTTTTTAACTGGCGCCACAACAGTACAGGCGCCCACTCATTCGAGTGGGCGCCTGTACTGTTTCTTCGAAAAAAACTAACCTAACCAGACTCCGCGGTCAGACATGAAGGGCTGAGGATCGGTCGTTCCGCCGCCGATGCGAATCTCGAAGTGCGTGTGGCAACCGGTGGCAAGCCCGGTGGCGCCGACGCGAGCAACAAGTTGACCCACGGTCACCCACTGGCCCGTGCTCACAGCAAAACCGCCCGTCTGAAGGTGACCATAGGCCGAGGATACTCCCCCGCCGTGGTTGATCACGAGAAGGTTTCCGTAGCCGCTCGCGCCGCCCGCATAGGTCACAGTGCCGCTTGACGCTGCATAGACAGGAGAACCGCAGCCGGCGGCGAGGTCAGTCGCATTGTGAAAACTACCGGTCCACCCAACCCCCGGGATGTAGAAGTTCGTGCGCGGGCCATAGGTGTCGCTGATGTAAGCGTTCGGAACAGGGTTGGTCCACCCAGCATCCGAAATTGAAACACCACGCGCGGCGGCTTCGGCAGCCGCCGCCGCGGCAGCCTCCTGGCGAGCAATGAGTTCCAAGCGCGCACGTTCGGCAACACCGGCTTCATACCCAGAAACTGTCGTGGCGGTCGTGTCTTGGAGCGCCGCCAGTTGCGCGCTCAAAATCATTGATTGGGACTGACTTTCGGCAAGTTTCGCATCTGCCGCCGCGCTGGCATCCGTCGCCGCCTGCATAGCGGCCTGTGCCGCCACGCGAAGCTTCTCGCGTTCCGTCGTGGCGATGACGGCCTGATCGGAGAGGGATTGTGCTTCGTTCTTGGCCGCCAGAGCGGTCTCATAAATGTCGCTGGAGCGCTGCACGAGCTTGGACATGCTGCCGAGCTTGGCTAGGAGTTCATCGGCACCGGCAGAAGACTTCTCCATTAACAAGTTCACGCTGAGGTCGCTGCCGCCGGAGCGATACAGCTGCGCTGCCAATCGACCGGCCTGCGTTGTGGCTTGATCTGCCTTTGCCTGGCTAGCGGCCGCTTGAGCTTCCAACTGCTGGGAGCGCTGATCAGCAGTATCAAATTTCGCCTGAGCATCTAAGAACTCGCCGCCGCGCTGTTCCGCGAGCGCCCGGGCCGCCGTCACCTCGGTTTGGAGGTTTGCGATCAAACTTTGAATATTGGCGACCTGAGCATTTTTTGCCGATTCGTTGGCTTTGGCGTTCTGCACGTCACCCCACGAGGGGTAGTCGACGGCGTAGGCCGGGGAGGAAACAAACATCCCCATAGCCAAGGCAAACACGGAAAATGCGGCTACACCCCACTGAATACGGGTCTTTCGCAAGGACAGAGCGGACGCAAAACGCGCTCCGGTAGTTCTGCTCATGCGCATTCTCCTAGGGGTCTCGAGGCACGGACCCCTTCACCATAACAAGCGAAGTTGCAAAACAGGGCGAAGGCAAGGCGTAACTCCCGGATGTCGATGAGCTAGACATACTCAAGGACTTCGACCGTCACCGGTGCCCCGGTCAAGCGAAGGTGTACCCGCTCGCCCAGCAGCGGATTAAGTAGGACACTGTGTTGAACGAAGAGTACAGTGTCGTCCTCAAGGCGCACGCTCGTGCGGCGAAGGGACCCGAGGAAACTCGTAGCGATCACTATGCCCGCGATGCCCTCAGAAGCGAGTTCAATGTCCTCCGGGCGAAGGTAGACGCGCACCGGTCCATCCGGGTGGGATGGGTCAACTAGAGGGAGCGCTATTCCATAAACTTCCACGACCCCCCCTCTCACGATGCCAGCAACGTGGTTACTCAGGCCGACAAAATCTGCGACGAAAGGAGACGAGGGTCGAGCATAGAGTTCCTCCGGCGTTCCAATTTGCTCGATGACTCCTGCTCGCATGACCGCCACTCGGTCTGCGATGGCGAGCGCCTCGTCTTGATCGTGAGTCACAAAAAGGGTCGTAATCCCAAGTTCAGTCTGGATCCGCCGAATCTCTTCTCGGAGCTGCACTCGGACTTTGGCATCCAGCGCCGACAAGGGCTCATCCAGAAGGAGAACGCGCGGTTCGGTGACGAGCGCCCTTGCAAGGGCGACACGCTGCTGTTGCCCGCCCGAAAGTTGGTGTGCATAGCGGTCATAGTGACCATCAAGTCCAACAAGGTGGAGGGCATCCAGTGCCCGCCGCCGCCGCTCGGCAGCATTGACTTTGCGCATGCGCAGGCCAAATTCGACGTTCTCCCCGGCGCTAAGGTGCGGAAAGAGCGAATATGACTGAAAGACCATTCCCATATCGCGCTTACTCGTGGGCAGTGTCGAGATATCCGTGCCATTGATCAAAATGGTGCCGTCATCCGTGGATTCGAGTCCGGCCAGAACACGGAGGGCAGTAGTTTTCCCGCAACCGCTGGGGCCCAGCAACGCAACTAGTTCGCCTGCATGAAGTGTCAAATCTAGACCCGCTAAGGCTCGGTGACCGGCAAACTCCTTCATGACACCGGTGAATTCGACTACCGAACCTGAACGCACGGGAGACTCTGTCTGACTCATGACTTACCTTTCACTCGGGAACGCTCTCGTACTGGAACCCTGCGCTCCGCTCCAAGGCGGCCAATGGCAAGCAGGAGGAGGAACGCAAAAATGAGCGCCAGTAATGACAAAATGACGGCCACATAGGGATCAGCCTTGCTGACGACAAGAAGCGCGGTCTGGAGGTTGATCCGGTTCAGAAGAGAAGCGATCGTGAACTCACCGAGCACGACTGCAACCGAAATGAAAGTACCCGCGAGGAGACCTCGCCGCAGGTTTGGAACCAGAACCAAGAGGAGGACGCTCCACCAACCTGCTCCAAGCGAGCGGGCTGCCTCACTCAATGTACGGACATCAACGCCATCAATGTTGGATTGGATCGCGCGGTACGCGAAGGGAAGAACTGTGATGCCATATGCAAAAGCTAGGGTCCACACGCCGCTACCAAACAGGCGAGCCACCACGGAGTACACGGGAGCTAGGCCAACAACGAGCACGATCGCCGGAATGCTGATTGGCAGGATGCAAATGAATTCCATCACTCGGCGCAGCCGAGGAAATCTGATGTGCAGCAGGAGCATCGTTGGGACAAGCAATATCAGTACGATGGCGACGGTGCCCATAGCGAGACCCAGCGAATTGCCGAGGGCCACCAGCACCGTGCGATAGGTACCCGTAAAACCGCCCTGGAAAAGGGCGATCCATCGTGAGAAATCGTGGCCGCCCGAGAGCCCTGCGCGCAACGTGAATTCGACCATTGCCAGGATTGGAATCGCAAAGAGGACGCCAATGACGGCCAAAATAATGATGCTGACGGCGCGCGAGGGTGCGTGGGCGACGTCCCCGCGACGGGACAAGACAGGACTCATTGCTGCCACCGTGCAGCACGCGATTGAAGCGCCGAGTAACTGAGCATCACGACAACCATGACGGCGATCATCCCCAGCGCAAGGGCACCGGCCAAATTCTCTCGTCCCAAGAGCGTTTCACTCGTTAGCGCTGCGCGTATCTGTAGGGGCACAATCTCCGATCCTTGACTGCTCAGGGCGGCCGCTGTGGCGTAGGACGAGAAAGCATTGGCGAACAGGAGTAAGAGGCTCCCGAAAAATGATGGAGCCAAAACGGGGAACGCTATGCGAAACCAGTAACTCGCCCGGGTTCCCCCGAGCGTTGCGTTAGCCTCCGCCCACTGTGGCTTCAGAGCTTGAACTGCGGGCATGAATGTGATGATCATGAGGGGCACTTGGAAGTAGATGTAGGGGAGAACGAGGCCTGGCATTTCGTAAAGCCACACGCCATTCGTGTAAATGTCGACGCCGAAAGTGTCGCGCAGCCAGACCGTCACCATTCCTTGGATGCCGATTGTTGCGATGAAGGCGAACGCAAGCATGACGCCACCAAATTGCGCCAGGACCCCGCTCACGGAATCAACGGCGATTCGGAGTGAGCCATCGGGTCTCGCACTGAGGAGCGCGTAACAGGCTAAAGCGCCTAGCACGGCTCCGAGCACGGCGGTCAAAGAAGACAACCAGAATGAGTTGAAGAACGTGCTGATGACCACTGGACTGCCCAGTGCCGCCACAGTATCGAGCGTAAACGAACCCGCTTTGTCAAAAAACCCCGTGGCAATGGCGATCAGGGTGGGCACTGCAAGAAAGAGCAACACATAGATCGCGAACGGCAACAGCCCTAAGGCTGCTGCCGTTCCACGAGGATTTCTACTTGACAGCGGCTGCCCATTTCTCACCAAGGAGTGTCGCCGCGGCAGCACTTTGCTTGGCAGAAGGAACAACCGTTACCTTCGGCGTTGCGGGAAGTGCGGCAAACAACGTCGCATCGATAGTGCCAGCTGACGCCATCGCATCCGCACGCGCCGGGCGTGCCCCACCAGCTAGCCAGAGGTTCTGGGCCTCGTCGCTGTAGAGGAATTCCTGCCAGAGCCGGGCTGCGGCAGGGTGGGGAGCGGCTGCGTTTATCGCTTGGTTGTAATAACCCGCATATCCTGTTCCAGGGAACACGACAACTTCCCACTTACGGTCGGCGGCAAGTTTTTTACCATAGCCAACATTGAGATAATCCCAATCGAAGACGACGGGGGTCTCCCCCGAGGCGATTGTTGCCGGAGTCGGATCAATTTTCACAAAGTTGCCGGCTGCTTGAAGCTCGGTAAAGAAGTCGATTCCAGCTTGGAAGTTGTCAACAGTGCCCTTGTTTTGCACGGTTGCCATGCCCACAGCAGCAAATGCTGCACCTGCCTGGGTGGGATCGCCGTTGATGGAAATTTTCCCCTTGTAAGCAGGCTTCAAAAGATCAGCAAGCGATGTGGGTGCGGGAACCGCGGCTGGGTCGTATCCGACTGCCATGTAGCCTCCGTAGTCTCCCACATACAAGCCATTCGCTTCCTTGAGCGCGTCGGGAATATCCGCCCACGTGGCGACTTTGTAGGGCGCGAATCGGTCGGTGCTGGCAAGTGCTACAGCGAGGCCAATATCAAAGACGTCGGGGGCCGTGTCTTGACCCTTCAAGTTATCTGCAGCTTGGATTTCCTCGGCACTGGAACCATCGGGAGCAGACTCGTTAATCGTGATTGTGGGGTATTTCTTTGCGAACAGGTCGAGTACGGCGCCATAATTTGCCCAGTCGCGGGGCAAGGCGATGACGTTGAGAGCCCCCTCGGCTTGAGCTGCAGCTTCGAGTGCCGAAAGGTCGCCCCATGCAGCCAGGCTTGTTGCGGTGGAAGCGTCAACCTGACTTGCGGAAGTCGCGGGAGTGGATGTGCAGCCCGTCAGGGTTAAAGCGAGAGCAGCTGTGGCAGCAATGGACGCTACCAGAGTTCGTTTGGCTAACAATTTTCCTCCGTTGCGACCAGCCCTAGGCCGTCCACCGTGCGAGGTGAACAGTTGGTAGCCCGGAGACTGGTCTCGTTCAACCTAGGAGCGCCTTCCAACCGCAGTATGTCTCACGCGTTAACGCATCATGAACGTCGGCTTTCCCAAAGCGCTCAATGTAGCCTCGACCCGCCGATTGGCATATTTGGCAAATCTTCTCTAAGCTCGATTCTCGGTAGTCAACATTCAGTCGACTTCTCGGCCCCATCGTTTAGCGGCCTAGGACGGCGCCCTTTCACGGCGTTAACACGGGTTCGAATCCCGTTGGGGTCACCGGGATAGTAGACTGAACTAGCTCCAAAAAGTAAGACCCTGTAGCGCAGTTGGTTAGCGTGCCGCCCTGTCACGGCGGAGGTCGCGGGTTCAAGTCCCGTCAGGGTCGCAAGGTGAGAAAAACCCTTCCGAAAGGAAGGGTTTTTTACCTAGGCGGCAAGTAATTGTTGTCTGGCTCTGTAGCTCAGTTGGTAGAGCGTCCGACTGAAAATCGAAAGGTCACCGGTTCAATCCCGGTCGGAGCCACAAAATCCCCCAGAATTTTTCCGGGGGATTTTTTGTTGAAGTGTTGGGCGAGCGGTGAAAAGTTTCCCTAGAGCTTGCGTGCCGCCGTCCGGATCCGCTGCAAGGTTCGGGGCTGCGGGGTTCGAGACAACCGCTAAACAAGAAAGGGAGTGCGAGGCTTTCGCCCCGCACTCCCTCACGACATTCGATCGGTTTACGCCAGGTCGAAGCGGTCCAGCGTCATAACCTTGTCCCACGCAGCGACGAAGTCGGCCACGAACTTGGCCTGAGCGTCGTCACTGCCGTAAACCTCGGCGAGAGCTCTTAGCTGCGAGTTGGAGCCAAACACGAGGTCGGTACGGCTACCAGTCCAGTTGACGGCCCCGGTCTTCGTGTCGCGTGCATCAAACAGCTCGGCGTCTTCGGACTTCGGGTGCCAAGTGTTGCCAGCATCCAGCAGATTCACGAAGAAGTCATTCGTCAATGTTCCGGGGCGCTTGGTGAAGACCCCCGCGTCCGAGTGGCCTGTGTTCGCATTGAGAACGCGCATGCCTCCCACGAGAACGGTCATCTCGGGGGCCGTGAGGGTCAGGAGCGTTGCGCGGTCGAGCAACATGTACTCGGCAACCTTGAGGTGACCCTTGCTCGCGAAGTTGCGGAAACCATCGGCTGCCGGTTCCAGGAAACCAAAGGACTCAACATCGGTTTGCTCCTGCGTTGCATCCGTACGACCGGGGGCAAAAGGAACAGCAATGTCGCTACCAGCAGCGTGAGCGGCATGCTCGACTGCTGCGGCGCCGCCGAGAACGATGAGGTCGGCGAGGGAGATCTGGGCGCCACCAGCGGCATTGAAGGCCGCTTGGATCCCTTCCAGAACCGTCAGCACCTTCGCCAGCTCGGCAGGCTCGTTAGACGCCCATCCACGCTGAGGCTCAAGGCGAATTCGTGCCCCATTGGCTCCACCGCGCTTGTCCGTGCCACGGAAGGAAGAAGCCGAAGCCCAGGCGGTCGACACCAGCTGGGACACTGTGAGGCCAGAATCCAGGAGTGTGTTCTTGAGGGCCGCGATGTCGGCAGTGCCCACGAGCTCACCAATCACAGCAGGTACGGGATCCTGCCAGATGAGTTCCTCGGCGGGAACGAGCGAGCCGAGGTAACGCGTAATGGGACCCATGTCACGGTGGGTGAGCTTGAACCATGCGCGCGCGAACGCGTCCGCGAACTCCTCGGGGTTGGCCAAGAAGCGACGCGAAATGGGCTCATAGATCGGGTCCACGCGCAACGCGATATCCGAGGTGAACATGATGGGGGCGTGGCGCTTCGACGGGTCGTGCGCGTCGGGAACCAGTGTCGCCGCATCCTTATCGGCAGGAATCCACTGAGCGGCACCGGCAGGACTCTTCGTCAGAACCCACTCGTGACCGAACAGCAGCTCAAAGTAGCTCATGTCCCAGGTCGTCGGCGTGTTCGTCCAGGCACCCTCGAGGCCACTGCTGATGGTGTTGACCCCATTGCCGGCGCCCAGTGAGTTCTTCCAGCCGAGGCCCATTTCTTCCATGGGGGCAGCTTCGGGCTCGGGGCCAACATACTTGTTGGGGTCGTCAGCGCCGTGAGCCTTGCCGAAGGTATGACCGCCGGCAATGAGGGCGACGGTTTCTTCGTCATTCATGGCCATGCGAGCGAACGTCTCACGAATGTCGACGGCGGATCCCAACGCATCCGGGAAGCCATCGGGGCCCTCAGGGTTCACGTAAATCAGCCCCATCTGAACGGCCGCGAGAGGATTCTCAAGGTTGCGGTTTCCCGTGTAGCGGTTATTGGCAAGCCACTCGGCTTCTTGGCCCCAGTACGTCTCGTCGGGTTCCCAGACGTCGGCGCGGCCGCCGCCGAAACCGAAAGTCTCGAGCCCCATAGATTCGAGGGCACAGGTGCCGGTCAGAATCATGAGGTCAGCCCAGGAGAGCTTCTTGCCGTACTTCTGCTTGATGGGCCACAGGAGACGACGTGCCTTGTCGAGATTAACGTTGTCGGGCCAGCTGTTCAGAGGGGCGAAGCGCTGCATTCCAGCACCGCCGCCGCCACGGCCATCGGAGGTGCGGTAGGTGCCGGCAGAGTGCCACGCCATGCGAATGAAGAAGGGGCCGTAGTGGCCGTAATCGGCGGGCCACCAGTCCTGAGACGTCTTCATTAACGTCTCGATATCTGCCTTGACGGCCTCGAGATCCAGAGTCTTGAACTCGGCAGCGTAGTCAAACTGATCGCCCATGGGGTCGACCATGGGGGAATTCTGTTGGAGAACCTTAAGGTTCAGTTGGTTAGGCCACCAGTCTTGCTTCTTGGTGCCGGAATTTTCTTGCTTGCCTCCCATGTAAGGGCACGTGCTGGCGCTTTCCATTGTTTCCTCCACTGTGGTTCTTGCGAGGCAAGACCATGCCTGAATCGACCGGTTATTCGGGCGACAGCAATACGTTGGTCCGCATATCAAAGCCTACTGTCGCGGGACCCTAAAGCTGTGTGTCCTGGGCATAGGCTGGGCCTCGTCCTTGAAATTCTCACCGGTGAAACGGATGTCGAAATTACCTCCGCTCAGACCGTATCCGGCCGATCCAGAACGTTATCGCCGGTCTCTGGGTCGTCGGGGCCATTGCGTGCCGCCAACCAGCCCGTCGGAGTTGGCCATCGGTACGATTGGCGAAGGAGGCCTGGCAGTGTCTTCGGCCGTATAACAAATAGCCTCACCAGTACGCGTGGAGCACCCGGCTGACCCAGGCTGACCCCGACAAGTTGCGAGAAGGAAGTTGTGGAACTGTCACGCGACGCTAGGCGTCTTCGGGCTCCGGATTGTCATCGGCAAAGGTACCGGCCGTCGCTGCGACAGCAGGCTTGCGCAGGCGCAAAATTGCGAAAAGGATGATTCCAATGAGGAGAGCGACGGCGAAGTAGACGGGTAGGGAATCCAGAGGAGGTGCGGGGATGGGCCACACGTTTCGGTAGAAGACGTACAGCAGCGAGAGAGCGCCAACGATTCCCACAATCATCGTGAAGATCACACTCTTGCCGTTCGTTTTCTTCAAGAAGATGGGTGCTCCAATACAGACCAAAATGTATGCAAACATGTAGCCGAAGACGCCGACGGTGTCGATATACGTTGTGGCACCGAGGGGCGCCACACCGAGCGAGAGCACGATTGCCATGGGCAAGAACACGAGAGGGATTGTCGTGTAGATCGCTCGGGCTGGAGTGCGGTGCTTGGGGTGAGCCTTGCCAAGCCATGATGGAATGAGGCCCTCATTGCCCCAGGCGAACAAGAGGCGCGCGCCCACGGTCATGCAGGCAATGACGACAGCCATGAAGGACGCGGCAAAACCGAGGTTGAGGAGGGGGACGAATCCGTCAAGGCCATATTGTGCCGCGAGGTCATCCATGGGGGAAAGGCTCTTTCCGAGCCCCTCCGCGCCGCCGTCAAAAGCTGCCACCTGAACGTACGTCGCAAAAATGTACACAATTCCGGCGAAGATGGCGCCCCGACGGATGGCACGAGGAATAGCGCGGTACGGGTCTTTCGCCTCTTCGCCGAGGGCGGCAGCGCTCTCAAAGCCGACGAATCCGAGAATGGCAAGAACGACCGCGAAGACCATACCGTCGAAGGTCGCACCGGTAAGAGTCAGCTGAGCGATGTCAAAGACGTTGCCACTGCTGACAAGAACGATAACCAACATGACGACGATGACGAAGATGGAGATCACTTCGAGGGTTGCCGAAACGCGGGCCGCGATGCGAACTCCGGAAATGGTGAGGTAGACAGCAATCGCCAGCAGGATTGCGTCAAGAACAATTTGACCCACCATGGGTTGGAAGAGATTTACGCCAAGGCCCTCGAGGAAGGCTGAAGCAAAAAAGCCGGCACCCGCGAGCGAACCTGAGGCGATGGCGATGACACCGATGAACAGCGCCCAGCCTGTAACGATGCTGCCCCACGGTCCCAGCGCAGGGCGAACGAGGGAGTAGAGCGACCCTGCTCCTGCACGTCGACGCGCAAAGACCGCCACCGACTGGGCGACGATCAGGATAAGGACCATGCCGATCACGAACGAGAACCATGCACCGTTACCTGCGTAGAGTGCCATAACACCGGGGCCAAAAGCGATGACCGCGCTCGGGGCAATGTTGGCGACACTTTGGGCTAAAACCTCGAAAGGCGTCACGCTTCGTCGCGCGAGTCCTCCCGAATGTTCTGCAATTTTGATGCTCATGTTATTTCCTCCGATAGGGGTTGGATGGTGAGAAGCGTGAAGAACGAAGAGTTAGGGAATAAGAAGTTGGCGAAGAGCGAGACCCGAATTAAGGTCGTCGAGGGCGGACTTTGCTTCCGAAAGAGGGCGCCGTGCCGAGACCATGGATTCAAGGTCGAGATCTCCCGACATCAATTCATCAACCAAGCGAGGAATGTCTCGCTTGGGCACCGTAGAACCGTAGTTGCAACCGAGGATTCGTTGGTCAGCTTCGGCAAGGATTAGCGGGTCGAACCGCGCGGTCTGCCCCGTTGGCGGAAGCCCGACGACAACCGCGCTACCGCCGAGGCCGAGTGCCCCAATGGCCTGTTCCGTCGTCGCTATTTTGCCAATCGCATCGAACACATAGTCGAGACCTTCGGGGATAAGGGCTTTCATGGACCTCACCACATCCATTCCCGGCGTGACCAGAAGGGTATGTGTCGCTCCGAGTTTTTTAGCAAGATCTAATTTTTCCTGAGAGAGATCCACAGCAAGAATCTTTGACGCCTTTTCGAGTCTGGCCCCTTGCACAACAGAGAGCCCCACCCCACCGCATCCGATGACCGCCGCGGTCGAACCGGCAACAAAACGAGCGGTATTTCTCACAGCGCCCACGCCCGTCGCGATGGCACAGCCCACGAGCGCAATGAGGTCAAGGGGGGCATCCGAGCGAACTTTGATCGCTCCCGACTGTGGAACAACAGCATATTCCGCGAAGGATGAAACACCGAGGTAGTGATGGAGGAGTGAGCCGTCCTGAGAAAGTCGACTGGTTCCGTCGTAAAGAACGCCGCCGGGGGCTACGACGTTGGCCACCATTTCACATTGGGCCGGGCGACCAAGAACGCAGTAGCGACAGACACCGCAGTTGGGAACCCACGACAGCACAACATGGTCGCCAACGGCAAGGTCAGTGACGCTCTCGCCCAGTGCGGAAACGATACCGGACCCTTCGTGGCCCATGACAAGAGGAAGGGGAACTCCCCATTCACCACGCAAGATGTGCAGGTCGGAGTGACACACGCCCGCGGCCGAGATTTTGACACTGACCTCACCCGGCCCTGGGGCGCTCAGTTCAACGTCGGCGAGTTCGACATCCGTGCCGTTGAAAACGATGGCCTTCATTAATAACCCCTTTGTTATGACGCATTGCCGATGATCGTGAGCGAAATAGTCGCTCCCGTTTAGTGACACTAATCGATACTGTGGCATGTTTTGTATCGTTAAACAAGACGGGCGACATTACTTGCCTTTATGCGAAAGACTGAGCACATGAAGAAGCCCGTAGCCGACGCCCGCGGCATGGAGACTGTCGGCCCCCAACTCCGCACCGTTCGCCTTGCTCAGGGTCGATCCGTTACCAATGTTGCCGAGCTGGCCGGCGTCTCCAAAGGATTCTTGAGTTTGGCAGAACGCGGCAAAACCCGCGTCTCCGTTCCCGTGCTTTTACGCATCTGTGAAGTCCTTGAGATCTCTATTGGGTCGCTCTTCAGCTACCCCCAAGAACCCGTGGTGCACGGCGGAGTTCCGCTCTACATGGGCGGTGTCGACCTGCAGGAATATCTGCTGACGCCCGTAGATGAGAAAAACGTTCAGGTCATGCGAACAACGATGCAACCAGGCGGGGGCTCGGACGGGGCCTACACGCTAGAGGCCGAATCGATCTTCGTCGTCGTCACGCAGGGACAACTTTTTCTCGATATCGAGGGCGAGGAACGCATTCTCGAAACGGGAGACTCCACAACCTTTTCTGCACGCAAGTCGCACAACTGGCATAACCCTCTTGATACGGAGAGCCAAGTTCTTTGGGTTATTTCACCACCGCTTCCCTTCGAGCAAAAGGGGGTGCTCGTCAGTAAACCGGGGTTCGTTTCTCATACCCCGCGCTCGCCCTTTGCTCGCTAAAGAGTCCTCACCGCATAGGACCTTCGACGCGAGGCAAGGTCGTGCAGCTATTTCGTTGTTTGGAGTGTACGGAAATACCCGCCTTTCGCGACGAGCCGGGGGCGCGGCTGAAGCAAAAGACGGGCATCTTGATTCGGCCAAAATTGGCCGAATGCTTTCCCGGTGGAGGGGTTACGGGAGCAAAACGGCATCCACTACGTGAATGACACCGTTGTCGCATTCAATATCTGCTGTCACGACGTGGGCACCATTAACGGTGACTCCATTCGTGGCGTCGATGGTGACGTCGCTTCCTTCAACCGTGGTTGCCGACGTGAGCTTGACGACATCGGCCGCCATAACTTTGCCGGCGACTACGTGGTACGTCAGCACCTTGGTGAGTGCGGGAATGTCCTTCAACAGGCCCTCTACGGTTCCGGCCGGGAGAGCGGCGAACGCCTCGTCCGTGGGCGCGAAGACAGTGAAGGGGCCCGGGCTCGTGAGCGTGTCAACGAGTCCGGCAGCCTGTACAGCAGCTACCAGGGTGGTGAAAGTACCTGCTCCGACGGCAGTCTCTACGATGTTTGACATGGTGCGTTCCTTAGGGCTCGTGGTCCAGATTGCAAAACAGGGGTAAACCCCCTAGAGACGCAATATCAAAAGGGTATAACCCCTTCCCTGATAACGAGCTGTGAAGTGTGCTTGGGCGCGAGGGCGTCCCCCTTCGTTACGGCTTCGTGGACCACAAGGGTAGCTACGTAACTCATTCGGCCGCCAAGTGCATTGCAAAGAATTCTTCAATGCGGCGCCACGCATCAGCGGCCTCTGTGGGGTACGGCTTCATACCGACGACCTTGCTCATGACCGGTCTCAGAACCTTAGGTCCGGCTGGCCCAGGGTTCATGAAGGCATGATTGGCGTTCTTGTATTCTTTGATGTCGTGGGGAATATGGGCGTTCGTCAAAGCGCGCTCCATGGCCCCGGCGGCGCCTTTGAGCGAGCCATCTTTTGCCCCATAGGAGCCGATGATGGGACACGCACCCACCAGGCTTGCCTCAATATCTTTCGGCATCATGCCGTAGTTGACCGATGCCGCATCGAAGCCGTGATTCGCCAGCTGCAACGCGAAACCTCCGCCCATGCAGAACCCGATGACCCCGATTTTTCCCGTGCAATCAGGGCGGTCGAGGAGGAGCCTGCGGGCGGCGGCGACATCGTCAAAGGCTTGGCCTCGCCCGTCGGTAAGCGCCCGGAACGTGGCCATGAGACAGCGGCGAGCGCCCCCGCGACTAAAAAGATCGGGCATCAGCACGACGTACCCGGCGCTGCACAGGCGCTCGATTTGGGCGCGCATGTTTTCTTCGATTCCAAACACTTCGTGAACCATGATGGCGGCCGGGAAGGGGCCCGGCCCATCCGGTATTGCCAGAACACCGCGAAGCTCCCCCTTGCCATCGGTCGTCGGAATGAGCACCTCGGTGACGTTCATGCGGAGACCTTATCTGGCGTTGAGACAACCGACGGAAGTTGGCGCGTTCTGATTTTGGCAAGGAGGAGTCCGAGAAACGCGATGAGCCAAATGACCAGGGCGATTCCCACCACATAAACAATGACACCCATGATTCCGTTGACGCCATTGGGGTTGAGGAACGGGTACGGCCACCATCCGGTGATGGCACCCCGCACCATGGTGAAGACGAGCCAGGCCACGGGATATAGCAATGCCCACAGTGAGGCGCGGAGGCGAAGCGCCCGGCGGCCCGGGCTCAGAGCCCAGTCAAGCACCAACAGAATTGGCGCCCAGACATGCAACACCTCGTTGGGCCACACTGGCCACGCGTAGCCCGGAACAGACGGAAGATCCCGCAACAGAACGTTGTAGACAGCACACGCAATCACGGCGTATGACAGCACGCTGACGCGAACGATGGTGAAGAGTTTCGTGTCACGCGTCGTTCGCCACGCAAGATGGCCGCCAACGGCGAGGACCACGACACACATGAGCATGGACTGGATCGTGAAGTACGCGAAGTACTCCCCCGGAGCAAAAAAATTGTGCCTCACCCGATCAATGATTTGATACGCCACAGCCGCCAGCACCACCAGCGCAAGGGCGGCGCGGAGGAGTGCAATAACGCGTCGAGAGGAAGCAGGGGTTTCCGGGAGTGTCATGAGAGTGACACTAGCAATTCGCCGGGCTTTTAAGCGAGAGGCTCCTGCGGGATTCGGTCGCGGTCATAGGTAATGTCGGTGAAACCATGAGGGAACGGAACCCCCGAGGCATCCAGCCCAACGAAGACGATGCGATCGACGGTCAAAATGGGCTTGCGGGTGATCATGTTGCGCACCGCGGCCCGCATGGTCATGGATGACGAGCCGAATGCCGTTGCCTGCAGGCCCATCTCGATGACATCGCCCTGCACTGCGGAACTTAAGAAGTTGATCTCAGACATGAACTTGGTCACGACGCGGCGGTTGCCCAGCTGCACAATCGCGTAAATCGTTGCCTCCTCATCGATCCACTTGAGGAGACTGCCCCCGAAGAGCGTGCCATTGGCATTCAGGTCTTCCGGACGCACCCATTTGCGCGTTCGAAAGTTGATCTCCAGCGGGTCGTTCTCCAGCGCGGTCATAGGCCAACTTTAGTGGCTCAGGATGCGGTCGACCTTTGCCCCTATTATGGTGGTGACCACTCGGCGTAGGCTCCTCAGATGACATCTCCCGCGCTTCTGGTTCGCCGCACCTCCCCCGCAGCTCTCACCGGTTTCATCGGCGGTGGGCTCTTGCTGGGCTCCGTCGTGATCCGCGTCATCGAGCAGCCACTTCCCTTCCCATTCGCCGGGACCGTGAGCCTCGCTCTCTTTTCGGCGGCACTCTTCGTATTCGCCTTTGGGATTCGGGGCGCCGGCAGCATTACCGCTCGCCGCCCGCTTGGTACCACCGCGCTCGCTCTGTTGGCTATCTGGTTACTGCTCGGGTCTGTGCTGTATGGCGTCATCGCCGACAGCTTCTCGAACAATCCCGTGCCGAACATCCTGATGGCCTTCGCCTACGCGGACTCGTTCGTGCAGTTTGCTCTCGCCCTCACGGCTGTTATGCAGATCGTCCGGCTGGGTGCCGTGCCGGCTCCGTGGAATTGGGTGCCCGCCGGTGTCACCGCGGCAGTCACGTTGACGTGGGTGCTGCTGCAACTGGTGGGTAGTGGAGCCCCCACCATGGTCGGACCCAATGCGGTGACCTGGTTCCTAATGACCCTGGACAGTTTGGCACGGATCGGCGGCACGATGCTGCTCGGCGTCATTGCCATCGTTCTTGCCGATCGCACCGACCGGGCCAGCTGAACCAGCAGCGATAAGCCCAGCAACCTCGCCAACGACTGCGTCCCCGGATCCGCTCCTAACCAGTAGGAGTCGTGCCCAACCCCGTGGCCACAAGGGCCGCGTAGTCAACCTCCGTGATGTCCGCATAGCTCACTGCATAGGCGGCGATTGCGGCATCAAACTCGCTCGTCTCCCCCAGATAGCCGCTGATGATGGAGGCATCTCCAGCTCGAGCATGAGCCCTGGCCAAGACAGCGCCACAGATTTGACCGTAGACGCGCAGCCCGTGCTCGTCCAGTAGGGTCGCATCGATGGACCCCTTCATGTCCCATAACTGGCGAAAATAGAAGTCGAAAGGCGCCGACGGGCCTCCGTGGCACCACCCCAAGAAGGGGTCACCGGCCGACTGCATGAGGCGTTGCCCCGCCACCACCCGCTCGCCGCTATTGGCGAATTCGCTGGCTCCCGCGTAGGGCTCCAGTACAGACGCTCCGGCCTGCTTGGCCTGAAGAACCATGGGCTCGCCATCGCCGGACTCCAGCAGAATGACGTAGGCGCGCGTGCCGACACTGCCCACGCCCACGACCTTGAAGGCGAAGTCAACGAAGGAGTACCGCGCGACGAGTGCGGCGCGATCTGATTGGAGCGTACTGACGTAATCGGCGAACACGGGGGCCAACGTGTCGACCACGGTGCCAAACTCTCCGTCAGCAACGGGCGTGAGGATGGGCGGGTCGGAACGAAATTGACGCTTGCCATCAACAATTTCGGTGAGCTTGAGAATGGCCGATTCGGAATTCTTGCGCTTGGCTTTGTCGCTGGCTTTCACCAAAGCTCGGCGAATATCGGACTTCTTGAGTTGCGAAACCATCCATTCGACGTCAACGCGGGTGTACCACACGTCCAGGGTTTCGCGCTCGCTGAAGGCTTGCATCCACTCGCGATAGGACTGCCCCACACTTTGGCTCGCCCGGACAACCTCCTCGGACGAAAAGCCATTGCCGCGCGCTGCGATAGCGAAGCTAGCCGCCAAGCGTTTGACGTCCCACTCGAAGGGGCCAGGCAGGGTCTCATCAAAATCATTGAGGTCAAAAACGAGGCTCCGCTCCTGCGAGGCAAACATACCGAAATTGGCCAGGTGGGCATCCCCACACAGTTGCACCCGGATGCCCGAATTGGAGGTCAATGAGAGGTCGCTGGCCATGACCGCGGCGGCGCCGCGAAGAAAAGCAAACGGGTTGCTCGCCATGCGCTGATACCGCAGCGGCACGAGGTCAGCATTGCGAACCTCCTCTTGCCCGCGCAGAATCTTGATCGAATCTGGGCGTTCTGCCAGGGCCGGAACAACGGCTTGCCCTGCCAGAGGTGCCCGCAGGCGCAAGTGTTCCCCCACGGTGCGTCGCTCCACTCTCGTGGGACGCGAACGGTGAAAGAGTTCTTTGGCGGCTTCGGTCGACAGCGCTGTCGTCATGGACATTTCCTTTAGGTGTCAGTGGAACGAACGACAGGGAACGAGCCGGTCGGATTCTCCCCTTGGTCATAAACGTGGGCGGGGCTGCCGATGATGAGGGCGTCGGGGGTGCCGACAGCCGCCACATCTTTATCGGGATAGTCAAAAGTGTTCAACACCCAGCGCATCGCTTCGATCCGCGCGCGCTTTTTATCGTTCGATTTCACCACCGTCCAGGGCGCTTGGGGAGTGTCCGTGTAGAAGAACATGGCCTCCTTGGCTTGGGTGTATTCCTGCCACTTATCGAGGCTTGCGAGGTCCGTGGGCGAGAGCTTCCACCGTTTCACTGGGTCGGTTCGGCGTTCGACAAAACGCCGATGTTGCTCGGCTTCGCCGACAGAAAACCAGAACTTGACGAGGTGAATGCCCGACTGCACGAGCATCCGCTCGAATTCCGGGGCCGATCGTGTGAACTCGAGGTATTGGGCAGGGGTGCAGTAGCTCATCACCCTTTCCACGCCGGCACGGTTATACCAGGATCGGTCGAGGAAGACCATCTCACCAGCAGCGGGAAGGTGTTCTACGTAGCGCTGAAAATACCACTGGGTCGATTCGCGGTCGGTGGGTTTTTCGAGTGCCACCACCCGGGCACCACGGGGATTCAGGTGCTCCATGAATCGCTTAATGGTTCCCCCTTTGCCAGCGGCATCCCGGCCCTCAAAAATCAGCACAATGCGCTGGCCGGAATCCCGAACCCATGCCTGAAGCTTCAACAGCTCAATTTGCAGAAGGTGCTTGTTGCTCTCGTAGTTCTCGCGTGACATTTTCGTGTCATAGGGATACCCCTGGCGCCAAGAACCGTCGTCTTCGAGAAGGCTGGGGGCATCATCATCCAGCAGATCACGCGGCGTGATCGTTTTCTTAAGTTCGGGCATTGCCGGCTCTTACTTGAACGCGACGATCAACTCGAGCTCCACCGGAGAATCCAGCGGAAGAACGGCTACCCCAACAGCACTTCGGGCATGGGCGCCAATATCACCAAAAATCTCGCCCAGAACGTCGGAGGCACCGTTGATGACGCCTGGCTGCCCCGTGAAATCAGGATGCGAGGCCACAAAACCGGTGAGTTTGACAATGCGCGTGATGCGGTCCAGCGAACCGATGACAGACTTCACCGCGGCCAGCGCGTTGAGGGCCGAAATTCGGGCGTAGGCCCTGGCGTCGGCGGCCGAAACGAGGCCCTGGCCGTCACCAACCTTGCCCGTGGCCGGAAGTGCGCCCGAAACCATGGGGAGCTGCCCGGATGTGAAAACGAGGTTACCCTCCACGACAGCCGGCACGTAGGCGGCGACGGGAGCAACGACATCTGGAAGATCAATTCCCAGTTCCGCCAGACGCAGATCAATTAAAGACATGGTTCAACCTTCTATTCAGTGAGCGGGCGTTTGAGGTAAGCGACAAGGCCGCCTTCTGGGCCGGTCACGATTTGAACAAGTTCCCAACCTTCGGAGCCCCAGGTGTTGAGGATCGCCGTCGTGTTATGGATCAACAATGGCGTGGTTGTGTACTCCCACTTGATCGCAGGCATGATTCTCCGTTCGGTTATTTCTCAGCAAATTCGAGCTAACCTTGATTCTATGTCTGCCCGAAAAACGTTAAAGCCTGGTGTCGTGGGCGCTGTTCTCGCATTTGTGGGAATGAGCGCGGTCGCCTCGGTGCTTGTAGCCGCTGCCGTGACCCCTGCCATCGCTGTTACCGGACTCACTGCCAACAGCACGTTGGGCATCTTTGACAACCTTCCCGACTACCTCGCCATCGGCGACTTGGCGGAGAAGACCAGCATTTACGCCACTGCATCCGATGGCTCAGAGGTCCTTTTGGCATCCTTCTTCGCCCAGGACCGCCAGGAGGTCTCATGGGATCAGGTGTCCCCCTTCGTCAAAGACGCCGCTGTCGCCACCGAGGATCCTAGATTTTACGAACACGGCGGGATCGACCTTCTGGGCACAATTCGCGCCGCCCTCAGCAACTCGGCCGGAGGCGACGTGCAGGGTGGATCATCCATCACCCAGCAGTATGTGAAGAACGTGCTCGTTCAAAAGGCTGAAGAAATCTCTGACCCCGTCGCTAAAGCAGCGGCTTTCAAGGCGGCCACCGAAACGAGTATTGATCGCAAGCTGAAAGAAATGAAGCTCGCCATCGGCGTCGAGCAGGATTACAGCAAGCAAGACATCTTGATGGGCTACCTGAACATCGCCTCATTCGGCGGTCGTGTGTACGGCATCGAATCAGCGGCGAAGCACTACTACGGAGTGAGCGCCAAGGACTTGACGTTGGCCCAGTCTGCCAGTCTGATGGCCACCGTCAATAACCCCAATAACCTCCGCATTGACCTTCCCGACAACATCGCCGAGAATCAGGCGCGTCGCGACTACGTTCTGGACCGCATGCTGATCGAAAAGAAGATCACGCAACAACAGCACGACGAGGCTGTTGCCGCTCCCGTGACACCCAACATTGTGGAGGCCAGCACCGGCTGCCAGACCGCCGGGGGGGCAGCATACTTCTGTGACTACGTCACCTGGATCATCAAAAATGATCCCGCCTTCGGCACCACGGCCGATGAACGCTGGACTGCTTTTCAGCGTGGTGGTTGGAAAATCATGACAACGCTAAACCCTGAGGTTCAAGCCATTTCGGTGGCAACTATCGATGCCAACGTGCCCAAAGTCGTTGACGTCGGGGACATCGCTGCCACGTCGGTTTCCGTTCAGGTGGGCACCGGACGCGTACTGGCAATGGCACAAAGTAAGGACTATTCCAACGATCCCGAGATTATTGCGACGGGTGGAAACTTTACGTCTGTGAACTACAACACTGACAGCACCTACGGAGGGTCAACAGGCTTCCAAGTCGGTTCGACCTACAAACTTTTCACCTTGTCCGAATGGCTCAAAGCAGGTCATGGTTTGGGTGAATCCGTCGCAGGTGCAACGAAGACCTGGAAGATGTCAGAATTTACGAACACCTGCGATGGAACCGGAGGGCCCGATTGGCGCCCCTCGAACTATGCGGGCGGCGGTCAAACCGCAACCGTTCAGGTGGCCCTCAACAACTCGTGGAACACCAACTTCGTCACGATGGCGTCCAAACTGGACCTCTGCAACATCCGAAAGGATGCCGAGGCACTTTTGGTGCATCGCGCCGACGGCAACCAACTCACCAGCAACCCTTCCGCGGTGCTCGGCACAAACGAGATTGCCCCAATGACGATGGCCACGGCCGTTGCCGGCCTCGCAGATAGCGGCCTAACCTGTCACCCCATTGCCATTGACAAAATCACCGATCGTAACGGCAAAGATATTCCACCCCCCACGGCAGACTGCGTTCAGGCCCTGCCTGCCAACGTGGCCAACACGGTTGCATTCGGCATGACAAAAGTTCCCACCGTGACCGCTCAATGGTCCCCCATCGGTGACGGCGTGCCCTATATCGCAAAGACCGGTACCTCCGAGTACTCGGAGCACAACTGGATGCTCGGCTCGACGACGGCGGTATCGACCGCAATCTGGCTGGGAAACGTCTCCGGACACACACCGGTAGTTCAGTTCGTCCAAGCTCCGTACATCATGGTTCAACACATGTGGCGCGACATTATGAGAGTGACAAACACGCTCTATGCCGGTGGTGAATTTGCCGCGCCTGATCCTGCTCTCGTGGCCGGAAAGTCAATTTCCGTTCCCGAGGTCAAGGGGCTCACTCTTGCCCAAGCCAAATCTCTGATCGAAAGTATCGGTTTCACCTTTGAAGACGGCGGCGAAGTTGATTCTGAACTTGCCAAGGGTACGGGGGTTCGCACCGAGCCCGCAGCCGGAACGACGTCAGCATTGGGCACCACCGTCAAGTTCTTCTCGAGCAACCAAGCTTTGGTGGACGGTCCGCCGAGCACGATTGGCATGACAACAGCCGCAGCCCGGGCAGCTCTTACCGGGTGGGCAGTATCGGTCAACACCGTGCCGGCTCCCTCGCCCACCCCGTGTCCCAGTACACCACCGTCGACGGGTCCTGGCACGCCGACGCCCGTGCCGAGCACGTGCCCGGTTGCTAATCCGAACCAGGGCACAGTAATTGCCCAAGATGTGATCGGCGGGTATGCAAAACCCGGCGCAACCGTCACGATCACCGTTCAGGGCTAACCAAATGTCCAACCGGGGTAGCGGCGGGCGCGATGCGCTCGTCGCCTTGGGGCTTCTCGCTGTCGGATCGTTCGTCTGGGCATCCGTTATCGAACGCAACGCCTTCACACTGCGCCGCGTGACCGCCCCGGTTCTCGAACCCGGCTCGGCCCCCCTGCGCATTTTGCACATCTCCGACCTGCATCTCGCACCGTGGCAGAAAGAGAAGCAAGCGTGGATTCGGGCACTCGCTGACCTGCAACCCGACCTCGTGATCAACACCGGTGACAACCTTGGTCATGCCAAGGCTCTGGATGCCGTGGAATATGCTTTCGAGCCTTTTTTGGGAATTCCTGGAGTCTTTGTCAACGGTTCCAATGATTACTTTGGACCTCAGTTCAAAAACCCGTTCAAATATTTTGCGGGGCCCACCAGCGGCGAGCATCCGGCGGCACGCCTCGACACGGCCCGCCTGCAGTCATTGTTTATCGATGGCCTTGGCTGGGCGAACCTCAACAATGCCGCTGCCACAATCATGCTGGGCTCAACTCGGCTGGACTTCATGGGGGTCGACGATCCCCACCGCCATTTCGACTCGCTCGCCAGCATGACGCGTGCCCTCGATGACGTGCGCTCGGGGGACTTCTTCGAGCTCGGTCTCGAGCTCGGCCTCGAACCGACTAGGGGCGCCAAGGACCCGGGCGCGGCAGTTCCAAGCGAGACCGCACCGGCAGCAACGATCGGCGTGGCGCATGCGCCGTACCAGAGAATCCTCAATGCTTTCGTCAACAACGGTGCGGACATGATCTTTGCAGGGCACACGCACGGCGGCCAAGTGTGTCTGCCCGGTTTTGGGGCTCTCGTGACGAACTGCGACATTCCCCGTTCCCAGGTCAAGGGTTTGAGCACCTGGCGCAATGGGCGCAACACTGCAATGCTCAATGTTTCGGCGGGAGTCGGCACGTCCATCTATGCCCCTGTGCGCTTTGCGTGTGCTCCCGAGGTTTCGCTCGTGACACTCACGGCGCGAGTTTCCTGAGCCTGCACCAACGGGTTTAGACTGCTAGCAACACCGCGGGGTGTGGCGCAGTTTGGTAGCGCGCGTCGTTCGGGACGACGAGGTCGCAGGTTCAATTCCTGTCATCCCGACTCTGTGATGTCTCAAGACAAAAGGAAACCTCCGAGCCTACGCGTTCGGAGGTTTCCTTTATTGCTAGGGCTCCGCTAGCCGACGATAAGTTGCATCTGCCGTGCAATATTTTCGGCAACGTTCAAAACGTCATCCTGAGCCTGCGTAAGGGCATGTGCTGGGGAATTGCCGAAGGAAAATTCAAATGGATCGGGGATGCCCGTTTCGAATCCACACAATTCCTCCAGTACGGCCAAGCCACAATAGGGCACGTAAACAGGTGAGTAACCGCCCTCGTGCGACATGATGAGCCTGCCGTCACATAACTCGTCGGCCACGGTGACCAACGAAGCCGTCATCTGTCGATAAGCGGTCGCCGTGAGTGTCATACAACCGAGGGGATCGACCGCTGAGGCGTCAAAACCACTGGCGACAAAGATCGCTTCCGGCTTGAAATTGCGCAAGGCGGGCAGAACCAGCCGCTCGAAAGCAGCCGCATAGGCACCGTTACCGGTCCCCGCTGGCAGCGGCACGTTGAGTGCGGATCCTTCGGCCCCTGAACCGCCAGTCTCGGTGACGTATCCGCTGTCTTGGGGAAAAAGGCGATCCTGGTGCAAGGAGATCGTCAGCACATTTGGGTCGTCGGCAAAAATACTTTGTGTGCCATTGCCGTGATGGATGTCGAAGTCGACGACGGCAATTCGCTCTATGCCATGGTTGGCTCGGGCCCATTCGATTGCAATGGGGATATTCGCAAAAATACAGTAGCCCATTCCCATGTCCCGTTCAGCGTGGTGTCCGGGAGGACGCACGAGGGCATATGCATTGGTCACGTCACCGCGAAGGACAGCGTCAACTGCAGCGATCGTACCACCCGCGGCGAGACGCGCGATTTCAATGCCCTTGTGCCCAAAAGGCGACCAGCCGTCACCGGCATCGCCGACGACAAGTTCACTCTGATTCTTGATGAAATCGAGATGGCGCGGCGTGTGGATGCGGAGGATATCTTCGTCTGTTGCGATGCGAGCAGGAACCTTGACAAGGTGGTCAATGAGACTGCTCACCTCAACGAGACTGTTGAACCGGGACTTCGAATCCGCCGATTCAAAGTTATGAAACGGCTGGACAGTTGACCCGGGCGCGATGATGCCCGCAAAAGTACCGGTGTCGTGCCATGAGTAGCGTTCATGCCAGACGTATCCCGTTGTTCTCATCTTCTCTTCCTTACTTCAACGAGCCGTTGTAGTGATGTCGGATTTGGGGGTGACGCGCTGGAGAATTTGGCGTCGCGCTTTTTTGACTACCTCTTGGATCGTGCTGTCCAGGGCCACGGCAATGACCAATGTCGCACCCACCAGAATTGTCTGGAGGAATGCGGACGCCTGCAGGAACACCAATCCGTTATTAAGCACCTTGAAGAACAGAAGGCCGGCAACCACGCCACTTATACGACCGATTCCGCCCTCGAAGGCAATCCCCCCCAGCAACACCACGGTGAGAGCGGCGAGTTCCATGCCGGTTCCGATGACGGGGCTAGCGGACTGCACTTTTGCGGTGAGGAGCATCCCGGTAATCGAAGCGGCCACTCCCGAGGCGATGAATATCTGGAAGCGTCGGAGCTGGACACTCACCCCCATGAGGTACGCGGCCTTTTCGTTACCACCGATTGCGAGGGTTTCTTTGCCAAAACGCGTGCGGTTCAGTACGTACCAACCGAGAACCACCACAATGGCGAGGAGCACGATTTGGAGGGGAACGGGGCCAATGGATGCTGTGCCAAGACTACGAAAATCTTCTGGCAGTGAAGACCGTTGAACCGTGCGCCCCGAGGTGACCAGTTGGGCATAGCCGGCCCAGATGCTCAAGAAACCTAACGTCACCACAATGGGATTGAGCTTGACATACGAGACGAGAAAGCCGTTGATAGCACCTGCGACGAGGCCGAGGGCGAGTCCCGCGCCGATTCCTAACAGGGTGTTCTGCGTTGCCGCCATCACGAGCCCGGAAGTCACCGCGGCCGCCGAGGCAACAGCCCCGATCGAGAGATCGACGGAACCTGAAATGAGGAGAAAGGCTAGTGGGATCGCGACGATTCCCAGTTCGGCTGATTGCAGAATGATATTTTCTGCGTTGCCGAAGGTGAGGAAGTTCTTGTTGAGCAGACTAAAGAACGCAACCAACACAATCAAGGCCATGAAAATGCCGTTGCGAGCAGCAAAAAGGGCCAGTGAATTCTTATTCGACACGAGGGGTCCTCAATTTTTCTGAAGCAGATCGGGCTGGGAATGGGGCTGCGGCTGGGCGAGATCGAGGAGATCGGCGAGCAATTGCTCGTCAAACCCTTTTGCCGCCGTGCGCTCGCGAACGTGATCATGAAAAAGGATGTAGGAGCGGTCACAGATGCTGGCAATCTCATCAGATTCAGCGGAAGCCACGATGACGATTGTGCCCTGAGCTGCCATTGCTCTGACCGCGCGAACAATGTCTGCTTTGGCGCCAACATCTACGCCCTGCGTAGGTTGAGCCAACAGCAATATTTTTGGCCGCTTCACGAACATCCATCGAGCGATGAGATGCTTTTGCCGATTACCTCCGCTGAACTGATCGATCGTGGAGGCACGCGTGGGACCCAAAATATTGAGTCGTTCACGAGCGGAATCGTAATCCGCGTTCCCGGTATCTCGAGAAACCCACCACCCGCGTCCCGCAATCGTGCGATACCACGGAAGGAAAGTATTTTCCGCAGCGCTCATGCCTGAGATGAGGCCGTCCTTTTCGCGATCAGCAGGGACAAGGTGGATTCCTTGCTTCATCGCAGACAAAGGATTGCTGACCTCCAATAAAAGACCCGAGAGAACCGTAGAATATTTGCCCTTGAGACCAAAGAGTCGTTCAAGAATGGCGAATTGCTCGCCCCCAGCCATGCCGAAGAGTCCGACAACTTCGCCCTCTCGAAACGAGAGTGGGGTGCCGGCATGCTTAACGCTCAGGAGTGCCTGGCCGAGAACGAGCTCACTCCGTTCGACTTCAAGAAGTCCCGGAGCGAGTGCGCGGGCGAGCTTTCTAGCGTCGTAGTCCGTGACCGGGCCATCGGCGACAATTTCACCAGCAGACAAAATGATGATGCGTTGACACACCTGCAGGATGTCAGGCAGGCGGTGTGAGACGTAGACAACCGCAACACCTTCCTTCGCGAACTTTCTAATGAGCGAATGCAGAGCCTCTGTTTCTTTGAGACCCAGGGCGGCGGTTGGCTCATCGAGGAGAAGAACTTTCATGTCCTTGCCGAGCAGGCCCCGGGCTAGCGCCACAAGCTGACGTTCGCCCAAGCTGAGAGTATCGACCAGTTGATCGAGATCAAGATCACTTCCCACACGTTCCAGGGCGGCAGCAGCCTGAGCACGGTCGGGGCGAGAAAATGGGGCCAATTGAGCAAGATAGAGATTGTCAAGAACACTGAGATTACCGGTGAGAGCAGGGTCTTGATAGAGAACCGTCACGCCCTTGGAGGCAATTTCCCGCGGGGTAATTTTCTGGGAAATTTCTTCGTATCCGAGGAGAAAAGTTCCCGACGTCGCAGGGTTTGCTCCTGCGACAACGTTGAACAGGGTGGTTTTGCCAGCGCCGTTGTGGCCCAAGAGCCCGACAATTTCTCCCGGTTGAATAGAGGCGGTGATGGCGTTCAGTGCCCTCGTCGCTCCAAAATCAACCGTAAGGTTGCGGAATTCAAGGCGGGGCGCCACAACGGCGCTGGCAAGACTCATTGTCTTGCCGCCCTAGTTCTTTGCAGAATAGAAGGACGCCGCGTTCTCGCGGGTGACCTGCGTTGAAGCGATTTCAATATCTGCCGTGAGCGTTCCTTCCGCGGCGCCAATCATCATTTTGACCATAGCGTCGGCAAGGGATTTCGCGGGGAGGATATAGCTGAGGTGCCAGATTGAGTTCGGGGTGAGGTAAATATCGAGAATCGAATCTGTGGCATCTAGCGCCCCCAACAGGTAACTGTCATCATCTGGCGCTACGCCCGAGTCCATGAGGAACTGGTAAGCCCCTTCAGTGGGTTCGGAAGCCATGCCCAAGAAGATTTTCGTGTCAGGGAATGCCGCCAACTGGTTCTGAGCCGCCTTGTAGCCATCATCAAGGTTGATGACGGACAGCTCATTGATTGTCACGTTGGCACCGCTCGAAGCGAGGCCGGCTTTAATGCCCTCGGATCGTTCACGGCCGAGGTCCGTTTCCCAGTAACCGAGAAGAGCGACGGGTTGAGGTGTCGTTTTACCGTACTTATCGATGATCCACTTTCCGGCAGCTTCGCCCAGCGTCTTGCCGTCCTCGAAGTTGTTCAAAACGAGGGAAAAAGAGGTCCCCTCCCATTTGCCGGCATAGCCAAGAACTGAAATCCCAGCGTTTTGAGCCTCTTGCGTGACGTTCACCATTGAATCCGATTGGACGGGGTAGCCCATGATTGTCTTGACGTCACCACGCTGGACCCAATTTTGCCAATCCGATACCTGGGTCTGGATGTCCCATTTAGGGTCATCGGTGAGGAACTTATAACCCGCGGCGGTTATCTGTGGTTCCATGATGGACAACATGTCATTCCAGATGGGAATGTCGAGACCACCAAAGCTCATCGCAATGGCGCCTTTGCTTTCGGCTGGGCTGTCTGCTACTGGACTTGATGAGCAACCCGCAAGGGAGAGAGCAAATGCAAGAGCGATACTTATTCCACCGAGGATTTTCTTTGACAACATTCGTATTGCCTCTTTTCTAATTGGAGTGGGGGGGGGGCGAAACCTAGATACCGTGAGCCACCCTCAACGAAAGGGTGCTGCAAAGTCCTTGTTGGGGAGTCTAGGTTTTGCACGAGGCGGCGTTATCGGCATAAATACCGACGTTTTGAAGACGTTTATGTAACAATTCGCTCGAGCGACGCCAGCGTATTGGGCTCGGGGCGGAAGAGTCCGTTCCGAATGGCGCTCGAAACAGCTTGCGAACGCCGGGAGCAATCCAACTTGGCCAAAATGCTTGCCACGTGCGAGTGAACGGTTCGAATACTGATGCTCAGGGCAACGGCAATGGCCTCGTTTGACGGGCACGAAGACATGTACGTCAGAACGCGGATCTCGGTGGGAGTCAGGCTAAAGGGCCGACTGATCGGTGCTTCGACGATAATGAGATGCTCCGCGCCCTGCATGGAATCGTCCCTCTGATGCTGGACGTGAACTCTGTACCACTGGCGGTCGAGATCCCACAGAAAATACACGTCTTCGCCGACCATGGTGAACAAGGGAACAAGGGCCGACAAGAATTCGGGTTGCTGGGCGAGTCGAGACTGGCCTCGACCGGCAAGAGGTGCGATGTGCCCGTCTCGCGAGAGAACCGCCGCGCGAGAATGGGAGGGAACTCGTTCCATTTCGCGAGCGGTGGCGTTCGCAACGAATCCCAGAATTGAACTCATTGCTTGGCTGCGACGTCGAATCTCATCGGAATAGAAGTGAGGAGTCTTCGACGAAATATTGACAAGGCCGACATAGCGACCGCGGTGGTTCAGCTCGAAGGTGAGACCATCGCGGTAACCCGCTGGATGCAGGAAGTTAAGGTAAATCGCTGACCGTCGAAAGCTGTCAGGAAGGTCCTGCTCGGATCCGATCGTGGGAGGCAAATTGTCCCCCGGGTTCACCGGGAGCCAGATTGGCTTAGGCCAATCCTTGGTGAATTCATGAGCCATGACCCCCGCAACCAGACTCGAGTATCCTTCCCTGGCAAGCTCATGATGTCGGTCATTTGTGCGGTCAAAAACGAGTAACTGAGCAGCGTCATAGGGGAGAATATCGTGCAGGTCTCGAAGGAACCGTTGCATGAGCTCCGCTGTACTCTGCGGAATCACGTCGTCGGCATTGCCGCGTGCCATCGACCGGATGACATGGCGAATCGACCACGTCCCGGGATCGCCGTGGTCGGAGAAGGTACCGGTCACCTCAGGAATGATTGTCATCCCTTCGTTTCATCTTTTGCCTCGTGCCTCAGACCTTTCGCGAGCCCGGCGATGAGCGCGGGGATTCCGAGCCTAAAGGCAAAACGCGCAGTGGAATGTTTCACGTTCGCCGGATCGAGAGACCGGCGCAACGAGACCAGCTCGCGGGGAACGACCTCGGCGGTGAGCAACGACTCGGGGGCGACGATATCTAGCGCAGAACCCAGGACGTGAGCTTCAACCGTGCGCATTACGGCCACTGCGTCACCATCGGGCCACCCCGCCGAGCACAGTGCGCTGACAACGGTCTCATACATTCGCAGCGTCGACGGATCGGTGATGGGGGTCGTCGCGAGCAGGCGAATGCAGTTTGGGCGAGCGGCGAACGCTGCCAGATAGGAATAGGCCCAATCCTGCAAAGCATCGTCCCAGTCTTTAAGAGCGAAGAACGACACGTCGATGTCCTCAACAATGAGCGCTCTCATGCGCTCGATGAGATCAACACGGCCCTCAATGTGGTTGTACAGCGAGGATGGCCGACGATTCAATCGTGTCGCGAGCCGCTTCATGGTCAGGGCTTCGCTCCCGTCAGTATCGACGAGATCAAGCGCGGCGAGCGCAATTTGGCGAGGCTTAAGTACCACCGGGCTCCTCCCAGAATGACTATTCACGTTTTCTTCTCGGAAACCGCTACTCTACTCAATACGAACGTCGTTCGTATTTTGACACCTCTCTCTGGAGCACCCTTCTTGTCAAACTCCTTAGGCGCAAAAGCCCTCCCGTTCTCCTCCGATGGCAGTGCCAATTCTGTGCTGTTTGAAAACGGAGTGATCTGGCAGGGAGCAGATAAAACCGATGCCTCCGCACTCCTCGTGCAGGGCGGCCGCATTGTTGCTCTTGACGAGGACGCGTTGGCGGCTGTAGCCACGTCGAGCTTAGAAATCACCCACGTGGACTTGGGCGGAGGGTTTCTGATGCCCTCCTTTGGCGATGGCCACGCGCATCCCCTCTATGGCGGACTCGAGGAATTTGGCCCCCGTGTGCGGGCCGGTCAGAGCGTCGCCGAAATCGTGGAGGAAGTCCGACGCTTTGCTGAGGCCAACCCCGAGCAGGAATGGATCGTCGGAGCCTCCTACGACGGCAGCCTCGCTCCGAACGGGCTCTTCGATGCGCGCTGGCTAGACGAAGCTGTCAGCGATCGTCCCGTCATGCTGCGCGCCTGGGACTACCACACGGTGTGGTGCAACAGCCGCGCACTTGAACTCGCGGAAATTACGGCAGACAGCCCAGAACCGGTGCTCGGAGAAATTCCCCGCCGAGCCGATGGGTCCCCCCTGGGCACCCTGCGTGAGTGGGGAGCCATCGATCTGTTGAGTGCCGTCTGCCCTCCTTTCACCCTCGACCAAAAAGTGGAGGCGCTGCGACGGGCGACGGCACACTACGCGGGACTCGGTGTGACCTGGGTGCAGGATGCCTGGGTCGAGGGTACCGACATTGACGCGTTTCTCGCGGCCGCGACGCAGGGCGCCCTCTCCACGCGCATCAATCTCGCTTTTCTCGCGGACCCTCGAACGTTTCCGGCGTCCCTCCCGGCCCTCATCGCAGCGCGTGATCGCGTCGAGGCCCTCGGACACCCTCTCCTCACCGCCCACAGCATCAAGTTCTTCGCCGATGGCGTCGTGGAAAACGAAACAGGGGCGCTCCTAGAGCCCTACTGCTCCGGGTTGCACGATCACGGCATGCTGGTATGGACCCCCGAAGACCTCGCGAGCGCCGTTGCGACTATCGATGCTGAAGGATTTCAAACCCACATTCATGCCATTGGGGATGCCGCCGTGCGCGTTGCACTGGATGCCATCGAACACGCCAACGCCGTGAACGGTCCTCGCGACCGCCGCGCGGTTGTTGCTCACGTTCAATTAGCCGATGCTGCCGATCTGGCGCGGTTTGCCTCTCTCGGCGTGATAGCAACCATGCAACCGCTGTGGGCGCAGCTGGATGCGCTCATGATGGTGCTGACCGTTCCTCGCCTGGGCACAGAACGCAGCGCCCGGCAATATCAGATGGCCTCGCTGACGGAGTCTGGGGCGTCTCTGGCCTTCGGGTCTGACTGGCCCGTCTCCTCCGCTGCGCCCCTTGATGGCATCGCTGTAGCGACATCGCGCACCACCAATGATGGTCTCCCCGAAGGGGGGTGGGTTCCACGCGAAATCATCTCTGCCGAAACAGCCTTGGCGGCATACTCGACGGGAGTCGCGAAACAGGCTTTCGCCGACCTGACGGGAGCCCCGTGGGGCATCATCGAGATTGGCGCCAGTGCCGACCTCGTCTGGCTCTCAGCCGATCCCCGAGCCACGACACCTTCTCTCATGCCGACCATCGGCATTTTGGGTACCTACCTCGCGGGTGCAACGACGCATTCCGCGCACAACAAATAACAACGAATAGGACACCTCCATGGCTGTAGAAACAAACTCCGAATCAGCAAAGACCATGATGGGCGGCGCCGAACAGGGGCACCTCAAACGCGTCTTGGGCGTTCCCTCTCTGGTGCTATTCGGCCTCGTCTATATGGTTCCCCTGACGGTCTTCACCACCTACGGTTTCGTGACCCAGCTGACGGGTGGGCGCCTACCGGCGGCTTACATTGTCACCCTCATTGCCATGGTCTTCACGGCACGCTCCTACGGCCAGATGGCGCGAGCCTATCCGTTTGCCGGTTCGGCCTACACGTACACTCAGCGCAGCTTCGGCCCTGGATTGGGCTTTCTGACGGGGTGGGCGCTCATGCTCGACTATCTCTTCTTGCCCATGATTAACTACCTCGTCATCGGTCTGTATCTGCACGCCGCTTTCCCGGATGTTCCCGCCTGGATCTTCGTTCTGGCCACGATTGCTATCGTGACCTTTCTCAACATCATCGGAATCGTCTCGGTGGCCCGCGCAAACATTCTGATTCTGGCCATCCAGATTATCTTCATTGTGGTTTTTGCCGCCATGTCCGTGGGCGCCGTCAACAGTGGCACCAGCGTCGACCTCCTCGCGCCTTTCACGGGAGACGGAAGCACCTCAGGATTCGGACCACTCGTCGCCGGCGCCGCGGTTCTGTGCCTTTCCTTCCTCGGTTTCGACTCCGTGTCGACACTGGCCGAAGAGACGCGCGACCCCAAGCGCAGCCTGCCCAAGGCCATCATGATAACGACCATCGCCGCGGGACTCATCTTCATTTTTCTCGCGTGGCTCAGCCAGTTGGTCCTGCCCGACAACGCTGCATTTACGAGCGTGGATGCCGCGTCCCTCGACGTCATGGTCAAGGCCGGCGGAGCATTCCTCTCCACCTTCTTCATCGCCGCCTATGTAGCCGGCGCAATGGGGTCGGCGTTAACGTCGCAGGCATCGGTATCGCGCATCCTGTTCGCGATGGGACGAGACGGAGTTCTTCCCCGCCGCGTCTTTGGACGCATCAGCGTTCGCTTCAGCACCCCGGTGTTGTCCATCCTGATTGTGTCGGTCATCTCGCTCGCGGCAATCTGGATCGACCTGAGTCTCCTCGCCGAGATGATCAGCTTCGGGGCACTCATTGCGTTCACGGCGGTTAACCTCTCGGTTATCAAGCACTACTTCTTTGACGAAAAGAAACGCGGCGGAGTGAACACCCTGATCTACTTCGTCGTGCCTGCGATTGGTGTTGCCTTGACGCTCTGGCTGTGGACGAGCCTCTCGCCGCGCGCTCTTACCGTAGGCCTCATTTGGCTTGCGATTGGGTTCGTCTATCTCTTAGTGCTCACCCGTGGCTTCAAGCGTAAGACCCCCATGCTCGACCTGAAGGAATAGGAACCGCCCGTCCCGTGGGGCACAAGCGGTGCGATCCTCACAAGGGTCGCACCGCTTGTTTTTTATCTTTACGCTAAGTTCGGAGCAGATGAAAAGCCTTAAGGACGGCCCATGCTCACAAAGGTGAAACCCGCTGCTCGCCAGGCTTGTGCGTCCAGCACGTTTCGAGCGTCAACAATGGCACGATGCCTCACCAGTGTGGCCACGTGAACGGGATCAAGGGCCACAAATTCTGGCCATTCCGTGACGAGCACAATCACATCTGCGCCCGCTAGAACGACGTCGATGCTGGTCGCCGTGACGAGGGCGGGGAATCGAGCCTGCGCTGACGCATTGGCCTCGGGATCAAAGGCGATGATATCGGCACCGAGGGCACCTAGGTTGCGCGCAACGTCCAAGGCGGGAGAGTCTCGTACGTCGTCAGAGTGAGGCTTGAAGGCAAGCCCCAAGACCGCAATGCGAGCGGACGTCACCTCGATGCCTTGGCGCGTGACAGCATCACAGACGAGCTTCGTCACTCTAGAGCGCTGACGTTGATTAATAACATCTACCTCTGTGAGGAAGGCAACGGATTCTCCCTGCCCCAACTCCTCAGCGCGGGCGACAAATGCTCGAATATCTTTTGGCAAACATCCACCCCCAAAGCCCACCCCGGCGTTAAGAAATCGTCGACCAATGCGAGCGTCATAGCCAATGGCATCTGCGAGCTCGGTAATGTTGGCCCCCACCGCATCCGTAATCTCACTCATAGCATTGATGAAACTGATCTTGGTGGCCAAAAATGCGTTGGCCGCAGTCTTCACCAGTTCGGCCGTGGCAAGGTCGGTAACGACAACGGGGGTACCCGCGGCCAGTGCCGAGGCATAGACCGCGTTCAACAGGCGCAAAGATTCGTCATGACGATCTCCGGGGGCAATTCCGTAGACCAGGCGATCGGGGGAAATAGTGTCGGTCACCGCGTGTCCCTCACGCAAGAATTCGGGATTCCAGGCGAGCTCGGCCGCTGAGCCTGAGGCCCCAATCATGTCCCTCAAGCGAGCCGCTGTTCCCACGGGTACCGTGCTCTTGCCAACGACGAGATCACCGTCGTTGAGGTGCGGAATGAGCGCCGTCACTGCGGCATCGACGAACCGCATGTCGGCCGCATTGCTACCAGCGCTTTGCGGGGTCCCCACGGCAATGAAGTGCACGTCGCACCGCGAGGCCACAGAAATATCAGTCGTAAAGGTGAGGCGCCCGCTGGCTAATGCCGAGGCCAAGATCTCCGGTAATCCGGGCTCAAAAAAGGGGGTCTTTCCCGCGGAGAGCAATGCAATTTTGGCAACATCGACGTCGATTCCAACGACATCATGACCCACGTCGGCCATGGCCGCAGCGTGCACTGCCCCCAAGTAGCCGCACCCAATCACAGAAATGCGCACAGTTAAAATCCTTAGGTGAAGTCGGGGTCTGGTTCGAACGTATAGGCCACCGGCCACTGGCGTCGCCCGGCATTCAACACACCGTTACTCTCGGTGAGATAGCACGTTCCACAGAGGGATTCATAGGTAACGGCAACCCCATCGATGGCAACCTGTTCCCCACTGAAGATGTAGCGATCCTGAAGTTTACGGGCATTGAAAATGGCTTTTCGACCGCAGCGACAGATGGTCTTCAGCTCTTCGATGCTGTGCGACACCTCGAGGAGACGACGACTACCAGGAAAAGCCACGGTCTGGAAGTCGGTGCGAATGCCGTAGGTGATGACCGGCACGTCTTCGAGCAAGGCGATACGGAGGAGGTCGTCCACTTGAGCTTCAGTAAGAAACTGAGCTTCGTCGAGCAGGAGGCATTTGACATCGGCTCCCGTTTTACGGATGACTTCTTCCCGCAATCGCTGGAACACGGCGTAGGCGTCGGATTCAGGGCTGATGATGAAATCGGCCTTGCGACTAAACCCGAGGCGGGACAAAATTCCCATGTCGCCTTTGGTATCGACGGCGGGCTTCGCGATCAAGACAGCATGGCCACGTTCTTCGTAGTTGAATGCCGCCTGGAGCATTGCGGTACTTTTGCCGCTATTCATGGCGCCATAGCGAAAATAGAGCTTTGCCATTTAGGTGAGATATCCATCCTCGGCTGCTCGCCGCACAAGATCTGCCCGACGAGACGCCGGCCTACCTGCTCTAGCGTACTTCTCCCTGGCCCGACGCAGGAACGTCTTGGCCGTCTCGTAGTGAACATTGAGGATATCGGCGACTTCGCGAGTGGAATTACCGTGCACGTAGAGGAGTAGTGCCTCACGTTCGCTGGCACTGAGTTTAGGTCTCTCCGAAACGATATGCGCGCCATTGGAGAGTCCGTCGAAGTGGGGTGCGCCGTTGTTCAACGACGGCATGCCAAAGAGCTTGCGGGCAAATGAAACCACGGCGTACATGGGCTCAGATTTGACGAAGAAAGCGTCCGCGCCGGCATCCTCCACACGTTGTCGAATATCTGGCCCAGCGAGCGCGCTCATGACGATAACCTTCGCCCCCGCGGCGCGACACGTCAGGATACGAGCCTCAATTGAGATGGGTTCGATCAGTTGGTAGTCCATGAAAAAGACATCCGGCGGAAAGTTTTCATCGAGGAGACAATCCACCCATGTCGTCGAGGCAACGACAACCTCCATATCTGGACAGTTCTCAAGAATCCAGCACGACATACTGTCAAGAAGAAGAGCGTGATCATCGAGCAACCCCACCCGCAACCTGAGTTCGCTCCGTTGCGTCTTCACATCAGTCCACCCCATAGTCAAACTGTAGTGTCATTTTTGTCGGCTCGTAGACGACGGTCACGTTGGCAAAAACCACATACATCACCCGCAAAATGGGTGCTATCTGAGTTCGCAGAGCGATGCGAGGTTGGCTATGGGTGCCCGTGACGTTGGTGAGAATCTGCTGACTCCCTTCCGCTGATGTCAGCTGAATCACGATATCGCCCACCCCGTGAGCGGCCAGGCCATTGACGAGCGCCGTGACGGCCGCACGCGCTGACACGTCAATTCTTTCGGCCACGCGACCTTGATCGTGGACGGTCACGGGCAAGCGCTCCAACCACGTTTGGTGAGCAATCCCGACGAGGCGAATTCGAATTCGCTCTGTCGCCGCGGCGGCCATGCGACTGTCCCCCTCGGTGATGATTCCCGAGCCCAGAATGCGCGCGAACAAAGGTTGGACGTCAACACTGATCTCCGTCAAAAAGTCTTGACCAATTTTTCTCCCCACCTTGGAAGGAACGAACGTGCGCATATCCTCCCGGGTTTGTTCAAATCCCAGCCGCCAGGCCTTCAGAGACCGAATCGCATGACGGGTGTAGGCCGACTGCCCAATGGTGACGATGACAATAGGAGCGACCGCCGTGATCACAAAATACGGTACTCCGAAGGTTGGTGACGACTGTAAACCCTCGACCGCCATCGCCACGGTCATCACGGTGGCCGCAACAAAGCCCGCCCACAACTGGTCAATCTGAGGCCTGAAGGAGCTCGCGCCCGCCAGAACCCCGGCGAGTGCCAACGGGCCCCAATCGGTGGCGATGGACGGCACTCCCCCCGAGGACGCATTGCCTTGCAAGAGTGCCGCGCCGAGCGCCAAACTCACAATGAGCACAAAATCGAATCGGGCGAAGCCCCCATTTTTGGGAGCCGAAGCGACGATGCTGAGGACAACCCCCAAGGTAACCAATACCAGCGCGAGGAGCATTTGATCGTGGTGGGAAACCGCCGCCCGACCCGCAAGGGTGCTCAACACCGCGTACGACCACGTCGCGAGCCCCAACACAATTGCCAATTCCCAGCTTCCCGCTGAGCCCAGAGGGTTGATGTCCTGCAAGGACAGACGCGGAGGAGATGACCTCAGATTTCGGCTCATGGGTTCGCCCCGTAGGGCACTTGAAGCATGATGGCCGTGCCGTGCCCAGGCGTTGACCAAATCGTTACAAATCCACCGGCGCTCTCGATCCGACTGCGGACCGAGAATCGCAGGCCCAATCTGTCGACGGCGACGGCATCCGGTTCAAAGCCAACGCCGCCATCAATCACCGTCACCGTTACCCCGTCACCCGAGGGAAGAACCACGACATCAACACGGGTCATGTGCGCATGAGCCACGACGTTCGACAGACACTGCCCTACAGCACCCGTGAGAGCCAGAGCGGCCTCTGCGGAGAGCGGATCCAAGGCCGCAATGTCGCCGGACATGTTGATGTCAAGCCCCTGCACTGCGCTGGAATCAATTGCGGCCAAGAACATCTCCGCCGCGAATGACGGCTGACGGGCATTTTCGGCGGTTTTCTCTGACTGATCAATGGCCGCGACAAACCAATCGGTACTGACGAGATGAGCAAGTTCGCGCTCCAGCATGGCCCGCACCTCCGGGGAGAGTGGCCCGGGCTTGATTCTTGCCACAACCGTCAAGTCAGCCAATAACGTGTCATGAACCCGCGCTATCGCTTCGCGATTGACATTGGCGCGTGCGCCATCCTCCTGGGCTTCGGCCAAGCTCGCGTCAAAAGCTGCCTGAGCTTTGGACGCCAATGTGACCTGCCCGGGTACGATGAACGCAATCCCGATGATGACCAGCGCTCCAATAACAGCTCGTGCGTCCCAGCGAAATTCGCTTTGTGCCGTCGTGGCGGCCGCCACCAACACGAGCGTGCTCAACCCGGACCCCACAATCGCCAGAACCACTCGACCTGGTACGGTCGCGGCCGCGCTGGTCACTAACGTCATGGCGATTGACACCAGAGCAAATGGCGCGAGAGCTGTTGTGGTGGCGTTGGGAACGAGCGTGAGTACGGCGCTCGTGGCGATGTACAGGGCTGTTCCCGCCGTGGCAAGGTAAATTGCCGCCACCCAAGGATACGGAAACCAGAACATCATGCCCATCAGTACGAGCAAGGGAATAAAAAACACGCCGGCAGCCGCCACGACCACGAATTGGCCGGCATAAATTCCCATGGCGATCAGCGCAACCTGCGCGGTGACGAGCAAGCAGATGGCATATACGAGGAGCTGGCGCGAGAGTGCTCGCGAGAGAAGCAGTGGTGCAAATTTTGCGGGAATTCCGAGAGCCACGTGTCCCCCACATCCCCTTATGTAACGACGGGAGATGACCCCCGTTTACCACAGCCTAGTTATTTTGCCCCTGCCTCGTGAGGGCATAAAACGAGGATCTTGACGTTGTCCGCCGATCTTAGTTGTTGAGCTCAAGCACCTTCGCTGTCGCCGCCAAGGACTTCTTCGCCGCTGCGGGAGTGACGGAAAGAAGTGTTCCATAACTGGGAATCATCTTCTTCAACGCCGGTTCCCATTCCGACACCTTCGCGGGAAAACACTTTTTGAGCACATCCAGCATGATCGAGACGGAAACGGATGCCCCAGGAGATGCCCCCAGAAGGCCCGCGATGCTGCCATCGGCCGAGGAGACGACCTCCGTTCCGAATTGCAGAACGCCTCCCTTGACCCGATCCTTCTTCATAACCTGAACGCGCTGGCCAGCCGTGATGAGATACCAGTCTTTAGCCTCGGCAGCCGGCATAAATTCGCGCAAAGCCGCAAGTTTTTTGTGCGGGCTGGCCACGAGCTCACCCACGAGATACTTGACGAGATCGACGTTGCGCGCGCCAACGGCCAACATCGTGACAAGGTTGTGGGCGCGGATGGAACCCGGCAGGTCAAGCCACGATCCCTTCTTCAAGAACTTGGGGCTAAACCCCGCATAAGGACCAAAGAGCAGAGACTCCTGGCCGTTGACGTAGCGGTTGTCGAGGTGCGGCACCGACATGGGAGGAGCCCCAACGGATGCTTTGCCGTAGACCTTGGCATGATGTTGAGCAACGATTGCGGGGTCATCGGTGCGCAAAAATTCACCGGAAATTGGGAACCCTCCGTAGCCCTTAGCCTCGGGAATCCCTGAATTCTGAAGGAGCGCCAAGGCACCGCCGCCGGCACCGACAAAAACAAACTTTGCCGTAAAGCTTCGCGGCGTCTGGCCAATGTTGTCACGAACGCTCACGCGCCACTGGCCGTCTCGTTGCTTGTGCAACTTCGTCACCTGAGTCTCGAGGGCAAGCTCCGCGCCATTTCGCGTCAGATAATCAAAAAGCTGATGAGTGAGGGAGCCAAAGTCAACGTCTGTTCCCGACATCATTCGCGTGGCGGCGATCGGGTCGTTTCCGTGACGCTCGGCAACGAGCAACGGTGCCCATTCGCCGATGACAGCGGGGTCATCACTGAATTCCATTCCCGCAAAAAGGGGCTCGCCTTTCAAGCAGTCAAAGCGTTTGCGCAGGTACTCAACATTGGCGTCACCCCAGACAAACGTCATGTGGGGAGTTGAGTTAATGAAGGTCTTCGGGGCTCCGAGAAGTTTGCCGGCAACAAGGTAGGACCAAAATTGGCGCGAAACCTGAAACTGTTCGTTGATGACGAGAGCCTTGGAGGGCTCCACCGATCCATCAGGAGCCTCCGGCATGTAGTTCAACTCGCAGAGACCGGCGTGACCGGTTCCCGCATTGCTCCACGGGTCGGAGCTTTCTTGCGCAACCTCACCGAGGCGTTCAAAAATCTGAATACTCCAGTCGGGCTGGAGTTGTTTGAGAAGGACCCCGAGCGTTGCGCTCATGATGCCCCCACCCACAAGGACGACATCGACAGACTTAGCTTTCACAATGCAACCTTACGGTGAGGGGCCCCACGGGGCCGCTTCGGGTGTCCCACCTAGCGGGAAGAGGCAATGACCTCGGCGATTTGAACGGCATTCAAGGCGGCGCCCTTGCGAAGGTTGTCATTGCTCAGGAAGAGGGCAAGTCCGCGACCACCATCGACGGTTTCATCATTGCGGATGCGGCCAACAAAGCTGGGATCTGAGCCTGCGGCTTGCAGAGGGGTGGGAACTTCTTCCAGCTGAACGCCCGGAGCCACGGCCAAAAGCTCGCGGGCCCGCTCGGGGCTCAGAGGCTGGTTGAACTGTGCATTGATGCTGAGCGAATGGCCGGTGAACACGGGAACGCGAACACACAGACCACTCACGAGAAGGCCTGGAATTTCGAGAATCTTGCGGCTCTCGTTGCGCAATTTCTTCTCTTCGTCGGTCTCATTCATACCGTCCTCCACGATGGAGCCGGCGAGGGGGATGACGTCAAAAGCGATGGTGCGCACATAGTTAACGGGTACTGGGAAATCGATGGCCGATCCGTCATGAACGAGATCTTCCATGTTGCCCTGCTCCACGGCAGCGCGCACTTGGGTCGCGAGCTCAAAGGCACCGACGAGGCCTGAGCCCGAAACGGCTTGGAACGTCGTGATCGTGAGGCGCTCGAGGCCGGCTTCGGCGTGCAATGCCTTGAGAACGGGCATGGCGGCCATCGTTGTGCAGTTCGGATTAGCGATGATGCCCTTGACGGCCTGCTCGATGGCGTGCGGATTGACTTCGCTCACCACAAGGGGAACGTCGGGGTCCATGCGCCACGCGCTGGAGTTGTCGATAACAGTGACACCGGCGGCGGCGAAGCGCGGAGCCTGCGCGCGGCTTGCCGTGGCGCCCGCAGAGAAGAGAGCAATGTCGAGACCCGTGGGGTCGGCGAGCTCGACGTCTTCGACCGTGACGTCATTATCGAGGTAGGGAAGAACCAAGCCGGCCGAGCGCGCCGTGGCGAAATACCGGATGCTCTTGACAGGAAAGGCGCGTTGCTCCAATAAGCGGCGCATGACCTTACCAACTTGGCCCGTCGCCCCGACGACGCCAACATTGAGCCCTTTTTCTGAAATCTGCGTCATCGTCCCGTTCCTCCATGAACTACGGCCTCTTCTTGGGAGTCGAGGCCAAAAGCGGTATGCACGCGACGAAGCGCGTCGTTGACTTGATCATCACGCAGGATGACCGAGATGCGAATCTCACTGGTGGAGATCATGTCGATGTTGACACCCGCCTCATAGAGTGCGGTGAATAGTTTTGCCGAGATGCCGGAGTTACTGCGCATGCCCGCACCCACAACGGAGAGCTTGCCAATGTGATCGTCGTAGGCCAAACTCGCGAAGCCGATGTCGGACTCCGCCTTGGTCAGCGCGGCAAGAGCCGCCGCGCCTTCGGCCTTAGGTAGCGTGAAAGAGATGTCGGTGTGACCGGTTCCGGCACTCGACACGTTTTGCACAATCATGTCGATGTTGATGTTGGCTTCCGCCACGATCGTGAAAATCTGGGCAGCCTTGCCCGGAACGTCGGGAACACCGGCAACCGTGATTTTTGCTTCGCTGAGATCTGCTGCTACGCCGGTGATGAGTGGCTCTTCCACTTTTTGTCCCTCCGTGGGGTTGTAAACGATGGTGCCTTCGTTGTTATTAAAGGATGACCGCACATGCAGCGTGACACGATGGCGACGGGCATATTCCACGGCGCGAATATAAAGAACCTTGGCTCCGCTGGCCGCGAGTTCGAGCATCTCTTCACTTGTGATGCGGTCAATCTTCTGAGCGTTAGCCACCACACGAGGATCTGCCGTGAAAATACCGTCGACATCGGTGTAGATTTCACAGACATCGGCGCCGAGGGCGGCAGCCAGAGCAACGGCCGAAGTATCCGAGCCCCCACGACCGAGCGTCGTGATATCGCCGGTGCTGCGGTTGAAACCCTGAAAACCCGCGACAATCGCGACAGCGCCTTCCGCGAGAGCTTCTTTTACTCGGCCAGGCGTGACATCAACGATGCGCGCGGAGCCGTGCTGGGCATCCGTGATCATGCCGGCCTGACTCCCGGTGAACGACCGGGCGTCATATCCCAAACTGCGAATAGCCATGGCAACAACGGCCATCGAAATGCGCTCGCCTGCCGTGAGAAGCATGTCGAGTTCTCGGGGTTCCGGGTTGTCGGTCACGGCGGCGGCGAGATCGAGCAAGTCATCGGTCATATCGCCCATGGCGCTGACGACGACGACGACATCGTGGCCCGCAATGCGTGCGTCAACGATACGTTGAGCGACTCGTTTCACACTCTTCGCATCGGCCACGGATGAGCCGCCGAACTTTTGCACAATCAAGCTCACGAAAATTCTCCTGAAAGAAGTAGCATCGTCCCCCGGCGTGTGGTGGAATCGAAACACCATTCTACGCTCCGTTGGCCGCCCGCTTTAGCGCGGTCGATCAGTCCGGACCTAGGAAACGGTGCGGCGCCCCTCAAAGGCGCGCCCGAGCGTGACCTCATCGGCATATTCAAGGTCGCCGCCAACGGGAAGGCCCGAGGCCAAGCGTGTCACCTTAATCTCGAGCGAAGAGAGCAAGCGCGTCAAGTAGGTCGCTGTCGCTTCACCTTCGAGGTTGGGATCGGTCGCGATGATGACCTCCTGCACAGTGTTGTCTGCCAGACGGGTCATGAGCTGGCGAATGCGCAGGTTATCGGGGCCGATGCCGTCAATCGGGCTAATCGCACCGCCCAAAACGTGGTAAAAACCTTTGAACTCGCGGGTGCGCTCAATTGCCACAACGTCCTTGGCCTCTTCGACCACGCAGATCGATGTTGCATCACGCCGTGGGTCGCGACAAATCGAACAGGTCACTTCTTGCGTGACGTTGCCACAAATTTCACAGAACCTGACCTTTTCCCGCACTTCAACAAGCACCGATGCGAGGCGAGAAACATCGAAAGATTCCGTTTGCAGAATGTGGAATGCGATTCGCTGGGCAGACTTGGGACCAATGCCCGGGAGGCGACCGAGCTCGTCGATGAGCTCTTGAACGATGCCTTCGTACATTTCTTTACGCGCCCATTCCGGTCGACGTTGGTCGCGCTGGCTCAGCGGTCTCTTCAGAAATGAACGAAGCATTCAAAATCTCGCGCACGACCGACTCTCCATAGCGATTGTTTTCAGGGATTGTCGGAACGGGCTCACTCGGCACGTACGAGTTGAGCACAGCGTCAACCGAGGCAACATCGTCGACGTCAATATCTGCATCTGCGGCATTGGGTGCCGAGCTCGCGGCACCGTTCGGAATGCTGACGACATTCCAGCCATCATCATCTTCTGGGGGCGCCTCCTCGAGAGGAGGAGCATCGACCTCAGGGGGAACGTCGTCTGCCGGTGGAACGTCGCCCTCGGGAGGAGCATCATCTTCGGGAGGAAGGGGAGTCGCAAACTCACGGGTGGATTTTACCGAAGTCCTCTGATCGAAGCCAGGAACGGGAATGGATCCGCTCGTCGTCAGGCGATCAATGGGCTGAGTGAATTCGCCCTCGGTGGAAATCAAGAACTGAACGCGAACGCCAAGTAGGGCCAGGATGGCGTTGCGAAGAATTTCGTGAACGCCGCCGGGCACACCTTTTTGGGGCCGGAACGAAGCAGCATCGCGTGCGTCTCTGAAGACGAGAGTCAGAACTTCACCCTCCAGCGAGCGCACCTGCGCGGCATCAACAACAATCCACGCGGTTCGATTTTTCTGCGAAACGGCATCCAGCACGGCAGGCCACGCCACGAGGAGTTCAGGCGTGCCAATTGGCCCTGCCGGAACCACGGGGGCGGACGCGCGTTCCAATACGACCGGTGCCGTGACCGGAGCGGTCGGCGGAACCGAGGCCACCAACGGAACTGCCACGTTGGGCGTTGGGGTCGAAGTCGTTGTCGTTGTCGACGCGACTGGGGATTCGTGAATCACAACCGGCGCCGAAACGGGAGGGCGTGTTTGTGCGGGAACGGATTGTGCGGAACCGGATTGCCCTGGTGTCGCCGAGCTACCCGCCGCGCCGGACTGCACGAGCAGGCGCGCAATCATCAGTTCAAGGTGGAGTCGGGGGGACGTGGCGCCCGTCATCTCGGTGAGCGAGGAATTTGTGATGTCCGCCGCCCGCGACAGCTCGCGGGAACCAAAACGCTGGGCCTGGCCGTGCATGCGCTCCAACTCGTCGGCGGGCACACCGCGGAGGGCGGCATCTGCGCCGGTGCCGGTGGCGGCCACCAGAATCAGGTCGCGTAGGCGCTCGAGCAGGTCTTCCACAAAACGGCGCGGATCTTGGCCGGTCTCGATCACACGATCTACCGATGCGAAGGCCGCGGCGGCATTGCCAGCGGCGAGCGCATCCACCGCTTCGTCCAGCAAGGTGGCATGCGTGTATCCCAGCAGTGACACGGCGCGCTCGTAGCTCACGGTATTGCCCTCGGAGCCGGCAATGAGCTGATCCAGTAGGGACAGCGTGTCACGCGCTGATCCGCCACCGGCGCGAATCACCAGCGCCAGGACCCCCGGCTCCACGGTGATGCCCTCAATGACACACAGCGAAGACGCATAATCGAGCATCTGCGCCGGAGGAATCAAGCGGAAGGGGTAGTGGTGGGTGCGCGAGCGAATCGTTCCGATAACCTTTTCGGGCTCGGTAGTCGCAAAGATGAACTTGACGTGCTCGGGGGGTTCTTCCACCAGTTTGAGCAGCGCATTGAAACCCTGAGGCGACACCATGTGGGCCTCATCGATGATGAAGATCTTGTAGCGATCACGCGAGGGCGCAAAAATCGCACGTTCGCGCAGGTCACGGGCGTCATCAACACCACCGTTGCTCGCGGCATCCATCTCGACGACATCGAGGCTGCCACCGCCCTCACGGGAAAGCTCGACACAGCTGGGGCACACACCGCAGGGGGTATCGGTGGGGCCCTCGACGCAGTTCAGGCATCGGGCCAAGATACGAGCGGATGTCGTCTTGCCACAGCCGCGGGGGCCGCTGAAAAGATAGGCGTGGTTGACGCGGTTGGTGCGGAGCGCCGTCATGAGCGGATCGGTCACGTGAGACTGCCCAATTACTTCGGCAAAGGACTCGGGTCGATAACGGCGATACAGTGCGGTAGCCACCCCTCCATCGTACTTGGCTACGCTTCGAGCACGTCCAACAGTTGCCGGGCTATTTCCAGCTCTTCGTTTGTCGGAATCACGAGCACGCTTACCGCGGCACCCTCCCCCGAAATCTTGCGAGCACCACCACCGCTCACGGCATTCCGGGACTCGTCGAGGGTGAGCCCCAGATGCGCGAGGGGGACAATCACGCGCGCGCGAACATCCGCAGAATTTTCGCCGACACCGGCCGTGAAGACCACCGCGTCGAGCCCACCCAATAACGCAAAATACGCGCCCACATAATGACGGATCCGATGCGCATAGATCTCGAGCGCCAGCGTTGACCGAGGGTCCCCCGCTGTGGCGGCGAGCGACACGTCACGCATGTCGTTCAGCCCGGTGAGCCCCACAAGGCCGCTCTCCCGGTTCAAAAGAAGATCCAGCTGATCGGGGGTGTAATCGGCGACGCGAGACAGGTACATCAAGATAGCGGGGTCCAGGTCTCCCGAGCGGCTGCCCATCACCAACCCCTCCAACGGGGTCATGCCCATCGAGGTCTCAATGGAGCGCCCGCAATCGATCGCGCAAGCGGAGGCCCCGTTACCGAGGTGCAACACGATGATCTTGAGGTCGGCGAGATCGCGCCCGAGAAATTCGGCCGTACGCGACGCGACGTAGGAGTGGCTGGTGCCATGGAATCCGTAGCGCCTGATGTGGTGCTTGCTGGCCACCGCGGTATCGATGGCATAGGTATACGAGGCCGGGGCCAAACTCTGGTGGAATGCCGTGTCAAAGACAGCAACGTGGGGCACGTCGGGGAAAGCGGCGATGGCGGCCTCGATCCCGGCCAGATTGCCGGGGTTGTGCAAGGGCGCTAGTGACGCCAGCTCATGAATTTGGGTCAACACCTGATCGGTGACAACCGTGGCTTGCGAAAAGGCGGTGCCGCCATGAACGACACGATGTCCCACCGCGACCGGGGAAATGCCTTCTAAGCGAGGCTCCCCCGCGGCAATCTCCTTCAACATCTGCGCAAACGCCACACCGTGATCGCTGACTCTCTCTAGGAGCCCGTGCGCCAGAACTTCTTCGGTGACCATATCGATGAGCTGGTATTTCAGCGAGGATGATCCGCTGTTGACCACCAAGATTGGCTTCATCGTTGGGTTTCGTTCGGAGTGGACGACGGAACGGCAGAATCCAAGGTAGCGGCCTGGATCGCGGTGATCGCGATCGTGTTGACGATATCGCTCACCCGTGCCCCACGCGAAAGGTCGTTGATGGGTTTGCGCAGCCCCTGAAGAATGGGCCCAATGGCAACGGCACCGGCCGTTCGCTGCACCGCCTTATAGGTGTTGTTGCCCGTATTGAGGTCGGGGAAGATGAAGACGGTCGCGTTGCCTGCCCCGCGGGATTCAGGAAGTTTTGCCGCGGCGATTGCCACATCCACGGCGGCGTCATATTGGATGGGTCCCTCGATGACGAGATCAGGGCGGCGCTCGCGCACCAACGCAGTGGCGATCCGTACCTTCTCTACGTCACTTCCCGAGCCCGATGTTCCGGTCGAATACGACAGCATGGCGATGCGCGGTTCGATGCCGAAACTGCGCGCCGTCTCCGCGGAGGAAATTGCAATGTCAGCCAGCTGTTCCGCCGTGGGGTCGGGTACTACCGCGCAGTCGCCGTAGACCAGAACTCGGTCGGCGAGGGCCATGAAGAAGACACTCGAGACGATCGAGACATCCGGTTGTGTCTTGACAATCTCAAAAGCCGGCCGAATCGTGTTCGCCGTGGTGTTGACCGCGCCCGACACCATACCGTCAGCCAAGCCCAGCTGCACCATCATCGTGGCGAAGTAGGCGTCGCCCTTCATCACCTCACGCGCGCGTTCCAAGGTGACACCCTTGTGAGAACGAAGCCGCGCGTATTCGGTGGCAAAGAGTTCACTCAGCTCCGGGTCATGAACAGAGATAACGGATGCCCCACCCAGGTCCAGCCCGAGCGCAGCAGCGCGGCTAGCCACCGTCGCGGGGTCACCCAAAATCGTAATGCGGGCGATCTTCTTGGCCAAGATCTCGGCGGCCGCGCTCAGAATGCGGTCATCCCCGCCCTCGGGCAAAACAACGTGGCGTTGCGCTGCCCGCGCCTTAGCGGCGAGGGCATATTCAAAGAGAAGAGGCGTGACGACAGAAGTCTGCGACGCTTCAATTCGAGCCATGAGATCGGCGCCGTTCACGTGGGCCGCGAACACCGCCCGCGCTTTAGCCACTTTTTCGGCATCTCCCACTTCAAGGCGACCGCGGGTGCGGATCACGCTCACGGTCGTGTCGAAGCTTCCGCCGGTCGTGGCGACGACAGGCAGGGTGGAGTTGAGCCCGTGCAAGAGGCGCGCCACGGGCTCCGGGATCTCGAAACCGCCGTTCAGCACGATGCCGGCCAAGTTCGGGAACGTCTCTGCGGCATCCGCCATGACTAGGGCCAGCAACACTTCCGTGCGGTCGGAGGGCACGACAACGACCGCGCCGGGCAACAGCCGGAGCAGCACATTGACCATCGACATGGCGGCGACGACAACCTCGAGGGCCTCGGTCTGGAGGCGATCTTCGGAGCCAAAAACGAGGGTGCCGTTGACCGCCGTGGTGACATCCGTCATTCTTGGCGCCGCCAACGAGGGATCATCGGTGACGACCCACACGGGAACCCCCGCGGGAAGGGTTGCCGTGACGGCAACAGTGATGGCCGCGGTGTCGGCGCCATCCGCCCGATTGACCATGACGCCGGCGAGAGTGGAGTGTTCGTGGACAAGTTCGACGAGCGCCAGCTCGGAGATGCGCTTAAGGTCCTCGGCGCTTCGGGGTGGCGCTTGCCCCAAGTGCTCGTCGGTATCATAGGACTCGCGCCCATTCAGAACCAACACCAGGGGCGCGCCCACGTTGGTGGCGACCCTTGCGTTATAAGAGAGTTCGGTGGGGGATCCGACATCCGTGTAATCAGAACCCACAATAACGACGGCATCACACTGGGCTTCGAGCGCCTTGTAACGATCAACGATGCGGGCCAGGGCAGCTTCGGGGTTGGCATGCACGTCGTCGTAGGTGACGCCCACGCACTCGTTGTAATTCAGGCGCCCATCGGTGTGCGCCAGTAACAGCTCCAGCACGTAGTCGGGCGTGGACGCGGTGCGGGCTACCGCGCGAAAAACGCCGACGCGGTCGTAAGACTGCCGCAAGACGTCAAGCACTCCCAGCGCAATCGTTGACTTGCCGGTGTGACCCTCAACCGAGGCTAAATAAACGCTGCGTGCCATGATTCCCACCCTACGCTGACATTCTTGACGGCACCCACGGCGTGCTCTCCCCCACGTTCACCACCCCTTGATGCGCCCGAAGGTGCGGCCCCGGCCATCACAAGGAAGTTAACGGTAAATGACTCCCCGCGCACCCGCCAGAGCCGGGTTACCCTTGCTACGTTTCCGTCCTGGGGGAGTTGGCCTGGGTGGCGCCACGCGAGGAGCCGCTTCAAGTGTACGGGATGCTGCGGGGCCAGCTCTATTTGGCGTCGCCGCGCACCGGATCGTTTCCGGTAAGCTAGCGGAGGTTCGAAACGAGTTTTCTCGTTGTCGCACGCTGGAGGATTCGCCTAGTGGCCTATGGCGCCAGCTTGGAAAGTTGGTTGGGTGCAAGCCCTCGGGGGTTCGAATCCCCCATTCTCCGCAAAAAAATTATGACCTCCTTCATGGGGGTCATAATTTTTTTACCGTTGGAAATCGGCGGATTCGGGGAGGAGAAATGGTGGAACCATTTCGACGGAGTCCCCCATTCTCCGCAAAAAAGGGCCTTGTTTTAGGCCGGTGTGCTAAACGATGTGCTACCAATAGCGAACTCCGCCCAATCATGTCGATTTATGCTGCCTAGCCTTTGCCCAAGTCCCCAAGGTGGGTGTGCTTGAAGTTGGTTCCATACTTCAAGCCGTAGCCGAGCATCCGATCCCAGCCAATATGGCCAAACCAGATAGCTCCCAGTGCAATCAACAGAGTTGCCCCAAAGGCAAAGCCGAAAACAACCAAAGCAGCCGCCACGGGGTACGAATGGCCGATGTTATAAAAAACGGAGCCTGAACCGTCCCTGATTTCCTGCCGCTTTCCTTCTGGTGAAAGGATGCAGCTATGCCCAAGAAATTCCCAACAGTGAACCGTCCCGGCCCGACCAGTCTTGCCAAGCCAAACGTTCTTGAACTCTCCGGTCCATACAGGACCTGTCGTTAGATAAGACTGCGCAAGCTTCTCCAAGAGGATTCCTTTTTCGCGGATCTCCACCAATGTGAAACCCGGTGTAATCGACATTGTCGTGCTTCTAACTAGTTGTGAAGTGACTCACAACCAGCTTGGTAACGAGGGTTTAAGTGCAATTTAAAACACGTATTTTATGCAATGCAGCACAACTAAAAATTAGGATGTCCAGTGCAGGACGTTAAGCGGCCATCCGAGCATCCTGGGCACTTTTGACAATCATCCACACGCCAAGGCCGAGCGCAACGAGAAAATCTCAGCCGGCACTCGCCTTGTCGGGAACAGAAAGATGTGCTGAGCTAGGTTCGACGACGGGGGATGCCCATGCAAACGAACAACGGTGTTCTAGGCGAGGGAACCCATCCTGGTTGGGGTTTCACGCTCCGGGAAAATGACGCTCCCTCCCACGTTCCTCTCGAGGCCGCCGAGATAACTCACGCGGCAACACTGTGTGAGTCAGTCGGCGACAACAGTAAGGCTTCAGAGGCCGACCGAAGCGATCTCGCCGAGCTTTTGACTGAATGGCAACATCGCGGCATCTCGGCGGGCCAGATGGCGGTGGTCCTGAAACTGCCCCTCGCAAGTGTTAATCAAATGCTGGGTACGTCAACCGGCCGCTAACTCGGGTTATCGCCAAATTCTTTGCGCATCAGATGCTGAACATCGCGGTCGAGATAGTCGATGCGCCGGTTAACGGCGTCGAAACCTGACTCCGTGCGCACGGCGAGTGATGTTATTTCGGCGCTGAGAGAAGCGTGCATGCTCTTCATCTCGCTACGCAACGACCCGAATCCAATCGTCAAGATTGCCACCATAATCCCGCTAAAGACGCCGATCAGGGTCCACACGTGAGGTTCATTCAATCCGAGCACACTCCTATCTTCCATGTTATGGATTGAGAGTGCCAGCTAATTTAGTGCCGGTTTCAGTTTTCGAGATTCACGAACCCCGCTTCGTATCGGAAACGGCTGGGGAGGAGAAGTGGACGGGCCATCAACGGCTAGCGGGAGACTGAACTCAAGATTTCACCACGGCATTGCCCGGTCGTTGTCGCGCTTCGCGTCATTGGGGAACTCGGGCAACTCTGTGCCACTGGCTCTAATGCAGATGTTGACCTCCCCAACATTAGAAAATATGTTCGAATGTTGAGTGTAAGCCTGAGGGCCGACAATAACCAAGACGGGAATATCGCTGCCGTGTAGAACTTAGCCCCGCGTGCACTTAAGAATCTACGACAGGGGGATTAAGCGAAGAGGTCGAGGTCATCGGTCGGGCAATCGACACGGGACAGTGTGTTTCCTGTCAGGATTACGGGATGATCACTGAACACGCGTTGTTACCTGTAATCCATGGGCGAGAAGATGAGTTCGAGTTCGAGTTCCGCGAGGCACGATCCATCATCAGCGCGATTCCCGGCTTCCGGAACCTCTCACTTTCCCGGTCGGTCGAGTCCCCCAACACCTACCTACTCCTCGTCGAATGGGAGCGCTTGGAGGACCACACTGTTAGATTCCGCCAGTCGCCCGACTACGACCGATGGAGAGAATTACTTCACCACTTCTACGAACCGTTCCCGGTCGTAGAGCACTATCAGGTCGTCCTGTAGCAGTGCGATCTGCAGGTCGCTGATCGCCAAAGACGGGATCGTGCGCGACAAAGCGATCTGCTCTCACCTTGGACCGTTATCTAAGGCGGGAGGTGCATCTCCACGGTACGCCCGGGACGCTGCGATAATGCGCTGAACAGTCGTTTGTAAGGTCAGCAACTCACTCTCACCTAGGGCTTTTCCAACCGAGTCGGCCCACAGGTGCTGTGAGCGGCGCAATCGGGTGAGTGATTTGAGACCCGCCGGTGTCGGCTGAAGAAGTTTTGCTCTCTGGTGGCGCGGATTCTCTAGATACTCGGCCCAGTCTTTTTCGACGAGAATGTCTGCGCTTCGTTGCACGCTCTGACGCGCCAGCCCCAATCCAACGCGACGCGCGATCTCTGAGACTGTCAGGGGTTCATCCAGTGTTGCCCCGAGAACTTGCCACAATGCTGGGGTAAGTCCAGCTGGTTCTGCAATGTCGCGGGCAGCGGCGAGGAACTCACCGCTGAGCTCAAAGATGGGTAGCACCAGATTCGTCAGCGCGTCACCACCAGCGGACCGCTCGCTCATTTAGATTTGCCAATGAGCCGATCGAAGTACTTTTTGTCCCCGGTCGTATACAGCCCGTACCACGCATCGATAATCGGCTGCGGGAAGAGCTCGAGCCGTTCAAATACGGCTTTGGCGAACTCTATGGGAGCTGTTGCAGGTGCTGTAATGAGGCTGCCGTCCGACACGGTCTTTTTTGACTGATAGTGCTCCGCCCCGTTGTATCCGGGAGCACCGAGAAGAAATTCGGGAGCATTGCTTGTATGGGGTCTATCGTTCAGGAGCCCCGAACGAGCAAGTCCAAGGGTGGCTCCACAGATTGCTGCCACGGGGGTACCGACCTGCAACAGATCTTCAGCGAAGCGGAGAACTGCGATGTGATCACTGTCCCAGGTATCGGCTCCCGGGAGAATCAATACCCCAACATTGTCAGGGTTGAGTTCACTGACTTGCACATCAGGGCGAAGGCGTAAACCTCCCATAGTTGTAACGTGAGCTGCCGAACCGTCTGAGGCGACGACAAGTCGATATCGCCCGGGAGTGGCTTGCTCGGCCATTGTGAGGCCCGCCACCAGATAGCCGTATTCCCAATCAGCCATAGTGTCGGTCGCGTAGAGAATCACATTCTTCATTGTCGTTCCCTTTCCAGAATTGACAGCGTACTGTCATTATATCGTAGATGACAGCGTCCTGTCAAAATGACATGACCGAGTACACCTAGTAACGTGAAAACTGGTGCGCGTACGATGGATTGAGTATTCGGGACATTTAAGGAGTTGGCAGTGGAAACGTTCGCGATTGTGGCTGCCATTCTGGCTGGGGCGCTCTATCTCGCCACCATTACCTACGTGATCACCCAGATCACCAGAACAAGTGGCCTAAACCCAACAGAGAAGGCCATCTGGGTTGTCGCGATTCTCACATTCCCACTCGTTGGCACGATCGTCTGGTTCGTCCTGGGACCGCACCCCTTCGGGATCCGTGTTGGAGACCCAACGCTGAAATAGCTGTGGGACGGCCGAGCGGAGCCGGCGATACGCGCCGGATTGTCACAGTCCCGTAACGGGAACCCTCAGAGCGTCTCGACTCCGTTGCTCCATGATCGAGTCGAGAGAACGCACAGGTAGCCGTCTGGGTCCGTGAACGTTACGCCGTTGTGATCCCAATACGGGTTATGGGAGGCCACGTGCACGCCGCCTGCAGCTTGAATCCTGTGGATGATTTCTTCCTCGACGGCGTTCTCCAAATAAAGAACGATGAGATCTTCAACGGTTGGTGCTGGGGGAAATTCTGAGGTGTCGACAAGCTCCAGATGCTATCCAGCTCCAGGCAAACCAATGAAGGCGAGGGCATGTCCTCCTTCGGCGGTGTCGTCTGTGCGTCCAATCACGCGAAGACCAACACCTTCTGTCCAAAATTTGAGAGTGACTTGGAAATGTGCCGAAGGACGAGCTATCCGAATATGGGTTTGGGGCGAGGGCTGCATATCCAAAGAGTTGGGCGCGAGACGCCGCCATCGTTCATCGATGGTGGTCTCTAATAACAGTTCGGTGGTGCTACTTGCCTATGTGGGTGACAGGTTGACGGAGTATCGTCTTGAGCTTGTCCGCGGGCGTGCGACGGGCATCGCTGAGGTAGATTTCGTGGTGCTTTCCGATCATGCGTAGCCCGTTGGCCGGAATGAACTCGTGGTGCATTGTGTCCAGCACTGGTGCTTCGTCGTCGTAGGAGCCGATGTGGAGAGTTTGCACACACAGTCCCTCGTCGATTGGCTCGAGACGGAGCTTTTCGAGTGCCGGGGCTCCGCCTTTGCGTGCGACCGCGTTGACCACCGCATCAAAGTGTTCCTGAGTGAGCCACTCAGGGACCATGTTCATCGCGGTCCAGTTCCACTGCGACTTGTCCCGCGCGCTGGTGAATGAATCCATGTCGTCGGACCACCACAGGGCTTCGAGGGGCATGACTGCATAGTCGCGACCGAGCTCGCCCTTGCTGAAGAATTTGAGCTTGTACGCGACGGGGTAGATCGTTGCCAGGACGTCCTTGAAGGCCTGAGACGTGTTGGGGTCGCCGTGGCCGTCAATCATGAGGCAACGCATCGCCGGCACCGTTACGACTTCGAACTTTCCACCAGGAGCGGTATAGGTCTCGATCTCCTTCTTGAAGTCAGATTTCATGAGGTGATCTCTCCTGTTTCAATTGTGATCAACCAATCGCGCTCTGCGACGAGGATGGCAAGGGAGTGCGCGAAGACGAGGCGCGCGGCATGTGAGAGCGGGGCTTGTGTTTCTCGCGCAGACTCCACAGCAGTGATCTGCTCAGAGAGCGCCCTCATTCGCTCGCGCAGACAAGCGTGGAACTGCTCAGAACCAATGAGATTGACGTTGGCCAGGCCTACCACGAATTGGGAGAAGTTCGGAGTTGCGTCCCTAAGTACGTCGGTTACCGCAGCTACGGCGGTCGTCTTCCCCTCGTCCGTAGCGGAGTACACCCGGCGAGACTTGGGGCCACCCGTGGTCGCGACTCGAATAAGTCCGCGGCGTTCCAGTTTGGCAAGCAGGTAGTAAATCGAGGAGAAAGCCAGGTCCGCCCACCGACGAATACCCCGCTCGGCGATGGTGCGATCGAGTGCGTAGCCGTGGCGAGGTTCCTCGATAAGAAGACCGAGCACAACCAACTCAGCGGAGGTCAGAATCATGCATTTACTCTAGCACTAGAGTAAATGCATGACGAATACTAAATCGATGGCGCAATCCCGGTTCGATCGGCGGTGAGTAGCACCTTCCTGTCTGACTACGGCGCGGCAATCCTTGTCAACGAGATCATTAAATGGTCGCGTAAGTGAGGGCCT
>NZ_JACGWU010000006.1 GCF_014137865.1 Alpinimonas psychrophila | reverse complement strand
CCGTGAGGGCTAGGGGCAGTTCGGGGCTGCCGGCCAGCCAGCCGGCGGTATCGCGGGCCAGGCCGCGCAGCCATTCCAACTTGTACGTATAGTGCGGGTGATCGAGCTCGCGACCGTTGGGAATGTAGAGAGAGTAGAAACGCACCCCGTCGACGGTTGCCCCAATCGCGCGGGCTTCGAGCGGGGATACCCCGTCGGCATCCGGTTCGCCAAAGCCGGGCATGGAGGGGAAGTCGCGCTCAACATCCGTCATGGGAAGCCGGGACGCAATAGCCACACCGTTCCACTGGTTCAGGCCGTGCATGACGACCTCATAGCCGACAGCGGTGAACGCATCGAAGGGAAACTGGTGCTCGCGGCACTTGATCTCCTGCATGCAGAGCACGTCGATATCTTCCCGAATCAGGTAGTCGGTGACGCGGTCAACCCGGGCACGAATCGAGTTGACGTTCCAGGTGGCCATGCGCATGAGACTAATTTACCGTGCCTGCCCCAGCACCAAACCGTGGCGAGCGCAGCCCCTGGGCTACTTCCCATTGGATGACTTGGGTGTAGAGGGCGCGGTTCAGTGGCACGTCAATGTCCAGGCGTTCGGCAGCCTCGATAACGGCCCCGTTGAGCACGTCAATCTCGGTGCGGCGCCCGGCGTCAATATCTTGCAGCATGGATGTTCGCCCGTCTGGCGTCTCCGCCAACACCCGAAGAATGTCGGCGACGGCCTGCCGCTCATCGAGCTGGGTGTACCCCAACGCATGAGCCACTGCCATCCCCTCAAGCACAATGTCTTCGACGAGTTGGCGCACCGCGGGGGACTCGGTCATCGCGCGCGATGGCAACCCAGTGGTCGCAGCAATCGCATTGACCCCGTTGACGACGACCTTCTTCCAGACCTCGGCGTCGATGTCGTCAGTAATGGATGCCGCCCAACCAGCCTCTGTCCACAGTGCGGCGACTTTTTTCGCGCCGGCAGTATCCGCGCCGAGAAATGGCCCAAAAAGTGTCGCCGCGGTCGAGTGGTGATAGACGTGACCCGGGGCAAGAACCGTGCCGCCTTGGTACGTGACACCCTTCACGATTTTGCCCGATTCTAGGTTTTCAGGAAAAGCCGCGGCGATGATCTCGCCCGCGCCAACCCCGTTTTGCAGAGTGACAATACTAGTTTCAGGCGCAATCAAAGGTACGAGAGCGCTGACGGCCGCGGGCGTGTCGTAGGCCTTCACGAGCACCAGCACGATGTCGCAGATTCCAACGGATGCCGCATCTATCGTCGCGCTCGCCGCATAGTTTGAGGAGGGGGAACCGTCGCGATCCACCGTGAGACCGTGCTCGTTCAGCGCCGCAATGGTCGCGGCATTCTTGCCAATAAAGACAACCTCGTGCCCGGCGCCAATGAGACCGCCGCCGAAGATACTGGCCATCGCGCCCGTGCCGATGATACCAATGCGCATGGAGCCCCTCAGAGTGTTTCCCCCATTCTCTCTCATCGAACTACTGGGGCGAACTTGTATCCTGCCGCCGCTGTAAAAGACCAAAGAGGTTGCCGCTAATGTCCTTCATAGTGACCACGAGAACCCCATCTCCCACGGATGTGATGTCTCTATGGGCAATGGCGCCAGCGGCTAGAAGTGCGGCGTGCGAGGCATGAATGTCGGTTGTCGTCCAATATGTGACGGGATAGGGGAGTCCCTCGTCTGCCGCATTCGGGTCTAGCCCGAGCTCGCAGCCGTTAACGTTGAAACCGACATAGAACGGCTCATCGAAATACGGAGCGACACCAAGCGTCGCCTGCCAAAATGTCTTGTCAACTTCGAGGTTACTGGTCGGAAATATGACAGATGCAATACCGTTGAACATAGGATTTCCTTCACATCGAGCGAGCACAAAGACAGTCTTTCAGTAGGGGCTTTTGAAAGTCTAGGATGGCGTCGGAAAGCCCCCAGTGATAAAACCGGCACCCCAGTAAACTCAAGGCATGACCGACGCACGCACCCAGCTCATCCGCTACATCACGTCTGACGCTGTTTTCCATGGCGACTTCACACTGACCAGCGGCAAGAAGGCTACCTATTACGTCGATCTGCGCAAGGTCAGCCTGGATCACCGGGTTGCTCCCCTGATTGGTCAGGTCATGCTCGATCTTCTCGCCCAGATTCCCAATGTGGATGCCGTGGGAGGCCTCACCATGGGCGCTGACCCCATCGCTTCGGCGGTGCTTCATCAGGGCGCCGCGCGCGGCCTCAGCTACGACGCCTTTGTTGTGCGCAAGGAACCCAAAGATCACGGTCGCGGCCGCCAGGTCGAGGGCCCCGAGGTCAAGGGAAGGCGCGTTGTCGTGCTCGAAGACACGTCCACCACCGGCGGATCCCCGCTGGCCGCCATCGAAGCTCTCGAAAAGGCCGGCGCCGAAGTTGTCGGCGTCGCCGTTGTCGTCGACCGCGGTACCGACGCCAAGGCGCGCATTGAAGCCGCCGGTTACCCGTACTTCTCGGCCATTGGCCTCGAAGACCTGGGCCTCAACCCGCAATAACGTCCGTGGGTCAGCCGCTACGGAACCAGTAGCACTTTTCCGGTCGTTCGTCGGGCCGCTAAATCCTCGTGGGCTTTCGCGGCATCGGCCAACGGGTACGTCGCTCCAATACGCACCTTCAGTGTGCCCGCCACGATCGCGTCAAAGAGTTCGCCGGAGCGCCAGCGCCGTTCTTCGGCCGTCTGCAGGTAGTTGCCCATAGAGGGCCGGATGACCGACAGCGATCCCGCCGCCGCCAACCGGGAGAGATCAAAGGGGGGAACGGGCCCGGATGCCGCTCCGAACAACGCCAGCAAACCGCGTACCCGCAAGCACGCCAGTGACTGATCGAAGGTGTCCCGTCCGACACCGTCGTAGACAACATCCACGCCGACGCCACCGGTGAGATCGCGCACGGTTTTATCGAATTCTTCGTAGTAGATGACGTGGTCGCTGCCCGCCTGGCGCGAAAGTTCGGCCTTTTCGGGCGTAGACACCGTCGTAATTACGTGGGCACCGCGGGCCTTAGCGAGCTGCGTCAGCAGCAAACCAACACCGCCCGCTCCCGCGTGAATCAGCGCGGTGTGACCCTTGGCCAGCGGGAAAACCGAGGTGGCGAGGTAATGCGCGGTCATCCCCTGCAGCGGGATGGCGGCAGCCGTGGTGTCATCAACGCCATCCGGAACCGGGAGAAGATGTTCGACATCGACCACCACAAACTCGGCGTAAGTCTTGTACGTCTCGGCGAAGGCAACGCGATCACCCACGGCGACATCGCCAGAATTGCCTGAACCAACTCCTTCGCCCAGAGCCACGATCACGCCTGCGCCTTCACCGCCGGGAGTATGCGGAAGCGCCACCGGGTAGATACCTTGACGGCGGTAGATGTCGACGAAGTTCACGCCGATGGCAGAGAGCTTGACGAGCACCTGACCACGTCCGGTGACGGGAATGGCTGAATCCACGTACTTCAAGACTTCAGGCTCCCCGTACTCGGTCATCACGATCGACTTCGACTGCTCGTTCACTCTGGTGCCTCCAATTGTCGGTCCTTACAGTCTGTAACCTAATCAAGTGACTGAGAACCCCCAAAACCTTCCCGCGCCATCACCCACGCACGAGTTGAGCACGTCGGGCGTCGGGCCGTGGATCGGCGCGCTCCCAACGGAGCCCTGGTACGACGCAGAATTGTTGGCCACGGGGGACACCCGCAACGTCATCGACCGGTACCGCTACTGGCGCATGGACGCCATCGTTGCGGACCTCGATACGAAGCGGCATCCGTTTCATGTTGCCATTGAGAACTGGCAGCACGACATGAACATTGGGTCGATCGTACGCAGCGCCAACGCTTTTGCCGCCGACACCGTGCACATTGTGGGCCGCCGCCGCTGGAACAAGCGCGGAGCCATGGTGACCGATCGCTACCAACACGTCGTTCACCACGAAACGGTTGAAGACCTTGTGGCCTGGGCCAAGACCGAGGGTCTGCCCATTCTCGCCATTGATAACGTTCCCGGATGCGTCAAAATCGAAACCTTCGATTTTCCCGCTGCGTGCGTGCTGTTATTCGGGCAGGAGGGCCCCGGCCTATCGCCCGAGGCCATCGCTGCCGCCGAGGCCGTCATCGAGATCAGTCAATTTGGTTCGACCCGATCGATCAACGCCTCCGCTGCCGCTGCCGTCACCATGCACTCGTGGATCATGCAGCACGTGGACTTTTCAGCGTAGTTTCGTCCTAATTTCGTCCTAAAGAAGCGCCAGAATCGCCTCGACCGACATCGCGCGACCAAAGAGGAAGCCCTGCGAATAGTCTGCTCCCGCAGCAATAACCAAGGCCTGCTGCAGTTCCGTTTCGATTCCCTCCGCTGTCACCGACGCTCCAAGGCTTTGGGCGAGGTTTGTTATGGAGGTGACAATCACGGCCGCCACGCGGTCATTGGCCATGTCCGAGATGAACTGCTGATCAATCTTGACGTTGTTCGTGGTGAACGTGCGCAGGTGGGTCAGGGTACTGTAGCCCGTGCCGAAGTCATCGAGCGAGACCCGCATTCCCAATGTCTGCAAGCGCTTCAGGTTCGCTTTGGGCGCCGGTCCGCCGTCGAAGACCGCACTTTCGGTTACTTCCAAAATAACCGACTCAGGGTTCGTCCCTTGGTCGGCCAAAATCACCGCCACGCGATCGGCAAAATCAGGGTCCATGAGCTGTTTGGCCGACACGTTGATGCTGACCGTCATAGGATGCTCGGGCTTGGCACGCGTCCACGCGGACTGGGCGCCACAGGCCGTTTCGAGAACCCAGTTTCCGATTTCGATGATGAGACCACTTTCTTCTGCAAGAGCAATGGCTCGAGTAGCACTGATGTAGCCGAGCGTCGGATGAGTCCAGCGGAAGAGGGCTTCGACCCCCGTCATCAGGCCGTCACTATTGCGAATGATGGGTTGATAGCCCAAAACAATCTGTTCTGAGCCAATGGCGGCGGTGAGGTCTACCGTGAGCAATATTTTGGCGCGCTCGTCGTCATCCATATGTTCGTCAAAGAGTTGGTGGATTCCAGGGCCGAGGCGTTTGGCGCGGTACATCGCCCGATCGGCGTTATCAATCAGGGCCTCGATGTCCGTTTCGCCAGGTTCGGAGATGGCGATACCAATGCTGATGCTCACGACGAGGACGTGGTTGGTTAAGACAAATGGGAGGCTGATGGTTTTCTTTATTCGTGCCGCCAGCCTTTCGACGTCGTCATCGACCTTGACGTTATTGCAGAGAATGATGAACTCGTCGCCGGAGACTCTCGACAAAGTGTCGCCTTGCCGAAGGACTGCGGAGATCCGATCGGCGACGGCCACGAGAAGTTCGTCTCCAACAGCGTGGCCATGGGAATCGTTGACAATCTTCAAATGGTCAACGTCGAGAAAAAGGACGCACGTTCTAAAGTTCTTCTGGTTAGCAAGATCCGAGGCGATCCGCGTTTGACGATTAAGGAAGGCCCGGTTCGGGAGCCCGGTGAGGGCATCATGGGTCGCATTCAACTCATGCAGGCTTGAGGCGAGAGCCACCTGAACTTTGTTGCGGGCATTGAAAAGGTAGGCGGCGGTGACGTCGGCCAGCGTTTGGGCGGTGTCCGTGTCGCTCGGGGCGAGCGCAGTGGCGACCGCTCGGTAGAGGCTGAGGGTGCCGAGACAGTGGTCTCCGTATCTCAAGGGAAAGGCAAAGGCGGCTTTCAGGCCCGCCAATCTCATAGTCCGAACGAGGCTGGGATAGTCCGTGTCTCGCGAGAAATCAGACACGGCAACGGGCGCTTCGAGCAAATAGGCAGTGACAGAGGGGCCTTCGCCCAACTCGATCTGGGCATCCTCCATTTGCTTTACGTGAATGCTGGATGCTGCGAGTAGTCGGGGTGCACTCTGTGCGCCCTGCAGGGTTACCGCGGCGCCGTCAATGGGGAGAATGTCGCAAATTCTGCGCACGAGCTCGTCGACCATCGTTTTGACAGGGATATCGGATGCCATGGTCAGGGCGAAGTCGGTTAACACGGAGGAGAGGTTTCCTTCTTGGGTCATTCCGTGCATTCGTTTCTCAGGATCAGGTTACCTCGCCCCTTTCGAGCGGGCGGTTATCAAGCCCGTGCGGTGTTTTTTCCCAGCTAAAAGGTTTGAGGATGAGTTGTCCGAAGGCTCGCCACGCCGCGTAGGAGTGGAGAAACCAATAGGCCGGATTCACGAGGGCGTAGGAGGCGAGGCGCCATCCTTGGCGCCGCCAGCCGGCATACGCGGCCAGGGCGATGACGCATAGATTGCCCACGACGGCATTCCACACCGCAGCCGTCGCAAAAACGGGCGGGAGGTCGAATTCTGAGAAGCGCACCCCCATGTACGTCAAGATCGTGAATCCCCAGACCAGAGGGTAAGAAAGAAAGAGCAACGGTGTGGAGGCGATCAGGGCAAAGGATGAGAAGGCACCGCGCCAACCCGCGGACTTCAGAAAACGTACCGGGAAACGGGCGTCGACGAGAGCCGTCACCATGTACCCCTTGATCCACCGGGTCCGCTGACGAATCCACGCGGGTACCTCCGAGCACGCTTCCTCCCACGTCGTGGAGTTAATGGTCGTAATTCTGAATTTGGCGACGGCCGCCCGCATGCCGAGGTCGGCATCCTCGGTGACGTTGTAGGGATCCCAGCCACCGAGTTGACGCAAGAGGGGCGTTCGAAAATGGTTGGAGGTACCCCCGAGGGGAATCGGAAGGCTGAGAGCCTCCATGCCGGGGAGCATGCCGTCAAACCAGGTCGAATACTCGAGGGTGAACATGCGGGTCAGCACATTCTGACGAGAATTGAAGTAGTTGAGGGATGCCTGCACGCAGACCAACGGTTTCGTCGTGGGGTCCAGGGCCGTGGCCTCGTCAGCAGCGAGAAAAGCCGCGTAGGCGACGCGCAGTTGGTTGGGGTCTGGGCGATCTTCGGCGTCGAAAATAACGAGAAAATCTCCCTGGGCAAACATGAGGGCGAAGTTGCAGGCCCTCGGTTTCGTCATGGGTGATCCCGCAGGAACAATCAGCAGGTCGACATACTCGGGTGGGCGGGCATCTTTGCACGCCTGAATCGTGGAGACGTCGTCTTCCTCCATGATGAGAAGAACCTGAAGTTTCGCCGTGGGCCAATCGAGTTGTCCGATGTGGTGAATGACCTTTGTCACAACGTTGGCTTCGTGAAATACGGGGACCAATATCGTGTATACCGGCAAGTCGGGTTCGGGTACGAGATTGGGGGTCGGCTCACCGCTCTCTCCATCGTCGAGACCGCCGGTGCGCGCATGAGCGGCGGCGATCGCTTGGGCAACGACGTCAGCGTCGTGCCGGCTGAAGGCGCCAACAATCGATGTGAGCGTGCGAAAGCTCACCGCGATAAGGAAGAGAACATTGGCCACGACCAACAAGGTCACGACCGTTGGGGTGCGTTCGAAAATAAATCCAGCGATGAGTGCGCACGCCAGCGCACCGGTGACGATTTTTTGCCAGAGTCTCAAACCGGATTTGGCAGACCTGTCAGGGGAGTTGTTAGCTAGGGCCTCGGCCGCGTTGAAGAGGAGTCGAGCTCGGCAGTACCTCATCACGGTTTGAGTAATGTCCCAATTCGTGGTCACGTTCATGCTAATGGAATCCGCGTTGAAACGGGTTCGAATTTCTTCCAGAGCAGGCGGAGTCAACGGTATCGACGTGACGATTGTCAGAACGCCACCGTCGCGGTGAAAAGGTATCCACTCTGCCTGAACGAGATCGGTAGGTTCGAAATCGTCAAGAATGCCGGCATCGGGAGAATTTTCCATCAGATTGATGAACGGCACTCCCATTTGAGAGGCAAGCCCCGCATAGAAATCGAGCCGACTGATGGCGCCATCCAGAATCAGGATCTGCCCCACCCGGCCGCCTGTCAGGCGCTGCGATTCCAAGGCGTTCTGCACGTCGAGCTCTGTGACGTGGCCAGCACTCACGAGAATTTGCCCGATGGGCTTATGTGCCTCTTCACGTTGAGTCATCGGCTACCTTCGAGGGAGCTTGTGAGCTCGTAGATTCGAATCGGACCGGATTCATAGACGAGGGCGAACCGAGACAGGAATCCCGGATCATTTTTCACGGCCTTCCACACCAGGTCCGAGGGGTTTTCTGTATTGACGTAAACCCAGGTCACATACTCGGCCGGTGATGACAAGGCTCGATCAAAACTTGAGCCAGTGAAACGCGCGTAGACCTGACTCAGGGGCACGTCGAGTTGCATCAAAACGGGGTTGGCACCCTCGTCGATCAGCACATCCCCGCCTTTGACGTGGGCAGCCAGCCATGCCGTGGCCGCCGAGGAATCCGACCCGCTCTGCGTTGTCGAAATACCTTCACGAATGACATCAATGCGTGCCAAGGGGACCGTATAGGACCAGGCAGTGAAGCCGGCCGTGGTGGCCAGAGCGATGGCTGTCAAGGCCCACCCGGCGGGCATTGAACGGCTGAAGACATAGGCGACAAGGGCGCCAACGAGAAGGGCAATAAGCGGTGTGAGGCCGGCAGCGAATCGAATGTTGAAGAGGCCAGGAGGGAGGGAGTGGCCATTTCGAATCGCGGTCTGCCCAAGGTAGAGGCTGAGAATGGCAAACGGATATATGAAGCCGGGCATCCAAATTATGAGGGATGTTGTTGACAGTCCCCGCGAGATGAAGACGACAATGGCACCGAACCCGGCTAATACCAGCATCGGTATTCCCATGAAACCTACGATGCTCCAGTCGTACGTTTCGAGCGAGAGGGCAAGGTTGCCCTGTGTCGGGAGGAGCCCGGCGACGGCAAGGGTTTGCTGTTGGGCGGCAGCCGAGTAGATACCTTTGGCGAACTCGAGTGGTGACCCAAAAACAATCCAGTTGAATGACAGCCACCAGATGACTGCGGCGGCGGGCACAGCGAGGTAGAAACCCACCAAGACCAGCGTGTGTTTGGCTGACCGCCAGCGCCGCCATGAGGCAATGATGACAAACAGGACGCCCACGAAGACGAAGGCCCAGCCCTCATACCGGGTCAGAATGGCGGCGGCGGAAGGAATGCCGGCAGTAATGGCGAGTTGTCCAGGGGAATACGTTGGCCGAGCAAAAATCCATCCGGAGAGCCCGGCAATGGCGGCAAGGAGGCACGCGATGAGCACCGGTTCGGTCAGGGCCACCGTGTAGAGGTACAAAATTGAGGGGTTGAAAACGAAAACCGCGACGGTGACCCACCGCGCTGCGGAAGGAAAACCCACGCGTGCGGTGATGCGCCAGAGGGCCGCTGCCGAGACTGCAAGACAGCCCGTGCCCAGAATTGCCGCTGCCAGCCCCGTGTGCCACAGCGTGTAGGAGGCGACGAGCGGAAGGAGGAGAAGGTGTGGAAAAGGAAGCCAGACCGTGCCTATTTGCGCGAATCCAGGCTCCTTAGAGTCGAAGATACGTCGGGCAATTGTGAGGTGTGACTGGGCGTCGGAATAGAGCAACAGCCAGTCCTGATGAAACATGAATGCCGAGCTCATCACGCCGACGACGAGGGCAAGGCCGGCAACCACGATGGTTCCACGAATGCGTTGTCCCGCTTGAGGGGGGGAGTCCTCTACAACGTCGCTGTCGACCACAGGGACTGCGACGGGAGCCCCAGCCTCACGAAGCAATGCCGGACTTTATGCGCTGTTTCCGCTTGCGGAGGGCAATCAAGCGAAAAACAATGACAAGAATGAGAACGCCCGCCGCGATGTAGATCCAGATCGGAATAGGGACACCTGATGTGACTTGGTCCTGAGGAACGAGCGACGACGTATTCAGGGCAAGATCTGGCTGCCCCGGTTCGGCCACGAGCAGATCGCCGGTCAGTACGAAGAACCCGAAGGGGGCAGCGTTGGCGGCATTTGCAAGACGCGTCTCAAGGGAACCCGTGGAGGTTGTCGCGTCGGTCGCTCCGAGCATGAGCAGGTCTCGCCCCCGCGTCGTAAAGGCTTCGAGGGCGGCAAATGGCCCCTCGACGGTCACGGAGAAAGCGGTGCCAGAACTATCAACGGATCGCCACGGCGCAAAACGAAGGGGAGAGGCGAGAGCTTCAGAGTCGGCCGGCGTTGCACCGACGACAACCCCGGGATAGCTGGCGTTGATGAAGGTTGAGAAATCTACCAGAGTCACACTGAGTTGCGGCACGGATGCCTGCTGGAGGGCCGAGACCAATTGGGCTGCCTGCTCGAGCATTGCAGGGGTGACAACGCCAGTGCCGAAAGTGACGGGGAGACGGGTGCCCAGTGTCTGAGGAAAGCGCTCGAATCCAGGCGTGAGGCTCTGCCCGGGAAACCCGGTGACGATACTTGCAGCGCCGTTGATGTCGAGCTCAGCGGGAAATGCAGTTGCGTCGCAGAAGTCGCCGGGGGGCAGGGCATCGAGGCGCACTTCGAGTGTGTTGTCGCGCTTGACGAGGGTCGAATCAATCGTGAGATCAACGATCCATTTATCTGAATTGGCGATGATCTGAGAGTTGACGATTTGGTCATTCCACAGAACGGAGACATTCACAATGCCTCCAGTGGGAGTGGGCGTGGTCCCCCCTTCCAAGTGCACGGAATGAGCCCTCATTGGTCCGCCAAATCGCGACTGGCTGAGCGTGGTGGAATAGGTCATGCGGCCTATTCCCGCCAGGACCGGCTGGGCTGCGCCGAGGTCGGCAAGACTGAAGCTGAGTTGCGTTGCGGCATTTCCTGTTTGAATCAGGTCGGTCACGGCGTTGGAACCGGCAAGGCCGAGCCTAGTTGAGCCGAGAGCCGCCGCCGCCAAGGGGAGGTCTTTGGCTGGCCCCGACAGTGTCATTGTTGCGGGAAATTGACTGCTGATATCGGCGTGAACGGTCTTTTCATTGTTTGCCTCAATCATGACGGTCCGAGCTCCGGCCCCGATCTTGGGAACAAACTCGGGTAGCGTCGAGGCACTAATCATGGTGTTGCGATCGAATCGTGACGAAAGGCTACCTACGGCAGCCAACACCGCTTCATTGACGAGCGGGTTTGCCACATCTGCACTCACGACGGTAATTGACGTGACGCTGGGAGCGAAGAACCCTGCCACGGTTGAGGGGGCATCTTCGGAGCCTGTCGTGAGGACGCTTATGTCCGCAAACGTTGCAATCGATGTGGAGTCGGCGCTGCAAGTCTCGCCGACATTCGGGTTGATGTCATTCGTGAGTGTGACGGTGATGCTCGAATTGATCACCATGTCGGGGGTCAAAACGAGGCTGATGGCTCCCCCGGATCGAAGCGAAACGCTTGTCGCGACTGAGCCAACTGCAACCGTGACGGTGCCGCTGCCGGTGGACACGCCTGTGATCTGGCCCGTGAGTAATAAGGGTGTCAACCCTGCCGGAATGGGAAGCGTGGTCTCTCCTCGGCCGGCGTGGCCGACAGCCGTCAGGGTGGAGGTGAAGGTCAACGTCTGCTCTGCGTTGCTGGCGGCAGTTGGCCCGTCCAAGCCCTGGGCTGATGCTCCCGTCAGCAGGCCAAGTGATAATAAGGTCACAATTATGCTTGCGGCGAAAACGCGCGCAACAAATTGGCTCCCCCGATAGGAGTCGCTCCTATACATTTTTTCTACCCCTGTGTATCTTCCTCAAAATAAATCTAACATGTTGGTCTGACGTTGAGAAGTTCGAATCAGGGCAATTTCTCCACTGACCGTCACACTTCGCGCCCGCCCACACGACTGGATAGAATGAGGTACTGGTAGCGCGTTTCACTCGCTTGCCGCACTTTTTCTGTAAGGGGAATGTCATGCCAGCAATCGTCTTGATCGGTGCTCAGTGGGGCGACGAAGGTAAGGGTAAAGCCACTGATCTTTTGGCCTCCCGCATCGACTATGTCGTCAAGTTCAATGGCGGCAACAACGCCGGCCACACCGTTGTTGTCGGCAACGAAAAGTACGCGTTGCACCTGCTGCCCTCGGGCATCCTGACCCCCGGTGTTACCCCCATTATTGCCAACGGTGTTGTTGTCGATATCGAGGTTCTTTTCAGCGAACTGGATGCCCTGACCTCCCGCGGCATCGACGTCTCGCGTCTTCGCGTCAGCGCCAACGCGCATGTCATTACGCAGTACCACCGCACCCTCGATAAGGTCACCGAGCGTTTTCTCGGTAAGCGCCAAATAGGGACTACCGGTCGCGGTATTGGCCCGGCCTACGCTGACAAAATCAACCGTGTGGGCATCCGGATTCAAGATATTTTTGACGAGGGAATTCTTCGCCAGAAAGTAGAGAGCGCCCTCGACATCAAGAACCATCTGCTGGTCAAAATCTATAACCGCCGTGCCATTGACGCGGATGCTGTCGTTGCCGAGCTCCTCTCGTACGCCGATCGGCTGCGGCCGATGGTGGCCGACACCGCGCTCGAGTTGAACCACGCTCTGGATGCCGGCAAGATTGTGCTCTTCGAGGGAGGCCAGGCCACCATGCTCGACATTGACCACGGGACGTACCCCTTCGTCACGTCATCCTCGGCCACCAGTGGCGGCGCGGCCACGGGTTCGGGTATTGGCCCCAACCGGATCAAGCGCGTGATCGCCGTCATCAAGGCGTATACGACGCGCGTTGGCTCCGGCCCGTTCCCTACCGAACTTTTCGATGAGTCGGGAGAGTTCTTGCGCGCGGCAGGATTTGAGTTTGGAACGACCACCGGTCGTCCCCGCCGCTGCGGCTGGTACGACGCGCCCATCGCGCGCTACACCTCGCGCATCAACGGTGTCACCGACTTCGTTCTCACCAAGCTGGATGTTCTGACCGGCCTTGCCGAGATTCCAGTGTGTGTGGCCTACGAGGTTGACGGCGTTCGCGTGGAGGAGATGCCTGTGTCTCAGACGGACTTCCACCACGCCAAGCCCATCTACGAGATGTTCCCCGGCTGGAGTGAAGACATTACGGGCGTGCGCACCTTCGCCGACCTGCCTGCGACGGCGCAGAGCTATGTTCGCGCGCTTGAAGGCATGAGCGGCGCTCGCATTTCGGCGATCGGCGTGGGCCCCGGCCGCGATGCCATCGTCGTGTTGCACGACCTCGTTTAAATGATTCCACAAGGCTCGTCGATAAAAGTTACCCTGCAATTTATCGGCATGGCCTTCGCGTGGGGGGCGAGTTTTCTCTTCATGAAGGTTGCCCTCGACGGCATGACGTGGGGGCAAGTCGCGTGGGCGCGCATCCTTATCGGGGCGCTGACGATGGGGATCATCGTGCTCTTTATGCGCGAACGCCTGCCGCGCGATCTCAAACTCTGGGGCCACTTGACTGTTGCCGGCCTGACCGGTGTCGCTGTTCCGTTCCTGCTCTGGGCATGGGCTGAACAGCACATCTCCTCGGCATTGGCCAGTATCTTCAACGGCATCACGCCGATCACCACGGCGCTCATGGTGACGTTTGCCTTCCACGTTGAGAAGCTCACCCGCAACCAGATTTATGGAATCCTGATCGGTCTCGTCGGAGTCTTTGTCATCATTTCTCCCTGGAATGGCGACCTTCTGGGCGCTAGCCTCTGGGGGCAACTCGCAGCCATCTTGGCCACTGTTTGTTACGGATTCACCAGCGGATATCTGCGAAAGTTCGTCACCCCGCGCGGGATCTCGGCCCCCATGGTTGCCTTCGGACAGGTCGGCACGGCTGCCGTTTTGATGCTCGTGTTGAGTCCCGTTTTGGTGCCCGGGCCGCTCGCGTTAAACGGTTGGATCGTGCTCAGCATGCTCGCCCTCGGCATCTTCGGAACCGGCATTGCGTTCCTGTGGAACATCAACGTGATGCGCGCGTGGGGCCCGACGCGGAATTCCACGGTCACGTACCTGACTCCCATTATCGGGGTGGCGCTCGGTGTGCTGATCTTGGGCGAGACCCTGTCGTGGAACGAGCCCGTTGGGGCGGCCATTGCCATCATCGGAATTCTCGTGATGCGTCAGCGGTCGCTTTTGCGCCGCCCGCGTTAGATGCAGCTCCGCGGTTGAGCAGCCCACTGCTGCGACCTGCTCGTTCGCCCTCCTGTGTCGAGCCGACCTCTGCGGTAATCTTGCACCATGGTTGCAGAGAACTCCTCCCCGAGCATTGACCCCGCTGTGATGGCCGAGCTTGTGAGCATCCGTCAAAGTATCGACAACATTGATGCCGCGCTGATTCACATGCTGGCCGAGCGGTTCAAGTTCACTCAACAGGTGGGCCGCCTCAAGGCGACGCACGATCTGCCGGCTTCCGACCCTGCGCGCGAGGCCCGCCAGGTCGCCCGCCTTCGGGCTCTCGCCGAAGACGCTAACCTCGACCCCGCCTTCGCCGAGAAGTGGTTCAACTTCGTGGTTTCCGAGGTCATTCACCACCATGAGCGTCTGGCCGCCGACGCGGAGTAACACCTCCAGCAGGGACCTGTCGTCGTTGCCTCTGTTGCCTCTGGGGTGAGCCGTTGGCCTTGTCTGCCATCTGGCAGGGCAAACCGTCGGCCTCCTCTCCTGCAGTGCTGGGCATCCCAGTAAATCTCCACAGTTGTGATGGAGGGACCACGGCATCCGCGTTATGTCCCGCAGGCTCGACCCATGTCATCACGGAGAGATTCCGCCGTCCCATTGCCCGTCTCGCTTCGCGGCCAACCTTATGTTGCTCGAGCAGGTCTTGAGTTGGGGATCACACCTGCTCGCCTGCGTGCGGCCGATCTTGAACACATCTTCCACGGCGTGATTGTCCCTCGGGGATGGGGAAAGGACGTTACTTCACTGGCGCAGGCCTACGCGACAAAGATGTCTTTAAGCCATTGCTTCAGTCATTCGACCGCGGCCGTACTGTTGGGACTGCGGCTCCCGCTGGGATTACGGGAACGGTGTGAACTTCACGTCACAACAAAGCCGTCCCAACGGGCACCTCGTGGGCGTTACATCCGTGGACACACTGGGACCCCCGACACCTTTATGCTCGGCAATCTTCGAGTTACGACACCGCTTGCAACCTTGCGCCAGCTCGGATCCATGATGAGTCTGGATGACCTGGTAATCGTTGCTGATGGACTTCTCTCGCGCAAGGCGCCTCGAGTGACAGTGACAGAATTGATCGCAGCGGTTGACGGTTGGCACGGCCAGCGTGGCTTCCGACAGCTTCAGGCCGCCCTGGTTTTCGTGAGGGAGCGCACAGATTCCGCACGGGAAACAATGCTGCGCCTCCTCATTGTGAGGGCAGGGATGCCCGAACCCATGATTAATGTCCCCATACGGAGTCGCGCGGGTCGCGTAGTTGCTCATGCTGATTTGGCCTATCCCGAGTACAACCTCGTCCTCGAGTACGACGGCGATCAACATCGCACTAACCGTGCCCAGTACTACATCGACATCGACAGGCTTGAGCGGATTACGAGGGAAGGGTGGAGGGTGATCCGCATCAATCTAAAACACATGGCGAGCCCGACGGTCTTGGCAGCTCTCATCCGCGAGGCATTGGCGGATGCCGCGCACCGGGGACGATGAACCGACCGGTCACGTTTCGTGGCTTCAGTAACGACATCGTGCGTCGAGTAGTCACGTTTCGCGGCTTGAGGAGGGTTGCAGCCCACGAAAGGTGACGACTCAGTGAAGGTTCGGTGTCGGCACCCCGCGAAACTTGACTACTCGGTGAAGGCCGGCTGACGAAGGGTCGCACGGACAGGTTAAATCACTCGAAGGGCATCAAAAAGGAAGTACCAAAGGGCATAGAAGGCCCGCCGCCAGGCGGACACTCTTAAACAGAGCGGCTGAACTGTTGGGCAGGCGAGGTACTCGAGTCGCAGGCCGTGCTGACTACCCGAAGTACTTGGGCAGGGTCTCGTTGCTACGCTCGCGAATCTCCGAGACCGGGATGATGAACTGGCCCTGAACGTCGAGCACAGCGTCGTCACCGCGCTGGTCGGTGACGCCGATGCGTAGAACAGGGTAATTGCGCGCGTTGCAGAGACCCACGAAGCGCACGTCGTCTTCGCGGTCAACGGAGACGAGCACGCGGGCGGTCGACTCCGAGAAGAGTGCTGCCGTCGCATCCACGCCATCTCGTTCGATGATGTCGTTGAGCCACACGCGTGCCCCGACGCCGAACCGCATGACACTCTCGGCGAGGGCCTGAGCGAGTCCTCCGTCGGACAAGTCGTGGGCCGAGAGCACCAGGCTTTCGATAGCGGCACCTTGCAGCAAACCCGCGAGATCCATCTCGGTCGAGAGGTCGAGGATGGGAGGGAGGCCGCCCAGGTGGTCGTGAATGGTGCCGGCCCAGGCCGACCCATCCAGTTCATCACGGGTATAGCCCAGCAGGTAAATGTTGTTACCCTCGTCTTGCCAGGCGCTCGGGATGCGGCGCGCGACGTCGTCGATGATGCCCAGAACGCCGACCACGGGGGTGGGGAAGATGGGCTGATCGCCGGTCTGATTGTAGAAGGAGACGTTGCCGCCGGTGACGGGAATCTCGAGTTCGAGGCATCCGTCGGCCAGGCCTTCAACGGCCTGCTTGAACTGCCACATGACCTCGGGGTTCTCGGGCGAACCAAAGTTCAAGCAGTCGGTAACGGCTACCGGAACGGCGCCGGAGACCGCAACGTTGCGGTAAGCCTCGGCCAGAGCAAGCCGGGCGCCGGCATACGGGTCGAGCTGGCAGTAGCGACCGTTGGCATCCGTCGCGATGGCAAAGCCCAGCCCCGATTCCTCGTCGACACGAATCATGCCGGCGTCATCCGGGAAGCTCAGTGCAGTGTTCCCCATGACGAAATAGTCATACTGGTCGGTGATAAAACTCTTGTCGGCCAAGTTGGGGCTGGCAACGAGGCGGATGACCTGCTCGCGCAGCTCCGCCCCAGACGTAGCCCGCGGCAGAGTCGAGGCAGAATCCTTCTGAAGTGCATCGAGCCATAGGGGGTAGGCCACGGGACGCTCGTAAACGGGGCCATCCACGGCAACAGTACTCGGGTCAACGTTGACGATCTCTTCACCGAAGTGGTGAATGATGAGGCGGCCGGTGTCAGTCACCTCACCGAGCACGCTGGTCTCCACATCCCACTTGGCAACAACCGCGAGGAACGCGTCGAGCTTGCTGGGCTCCACGACCGCCATCATGCGCTCCTGGCTCTCGGACATCAAAATCTCTTCAGCTGTCAACGTCGGGTCGCGCAGCAGAACTTCTTCGAGATGAACAATCATTCCGCCATCACCGTTCGCGGCGAGCTCGCTGGTCGCACACGAAATTCCGGCGGCACCGAGGTCTTGAATTCCCTCAACGAGACCCAAACGGTAGAGCTCGAGGCAGCACTCAATGAGAACCTTCTCAGCAAAGGGGTCGCCTACCTGCACCGCGGGGCGCTTGGTCGGGCCGGCCGCATCGAACGAGTCTGATGCCAAAATGGATGCTCCACCAATGCCGTCGCCACCGGTGCGCGCTCCGAACAGAACAATTTTGTTGCCCACGCCCGACGCGTTGGCGAGGTGCAAGTCTTCGTGGCGAAGCACCCCGACCGAGAGGGCGTTGACCAACGGGTTGCCCTGATACACGGAGTCAAAATACGTCTCGCCACCGATGTTGGGGAGCCCCAGGCAGTTGCCGTAGAAACTGATTCCGCTCACGACACCGTTGACAACGCGCGCCGTGTCGGGGTGATCGATGGCGCCAAAACGCAGCTGATCCATGATCGCTACGGGGCGGGCGCCCATCGAAATAATGTCGCGCACGATTCCCCCCACACCGGTGGCCGCACCCTGAAATGGTTCGATGTAGCTGGGGTGGTTGTGGCTCTCCACCTTGAATGTCACGGCCCAGCCCTCGCCAACATCCACGACACCGGCGTTCTCGCCCATGCCCACCATGAGCTTCTCTTTCATCTTCTCAGAGACCTTCTGGCCAAACTGTCGAAGGTACATTTTGCTGGACTTGTACGAGCAGTGCTCGCTCCACATCACCGAGTACATGGCGAGCTCACCGCTGGTTGGGCGACGGCCGAGAATCTCGCGAATCTGCGCGTACTCATCGGGCTTCAGGCCCAGTGCCGCATAGGGCTGTTCCTTGTCGGGAGTAGCAATGGCGTTCTCAACGGTGTCGGCGACGTGGGTGCTCACGCGTGACGTCCCTTCTCTTTAGTGACAAACATTTCGGATGCTGAAACTACTTACCGCCGGGAGGCCCGGCCGTCAGCAGGATGGTGAAGACCAGAACGATGGCGACAATGATGGCCGAGACTAATAGCGCCGGCCGGTTCAAGAACCAGCGCACGAAACGGTCGAAACAGTGGTTGTCGCGCGGGTCATCCGTCTTCGTGAGGCGCCATGCTCCGGTCAGCAGCCCCCGACGTTCCATCACGAGTTCAAACGGAATCGTGGCATAAGGAATGATCGCCGTCACGACCGCCAACAGGCCCAGCCCGAAGTGCCAGCGCTGGTTGATCGCGACCAAAATGGCGGTTGCTCCATAGGAGATGAACACGAATCCGTGCACGGCACCAATCGTGGTGAACAAGGTGGCGTCTAGATTAACGGTAGCACGCAGAATTAACCCGGCGATGAGCAGAGTCCACGTAATGGCTTCGGCGATGGCAAGCATGCGATACAGCTTGCGCGGGGTGAAGCCCGCAGCCGATGCCGTGGTTTCGGGCGCGGATTCCGCCCGAGATACGGGCGAAGAACCTGCCGAAGTTGTCGTCATACCATCAACCCCTACGCGTTAGCGAGAAGAGTGTTCTGAATGACGGAGGTGAAGAACTTCAGCCCGTCGAGTCCCGAACGCATGGCCACGGCAGTGTTGGGGCCAAAGCCCGGTTCCACCGCGTGCTCCGGATGCGGCATCAAGCCGACAACGTTGCCGCGTTCGTTGGAGACGCCAGCGATGTCGTTCATGGATTCGTTGGGGTTGAGCCCTACGTAACGGAACGTGACCTGTCCGTTGCCTTCGATGCGTTTGATGGTTTCGGCATCCGCTATATAACGGCCATCGGCATTCTTGAGGGGAATGATGATCTCTGCACCCTGCTCGAAGTTGCTGGTCCAGACGGTGGTGTTGTTCTCGACGCGTAGCCTCTGGTCGCGGCGAATGAAGTGCTGGTGCGCGTTGCGGGTGTGGGCGCCGGGGAGCAGACGGGCCTCGGCCAGCATCTGGAATCCGTTGCAGATACCGAGCACGGGAACACCCTTGTTGGCGGCGTCAATGACCTCGGCCATAATTGGCGCGTGGCTGGCGATCGACCCCGCACGCAGGTAGTCGCCGTAGCTGAAACCACCGGGCAGCACGATGGCATCCACATTCTGGATGTCGTGGTCACCATGCCACAAAGCCACCGGCTCGGCGCCGGCAAGACGTATGGCGCGCTGGGCATCGCGCTCGTCGAGCGAGCCCGGGAAGGTGATGACGCCGATGCGCATTACGCGCCTAGCTCGGTGACGCTGACGACGTCTTCGATGACGGCGTTGGAGAGGATCTCGTCGGCGATAACTTTGGCGGCGGCCAGAGTCTCGGCAGTGACCGGACCCTCGACCGTGAGTTCGAACCGCTTGCCCATACGAACGGCCGAAAACTGCGTGTAACCAAGACGGGTCAGAGCCCCAGCGACAGCCTTGCCCTGCGGGTCAAGAATTTCGGCTTTGGGCATGACCTCTACGACGATGATGGGCATGAGCTACTCCAGCGAGTTCGCGAGCGACAGGGGGATACCTCCAGTGTACCGGCCTTGCAGTGACCAAGATTTCGAGTTTTCACTGACTTTTCGCCGAGCCTCGCGTGAAACGCCGCCGGTAGAATTAGGCCGTGGGACGAAAAGGGATTCCAGACTTCTCTCAAGCAGAGAGAGCCCTTCGCGATGCACTCGCCCGCGTCGGTGTGTCTGGAGCAACCGGATACCGCAACCTGAGCGACACCCGCGGCCGGTTGAGGCGTCTGCTTGACGGCACCTTCTTCTTGATTGGCACGCTGTCCGCCATGTGGCTGATTGTTCTGCTCATCACCCAGTCGGTCACGCTCGGGTTCACCCAGATCTGGTTCATCATTCCGATCTACGTGCTGCTCGCCTATCTCGTCCTGCCCCGTGTTCACACCGCTCTTTCGCGCATTTACCTGCCCGACTATTTCATTGGCCGTGCCCGCACCCGCGAAGGAATGCTCGGCGACCCCGTGAACCTCGGGTTCCTGGGAACCGAAATGCAACTGCACACTGCCATGACCAGAGCGGGATGGACCGCTGCCGATCCCATCGATTCGAAGTCGACGCGACGCATTATTTCCTCCACACTCAGGCGCAAAAGTTATCCGGAGGCGCCGGTCTCGAACCTCTACGTTTTCGGTCGCGTTCACGACTTTGCCTATCAGCGGGAGGTCGCAGGCAATCCGTCTCAACGTCACCATGTTCGCTTCTGGAAAACCCCTGACGGTTGGCTCCTTCCTGGCGGTCACCGGGTCGACTGGGTTGCCGGCGCAACCTACGACCGTACCGTTGGCTTCAGCCTCTTCACCCTGCAGGTCACGCACAAGATCGAGCAAGATACTGACATTGAACGCGATTACATTGTGCAGACCCTGGAACATGTGCAGGAAGATCAAGTCACACGCGACATTACGGTCAATGTCATCGAGAATTTCTCGACCGGCTACCATTCCCGCAATGGCGGCGGTGACAGCATCATCACCGATGGCGCCCTCCCGATTGTCGATCTGCGGGGCATCGCCCTGACGTTTGATCTGGCGCCAGCGGCAGCATCCGTAACACCGTCAATATCTGCAACCTCACATGACACGGATGCTCAACCCACGACCCTCATCCGAGCCGTACGCCCCATCGGGACCGCCGTCGGAGCCATCCTGCTCCTGCTGCGCTCGGGTGCATGGTTATCCGTGGGGTTCATCCTGCTGGCTGACCTTATCGGTGGTCTGTTTCCCCACCTTGTGGCAGACAACGACACGGGCCGAGTGATGTTCGACGGGCGCGATGTCACCGAGACCTTCGCCATGTGGGCCGTGATCGCGCTCGCCGTCTTCTTCTTGGCGGTGACGATCATTCCGATCTGGCTGACCGTGAGCGTGTTCAAGGGGCACACGTGGTCGCGTCTGGTAGCCATGGCAATCAGCACGCTCACCATTGCCATCACCATCGTGCGGTTCAGCGGTGACGCCAGCCTCACCCTTCAGAGTGGTCTCGTGGCGTTCAGCCTCGACATTGGGGTACTGCTTGCACTCTCGGGCGAGGATGCGCAGCGCTACGCCCGCGATCGTGGTGCCGAGCGCGCTGCCGCCCGCCCGCCACGCGTTTCTCGCCGTTAAGGCTGAAGGCCTGCTCGCTCCGCGAGCGATTCTCTTCTATTTAGGTCCTCTCGCTGATTGCACAGAACACTCATGAGCCTAAATATCAGCTACTTTTTTGGCCAAAACTATGGCACGATTGCACCATGCAGACAATGTCGGTAAGTGAAGCGAAAGACAAGCTCTCGATGCTGGTCGAGAGCGTCGAGTCGACGCATGATGCGGTCATCATTACCCGCCACGGGAAGCCGGCGGCGGTACTGATTTCAACGGAGGATTTGGACTCGCTCCAAGAGACCCTAGCGTGGCTTTCAGATCCGACGCATGCAGCGGAGATGGCCGAGGCGGAAGCCGAGGTTAGTTCCGGCCGGATGCTGACTCTGGATGAGGTTCGAGCGCAGCTGACCAAGCGATGACGGATGAACGTTTCCGGGTCGAGATTTCGTTCCCGGCTACCCGTGCTCTTGGCCGGCTGAGCCCGAAGATTGTCGACGCCGTTCTCCGATTCCTAGATGGTCCGCTGGCGGAGAATCCGATGCGTGTGACGAAGCCCCTGGGCGCTGAGTTACAGGGTCTGCGCTCCGGGTATGTGGGCATCTCCTACCGGGTCCTCGTTCGCATTGACGAGAGCGCCCTGGTAGTCCACGTGATGCGCATCGCCCATCGCGCCGACGCATATCGCAGCCTCTAGCCCAACCACTAAACCAGCCGAGCTAAACCAGCCGCGCTACGCGAGACGCAGCAGGGCATCACGCACGGCGAGCATACCGAGGTGCGTCTCGGTGAACGAAGTGGTCAGCGGAGACAACCCAATACGCAGGCCATGCGGGTCACGGTAGTCGGGGATCACATCGACCTCCCACAAAGCGGCGTTGACCTCACGCATGGCCGGGTGGTTCAGAGTCACGTGGCCACCGCGCTGAGATGCCTCGCGGGGAGTAGCTAGGGTGACGCCCAAGGGGGCGAGCAGGGCATCCGTCACCTCAATGGCAAACTCGGTGAGCGCAATCGACTTGGCGCGAATCGCGGCGATCCCGACCTCGGCAATCATCGCGATCGGGTCATGCAGGGCGAGCATGCCAATAACGGGGGGAGTGCCGGTGATGAAACGGCGGATGCCCGCAGCCGCCACATATTCGGGTCCCATTGCGAAGACATCCGCTACGCCCATCCACCCCTGAATCGGTTGCTCGAGGGTGTCTTGCAGGTCCGCGCGCACGTACCCGAACGCGGGTGACCCGGGGCCGCCGCACAGGTATTTGTAGCCACAGCCCACGGCGAGATCCGCGCCCCACGCGTCGAGCTCCACGACGACGGAGCCGACCGAGTGACTCAAATCCCAGAGAATGAGCGCGCCGGCATCGTGCACGAGCTTCGTAATGCCGGGCCCGTCGGCCATGAATCCCGAGCGGTACGCCACGTGGCTCAGCAGAACGAGAGCGGTCTTCTCGCTCAGGGCGGCGGCAACCTGCTCGGGAGTCACCCCGGCGGAGGTGTCGGCGTCGATCCACCGCAACGTCATTCCACGCTCGGCCGCGATGCCCTCCAGTAGGTAGCGGTCCGTGGGAAAGTTATCGCTGTCCACGACGATCTCGGTGCGTCCGCCGCGGCCGGCGGCAATGGGGTGAGCGGCTTTCTTCGCCCGCTCAACATCCTCGGACAGAGGTGCAACCGCGGCGCGCGCCAACTTGTACAGCAGCACACTGGTGGAGTCGCCGATAAAAGTTTGACCTGGGGCAGCGCCGAGGGCCGCAGCCCCGAGAGCATCGCCGAGCTCGAGCGGCAACTCCATCCACTGCTCGTCCCAGCTGCGAATCAGCCGCGTTCCCCAGTCGGCGCGCAAGAACTTCTCGATGCGGTCAAAACTTGCGAGAGCCGGCCGGCCGAGCGAGTTGCCGTCGAAGTACGCGATGGGCATGCCCTGAGTGTTCGCGGCGGTGGCAGGATCCGTGCCATAAAACAGTGAACGGTAAGACGCGAGCGGGTCGGCCGCGTCGAGTTTTTGCGCGCGGGCAAAGAGTGCTTGGGCAGTCGAAGTCGCATCCGGGGTCAAATCGTTCATAAGTTCTCCAGTTCTCGAGCGGCCACGACACGCGCATGGGAAAGCCAGTCGGCAAAATCTGCCGAGCCGGCAAAATTCTCGGGAACGCCTGGCCCCGGGACGAAAGTGACCCTCTCGTTCCCCCGGGAATCATCCGCAACGAGAGAGTCACCTAACGGCATGGTCCGCCACCACGCCGTCATCGCGACCATAACGTCATCCGCTGACATTCCCGCACCCTGCAGCGCCCGCACCTCGCGCGCATTCACGCCAACGGGGAGTTTCCCATTGCCGAGATCAGTGCCGTAGATCACTATTCCGCCAAGATCCACAAAGCGTCGAAGATTATCGAGGGCGATGTCACGAGAAACGGTTTGCCGAGCATCCGGTGTGCCATACCCATGAATATCGATGGTGCTGATCCACTGCTGGCCCTGAACCACGGCCTGCTTGAGCAGGGCATCCGGTATCGATTCCGTAAAGGGCGTATGCGCCAACACGTCAACCCGGGCCGCAATCGCCCGAGCACACTGACCGATTCCCTCGACGTGCGCGACGACCCGCAGTTGGGCGCTGCTGGCACTAAGAACGATCGCAGCTAACGTGGCGTCATCCAAGACCGGTCCAGCATCCGAATTGAGGGTAACTTTAATAACGGATGCCCCCACCGCCACCTGCTCTGCAACCGCCGCCAGCGCATCAATATTTCCTGCATCGGCCACACTCTGTACCGCGCGCACCGCCCCAGCCGGTGCCCACGCGCGGTCACTCGGATACCCGCCGGGAGCTGTCAAAAATGCTCCCGCAATCGAGATCTCTGGATACCCGCCAGTACCGGGATCTGTGCTCGCCGCGGCATCAGCGTCTGCCCGCCACTGTGCCGCGACTTCAGGGATCCACCCCAGCTCCTGCACGCGCCCAATGCCTCCCGCCAGTAACAGCGTCTGATCGATCAGCCCGAGGTGCACGTGGGCGTCGCCGAGGAGTGGCACGCGCGTGCCGAGCTCGCCGGTGGACATAATGCGGGCACGGGAGGAATGCTGCAGAAAGCTCATGAGACACACATCATGGGCCGAGGCTACTTACCGATTTCGGTGCGTACGGCAAACAACTCGGGAAAGAACGTCAGCTCGAGTGCTTTTTGCAAGAAAGGTGCTCCGGAGCTTCCGCCGGTGCCCATCTTCATACCGATGATGCGTTGCACCGTGCGCAGGTGCCTAAAGCGCCAGAACTGGAAATTTTCCTCGAGGTCCACCATTTCTTCACAGGCCTCGTACGCTGCCCAATTCGTTTCGTGTTCGTCGTAAATGTGGATGAACACGGGCATCAATTCTTCGCTGAAGACCCACGCCTTCGTCACATCCCGCTCGAGAACCGACGCCGGAATCGCGTGCCCCTGACGGGCCAAGAATCGGAGGAACTCGTCGTAGAGACTCGGCGCCTCGAGGGTGCGACGCAGGAGGGCCGCAGCATCCGCATCGCTCTCAAAGACGGCCAGCATCTTCTCGTTTTTGTTGCCCAACATGAACTCGATGGCCCGGTATTGAGACGACTGAAACCCGCTCGAGTTGCCGAGCATTCCCCGAAATTGGGCGTATTCGCTGGGCGTCAGCGTCGCCAACACCGACCACTGCTCGGTCAACGTCTTCTGAATGTGCTTGACCCGGGCGACGCACTTCAGCGCGTGGGGGAGGTCGTCGGCCTGCAAGTACGCGAGTGCGGCCTCGAGCTCGTGGATGACGAGCTTCATCCACAACTCGGTGGTCTGATGCTGGATGATGAACAACAGTTCGTCGTGATGCTCCGGAACGCTGAGCGGTTTTTGCGCCGCCAGCAAGGTCGGCAAATCAAGGTATCCGCTGTAGCTCATGCGGTCGGTGAAGTCTGTGACGACGGTGTCTTCAATCGCGCGCGTGTTGTTCTCAACGCCCATGGGGTGCCTTCCAGCTCGAAGACATCACACTATCTATTGGGCACCCGTCTTCGTCAGCCCTGAGCCGAAAATACTTTCATAACGGCCGGATGCTGCGGCGCAAGCCTAGGCCTTGGCGAGAACCTGATCAATGAAGCTGTACTCGGCCGTCGTGACGAAGTCGGCGTCAGTCGCCATCGCGTCCCACTCGGGAGTTGCGCCACCTGCCGCATGAATGGCCGAACGAATCGCTGAATTGGCCAGGGTGCTCGCGGCGTCCAGAGTCGTGTCGGTGGCTAAGACGTTTATCGTGAGGAGACCCTCGGTCAGCACTGCTTCGATGTCGCTGTCGCTGAGACGAGCATCCGCTGCCTCGAGCTCGAGCAAGTTCTCAATCACGTCATCGATGTGAGCGTCGAAGTCTGCGGCACCGGTCACGTTGAACGTCATGGACATGCGAATAGATGTCATGTCAGTTACCTCCGAGATTCGTGAAGCAGGTCGTGGAAACTAAGTATCGCAATTTTTCTTTGGCATAACGAGGATTGCTCGGGCTGAGATGAATGGTTGTGCGGTGGCGAAGTGGGCAGGGGCACAGTGCTTTGTAATAAGTGGGCGGATCGAGGATGTACCAACCGCTCTGATCAAGGGCTAGCAGGAGAGCCTGGAGGTCCTTCTTCGGATGGCGTTTCCAATACCCGTTTTGTCGTCCCATGTTTCGAAGGTACGGACACGAGGACGCGCAAATTCTTGAAGCAAGAAACGGTTGAGATCTAGACGCGGATCAAGCCTTGTGGAGGAAAAGCCGCCCGTGTCTTGCTCTTGCAGAAATAAACCGGGTATCTACTTTCGACCAGCAACCCCACCAACAACCGGTGGCTCCGCGCTCAGGCGAATCAGGTTGCCCCACGGGTCATCGACGAAGAGGGTCTCGCCGTCGTGCCGCACGTCGCGCCCAAAGTTCACGAGGCGTTCGCTTGTCTCCATGAGGGCATCCGCGGTGGGAACAATGACATCTACTTGCCCAAGCCCTAAGGTGCGCTGACGACGCCCAGCCCCGGCGCTGTTCCAGACGTTCAGCCCCATGTGGTGGTGGTAGCCGCCCGCGCTCACGAACAAGGCAGATGGCCCAAAGGCGGCCGTTTGCTCGAAGCCCAGCTGCGTCACATAGAACTCGTGCGCCTGAGCGATATTGCCAATGGAGAGGTGCACGTGCCCCACGGTGACGCCGCCCACCCGAGGGTCGTCAATCAGCTCGGGGCTCAGATGCTCCTCGAGAAACTTATTCGGATCCAGGTACAGGGTCGCCATCTCGATCGACCCGTGGGTCCAACTCCACGCGGTTTTGTCGCGATCCCAGTACAGCTCGATGCCGTTACCCTCAGGGTCATTGAAGTAGAACGCTTGGCTCACGAGGTGATCGCTACTGCCAGTAAACGTGGAGGGCGCCTTGGTCGCTACCGAGTACACGGCGGCGGCGAGGGCGGCTTGCGTCTCAAAGAGGATGGCAGTGTGAAACAGCCCAGCTTGCCCGGGAGCCGCGTGCTGCAGTTCGGGCGCGTACTCAAGATTCACGATGGGAACGCCGTGGCGTCCGAGCGTCACCGTCTCGTGCGTCTGGCTCAGGATGTCCAGTGTCACGACATCCTGATAATAGGACGTCATGGAATCAAGGTTCGCGACGCGCAGAGTGACGGTACCCATGCGGGTGGCCGGTTCGAGGAGGTTCGTGTACATGGTTACGTAAACGCACAAAAGCCGTTTTTATGCCCGTTTCCGCCCACAACTTCTCGCCGAATGAGAAAGAAAAATTCGGGCCTAGTGGCCCTCGGGGTTTTCCGCTTCAAGCCGCGCCAGGGCTTGCCCGCGATTTCCCCCGCTCCCCGGCTTCGCATCCAGAGCAAAGTACGGCATCAACACGTGTGCGACCGGCCCGATGCCTAGGGCATAGATGACGGTGCCGATACCGATGGTGCCGCCGAGCATCCAGCCACCCACCAGAACGGTTATCTCGATGGCCGTGCGCACGAGCCACACGGGTCTGCCGGTGCGCTTCACGAGGCCGGTCATCAAGCCATCGCGTGGACCAGCTCCCAACCCTGCCCCCACATAGAGCGCAATGGCGAGGCCGTTCAGGGCCACACCAATAACAAAGAGAACCAGGCCGACCTTGAGACCGGATGCCACTGGCAGCACCATCAAAAAGAAATCGATCGCCAGCCCAATGATGATCAGGTTGAGCACGGTGCCGATGCCGAGCTTTTGCCGAAGGGGAATCCAGAGCAAGAGAACTCCGGCCCCCACGATGATGACAACAATGCCAAACGGCACGGCTGTCATAACGGAGAGTCCCTGGTGCAGGGTGTCCCACGGGTCCAGGCCGATCATGGCACGAATCATGAGTGCGGCAGAGAAACCGTAGAGCACGAGCCCGATCAAAACTTGCACGAGCCGTCGCCACAGCGGAGCGCCGCCTACGGGTGGGCGTGCGAAGATCATTTACCGAGCATCCGTTCGATAAGTTCGCGATACCTGGCGGATGTTTGCGCCACGATATCGGCGGGAAGCACCGGCGGGGTCCCCTGCTTGTTCCAATTGGTCGAGAGCCAGTTGCGCACGATCTGTTTGTCGAAGCTCAGCATCTTTGTCGCCGGGGTGGTTCCTGCGGCGTAAGCCTCGGCATCCCAGTAGCGGCTGGAGTCGCTCGTGAGTACTTCATCGGCGAGGGTGATGACCCCGGTCTCGCGGTCGGCGCCAAACTCAAACTTGGTGTCGGCCAAAATGACTCCGCGCTGGGCGGCAATCGCGGCGGCATCAGTGAAAATGCTGAGCGACAGGTCCCGGAGCTTGGTGGCAACTTCGAGACCGACGAGTTCGACGGTGCGCTCGAACGTGATGTTCTCGTCGTGCTCACCGAACGGGGCCTTCCACGCGGGGGTGTAGATCGGTTCAGGAAGTTTGTCACCATCACGGAGCCCGACGGGGAGCGCAATGCCGCAGACGCTCTGGGACTCCTGATACTCGAGCCAGCCACTACCGGAGAGATACGCGCGCACGACACATTCCACCGGGAACATGTCGAGGTTGGCCACGAGCATCGCGCGGTCGGCAACCGCTTCAGGAATTGCTTCCGGGCGCAGGTCGTCTGGCACTAAATGATTCGGAACGTCGAGTTGGTCGAACCACCACAGGCTCAGGCGAGTGAGGAGGGCGCCCTTTCCCGGGATGCCCGGTTCTAGTACGTGGTCAAAAGCGCTGACGCGGTCGCTGGCGACGACCAGAATTCTGGGGGTCGTTGCCAGAGATTCACCGGCAGGAACATAGAGGTCCCGCACCTTGCCGGAATACGCGTGGTCCCACCCGCGCAAGCTCAGTTCTTCGCCGCTCGAAAATCCGGTTGTTGCTTCTGAGCCGGTACCGCTCACGTCGTTGTCGCTCACCGGGTGATGTCCGCAACTTTGGCCGCGATGTCGGTGCGGTACTGGCCACCCTCGAGATGAATGTGCCCGAGCGCCTCATACGCGCGAGCTCTAGCCTGCGCGAAGTCTTGCCCGAGAGCGACCACGCTGAGGACGCGACCCCCGGTGGCAATCAGGGTTTCAACGCCGAATTCGTTGTCCGTTTCAGAACCACTTTCCAGTGCACCGGTGCTGTTAAAACGCACGGCGGTCGCCGCATGGGCAATGTGGACGCCTTCGACGGCGGAAGCAGCATCCAGCCCCGTAATTTCACGTCCCGTAAGAGGGCTCCCAGGATAATTCTCGCTAGCCAACACGACCGTTACGGCAACGTCATCGCTGAACTTCGGTCGATCCATGCCACCAAGTTGACCGTTGGCGGTGGCGAGCAGCAGCCTCGACAGAGGAGTCTTGAGGCGGGGAAGAACGACCTGCGTTTCGGGGTCACCAAAACGAGCGTTGAACTCGATAACGCGAATCCCAGCCTTCGTGAGAATCAGACCGCAGTAGAGCAAGCCCACAAACGGGGTGCCCTCGCGCTCGAGCTGACGCACGGTGGGCAGCGCCACGTTCTCGATGCACTCGGTGACGAAGGCATGCTCGCTGCCAAACTCCGCATCCAGCCACGGAAGCGGCGAGTAGGCGCCCATTCCCCCGGTGTTGGGCCCCTCGTCATTGTTGCTTAGACGTTTGAAGTCCTGGGCGGGGGAGAGGGGAAGAACGTCGTGGCCATCAGCCAACAGAAAGAGCGACACTTCTTGGCCATCGAGAAACTCTTCGATGAGCACATCGCCGTGCGGAAGCCAGTGGGCGGCGTGGGTCACCGCGGCTTCGCGATCGTGGGTGACGAGAACGCCTTTGCCGGCAGCCAAACCATCGGCCTTCACCACGTACGGGGCGCCAAAATCATCCAGGGCCGTCTCGGCATTCAGCAGCGTCGACACCTTCAGCGCCCGACCCGTGGGAACGCCCGCGGCATCCATGATGCGCTTGGCAAATGTCTTCGAACCCTCGAGCGCCGCGGCATCTTGGTTGGGTCCGAATACCGGGATGCCCACCGCCCGCACCGCGTCAGCCACACCGGCCACCAGCGGAGCCTCGGGGCCGATGATGACGAGCTCCATCTCGAGACCTAGCGCGAGGGCCACGACGGCATCGGGATCTTCGGCGTTGATGTTGACCGCAGGCACGTCATGGGCGATGCCGGCGTTGCCAGGAGCCACCACAATGTCGTGGTCCGCCTGCTCGGCCAGGAGTGCGGTGATGATGGCGTGCTCACGGGCGCCGGAGCCCAGTACAAGGATTTTCACTCTTTAAGTTTATGGCCCCGAAGTGGCGCATGCTTTTGGGTACCGGCGCATGCAAGCTCAGGGGCATCCGACAGGCAGAATCGTGGGACGCAATTGCGGCAGAATTCTCCGGCAGACTTGACCCGTGGCTAAACCTCGAATCGATATGCACCGTGGGCGCGATGCCGTGCGCCTTGCCGTGTTGCCGGATGCCTCCCGGGACGACACCGCCACCGCTGTGCGATACCTACTGCAGTGCCTCGTGGAGAAGATCCCGGGGCACACCGTGGAGGTGCGCGTGCCGCCTTTTGGCGCGGTGCAGTGCATGGAGGGAGCCCAACATACGCGCGGAACCCCGCCGAATGTCATCGAGGTTGACTCACTCACCTGGGTGGCGCTGGCCACCGGCACTCTCAGTTGGGCGGATGCCCTTGCCGACGGCCGCATCCATGCCTCCGGCACGCGGGCCGACATCTCGCATGTGCTGCCGCTCCGCTTCTAGGGTGGGGTTTGCGGTTTCATTTCAGCTGTGGCCTGCGAGAATAAACCCATGAGTGATCAATCGTCCACCGAATCCGGCATCACGACTGCCAACGTCACTGTGCAGCGCTCGCCGCGGTACCTGCGGTTCTTCTTCGTTGGTATCTCGATCGGTGTGATTGTCGCGCTTATCCTCACATTCTCGTTCCCCGCCGACCCGCAGTTCACGCAGACCCAGGTCTTCGGATTTCTCGTGATCTTCACGGGCATTGGTGGCGGCGTCTTGGGGCTCGTCTTCGCTCTCGTAGTGGACCGCGTTTACTCGCGCCACGTGATCACCACCACTGCCGAGCGCACAACCGTCAACGAAGCTCCTGCGGCCGAAGCTCCTGCTGTCGAGGCTCCTGCTGCCGATACCCATTAACCTGATGTTCAGCTGGCAATTGTTTTGAAGTATTCAAAACACGGGTAGACTCAAATTCATGCTTCACACGATTGCTCAACCCGACACCGTAGATGTCGTTGCCGTCCTTCGTGAACACGGTCTCAAAGTGACCGCCCCGCGGAGGGCTGTTATTGCCGCTCTTGCGGCCAAACCACATGCTGCCGTCGATGAGGTGTTTGAGCTGGTTCGCCAGACCCAGCCCACGACATCCCTGCAAGCCATGTATTCCATCTTGGGTGCATATGTCGTCGCCGGAATTGTGCAACGCCTTGAGCCCGCGGGATCACCGGCACGATACGAACTGCGAACCAACGACAACCACCACCATGCCGTCTGCGAAAAGTGCGAAAGAATTTTTGACATCGACTGCGCTGTCGGCGCAGCCCCTTGCCTCATCCCCGAAAATGCCGGTGACTTTCAGATCACGCGGGCAGAGGTCATCTACTGGGGTCTTTGTGCAGCATGCGAGGCCACAAGCAGGCAAGCAACTGAAGCTTCTCAAGCATTTTCAGCATCCGAACACAAACTGTTGTCCTAGAAAAGAGAGAGAGCCATGACCCACAACTACACCACATCTCAATTTGGAAATCCTGTCGCTAGTGATGACCAATCACTAACTGTTGGCCCCGATGGCGCCACTGTTTTGCACGATCGCTACCTTGTTGAAAAGAATGCCCAGTTCAACCGTGAGCGCATCCCCGAGCGTGTCGTTCACGCTAAGGGCGGCGGCGCATTCGGCACACTGACGATCACCGAAGACCTCTCGAAGTACACGCGGGCCGCCGTATTCCAGCCGGGTACGACGACCGAGATGCTCGCACGTTTCTCCAGTGTTGCGGGAGAGCAGGGGAGCCCCGACACGTGGCGCGATGTGCGCGGATTCTCGCTGAAGTTCTACACGAGCGAGGGCAACCTCGACATCGTCGGAAACAACACCCCGGTGTTCTTTATTCGAGATGGCATTAAGTTCCCCGACTTTATTCGTTCGCAAAAGCGTTTGCCCGCATCCGGTCTTCGTGATGCGGACATGCAGTGGGATTTCTGGACGCTGTCCCCCGAATCCGCTCACCAGGTCACGTACCTGATGGGTGACCGTGGCCTGCCTACATCCTGGCGTCACATGCACGGCTTCAGCTCGCACACGTACCAGTGGATCAACGCTGCCGGCGAGACGTCGTGGGTCAAATACCACTTTCGCACGGTTCAGGGCGAGGCCAACATGACCGGTGCTGAGGGTGCAATGATTGCTGGTCAGGATGCCGACTACTACCGTCGCGACCTCTACGAAGCGATTGAGCGTGGCGATCACCCCAAGTGGGATGTCTTCGTGCAGATCATGAGCAATGATGAGGCCAAGACTTACCGGTTTAACCCGTTCGACCTCACAAAGATTCTCTCGCATGCCGACTTCCCACTCATCAAGTTGGGCGTTTACGAGCTGAATAAGAACCCCGAAAACTTCTTCGCCCAGATCGAGCAGGCCGCATTCTCACCTGCGAATACGGTTCCCGGAACAGGCATCAGCCCCGACAAGATGTTGATGGCGCGCGTGTTTGCCTACCCCGACGCTCAGCGTTACCGTGTCGGCGCCAACTACGCCGAGATTCCCGTCAACGCACCGCATGCGGCTCCGGTCAATAGCTACACCCAGGATGGCGCGGGTCGCCACGGCTTCAAGCCCGCGTCAGCCCCGGTGTACGCCCCCAACTCGCTTGGTGGCCCGGTTGCCGATGCCGCCGCTGCGGGTGAGGGCCACTGGGAATCCGATGGCGAACTTATGCACGTGGCGTACACGTTGCGCTCCGACGACGATGACTTCGGTCAGGCCGGAACCCTCTACCGCAAGGTGTTTACCGATGAGGGCCGTGCCCGCTTCGTCGAAACTCTCACCGGTCAGGCAAACTCCATTACGCGTCCCGAGGTGCTCGAACGTTTCTTCTGGTACTGGGGCAGTGTCGACACCGACCTCGGTGCGACTCTCCGTGCGGCCGTTGGCAAGTAAATAGCCTTATAACAAAATGGATGCTCGGCTCAGGTGAGCCGGGCATCCTTTGCGCTCAGCTGCCTTGCGCCCTAGTGCTTTGCGCCTAACTGCCTTGCGTCTTCTCGACCCAGTCGAGGTACTCGGGGGTGACGGTGCCGGTCACGTACTCGCCTGTGAAGCAGCTCATATCAAGATCGGTGACGTTAGAGCCCTCGAGGATGGCGGACTTCATGTCGGCCACTTCTTGATAAATCAGATAGTCCGCGCCCAGAACGTTTCCGATCTCAGGGATCTTGCGGCCGTGGGCGACAAGTTCCTGGCGGGAGGGCATGTTGATGCCGTATACGTGGGGGTAGCGAACGGGAGGCGCGGCCGATGTGAAGGTCACCTTGTTGGCACCCGCCGCGCGCGCCATCTCGATGATCTCGAGCGAGGTCGTGCCCCGCACAATCGAGTCGTCCACGATGAGCACATTCTTGCCCTTGAACTCCGACGACATTGCGTTCAACTTCTGACGCACAGACTTCTTGCGCTCGGCCTGACCGGGCATGATGAACGTGCGGCCCACGTAACGGTTCTTGTAGAAGCCTTCGCGGTACTCGATGCCAAGCTTGCGGGCCACCTGCATGGCGGCGGGGCGTGACGAATCGGGGATGGGCATGACAACATCCACGTCACCCATCGGCGTGTAGGCGGCAATGGTGTCGGCAAGGCGATCGCCCAGGCGCAGGCGGGCTTCGTAGACCGAGATACCGTTCATGATGGAGTCGGGGCGAGCGAGGTAAACGTATTCAAACGAGCACGGCACCAGGCGGGGATTCGCGGCGCACTGGCGGGAGTGCATCTCGCCATCCGCTGAAATAAAGATGGCCTCACCGGGAGCGACATCGCGCACAATGGTATATCCGCCGCTTTCGAGCACGAGCGATTCGCTAGCGACAATCCAGTCGGTGCGGCCGTTATCCATGACGCGCGAGCCCAAAATAAGGGGGCGAATGCCGAAGGGGTCACGGAACGCCAATAGGCCGTGGCCGGCGATCAGGGCGATGACGGCGTAGCTGCCCTCGACGCGCTCGTGCAGGGTGCTCACGGCGGCAAAAACCTCGTCGGGGCCGAGGTCAATGCCCGAGACGGAATGCTGAAGTTCGGTGGCCAAGACGTTGAGCAACATTTCGGTGTCGCTGGAGGTGTTCACGTGGCGGCGATCAATGTTGAGGAGTTCGCCGGCCAATTCGCGGGTGTTGGTCAGGTTTCCGTTGTGCACGAGCACGATGCCATAAGGCGCATTCACGTAGAAGGGCTGAGCCTCTTCTTCGTTGTTGGCGACCCCCTTGGTGGCGTAGCGCACGTGGCCGAGACCCATTGTGCCGAGCAGAGTGCGCATGTCTCGGGTGCGAAAACCTTCTCGGACCTGGCCTTTTGCCTTGTGCATGTGAAAGTGGCTGCCATCAACGGTAGCGATTCCCGTGGAATCCTGGCCGCGATGCTGGAGCAATAGCAGAGCGTCATAGACCTGCTGATTGGCTTGAGTTGTTGAAACAATGCCGACGATGCCACACATAAACCGCGGGTGCTCCTGAGATTGGAAGTGCAGAAGATGGCCAAAATGGACCTGTCTCAGTTTGCCACATCTGAGCACTTCTTCACCGGCCCTTAGAATTAGGGGGTGAGCCACAATTCTTCCTATGCGCGCGCGGGCGTAGACACCGCGGCCGGCGATTTGGCCGTTGAACTAATGAAGGCCTCCGTCAAAGCGACGCATGGCACCGAGGTTTTTGGCGGTGTCGGCGGATTCGCTGGGCTGTTCGACGTCTCGTTCATTAAAAACTTTGATCGCCCTCTCCTAGCTACCAGCACGGATGGCGTGGGCACCAAGGTGGCCATCGCTCAGGCGCTCGACAAGCACGACACCATCGGCCAAGATCTGGTGGGCATGGTCGTCGATGACATTGTTGTGACCGGCGCACGTCCGCTCTTCATGACGGATTACATTGCCTGCGGCAAGGTTGTTCCCGAACGTATTGCGGCCATCGTCAAGGGCATCGCTGACGCGTGCTTGGCGACCGGCACCGCACTTGTGGGTGGTGAGACCGCTGAACATCCCGGGCTCCTAGGTCCGGATGATTATGACGTAGCCGGCGCTGCCGTGGGCGTTGTCGAAGCATCCGACGCTTTGGGTTCCGAGAAAGTTGTGCACGGAGACGTTGTCATCGCCATGGCATCCTCCGGCTTGCACTCCAACGGTTATTCGCTCGTGCGCCACATTTTGGCCGAGCACAAAATGGGCTACGGCGACTACTCGGCTGATTTCGGCGGGGTTATCGGCGAGATCCTCCTCGAACCGACGCGTCTCTACACCGGGCCGCTGGTCGATGTCCTGGCCGATGAAAACTTGCGCGGGGTCGTTCACGCTCTGAGTCACGTGACCGGGGGCGGCATCGCCGCCAACCTTGCGCGCGTACTTCCGCTGAATTCCTGGGTCGAGGTTGACCGTTCCACCTGGTCGCCGCAGCAGGTATTCCGCGTGCTGACCGGCATCTCGGGCGACTCGCTCGAAAGCACCGAGGGCACCTGGAATCTCGGGGTCGGAATGTTTGCGGTCGTGAACGCTGGGGCGGCATCCGCCATCACACTGCGACTGACCGAACTGGGCATTCCGTCATGGGTCGTCGGCATGGTCTCGACCACCGCGCGCGATCTCAGCGGTTTCGAACAGGGTGCCAAGGGTGTTAATGGTGGCGCCGTTCGGCTGGTAGGTAACTATGTCAACTAATACGGTCGCGCGAGCGCGCAAGACGCTGTCCACGCAAAAATCAAAGATGGCAGCGACAACCGCCGCACGCGCCAAGGCTCCTCAAAAGTTCAGCTTGCTCTGGTGGGTTATTTGGGTCACGCTCGGACTGGCCCTCGGGTTTATCTTTCCTTCAGTGGCGACGCTCTGGGCTGTGGCCGATGGCCGCGACGGGACTGGGCAGCTTATCTTCGCCGTGATCGGTGGGGCGATTCAAGGCGGCATTCTGGGATTCGCTCAAGCCTTCGCTCTGCGCAAGACGGCGGCGACACTGCCGCTCGGCCTGTGGATTGGCGTCACGGCCCTGGGCGGACTCGTGGCGTGGATCGTCGGGATGATTCCCGGCACGTATCTCAAGCTCGAGGCAACCACGCCGGCCGGCATCATTGTTCTCGTGGCCTTTGCCATCGTTGCGGTGGCTGCTATGCCCGTTGCTCAATGGTTTGTTTTGCGCGGTACGAAGCTGGGCAAAATCGGTCGCGTGTGGCGCTGGATCCCGGTGACCGCTCTCGCGTGGACGGCCGGAATCGGCTGGCTTCTGCTCGCGTCACCGTTGGTCCAAGACGGCACCGACCTCGTTCACCTCATCGGGCTGTACACCGTGGCCGGGTTCCTCATGGTGCTCACCATTGCCACCATAACGGGGCTTGGAATGCGCTGGATGCTCGGCGGCACTGTTCGTAGCCGCAAGATCCTCCCCGCAGGCTCCCGCGCATCCCGCGGGTCACGGCCTTCGCGCAAGAAGCCCGTTCCCTCCCGCACCCTGTAGTTCGCCTCGAGGCTGCGCTTGGTGGGTGCCTGTGCCGCGGCCAATTTCCGTGGATTGCGTGCCTCCGAGCATCCTTCTGATCGAGTCGTCATGTTTGGCGACCTCGGAGGGGCTCAGCCTCATCCACCCGTCACAAATGGTTGTCTTGCCGTTGCTATGCGTGAGCGAGTCGTCACGGGTGGTCGTCGCGGCGCGATTCACTCGACCATTTGCGCCGACTCAATGCGGCCGGCTCACGAATTGGGGCCGGACGAAGGGCCAAGGGCATAAATAAGGCCCGCCGCTAGGCGGACATTCTTCGCAGAGCGGCGAAACTGCCTCGGGGCCGCAAAGATCCGTAGCGAAAGTAATGGTCTTGCGGCGAAACCTTGAGGGTGCGCCGATGTGGCGCTTACCGCAGGAAAGGCTGGAGGGCAACGGCCCTAAGCGCGCGCGGCCTCATCTTCTTGTTCGTAGGTGTCGCCGTCGACGTCTGAATGATCAGAGGTGTCGTTTGCGAAGTCTGCCCACTTCGAGAGATTTTCATCAGAAGCCGGAACGTCATAACTCGGTTCTTCGCCGTGCCCTAATTCTCGCTCGAGAGCAGAGTAATTAGTGTCGGGACTGAAGTACTTTAGCTCGCGAGCCACCTTGGTGTGCTTCGCTTTTTGACGGCCACGACCCATGTCGGACCCCCTCACCAAAATCACCGGCTAAACACACCGGATTAACCAACTAGAGATGTAAAAGACTGAGGGTAAGTCTATCACGCACGCGCAGACGATAAATGGCGCAACATAAACCGTTTACGGCCGGTCGATTACCCGACAAATGCCCCGGTTGTCACGATAATCACGCCATAGGTGACGGTGAAGGCGAGAGCGGCGCCGCCTAGGCCAAGTATCACGTTGAGGACTACGTTAGCCGCCGCGGGGCGCCAGGAACCGGCCGAAGCCAACTCCACAGTTTCGACGGAGAACGTGCTGAACGTCGTGAGACCTCCGCAAAAACCTGTCATCACGATGAGGGCAAGCGATGACGAGACCGCAAAAGTCCCGCCGGAATCCCACTGCGCTAATGCCAGGAAGACGCCGCCGATGGCCGAACCCACGACGTTGACCAGAAGAACGGCCACAGGCACGCGAGCACCGCGCGCCGGCCAAAGAAGCTGCGCGCCATAACGTACGAGCGCTCCCATTGCACCGCCCGCGGCGATGGCCACAACTAAGCCGATCATCATTGGTCGACCCCCGCATCCGGAATCGGACCCGATTTCGCAGCGTCAAGCGGAGCATTGGGGATCGCGTCCAGCAGTTTTCGCGTGCGGGAAATTCTCGCGGACTCCGCCTGCCAGCCGCCGAGCGCGAGCCCGGCCCACGCGGCAAGGATGCCGCCCACCAGCGAGAGTCCAAGAGATGCGAAAGCGACCCCGATGTTGCCGAGGGAGAGCGCATCGACCACGTTGACGGCGAGGGCCGAAAACGTGGTGAACGATCCGAGGAGCCCGGTACCCAGACCGATTTTCAGCCAGCCAGGCGTGTTGGGCAAGCGCCACAGCCGCGCGACCAGGTAGCCGAGCACCAGTGAACCGATGAGGTTCACGAGGACGGTGCTCCACGCAATTGATGCGGCGCCCGAAGCATGTGGAAGCAGTACGTCGAGCCCCAACCGCAGAGCTGTCCCCACGAGACCGCCCACAAAGACGGCAATCACGGCGAGGAGCTGCGGGCGTTTCACGCGGTTAGCGGCCGAGCTTTTTGCTGGCGGGCCCCAATGGTTTGCGGGGCACGGGACGCTTGGGTTCGCCGCGCCTGGACTCACCGGGCATTGCACGCGAGCGACGACCGTACAGCAGGTCTGAAGAGTCCAGCAGCCATGGCACAAGCGAGATTGCTACACCATGCTCGAGCATAAGTTTCAGTTTGAGGCGCCGCGACTTGTGGTTGTGCAACGCGTGCTCCCACCAGTGGCCCACGATGTATTGCGGCAGGTAAACGGTCACAATCTCGGATCCGTTTTGCGCACGGTGCTCGCGAATGTGCTGAATGAGAGGCCAGCTTAGATCGCGGTACGGGGAGTTGATGATGCGCAGTGGAACGTGAATGTTTTGGTGAATCCAGTCGAGCTCGAGTTGCGCCGTGGAAACCTCGTTGATGGAGACGTGCACGGCCTCGATGCTGCGGTGGCGAGCGGCAATTGCATAATCCAAAGCCTTCAGAATAGGCTTCTGCATCTTGCCGACTAACACGATGGCATGGTCACCCTTAGCGCCAAAAGTGGTGATGTCATCCACTTCAATTTCACGTGCCACATCGCGATAGTAACGGTTCACGCCCAGCATCAAGAGGTACAAAATGGGCATAACCGCGAAGACAAGCCACGCTCCGTGGGTGAACTTTGTGATGGTCACGACGATTAAGACGATGCCGGTAAATATCGCGCCGGTGATGTTGATCGACATGCTCCGCCGGATGCTCTTCGCATTGTCGGGCTTAGTTTTTAGCAGCTTTATCCAATGAACGACCATGCCACTTTGCCCGAGGGTAAACGAGATGAAAACCCCGATGATGTACAGCTGGATGAGCTGGGTCAGGTCTGCCTGGTAGACGATCAGGATGATGCAGGCCATCAGTGCCAGAACGAGAACGCCGTTCGAGTAGATGAGGCGGTCGCCGCGGGTTTCGAGTGCCTTGGGAGCGTAGCCGTCCTTGGCCAGCACCGACCCGAGAAGCGGGAATCCGTTGAACGCGGTGTTGGCGGCCAACAGCAAGACCAGGGCGGTTCCGGCCTGGATGGCGAAGAACAGAATCGTGTTGTTGCCAAACGTCGCCGACGCAATTTGCGCCATCAGGCTGCGTTGCGGCACCGTTTCACAGTCGACGTAGCCCACGAGGTGACAGGCCGATTCGGCATAGTGCACGCCTGAGATGATGGCCATAGTGATGAGGCCGGCAAATAGCGTGATGGCGATGCCGCCCATGAGAACCAGTGTGGTTTGGGCATTCTTGATTTTGGGAACCCTGAACGCCGGAACGCCGTTGGCGATCGCTTCGACACCGGTCAAGGCCGCGCATCCGGAAGCAAAGGAACGGAGCAGCAACAGAATGAGTGCCGCCTGGGCCACGCTTTCGCCCTGCACAACGTAGTTGGCAGACTCCGCAATGGGGGCGTTACCGGTGAGGGTCTGGAAGATGCCCACGACAATCATGACGAAAACGCTGGCGACAAAGAAGTAGGTAGGGATCGCGAAGGCCTTGCCTGATTCGCGCACACCGCGCAGGTTGATAGCGGCCAAGATAACGACGAAGCCCACTGCTAGCCACACCCGTTCGGGGGCTAACCAGGGCAAGGCCGAGATGATGTTGTCGACCCCGGATGCCACCGAAACGGCCACGGTCATGATGTAGTCGACCAGGAGAGCGGAAGCGACGACAACGCCGGCCTTTTCGCCGAGGTTCTTGTGCGCCACCTCGTAGTCGCCACCACCCGAGGGGTATGCCTTCACGAGTTGGCGGTAGCTGGCCACCACGACGACCATGAGCAGGATCACGCAGGCCGCGATCCACGGGGCGAAACTGAGGAAAGCAAGACCGCCGATGAGCAGGATCATGAGCAATTCTTGCGGCGCATAGGCTACGGAGGAGAGCGGGTCGCTGGCAAAGATAGGAAGCGCAATGCGCTTGGGCAATAACTCACCTTCGAGCATCGCTGTGGGCAACGGATCACCAATGATCCACCGCTTGGGCGATTTGCTTTCGGGGATGGACCCCGTGTCCTCTTCACTCACGTTGCACGACATTACACGGCGAACACGATTGAAGGGGCACAGGCGCGCGCCCATATTCTTATAGGTGGAAAGAATGACGCGATCGTGTCCTGAACCAGTCTTTGCCGTGGTACCAACGCTGGCATAATCAGGAGGTGCATCTTCTCGCCGTAGCCAGTATGAAAAACCGCGCCCTTATTGCGTTGATCACCATTGTTGCTGCCATTTTTGGTGGTCTTGCGTTGACCAACCTGAAGCAGGAACTCGCTCCTTCTATTACGTTCCCGCAACTTGCGGTGCTTACGACCTACCCGGGAGCCGCGCCCGAGGTGGTCAACCAAGACATCTCCACGCCCGTGGAGACGGCCATCCAGGGTGTCCCCGGCATCGAAAGTACGACGGCGACCAGCAGCACCAACGTCAGCCTGATCTCTGTCTCCTTCACCTATGGCACGGACCTGATCCTCTCTGAGCAGAAGATCAACCAGGCCATCAACCGCATCAAGTCCACGCTCCCCACCGGAGTCGAGCCTCAGGTCATCACGGGTTCCTTCGCGGACTTCCCCGTTCTGCAGGTTGCCGTCACGAGCGATCTTCCTTCCTTGCAAATGGCCGATCTCTTGCGGGCCAGTACCTTGGGCCAGCTGAAGGATGTGGCCGGCGTGAGGGACGCCGCCCTCGTCGGTGCTCCCAAGCAACGCGTCACGATTACGCCCAATCAGGCCGAACTTCGCGCGCAGGGTCTCAGCACGAAGAGCATCAAAGATGCTCTGGATTCCAACGGTGTCCTCATTCCTGCCGGCTCAATCACCGAAAATGATCAGACGCTGTCGGTTCAGGCCGGCGATCGTCTGGTGTCTCTGGATTCCGTCAAGGCGCTTCCGCTGGTGGGCGGAACATCCGGTGTCGTTGTTACCATCGCGGATGTTGCCACGGTCGAGCTGGGCAACGACCCGACCAGCAGTCTCTCGCGTGTCGACGGCAAACCCGCCGTAACGATTGCCATTACTAAGCTGCCCGCGGCCAACACGGTGGACGTGTCCAAAGCCGTCAACGCCATTCTTCCGGGCATCGAGCAGTCACTGGGCAGTAATGCGAAACTCACCGTCGTCTTCGACCAGGCGCCCTACATTCAGAAGTCCATCGAGTCGCTGACAACCGAAGGCCTGCTGGGTCTCCTGTTTGCGGTCATTGTGATTCTGCTCTTCCTGATGTCAGTTCGCTCCACGCTCGTGACCGCGATCTCCATTCCCACCTCGGTGCTCATCACCTTCATCGGGTTGCAGGTCTCGGGTTACACCCTCAACATTTTGACGCTCGGCGCGCTCACCATCGCCATTGGGCGTGTGGTGGATGACTCCATTGTGGTCATCGAAAACATCAAGCGTCGCCTGGTTCCCGGGGTCGACCGAGCCTCGACAATCGTGGACGCCGTGCGCCAAGTAGCCGGGGCTGTTACCGCGTCTACCGCCACCACCGTTGCCGTGTTCCTGCCCATCTCCTTTGTCGGGGGAGTGACCGGCGAGCTGTTCCGCCCGTTCGCGCTCACCGTCACCATCGCGCTCGTCGCCTCACTGTTTGTGTCGCTCACCATCGTTCCCGTACTGGCCTATTGGTTCTTGCGCGCGCCGAGCGAGATCGGTCGTCGGGCCGAAAAGGCCAAGGCTGCCGAGGCCGCCGGTGAGGAAAGCGCGGGTTGGTTGCAGCGCGGCTATCTGCCGATCATCCGCTGGACGCTCAAGCACGCCGTCGTTACGATTCTGCTGGCCGTCCTGGTTCTGGCCGGAACCATCGCCATGACACCGTTCATGAAGACCAACTTCTTGGGTTCTTCGGGGCAAAACACGTTCACCGTGACCCAGGCCATTGCTTCGGGAACGAGCCTGGCCGCGCAAGACACCTTTGCCACCACCGTGGAGCAGTCACTCATGGACACCCCCGGGGTCACCACGGTTCAGCTGTCGATTGGGTCCTCAGGTTCCGCGCTGCGTGACGCGTTTGTGGGAGGCGGTGACGGTTCCATAACGTATTCGGTCACCACCGATGACAAGGCCAACCAGACCGAGATTCAGGATGCTGTGCGCACGCGATTGGCATCCGTCACCGACATTAAGACGATCACGATCGGATCCCAGAGCGGGTTTGGCGCTGGTAGTGACATCAAGATCGAGATTCAAGCACCCGACCAGGAGTCGCTGGCTACCGCATCCGCTGCCGTCGTGACCTCCATGCAGGGGCTCTCTTCGGTAGACCAAGTCACGAGTGACTTGACCGCATCGCGCCCCTTCATCTCCGTGATTGTGAACCGCGATAAGGCTGCTCAGGCGGGGTACTCCGAGGTCGCCCTCGGTGGTCTCGTATCGCAGGTTATGCGCCCGACCGACTCGGGTTCCGTGGTGATTTCGGGTACCGCGGTTCGCATCTACATCTCAACGGAGAACCCGCCGGCCACTCAGGCCGCGCTCGCTGCGTTGCAGATCCCGACGCCAGCCGGCTTCGTCGCGTTGGACACCCTGGCCACGGTCGCGGTCACTGACGGCCCTGCGGCGATCACGACCATCAAGGGCGCCCGCAGCGCCACCGTGACGGTGAGCCCCAAGTCCTCCGACCTCGGAACCGCCAGCGCTCAGGTTCAAAAAGCGGTCGACGCCATCACGTTGCCTGCCGGTGCCACCGCCAAGCTCGGGGGCGCGACCTCCGACCAGCAGGCGGCGTTCAGCCAGCTGGGCATTGCGCTGCTGATTGCCATCCTCGTCGTGTACATCATCATGGTGGCGACCTTCGGATCCTTGTTGCAGCCACTGCTCTTGCTCGTGTCCGTGCCGTTCGCGGCTACCGGCGCCATCGCGCTGCAGGTTGCCACAGGTATCCCGCTCGGCGTTCCCTCGATCGTCGGTGTGCTCATGCTCATCGGTATCGTCGTGACAAATGCCATCGTCTTGATCGACCTTGTCAATCAGTATCGTGCCAAGGGAATGGATGTTGCGGGGGCCCTCATCGAGGGTGCCAAACGTCGTCTCCGCCCCATTCTGATGACGGCGCTAGCGACCATCTTCGCTCTCGTTCCCATGGCCATGGGACTCACCGGCTCGGGCGGGTTCATCTCCCAGCCGCTGGCCATTGTCGTTATTGGCGGACTCCTCTCGTCCACCGTGCTCACCCTGATTGTCCTTCCCGTGCTCTACTTCCTGGTCGAGGGCAAGCGCGAGAAGAATGCGATTAAGCGCGACGCCAAGCGTGCGGACAAGCGTCTTGCTAAAATTCAGGGCACGGTAATCGACCCATCTTAGGAGACACTATGGCACACGTAGGAACCTCAGCCCTCGACGTCTTCCCCCTTTCCCTTGGGGGTAACACGTTCGGTTGGACCTCCGATGCGCCCGAGTCGATGGCCGTGCTGGACGCCTTCGTCGCCGGTGGCGGTAACTTTGTGGACAGTGCCGATGTTTACTCGGTGTGGAAGCCCGGCAATGTCGGAGGGGAATCCGAACGCATTCTGGGGGACTGGATGCGCACCCGCGGCAACCGCGCCGACGTCGTGGTGGCTACCAAAGTCAGCAAGCTTTCTCCCTTTACGGGATTGTCGGCTGCGTCCATTTCTGGGGGCGCCGAGGCGTCCTTGAAGCGTCTGGGCACCGACTACATTGACCTGTACTACGCGCATGCTGATGACCCGGCAACACCCATTGCCGAAAGCGTTGCCGCTTTTAACGATCTTGTCGTCGCGGGCAAGGTGCGTCACCTAGGACTGTCGAACTATTCCGGCGCGCGCATTCGTGAGTGGATGGCCGAGGCTGACGCCCAGGGCGTTGCTCGTCCGGTTGCTCTCCAACCTCACTACAACCTCGTTTTCCGTCACGAGTACGAATCTGCTCTGATGGTGACCGTTCTCGAATTTGGCCTCGGAGTCGTTCCTTACTATGGGCTCGCCAGTGGATTCTTGACCGGCAAGTACCGTTCGGTAACTGATGCCGCTTCGGACGCTGCTCGTTCGGGTGGCGTTGCCGACTACCTCACCCCCGAGGGCTTCGGAGTCATTGCTGTTCTCGACGAAATCGCCGCAACGCACAACGTCACCGTCGCTTCTATTGCGCTGGCGTGGCTTCGCTCCCGCCCCGGCGTAGTGGCCCCCATCGCCAGTGCTCGCGTGATCGAGCAGCTCCCCGCCCTCTTGGCGAGCGCAACCCTAGAGCTCACCGTTGCCGAGATTGCGCTACTTGACGCGGCATCCGCTACGTTCTCAGAGTGAACCACAGGCGTCTCGCGGTCGTCTCCCTCACGGCCGTTGCGGCAATGTGGGGTGTGGCCTTTGTGGTCATGAAGCCGGCCATAGCGGAGCAGCCTTTCTTTGACTTTCTCGCAACGCGCTTCACGATCGCCACCGTCATCATGGTGTTGGTTCGCCCGAAAGTTCTCACGGCCTTCGACCGAAAGACGGTAATTCGCGGATCAATTTTGGGAGTTATTCTCGGATTGGCATATGTCACGCAGACCATTGCGCTCGAGATGACGACCGCCGCCATCACCGGCTTTCTCACCGGGCTTTACGTTGTCATAACGCCCATCTTAGGTTGGCTTATCTTTCGCCGCCGCGTCGGAGTCAAAGTTGCTGTCGCTGCCATCATGGCCATGGTTGGTCTTGGCTTCATCGCCATCACGGGCTTCTCCATCGAGGCAGGCCAAACCTGGGGCATCATCTGCGCCGTGCTGTACGCTGCCCACATTGTGGGGCTTGGCCGCTGGAGCGCGGGGCTTAACGCCTACGCCCTGACCGTCGTTCAGCTCGCTGCTGTCACCGTGGTGTGCTGGATAGGGGCGGTGCCCGACGGCTACCAGCCACCACCCAACGGTGATGTCTGGATGGCCGTTCTCTTCACGGCGGTCTTCGCCACCGCCATCGGTTTCTTCGTACAAACCTGGGCGCAGGCGCGCCTCGAACCCTCCCGTGTCGCGATCATCTTGACCCTCGAGGTCGTCTTCACGGCTGTCATCGCGGTGGCTGTCGGGCAAGAAGTATTGAGCCTCAAAACCATCATCGGCGGCGCTATTATGATCGCCGCCATGCTGCTTGTTGAGTGGCCTTCCCGCAACAAAAACCAGCTCGTTCCGATCGAGCCGCTGGTGCACTAACGTGAACGGCGTACTCGTAGCATTTGCCGTCATTGGTGTGCTGATTGGGGCCGGATACTTCTCGGCCCGATTCGGCTTGGTTGCCGTGGCGCAAGGCCCGACCCTCAATCGCATTGCGTTCTATATCTTTAGCCCGGCACTTCTTTTCTCAGTCCTCGCGAAAACATCTGTGGACAATCTTTTTTCCCCGGTCATTGTTGTGATCCTGATTTCTTCACTTGCGACGGCGTTGATATTCATTCTTCTGTCACGCATTTTCTTCCGACGCAACCTGTCCGATACGACCGTTGGAGTGGCCGCCAGCATCTACCTGAACTCGAACAACATCGGGTTGCCCATCTCACTATTCGTCATTGGCGACTTGTCCTACTACGCGCCGGTCCTCATGATGCAAATCATCCTTTTCTTGCCGATCCTTTTGGGCATCCTCGAGGCGTCCAAGGGCAAAGTGACATCCGTCAAGAAGATAATTCTCGGCACACTGCTCAATCCGCTCATCATCGCCTCGGTCTTAGGCTTTCTCGTATCGCTCAATCACGTTGTGCTTCCTGAAGTCGTGATTCAGCCGCTCACCACGATGGGTGCCGCCGCCGTGCCGCTCCTGCTTTTCGCGTACGGCATTTCGCTCCGCGGGCAGAAGGTGTTCCATGCGGAGGGGGATCGACCGGTGTCGATCACAGGCACCGTCCTCAAAGCCCTCGTCATGCCAGCGATCGCTTTGGTTGTTGGGGCAGCAGTGTTTCACCTTCCCCCGCACCAGCTTTTTGCCGCCGTCATCTTGACCAGCCTGCCCACCGCTCAAAATATGTACACCTATGCATCGGTCTACAAAGCGGAGATCTTTGCGGTGCGAGACGTGGTCTTCACGACCACAATCGTGAGTCTGCCGCTGATGTTCTTCATCGCCGCGATCATGGCTGCCTAGCCGACCTCGGTCAACTCCGGGGTTTTGCGTTCCTACGGGATCCAGTAGACGCCATGATCACTATCTGCTGGCCACGTACTTCTCAGCCTCTGATGGGCGGCGAGCGCCACGTCCGGTTGGGCCCATTTCCATTCCATCAATCTGGGTGCCGGCGTTTGGCGTCATGGAATGCAGCGTAGGTAACAAGGTCCGCTGCTTAAATTATCTGACTTTGTTTGCTGTCTTGCATTATGACGTCCTCGATAACCCGACGCGTAGCAATATCCAAATCGCGGTGGATCCGTCGATGGGGTTGCGCGTGCTTCTGCGCGGCGACCCATTTCTGCTGGCGGGTTTCAGCGTTATTCTCCCCGCCGACAAAGGTGTTGCCGTCAGGCCCGTCTAGTAAAACCATGACGTTGGTCTGGCGCGAAGCAGCCCATTGTTCGAGTTTCTCAATGAACAGGGTATAGACCATGGGAAGTCGTTTTTCTCGAGAGGCGACGGTGAACGTCACGAGACCATCAACACGGGCGAGTGAAGAGGCCATGATCTCGTACGCTCGACGCCTAGCATCGTGAATGAATAGTCGCTCCTGGGCCTCCGTTTCGCAGAAGCTGCCTCGTTGCGTACCAAGCTCCAGAGCATGCAGCTCGGCATGCTTGCGCACGCCCCAGGTTTTCGTGAGATAGGCCCGACCCTCCAACCACTTCTCCATCAGGCTGGACCAGTTCTTGTCTTCCACGAGCACCGCGGTGATGGAACGAGACGTATTGTCGCCGGAGTCGTCCGCGTAACAGAGGTACACGTGACGCCCACTTTCGCACGATGGTCAATGACGAATCCAAGCGGATGCGCGTGCTCGCCACTCTACGAAGCATGGGGAATGTGGTTATTGCGCCGTCCACAGCTCCCGGTTTCAAGGGTCGTGCAAACCATAAACAACACGTTGTAGGTTTTTGGGCGGGCATCCGTTATGCTTGAACGTCGGCTCTTGATACCGCGCGTTTGTGCGCGGATGGGTTTGTAAGTCAGGTGGGCCGGTTTCCCCGACAATCTTGTTGGTGAACATCACTGTGTGAATCGGTCCCGGCCAAAGACTGCTCGGGTTCTTGCGGCGCGTTTGTGCGCTGCCCATGCAACAACATTAACCCAGAATTCCTCCATGCCTAATTTCAAGAAGCCCGCCGGCGGCCGTCCGGCAAAGAACTTTGAACCTCGTTTCGGTGCCAAAAAGTCCGGCCCCACCTCGGGTAGCCGCATCGAAGGCCACCGCGGTTACCGCCCCCAGGAAGACGCTCCTCGCAAGGACCGTTGGAATGCTGGCGAGCGCGATGCCCGTAGTGAGCGTCCTTCCTACGGTGACCGTAATGACCGCGGAGCATCCGCCGGCCGCAGCGAGCGCCCCTCGTACGGGGATCGCCCCGCACGACCTTCTTATGGTGACCGTAACGACCGCGGTGCTTCGGCTGGCCGCGGCGAGCGTCCTTCGTATGGTGATCGCAATGATCGCGGAGCATCCGCTGGCCGCGGAGATCGCCCCTCGTACGGCGACCGTCCCGCACGTCCCTCTTATGGTGACCGCAACGAACGCCCCGCTTTCGGCGACCGCGCCCCTCGTGGCGACCGCCCCTCCTACGGGGACCGAAACGATCGCCCCGCACGCCCGCCATTTGGTGATCGTAACGATCGTGGTGCTTCGGCTGGCCGTGGCGACCGTCCTTCCTACGGTGACCGCCCGGCGCGACCTTCTTATGGTGACCGTCCCGCAACGAGCGATCGCGCTCCTCGCGGAGACCGACCTTCTTATGGTGACCGTAACGATCGCGGAGCATCCACGGACCGCGCACCTCGCGGCGAGCGTCCCTCCTACGGTGAGACTCCTTCGCGTCCCGCGTATGGTGACCGTCCCGCAGCCTATGGCGATCGCCCGAACCGCACCGAGCGTCCCTCCTTCGGAGATCGCCCCGCGCGCTCCTTTGGTAACGACCGCAACGACCGGCCTTCATTCGGTGGCGGCGACCGCCCCGAACGTCCCCGCTTCGACCGCAATGGCGGCAGCGATCGCCCACCTCGCACGTCGTCGGACTTCTACCCCAACCGTGACGAGAAGACACGCTTCACTCCAGAAGATGACGTCGTTCTCGAGCGTCTCGAAGCTCAAGCAACGATGGCATCCGATGTCGTAGGCGTCAGCTTCGGTGACCTCGGTATTGGTGACAACATCACCCGCCAGCTCGCAGCAATGGGTGCGGCCTCGCCGTTCCCCATCCAGGCAGCAACGATCCCCGATGTTCTTGCTGGCAAGGATGTTTTGGGTCGCGGCAAGACAGGTTCCGGCAAGACCATCGCCTTCGGTGCTCCCGTCGTCGAGCGTCTCATGGAGAACGATGGTGGCAAGGACCGCAAGCCAGCTCGTGCCCCGCGCGCCCTGATATTGGCTCCCACGCGTGAGCTCGCGATGCAGATTGACCGCACCATTCAGCCCATCGCCCGCTCGGTTGGCCTGAACACAATCACCATCTTCGGTGGCGTTCCCCAGCACAAGCAGGTCATGGGCCTGCGTCGTGGCGTTGACGTTGTCATTGCTACCCCTGGTCGCCTCGAGGACCTAATCCAGCAGCGCGCGATTGACCTTTCCAAGGTAACGATCACGGTTCTGGATGAGGCCGACCACATGTGCGACCTCGGATTCCTCGAGCCCGTTCAGCGCATCCTGCGTCAGACGGCCCCCAAGGGTCAGCGTCTTCTCTTCTCCGCCACGCTCGATAAGGGTGTTGCCGGATTGGTCAAGGAGTTCATGAACAACCCCGCCGTTCATGAGGTTGCCGGTGAAGACCAGGCTTCCTCCACAATCGAGCACAAGGTATTGGTCGTTGAGCACCGCGACAAGACCGCTGTCATCGAGCAACTCGTTCGCCGCCCCGGTAAGACACTCGTGTTCGCACGTACCCGCGCCTATGCCGAGCAGCTTGCGGATGCGTTGGAAGACGTCGGAATCCCCGCCACCAGCCTCCACGGAGACTTGAACCAGGCCCGCCGCACGCGCAACTTGCAGTTGCTCACCAGCGGTCGCGTTAACGTTTTGGTGGCCACGGATGTTGCGGCACGCGGCATCCACGTAGATGACATTGACCTCGTTATTCAGGCCGATGCCCCCGATGAGTACAAAACGTACATGCACCGCTCGGGCCGCACGGGTCGTGCGGGAAAGCGCGGAACGGTCGTCACGATCATTCCGAAGGCACGTCAGCGTCGCATGGATGAGCTCCTCGGTCGCGCCGAGATCAGCGCAGACATGTTGCCGACGCAGCCTGGCCGCGATGTCGACCAGATCCTCGCGTCGGTCTAGTTAGTCCAGCTTTTCGCATCACAGCACTTTGTAACTCAGCAACCTGCAACACATCAAACTGCAACACATCAAACTGCAACACAGCGTTCAACGCAATCGCCGCGGCTTCCAGAAATGGGGGTCGCGGCGATTGTCGTTAAACGGGCGCAAACGTTAGTGGCTCGAGTGGGGATACCGCGAGGTGCCAGACGTGGAGTTACGGGCAATGGCTGGGCAATGTCTGGGCAACGCGGCGGGGATTGGGGACCGAGTGTTGACAGAACAGGGGATACCGTGATTACATAACTGTTATCGATTACTGTAATCGATTACAGTTAGGGATTCAATGGCGAATATACAAGACGTAGCCGACGCGGCCGGGGTGTCTACGGCGAGCGTTTCCCGCTTCCTTGCTGGACAGAAGGTGCGAACAGCAGACGCAATCCGGGCGGCGATTAAAGCCCTTGACTACACCCCCAGCACCATCGCTCGGTCGCTGAAAACCGGTCGTCACAATGCCATCGGAGTGGTTGTTCCTGACATCACGAACCCCTTCTTCGCCGGACTTGTTCGCGGCATCGAAGACCAGGCTCGCGTCAAGGGTTATGACGTCATTCTCGGAAACAGTGACGAGAGTCCGACCCAAGAAGAGGCGCTCGTTCAGGCCCTCATCAAGCGGGTTGACGGCCTCATCGTCGCTCCCATCATCGAAGAAGATCAATCAATTCTTTCGTTGTCGAAGACCAGCGTGCCCGTGGTTCTTGTTGACCGTTCAGTGACGAGCACCAACTACGACAGTGTTCTGGTCGACAACATCGGCGGGATTACTCTGGCCGTTGACCATCTTGTCGCCCTCGGCCACACGCAGATCGCGTTCATTAGCGGCCCTTTCACCTCGACTCCGGGCCGCGCCCGCCACACCGGTTACGTCATCGCCTCCGCTGCACGCAATCTCGATCACCACCCCGAGTTCGTGATCGAAGGGGATTTTCGGGAGGAGAGCGGCGATGCTGCGATGCGTCAACTCTGGAATCTTCCCAACCGTCCCACGGCCGTTGTGGTGGCCAATAACCTGATGACCATTGGCGCGCTCAAGGCCCTTCGCGAGCTGGATGTGGCAGTTCCAGCCCAGATGTCGATCGTCGGGTTCGACGACCTCAGCTTCGCAGAACTGCTTCAACCGCCCCTCACCGTCATCGCTCGCGGGGACAACGATCAAGGCTCCCGCGCCGCCACACTCCTTTTCGGCCGCATCCAAGGCACCCGTACGCGCTCCGGAGAAGTGATGACTCTTCCTGTGCAACTCATTGTACGTAAGTCAACCGCGGCTCCCCTTGCCACAACTTCTGGCACCCCAATCTCGAGTGCCACAACCCCAAAAGAAACGACAGCCTTATGACTTCGAGCATCAACGAACAGGCAGCGGCACTGGCGTCAGCCAAGCGAACGGGTGTCATTGTCGTCGGCAGCATCACCGCCGACGTCACCACCTTTTCTCCTCGTCTTCCCCGCCGCGGGGAGACCATTTTCGGTGACGATGTCACTCTGGTGTTGGGAGGTAAAGGCGCCAACCAAGCGGTTGCGGCGTCCCGTGCCGGGGCCGGCGTGGAGCTTGTCGGGTGTGTTGGAACGGATGCTTTTCAAGCTTTGGTCCTCGACGGCCTGAGCGCCGATGGAGTTGTGACCGAGCACCTGCGCATCGTCGAGGGGGCAACGGGGGTCGCCCACATCCGCGTTGATGACACCGGTGAAAATGACATTGTGATTGTGCCCAAGGCAAACTCCTCGCTGAGTATCGAGCAGGTAACAGCGGCACTGGGCGACATCGGCCCCACCGCGGCTGTGCTTTTGACTCAGCTGGAGGTTCCGGCTCCCGTGGTCCTTCACGCTATTAGGCTTGCCCGCTCCGCTGGTCTGATCACCGTTCTCGACCCTGCTCCAGCGCCCGTTATTCCGCTTTCCGACGAGGTGTGGGCGAGCGTTGACATCGTCACGCCAAACGAAACCGAGGCCGCGACGATCACGGGTACTGCGGTGACGGATGCTGCCAGCGCCACCCGGGCCGGCCAATGGTTCCTCGACCGTGGCACGCGTGCCGCACTGATCACCCTCGCCTCTGCTGGCGCAGTTCTGGTCACCGCCGACGGCAGCTCAGTCTTCGCCGCGCTGACCGTGACGGCCATCGACACCACCGCGGCCGGAGACGCCTTCGCCGGTTATCTCGGTGCCGGTCTTGCCCGTGGCGACTCCCTCGATGTTGCCCTGCGCAGCGCGATGGCGGCCGGAGCACTGGCCGTTACCCGGCGCGGAGCCTCCCCGAGTTTGCCCTTTCGCGCCGAGGTCGACGATCTTCTTCAGACAACGACCCAAACGAACACGACCCCATCCATCAAGACCGAGGCCATCGCATGAGAAATAACGGCGCCACACTGAATGCCCAGCTGTCCCGCGTGATCTCCGAGATGGGGCATACCGAGAAGATTGTCGTGACGGATGCTGGCCTGCCGATCCCCGCTGGCGTCGAACGCGTCGACCTCGCGTTGCGTGCCGGCACCCCAGGTTTTCTCGACGTGCTCGACACCGTGCTGGCCGAACTTGCTGTTGAAGGCGCCATTGCCTCGGAAGAAATTGCACAGGCCAGCCCCGACCTGCTCGCGGCCTTGGAAGACCGCTTGATTTCCCGCGGCGTCATGCTGCAGTTGATTCCGCACGAGGAATTCAAGAAGCGCACCGTGGGGTCACGGGCCGCTGTTCGCAGCGGTGAGTTCACCTCCTATGCGAACGTCATCCTCATCGCCGGCGTGGCGTACTAAAGGCCTGCGATGAAAATCACCTTGAACGATATTCATAAAAGTTTCGGTGAAACGGCCGTGCTGATGGGCGTGACTCTCGAAGTGCACGGTGGTGAGGTCTTAGCTCTCGTGGGCGAGAACGGTGCCGGCAAGTCCACTCTGACGCGCGTGATTTCGGGAGCCTATCGCCCCGATTCGGGCCAGATCTTGATCGATGGCGTGCCCGTGACGCTGAAGCAGCCGCAGGATGCGATGGCGCACGGCATCCGGGTTATCTATCAGGAGTTCCTGCAGAATATTTTTCCGCACCTCAGTGTGAGCGAGAATATGTTTACTCTTGACGAGCACGGAACCTTTGGTCGTCTGTTTGTGGGCAAGAAGCGCATGGCAAAGAAGGCCACCGAGCTCATGGCCCGCATCGGTTTGCACGTCGACCCGCACGCTCTGGCGGAGACCCTGTCCATTGGCGAACTTCAGATGCTGGAGATCGCGAAATCCATGGCACACGACACAAAGCTTTTGATTCTGGATGAACCTACGGCAGCCCTCGATGAGCAGGAATCTGAACGTCTTTTCGCTCAGATTGAGGCCATGCGGGCATCCGGTATCGCGATCATCTACATCTCTCACCGCCTCGAAGAGGTCTTTCGAATCTCCGACCGCATCATCGTTCTGCGCAACGGGACGGTCGCCCTCGAAGGGCCGGCCGCAACGCTCACGGAGCGCGAAGTTGTCACGGCCATGGTTGGAAAAGAGCTCGATGACTTCTATCCCAAGGAATCGCACGGCACCGAAGAGGTCGTTCTCGAAATGACGTCGCTGTCCTCCGGCACGCATTTTCACGGGGTCACTCTCTCGGTCAAGGCGGGCGAAGTCTTGGGCATCGGCGGCGTCATGGGATGCGGCAAAGGCAGTGTCTTGCGTTCCCTGTTCGGGCTCTTACCTGTCACCGCCGGCAGCATCAGTGTCAAGGGAAAAGCCGTATCCATTGGTTCGCCCCAAGCAGCGATGAACGTCGGTATCGCCTACATCACACCCGATCGTCAGGCGGAAGGGCTGCTGTTGCAGCAATCCGTCGCCCACAACATTTCGCTCGCCTCACTCGATGAGATGAGCCCCACGGGCGTCATCAAGTTGCACCAAGAACGCACCAAGACGCGGTCGATCATGGATGCCCTCAACGTGAAGGCCGCCTCGCCCGAGGTTGCCGTGGGAACCCTCTCCGGCGGAAACCAACAGAAGGTGCTCTTTGGCCGCTGGGTGATGACGGCCCCCCGCATCCTTTTGATGGAGGAACCCACCCGTGGTGTCGACATCGGGGCGAAGGCCGAGATTTATCGCATCATCAACCAACAGGCAGCGCTTGGGGTGGCCATCATTCTCGTCTCGAGTGACCTGCCAGAGCTGGTGGCCATGAGCGATCGTGTCGCCGTCATGCGTCATGGCCACGTTGTTGCCGAGCTGACCGGTGATGACCTGACCCAAAACCGAGTACTGGAATACGCATTGGAGAGTGCAGCGTGAAATCGACGCTTCTAAAAACTGCCCGTGAGCTGCGAGCCGTGTGGATGCTGCTCATTGTGTCGCTCATCTTGTTCATTGCGACACCGCTATTTCTCACCGGGCCAAACCTGCTGAACGTGCTGCTGGCGACATCCGTCACGGCGCTGCTCGCCGCGGGGCAGACCTTCGTCATCATCATTGGCGAGATCGACCTCTCGGTCGGTGCCGTTCTTGGCATCTCGGGCGCCGTCACTGCCATCACCCTGCAGACGCAGCCGCTGCTGATCGGCCTCGCGGTTGGCCTTGGGGTCGGAGCACTTGCTGGCCTGATCAACGGTGTGCTCGTTACTTTCTTGCGCATGCCCTCGTTCATCGCGACGCTGGGTTCGACATCCGTTTTGGCTGGGCTCACGCTTTTCATCACGCAAGGTAACCCCATCCGCGTGGCAAATGAAGGATTTTTGGCGATTGGGCAATCACGACCACTGGATGTTCCGATGCCGGTATGGATTGTGCTTGCCGTCGTTGTCATCTTCGGCGTGCTGCTCGCCCGCACCCGTTTCGGCCGCTACGTGTATGCCACCGGCGACAACGCCGAGGCCTCGCGCCTGTCGGGAATCAAGGTGTATCGGGTCAAGATTCTGGCGTTCATGATCAGCGGAATCCTGGCCTCCATCGCCGGATTCATTCTCACGGCCCGCCTCGGTACGGCCCAGCCCACGGCCGGAACTGGCCTCGAGCTGGCTGCCATTGCCGCTGTCATCATCGGTGGAACCAGTCTTGCCGGTGGCCGTGGTGCCTTGATCGGAACCTTTATCGGCGCCATTCTGCTGGGCGTCATCGACAACGGGCTGAACCTGCTGAACGTCTCACCGTTCCTACAGGGAGTCGTCAAGGGATTCGTCATCTTGTTTGCAGTGTTCCTCGACCGCAACTCCGACCTCATGCGCGGACTCTGGAAAATGCTGGGCTCGCTGCGGCCCAAGCGACCTGCTACTCCGAGTACCCCCGCCACCCCCCAAGAACCCGAACTGGCATCACGCCACTAATCGCATCACAACAAAGCAATGGAGATCCACATGAAAATGAATTGGGCAACGAAGTCCGTTCTGGTCGTCACCGCGGCGGCCATGACAGTATCCCTCGCTGGCTGCAATCGTGCATCCAGTGATGCGGCAACCGGCGAAGGCGCCGCGCCCGTGAGCGCCACCCTCGTGATCAGCACGCTGAACAACCCGTTCTTCGTGTCGGTCGCGGCTGGTGCCGAAGCCCAGGCTGCTGAGCTGGGCATTACCCTGGATGTGCAAAACGCTAACAACTCCGACCAGACCTCGTTGGACCTTTCGGCAACGGCTCTGACGAAGACGCCCAGCGTGCTCATCATCGATCCCGTGGGCAGCGACTCGGGCGCCACCATCACGGCGCAGGCCAACACGGCGGGTATCCCGGTTGTGGCCTTCGACCGCGCGCCCTCCTCGGGAACGCTCGCCAGCTTCATCGGCTATGACGCCATCACCGCCGGAGAAAACGGAGCAAAGTCACTCGCCGAAGCAATTGGTGGCAAGGGCAAGGTCGTCGAAATCCAGGGCATCTTGGGAACCAGTGTTGCGCAAGACCGCAGCAAAGGATTCAACCAGGGCATCGCCGCTTTTCCCGACATTGAGGTTGTGGCCGTTCAGTCCGCTGACTTCGATCGCGGCACCGCCCTTGACGTGATGACCAACATCCTGCAGGGCAACCCCGACATTCAGGGTGTCTACGCCGCAAACGACGAGATGGCTCTGGGCGTTGTAGCAGCCCTCGAAGCTCGTGGTCTGGCTGGCACCGTGAAGGTCGTCGGCAATGATGGCATTGGGGATGCGCTCGCCGCCGTCAAGGCCGGCACCATGTACTCCACCAACGCCGAATCGCCCTTTGTTTTGGGCAAGCAGGTTGTCTCCATCTCGTTCAAGGTTGCGCAGAAGCAGGCTGTTGAGGCCAACACCGTGCTTCAGGGTCGCCTGGTCACGACCGCTAGCATCACGGAGTTCTGCGCTTATCTGGTTGGCGAGGGCGACACCGATACCTGTGCCGCGCTGAACTAACGCTCTAACCAAGCACTACTCAACGGGCCTAATGGAATAAAAAGGAGCGCCGCGATCCCTCTCGAGGGGCCGCGGCGCTTCAGAGTTAGCCTGGGCCGGGGATCGCCGCTGCGGCAGGCGTTCTTTCGCTCAGAGCTTGGATGCTGCCAGTGCGACGGGCTGCCACCGCACGTGAGCGGTGAGGTCCACAGCGGTTACGTCTTTGCGCACAAGTTCGAGGCGAGGGCGAACCGCCTCGGTACGCGAGGTGGGCGGCTTGCGGCGACCTGCCCGGAATTGGAGAGGCCACGTGGCACCGGTACCGACATACTCCTGCTCAGCAGCGGCATGCAGAGTCCAACGAGGATCGTAAAGGTGCGAGCGGCCGAGAGCGCACATGTCGGCACGACCTGCCAGCAAAATTGAGTTGACGTCATCCCACGAGGAAATGGCTCCGACGGCGATGACACTCACACCATGCTTGGCGGCGACCTCGTTGCGGATGCGATCGGCAAACGGCGTCTGGTAGCTTCGACCGTATTCTGGGCGTTCCGCCTTGGTTACTTGTCCCGTGGAGACATCGATGGCGGCAGCACCGTGCTGGGCGAAAGCCTCGGCGATAACGAGCGCGTCGTCTTCGGTGTTTCCACCCTCGGCCCAATCAGTCGCGGAAATTCGAACCGTCAGGGGCTTCTCTGCTGGCCAGACCTCACGGATGGCATCGAAGACCTCGAGAGGGAAGCGCAGCCGGTTTTCGATGCTGCCACCGAATTCATCCGTGCGAATGTTCGCCAAGGGAGAAAGGAATGACGACAAGAGGTAACCGTGGGCGCAGTGCAACTCGAGGAGGTCGAAACCAGCCTCGTTTGCGCGACGAGCGGCAGCAACGAAGTCGTCCCGAACGGCATCCATTTCACCGCGCGTGATTTCGCGAGGAACCACGTTGTTCGGGCCATATGCCAGTGCCGAGGGGGCAACAGTTTGCCAGGCGCCTGTGGTGAGAGGCTCGTCAATGCCATCCCACATCAGTTTGGTCGAACCCTTACGGCCCGAGTGGCCGATCTGAATCCCGATCTTTGCCGTGGACTGGGTGTGGACGAAGTCAACTACTTCGCGCCAGCTACCACTTTGTTCGTCGGTGTAGATCCCCGAGCATCCGGGAGTGATGCGGCCTTTGGCTGAGACGCAGACCATTTCGGTCATAACCAAACCGGCACCGCCCATAGCGAGGGCGCCGAGGTGAACAAGGTGGAAGTTGCCGGGCATTCCTTCGGGAGCCGAGTACATATCCATAGACGAAACGATGACGCGGTTCTTCAGTTCGAGCTGGCCCAGAGTATGGGGTTGGAACATCGCGGGCGTCGCGGCAAAGGCGCCTTGACGTTGGGCGAAGTCGGCATCGACCTTGGCGGCGAAGTCGGGGTCGCGCACCTTGAGGTTCTCAAAAGTAATGCGGCGGCTGCGCGTCAAAAGGTTGAAACAGAACTGAACGGCACCCTGATCTTTGTACTGACCGATGTTCTCGAACCATTCCAGGCTTGCCTGAGCCGCGCGCTGGATCGACTGCACAACGGGGCGACGCTCGATTTCGTACGCTTCAATGGCCGAGTCGAGATCGGCATTCTCGTGCAGGCAGGCTGCGAGCGAGAGCGCGTCTTCCATGGCGAGCTTGGTGCCCGACCCGATGGAGAAGTGTGCCGTGTGGGCAGCATCGCCGAGAAGAACGATGTTGTCATGGCGCCAGCACTCGTTCTTCACCGTCGTGAAGTTAAGCCACTTCGAGTTGTTAGTGAGAACTTCGTGTCCCTGCAGTTCGTCGGCAAAAATTTCGCGGATCTTCGCGATGGAATCCTCGTCACTCACGCCGGGAGGGAAGACCTTACCAACGCTGTCGTCGAATCCGGCACGCTCCCAGACATCGGGGTGCATTTCGACGATGAACGTGCTGCCCTGATCGGAGTAGGGGTAGCCGTGAATCTGCATGGTGCCGAACTCGGTCTCCTTGACGAAGAACTTAAAGGCTTCGAAGACGAGGTCAGTGCCGAGCCACATGAACTTGGAGGGACGCATATCGAGCGAGGGCTTGAAGGAGTCCGCAAACTGTGCACGAATTCCTGAGTTCAATCCGTCGGCAGCCAAGACGAGGTCGTAGTCGCGGCTGAGTTCTTCGATGGGTGGGGGCATCGTTGAGAATCGAACATCCACACCCAACTCGACCGCACGCTTCTGGAGCAACTGGAGAAGATCTTTGCGGCTCATCGCGGCAAAGCCTTGGCCGCCGACGGTGTGCATCTCGCCATTGAAATGAATGTCGATATCGGTCCAGCGAGCAAATTGACTCGCCATCGCCGCCGCGATTTCGGCATCAGCGTTCGCGATACCGCCCAAGGTTTCGTCACTGAAAACGACGCCGAAGCCGAATGTGTCATTGGCAGCGTTTCGCTCCCACACGACGATCTCGTGCTCGGAGCCCAGCTGCTTCATGAGGGCAGAGAAATACAGGCCACCGGGGCCGCCTCCAACAATTGCAATGCGCATGGCGCGACCTTTCTTAAGCTTCGTTGACATTCGATTGGTTTCTGAGGTGAAAGTGTTGAATTTTGCCACTGTGGTTGCGGGGGAGTTGCGTGACAAAATTCACGTCACGCGGATATTTGTAGGGGGCAATAGTCTGCTTGACAAAGTCCTGGAGTTCCTTGCGTTTGGCAGCATCCCCGACGACCCCTTCGCGCAAGACAACAAATGCGCTGACGATGTTCCCTCTTTCGTCATCGGGCTTGCCGATGACGGCACTTTCGACGACGTCGGCATGTTGACCTAACGCGGCTTCGACTTCGGGGGCGCCGATGTTGTATCCCGAGGAGACAATCATGCTGTCGGACCGGGCTTCGTACCAGAAGTAGCCGTCTTCGTCTTGACGAAAGGTGTCGCCGGTGACGTTCCATCCATTCGTCACGTAGTTCAGCTGCCGATCGTCCTTGAGATACTTGCACCCGGTTGGCCCGATGACCGCAAGCCGGCCGAGTTGGTTGGGGGCGGCAACGTTGCCCTCATCATCGAGCACGGTGGCGCGGAAACCGGGAATGGCGCGGCCCGTTGCGCCGGGGCGGATGTCGTCATCCGCTGCAGAAATGAAGACATGTAGCATCTCCGTCGAGCCAATACCGTTGATGAGCTTCAGGCCCGTCTGTTCAAAGACTTCTTGCCAGACGGATGCCGGCAGGTGCTCTCCCGCAGAGACTGCACGGCGAATCCCTTTGAGGTGGTTACCTTTGCCCTCACGCAAGATTGCCCGGTACGCGGTTGGGGCAGTGAAGAGCACGGTGACTTTGAAGGCACTGCACAGCTCGGCCAGTTCGACCGGTGTCGTGCGTTCGGTCAGCAAAACTGATGCGCCGAAGCGCAGGGGGAAGACAACCAAACCACCCAGACCGAAGGTGAACGCCAACGGAGGTGAACCGGCGAAAACGTCTTCCGGAACGGGCTTCAGGATGGAGAGCGCGAACGTGTCGGCATTGGCCAGAATGTCGCGATGAAAATGCATCGTAATCTTTGGCTTGCCGGTCGTGCCAGAGGTTGGTCCGAGGAGTGCTACATCGTCGGCCGCGGTTAAGACGTTTTCAAAGACACCAGATTTTGCCTCGCTGCGGGTGACGAGATCCCCAGCATCGTCTGAACCGTAGCTCACAATCGTGATGTTCTCGACGCTGGCCTGAAGAAGTTCGTCCACGAAGCGGTGGTCGCTGATGGCAATCGATGGCTGGGTGAGAGCGATGACGTCGGAGATCTCGGCGGCACGAAGAGCGTGCATTGTGGTGACGACGACGCCACCGGCTTTGAGAACGCCAAGCCAGCACGCGACGAGCCACGGATTATTGGGCCCACGGAGGAGAACTCGGTTTCCTGCAACCAGCCCGAGGTCCTCGGTCAGAACTTGAGCGACTTGGTTGGACTTTGTCAGCAGGGTTCCGTAGGTCCAGCTCACACCGCCCGGGGTGAGGAGGCAGGGAGCATCCGCCCCAAATTTTTCAACGGCGTCATCCATGAGAACTGTCGCGGCGTTGAGGAACTCGGGATACTGCAGCTCGGGAATGGCAAATTCGATCGTGGGCCACAGGTTTTCTGCCGGGAGGTTGTCCCGAGCGAATGTGTCAACGTGTGCCGAAGGAGTGAGAGTCATCGTGAGCCTTTCTATGTTGCACCGAGTATATGACTTAAATATGACGAACGTAAGAAAAGCGTCATAAACTTAATTTGACTGACTTATGATCGGCGAATCATGCCCTCTTGTGCCACGCTGGCGAGGAGTTCGCCGGAACGACTGTAAAAGCGCCCGGTTGCAAGGCCCCGGCTACGCTGAGAAGAAATTGCTTCCTGCACGTAGAGCACCCACTCATCGACGCGACCATCACGGTGCAACCACAGTGAGTGATCCAAGCTGGCGGTGACGAGCCCCGGGTCTCCCCACGCCATCCCTTGTTGGCGCAAAAGTGGTTCAAGAATCGTGTAGTCACAGACGTAAGCGAGTGCTGCCCGTTGCACATTTGCGTCATCGGGCAAGATGTCGAAAGCCTTGATCCAGATTGCCTGATGGGGGCTGAGCTTCCCTTCAACATTGACATAAATAGGCGAGGGGACGTGCCGCATATCGAAACTTCGACCGTTTGACCAATACTCAGCCGCGGCGCCAGGAACTCCGGCGAGAGTCTCCCGCGATGACGGAAGACTCTCGGGCTCGGGCAGGTCTTCTTGCCAGGATGCGGGCAAAGGAGCCGAATACTCGGCACCACCCTCCGGCACGTGAAACGAGGCAAGGGCGACATAAATCGCCTTGCCGTTTTGGTAAGCACGAACCTGGCGCGTCGAAAATGATCGGCCATCACGAAGGTGCTCCACCTCATAACGGACAGGCTCGAGGATGTCGCCCGGTCTCATGAAGTAGCTATGCATGGAGTGCAATACTCGATCGGAATCAACACTGCGCATGGCAGCAACGGCGGCCTGGGCAACCATGTCACCGCCGTAGGCTTTGGGCCAGGGCACGCTTTGGGTTACGGCGGTGAAAGCCTGATCGAAATACTCTGCCGTCGTCGGCTCGAGCTCAATTGCCCTGAGAAACTTCTCCGAGGTGGGCTGCGAAGACTCTTCGACGATCACTGTCGACGGAATCCGACGAGCACCGAGTCGTCGACCTCTTCGAGGTTGATCACGATGTTGTCGGGGGTCCGCGTTGTTAACCACACGAGATCTTCGGTGACGCTCATGTTCACTTCGACGTGGGGCATGAATGGCGGAACGAAAACGAAGTCCCCTTCAACCATGTCTTCAAACTCGGAATAGTTTTCCCCGAAGTAAATACGGCCGTGCCCCTTGAGGACGTAGCCGCCGGTCTCCGCTTCACCGTGGTGGTGAGGGAGCGAGCGGTACCCGGGAAGGTTGCTCACTTTACCGAACCATATCTTGGTGGCAGGGGTGTGCTGGATGCTCACTCCAGACACGCGGTGAGCCCCACCAGACTGACCGGTGTCCTCGAACTCATGGCCCCGTCGTGTGATGACGGGAACTACCTTGGTGGTGCCTTTTGTATCTGACATAGTCAGCCTCTCTTAGTTGGGGATTGATATATGGTTACGAAGTTCGCCGATACCCCCAATAGTGGTCACGAGGACATCACCATCTGCCAGGAATCGCGGGGGAGTGCGGGCCATACCGACACCTCCAGGGGTTCCGGTAAGGATCACATCGCCAGGGCGAAGCACGGTGAAGCGTGAAATATAGGAGATAAGGGCTGCAGCATCGAAAACGAGCGTCGACGTGTTTCCGCTCTGGACAGTTTCTCCGTTCACCTGGCACGAAATTGCGAGGCCAGCTTTGGGATCACATTCATCGGGGGTGACGAGTACTGGTCCGAGAGGCGTGCTGGCATCGAAGGCCTTGCCCTGGAACCATTGCAGCGTGCGCCGTTGCCAGTCGCGCATCGAAATGTCATTTGAAATTGTGTAGCCGGCGATGGCGGAGAGCGCTTGCTCGGGCGTGCAGTTCTTCACTTCAGCACCTACGATGACAGCCAGCTCAGCCTCCCAATCGATTTCTTTCGATTCGCTGTTGAAGGAAAGCTCTGCATACGGCCCAGCGAGACTGTCGGCGTATTTTGTGAAAAGTGTGGGAAAGCTGGGAAGCTCTCGGCCCATCTCGATGATGTGATCGCGGTAGTTGTGGCCGCAGCAGATAACTTTGTGGGGGGCCAGCACGACAGGAAGATACGTTGCTGAATCTACTGGCACGAGGACATCATCGAGGAGATGGCGTTCCACGATCGTGCGCCATGAGGGGGCTTCAAGGAGATCCCTCACACTGGAGAACGGGAGATCGACGAAGCCGCGACTCGTCTCGACCACGGCGTGGGGCAGGCCATCTATATTCACTGTTGCGAGTCTCATAGCGATTGCACTCCAGACGGTTTCATTTCACGTGGATAGCGACAGTGTTGCCCTTTTATGACGAACGTAATCAATTCGGTATATGCTTCTGAAATTACCACACGCATTGCTTCCAGGGAATACCCTCGTCACAGTAATAAGTTGTGCCTCAACGTACGTGACGAGCTGGGGCTAATCGGTACACGCTGATACATAACGCGCCAATAAGGAGATCTCACCGTGACTCACCAACTCGTTAACCCCACAAGCTTGGCCACGCCATCCGGATTTTCGCATGGCGTACTGGCGGGTAACGCACTGTACCTTGGCGGCCAGACAGCGATGGGACCCGATGGAAAAATTGTCGCTGGAGGCATCGTTGAACAGTTTCGTCAGGCGTTTGGTAACGTCCTAGCGACTCTCGCCCAGGTTGGCGGACAGCCAAGTGATCTCGTCACGGTCACGATCTACCTCACCAATATTCCGGACTATCAGGCGCACGGCCGTGAGATTGGTCGGGCGTGGCGCGATATGGCCGGGACACGTTACCCCGCCATGGCAGGCATTGGTGTTACAGCATTGTGGCAGCCAGAGGCTCTCATTGAAATTCAGGGAATCGCCGTTATTTCTGGCTCATAACACCCATCACGTAGTCATGGGCTGGGATTCGCAAGTGGTGGTGCAGGTCGCTGAAAAGTCCCTCAGCCAGCATGCCTTTCCAGTCTGCTGGCAGAAGTTCAGCCGATAGTCCGGGGTCTTTATACGGAAGCCGTCGCCATTCCGTAATCATTGGGACGTAGCCAACGAACGCGTCGCGCAAAGTTTCTCCCGACAGGTTGCCTGGGCGTGAATCCCATTTGACCTTGAGACTCTCATACTTGGCAATGAAGTCCGCATACATCGTATCGAGAGCAACGAGGTCCCACCACGTCCCCACCTTGCGAGAAAGCTCTAATGGTGACAAGTGCTCAGCACGGAAGTAGTCGATGTACGGTTCGAGTCCGAGGCGATCAAGCTGTTGTTTGGCCCGCACCCACGTTCGTTCGGGGGCTATCCAGACACCACTGGTTACGGAACCAAATCCCATCCGCGTGAGTTCAGACCTGAGAATGTGCCTCTTGGCTCGGATAGTTTCGGGAATTGAGAAAACCGCGAGCAACCATTTATCTTCTGCGGAGGAGTGGCGCGGCGAGAAAATTCTGGTATCGCCTTCGGTAAACATATCGACGCGACCCGGAACAATTCCATAGCTCGCCACCCCGTCTACTTTCTTGCTCTCAAGAACCCCGCGACGCTTGAGCCTCGAAACGGATGATCGAACGCCCGCAGCTTCCACGCCAAGTTCTCTCAGAAGCCGAACGAGGGAAGAGACGGGCAGTGAGGCACCGGTCTCGCGAGCATACAAGCCAAATATTGTCACGATAAGTTGTTGGTGGCGAGGAGTCTGGGAGGTCTCTGACGCGCTCAGCTCCTCGACCGTCGCGGTCTGCAGTGGGGATTCCATGGTCCTCAGAATATACAGCCGTGAGGGCAACAGGCCTTGTGGCACGGAGATTGCGTCCAATGTTTACATCAAATACGGTGATTGCGTGACGACCGTAACAATTTCTTGACATGTTGAGGGCTCGCTGACACTCTTTAATTCACAGACACCAAATTTCACGGAGGTACTTGAAATGACCGTTACTCCCCAACCTTCTCCCTTGTCGGGTTTTCTCGATTCGATTCAGAACGGCTCCGTGGAGGTCGTTGACCTAACCACACCGTTGAGTAGCTCGACCCCGGCCCTTCGGCTTCCCGCTCCTTTTTCAAACCTCATCGACTTTAGTCTCGAAGAAGTCAGCGCCTACAACGAACCTGGCCCCTACTGGCGCCACAACAACATTCATACGGGTGAGCACGTCGGGACGCACGTCGATGCCCCCATCCATTGGATTTCGGGACGAGAGAGTCATGATGTTTCTGCTATTCCCCTAACGAAACTGGTGGGCCCAGCCTCAGTGATTGACCTCAGTCACGAAGCCGCCGCGGACCCGGATTTTTTGCTCGAAGTCAAGCACGTTAAGGCGTGGGAAGAGCATCACGGAACGTTAGCACTCAACACGTGGTTGCTTTTCCGCACGGGCTGGGATCAGTACGGTCACGACGAGGGTAAGTTTTTGAACATCGATGCTGAAGGATCGCACACTCCGGGCGTCTCTTCGGAATGCGCCAAATGGCTCGCTGAAGAAACAAACATCGCGGGCTTCGGTGTGGAGACAGTCGGAATTGACGCCGGTGGCGCAGCAGGTCTCGATCCCGCATTCCCGATGCACTATTTCTTGCTTGGAAAGAACAAGTACGGACTCACATCACTGCGCAACCTCGAACGCCTTCCCGCAACGGGCGCCATGATCGTGGTCAGCCCACTTCCCATTGTCGGTGGTACCGGTAGCCCGACGCGCGTTTTTGCCTTCGTCGAAGGTGGCACTGCCTAACCAATGAGAAAGACCTCGGCGGCCGATTAGGCGTGTTACGACGCGCTTAGCCGGCCGCCGTTTTGAAATTTGCACGTCATTTTTCTTGCCGGAAAAAATGAATTGTTGCAAAAGCATTAACTTTGCCTCAAAAACTTGACTACCGTAAAGTTTTTGCAATACATTTTCCCCAAGGTCAACAGCGATCGATACAACAGTCCATTTAATTCCGGAGGTCACAATGAAGTTTCTTTCTAAAACGGGAATGGTAGCGGTCTCGGCCGCCTCCCTCCTCATGCTCACTGGTTGCGTGTCATCCAACGCAACGGCCACAGATCCATCGGCAGCGGCAGGCGATCCAATCATCTTCGGTGTTGTTATGGCCGAGACCGGATTCATGTCTCCCTTCGACACCCCCGCTCTGAACACCATGAAAATGACCGTCGCCGACATCAATGCTGCTGGTGGAATCGACGGTAGCCCCATTGAGCTCAAGATCATCGACACGGGGTCTGACTTGAAGCGCTACGCTCCTGCGGCTGAAGAAGTTGTTGCTGCCGGCGCCAAGGTTGTCATCGTTACGTGTGATTACGACGTGGCCAGCCCCGCAGCTCTCGTCGCCGAGTCAAACAGCCTCCTCAACATCGCTCCCTGCATTGGCGACCCCATCTATGGCCCCCAAGGCGGCCTGAAGTTGGGCTTCTCGATGGGGAACGGTACTCCCGGAGAGTCGTCCATCATGGCTGAGTTTGCTTTTGACAAGGGTTGGAAGAACGCGGTCTTCTTGACGGACACCTCCATCAAATACACGCAAAACCAGTGTGCAATCGCGCAGAAGCGTTTTACCCAACTTGGTGGCACCGTAGTAGGAACGTATAACTATGTTCAGGGCGACAAGATTGCAGAGACCGTATCTCAGATCTCAGCCGGTACTGCTCCTGACGTCATTTTCAACTGTGGCTATGCCGCGGGTGGAGCTCAGGTTGCGAAAGACATTCGTGATGGTGGCATTAGGACTCCTATCGTCTCTGGCTTCGGCATGGATGGAACGTACTGGCTCGCCGCGGTCCCGACTTTGGCTGACTACTACGTCGTGACGTACTCATCGGTCGCCGGCGATGACCCCGATCCTCGCGTCAATGCGTTGTCTGCTGCTTATGCCACGGCTTATGGAGCGGCACCCAGTGTCGGAAGCTTCATTACCGGCACATCCACCATCGACGCCATTATTGCTGCCCACAAGGCAGCCGGTAGCTGGGATGGCCCAGCGTTGGCAAAGGCGTTCCTCGCATTCTCCAACACCGACCTCGTTGTTGGCCCAACGACCTTCACGAATGACCTGCACATCAACGTCGAGCGCCCCCAGCGTGTTCTCCAGGTCATTGATGGCAAGCTCGTGTTCCAAGAAGAACGGGCACCTCAAAAAGTGGTCTTCGTTGACTAGTAGTCAAGCCAGTAGTACCAGCGTCGAAGAACTAGAGCTCCCTCTGTCCGCAGGTTTCCTGCGGGCAGAGGGCATCTCACGATCCTTTCGCGGTGTGAAGGCTCTGGCTGAAGTTACCCTCGAAATTCCCCGGGGACGGATCACCGGCCTTATCGGTCCCAATGGCGCCGGTAAGTCCACTCTGGTCAACATTCTGAGTGGTTATGAACGGCCGGATATCGGCAGCGTCGCCATGAACAACGTCGACATTACTCGCCAGACAGCCCACCAAAAATCTCGGTCGGGTGTGGCTCGCACTTTTCAGCACGGTCATCTTTTTCGATCTCTCAGCGTTCTGGAGAACGTCCAGGTGAGTGCCCTAGCGAACGGAAGCGGTCGTCGACAAGCACAACGCACGGCCGTTGGAATTCTCGATCGTCTCGACTTGCTGCCGTGGGGCGGTCTCTCTGCAGGCCACCTTCCCCACGGTGTCGAGCGCCGTCTCGGAGTTGCGCGGGCACTGGCCACGGCACCCGAATATCTTCTTCTTGATGAGCCAGCAGCTGGTCTGAACGACGGTGAGATGGAGAACTTTCGGAACACCATCCATTCGATCAGCGCTGATCTCAACATCGGCGTTCTCTTGATTGACCACAACATGCGGCTGATTTTTGCGGCATCCGATTACATCTACGTGCTTGCTGGGGGCCAGAACGTTCTCCAGGGGGATCCTGATGTCGTTCGCTCTGACGAAAAGCTCGCGACTTCCTACCTTGGAACAATTGCCTCAACTTTGGCAAAACCAACCTCATGACTGAACGGAACCCTGAATCCATGGGTGAATCGAACCGAGTCCTCACCGTCGAGAATTTGACGGTTCAGTATGGTGGTGTCCCCGCAGTCGACGGCATCTCCTTCCATGTTGACGCAGGCGAGCTCGTGGGAGTTATTGGTCCCAACGGCGCGGGAAAGTCATCGACACTCCTTGCTCTTGTCAACGCCGTTCGCAGTTCCTCACAGAGGCTAGAACTGAGTGGCGCATCCATTGCGGGTAAGGCACCAGAGTACGTCGCGCGTCACGGCCTCGCCCTTGTTACTGAAGGGCACCATATTTTTGGTGAACTCTCGGTAGTCGATAACTTGAAGCTCGGTCGTGTGGCGCGATCGAGTGCCGCGGGTTTGGAAGAGGACATGGAATGGATTCTCGGCCTATTTCCCATTTTGCGTGAGTTTCACTCGCGCTCGGCCGGGCTCCTTTCGGGCGGGCAACAACAGCAACTTGCCATCGCGCGTGCTCTCATTTCCTCTCCGCAGCTGCTTGTTTTGGATGAGCCGTCACTGGGGCTCTCGCCGACGGCGGTCGATACAGTTTTTGCGGCAATCGAAGCAGTGCGCCAGCGCGGTGTCGCTGTACTCCTCGTGGAACAGCGCGCGCAGCAGGCTGTCGCTGCTGCTGACCGCACCCATGTCTTGAGCGAAGGCCGGGTAACGATGACACTCACTCCCTCGGATGCTTCCAACTCCGAACTACTCACGAAGGCGTACCTCGGATCATGATTCCTCTCCTTCAATCTCTCGTCGATGCTGTCTCAGCTGGTGCCATCTACGCTCTTGCGGCGCTGGGTATCGGTCTCGTCTTTGGGATCATGCGCCTCGCGAACCTAGCCCACGGTGAAATCATTACGGGTTCTGCTTACACACTCATCTTCCTCTGGGAATTCTCGTGGCCTCTGGCCCTCATCGCCTCGGCGGTTGTCGGGGTGGTCATAGCTCTCGCTATGAACTTTGCGGTCTTTCATTGGCTCCGCGCCCAGTCGCCCGCGACGCTTCTTATTGCAAGCTTCGGCTTGAGCATTCTCTTTCAACGCTTGTATGACGCAGCCTTCGGCACAAATGTGCGCACAGCGCCGGTGGGAAGCGGTCTGTCACAGTCCATCGCTATGGGGGGCATCCGCATCAATATACTGTCCGTCATCACCATCGTCCTTGGTGTCGTCCTGTTGATTGCTGTGCATCTTTTTCTCACCAGGACCAGCATTGGCCTTCAGGTCAAAGCGGCGTCGTCCGACTTCAGGATGGCTCGCATTTTGGGCGTTCGGTCTGGTTTCGTGATTGCCATCACGTTTGCCATCAGTGGGCTCCTTGCCGCGGCGGTGGCCTTTGCCCTCACGACTCAATCGGGTGCGGTTGGGCCTACCTTTGGCGTGCAGGCCACACTCTTCGGTCTCGTGGGCGCGGTACTGGGCGGCCTGAGCAAACTGAGCGGAGCGGTTGTCGGTGGTTTCGCTGTCGGTGTCGTGCTCTCGCTCTTTACCTCCTGGCTCCCACCTTGGGCTAACGATTTTAGGACGGCACTCGTGTACGTCTTCGTCATCATCGCCCTCGTTGTTGCCCCCAACGGCCTGCTAGCCGGCCGTTCGAAGAAGGACCGCACATGACCCACGGAAAAGCACCATCACCCACTGCGGTTCGTCGCCTTCTGGCACCCGCGTGGGTTGTCGATCTCTGGACCCTTGCTGTTCCCCTGGCGGCCGTATACCTCTTCACCTCAGCGGGAAGTGCCCTCTCGGGCTCGGCTCGGGTTGACCTCGGTTACGCCCTAGTGAACCTCATTATTGTCGTCGCGCTCTGGGTGTTCGTGGGGAACAGCGGCGTTCTGTCCTTTGGGCACATTGGTTTCGTTGCCATTGGTGCCTGGACGATGTCGTTGCTCACGATTGAGCCTCTCGTGAAGTCCAATCTACTGCCGACACTTTTTCCTTTTGTTCAGGATGCCTCGGCCTCACCGGTGGTTGCCCTGATCATGGGCGCCATCATGGGAGGCATTGTGGCCTTCCTGAGTGCGCTCGTTCTCATGAAACTCAATGGGCTTGAAGCGGGTATCGCGACTTTTGCGCTACTTCAGGTCATTGTGCAGGTGCTCACCTACTGGGACAAGATCGGCCCCAAGTCGGGTCAATCTATGGTCGGAATCCCCGCGAGCTTCGACCTGCCCGTCGTGATGTCCATCGCCATGTTGGTCATCGTCGTTGCGTGGCTCTACCAGCAGTCCACGAGTGCGCGGCTTCTTCGGGCATCACGGGATGACATTGCCGCCGCTCCCGCATCCGGTATCAACGTCTTCAAGCATCGCGTCATTGCTTTCGCCGTGTCCGGTGCGCTCGCCGGCATCGGTGGCGCTCTCTGGGCTCAGACCAACAGAGTCGTCCAAGCATCGCAGTTTAATCTCGATTTTACCTTCTTGACTATCGCGATGCTCGTCATCGGTGGCATGCTCTCGCTGTGGGGCGCCGTTGTTGGAACAATCGTGATCTCGACGCTCAACCATTTCCTTGGCCTCCTTGAGGGCGGGCTGGAAATCGGCTCGGTCACCGTCTCGATTCCCTCGGGGAGCCGCCTGATCGTGCTCGGTCTCAGCCTGATTCTGATTCTTATATTGAGGCCCGGCGGCATTACGAACGGGCGCGAAGCGGTCTGGCCGTTCGAGAAGAAACTCGATTTCCTCACTCAGGCTCAGCGCACGTTCGACTAGCCTGCCCACAATTGGGAGTAGGGGTGCGAGCACAGCTCTATGACCGTGCCCCACGGGTCCTCGCAGTAGACAAGGCTGTAATCTTTTTCCTCATTGATGACGAGAATCTCTGAGCGTTGGCGGCCCCCAGCGGCCACGATAAGGTCCACCATGCCCGAAACGTCTGGCGCTGTGAGGGAGAAATGGTAGATGCCTCCCATCCAGAATTCAAAGTTGTCGTTCCGGCGCACCGACTTGGGGCTGTCGAATTCAAAGAGCTCTATGCCGATGCCATCTATGCCGGCAAGGTGAGCGAACTGGAAGCGCGTGAAGCCAACGCCGTAGATACCGGTGGCAGCCTTTCCGAGCGGCCCGTCATCTTCAAGGACTTCGAGTGGCCCCACGAGTAAGTACATGCCAAGAGTGGTGGTGTACCAGTCGATTGCGAGAGCAACATCGGGCACGGTAACGCCGACGTGGGAAAAGGCAAAACGAGGGCTCTGGGGCATCATGACTCCTTATATATAGGGACGTTCACTCACACGATCAAAATGGGCCGCATATATCAATAACATGACGTTCGATAAGATACTGCCATAGTCTAATTCTGCCACGAAAACGACAAAATGCCGAGTAGCCGCGACAACACGGCTACTCGGCATTTCAACGCATGGGTGTCAGCCCACCAGGGTCGCAAACTTGCGCTTGTGGTAAAGAAGCGGGAGGCTCGCGTGGATTCCGTCGCCCGTATCGGCACCGATATGGCCACCGACAATGGCGCCAAAGACGACGAGGTGTGTGCCGCGCTCGACGATGTCATCCACCTCGCAATCAAACGACGCCAGTGTTCCGGTCAGGAGGGGACTTCCCGTTGTACCCGTAAACCAATCGCCTACCGTGAATTTCTCGCTCCCAAAGAGGCCCCCAAATCCGGCAAAGGTCTCGGCGACGTTCTGTTGTGCCGAAGCGAGGATGTTGACGGCGAAGCATCTGGATTCCCGCAGGGTCGTCCCCAAGGAGTTGGACATGTTGATACTCGCGAGCAATGATGGTGGTTCAGCCGAAAGGCTACAGACGGCGGTGGCTGTGATGCCCACAAAATGCCCGTCCTGGTCTCGGGTGGTCAATACCGTGACGGCCCCGGCTAGGGACTGCATCCCTAAGCGAAATGTTTCGTCGTCGATGCGCCCGCTGGCCGAGAACGTCATGCTGCAGCCCGAGCGCTAGCGTCGGCCAAGAACTTCTCTGCCCCTACGGGATCGAGGAACCATTCGGCGAAGTCGGTGGGATCATTGAAGCCTTCGGTGAACCGCTTGGCGATCTCGGGAATGCCGCCGGCGGCTCCCAAAAGGTTCAAAATGAAGGGAGGGGGCGGTGACAGCATGGCGTTCGTCCACGCCGTGACAAATTGCGACTCGGCCCAGTAGGAGTCGAATGCCTCCTGCATAAACTCGGCGTCGAATTGCCCCGTGTGTGAGCGGATGCTCTCCAGGTAGCTCTTGGCGCACTTGCTGGCGTTATTGCTTCCCTGGCCCGTAATGGGGTCGTTGAGGACAACGACATCGGCGAGGCCGAGGACTTTTGCGCCCGAGGGAAGTGTTGCGATGGGAAAGCGAACGGTTGGGGCAAAAGAGCCCGCGAGAACACCGTTTGCATCTGTCAACTTCACGTTTGCCGTGCGTTCAAACTCCCACGGCAGAAAGGTTTTCAAGATGTCGAGGGAGATCGCAAGGTGTTCGGCAGGGTCGGTGACGCCAGCCCAACGGTCCATGGGGCCACCAGGAACCCCCTCAAACACCATGATTTCGCATGGCCCTGACGTCGTCAACGCAGGGAAGACGAAGTACTCGCCGACGCCGGGAATCAGGTTGAAAGCGACAGCGGAGAAGTCTTCGCGTGGGGCGAGGCCTGTTACGTAGGTCAAGGCCAGCGCTCGTTGGGGAGCCGCGTACGGAGACTTTTCGGGATCGCGATCAAACATTCGCGCGATTTCTCCCTTGCCGGCAGCGACAAGGACGAGGTCGGCGTCCAAGACATAGCGCTCGAGGTCATCGATGCCCGCATCCTCAAAGACCAGGGTTCCACCACGCTTTTCGAATTCGTTGATCCACCGCGGCATTTTTACGCGCTGGTCGACGGAACGTGCAACGTTATCGAGGCGAGAGGCCCACGTGAGTGCTTTAGCGCCCGCAACCTCGGGGTGAGGAATCGTGAATGAGATTCCCTCCACCGGGGGCGTCAGGTCGTCCCAGAAATTGATTCCTAACTCACGCTCGAATGACTGGGATTTGTCAAACATGCACTGACTGGAGGACACGCGCCCGTTGGCAATCTCCTCAGGAGTGCGGTTGGAAATGACAGTGACGTCGTGCCCGTCTCCGAGAAGGCCGATGGCCAGCTGCAACCCAGATTGACCGGCACCGACAATTGTGAAACGTGACATGGTGGTCCTTTCTTTGGAGGGATAGATCGAAAAACTAACTCGCGAGAAGGGGAATGGCGGGCGTTGCCTGCTCGGGGCCCATGGCGGAGTAACCGCCGTCGACGGCCCAATCCGCGCCCGTGACCAAGCTGGCATCGGGGGAGAGGAGGAACGCGATGACGTTGGCAACTTCGGCGGGGTCGCCGACGCGTGAGGTGAGATGGAAGGGCGCTGCCACGGCGTCAGTTTTGGCCCGGTTGCCGCCACTGAGGTTGTCCATGATGGCCGACCATGTCCAGCCAGGGGAAACGCTATTGACGCGAACACCTTCGGGGGCATAATCCATGGCCTGAGAGCGGGTCAGCTGCACGAGGGCGGCTTTGCTCGCGGGATACAGCCAACGGCCGGTCTGGGCGACTTTGGAACTGATGCTGGTGACGTTGACGATGCTGCCGTGGTTTTTGGCAAGATAAGGCATCGCGAGTTCAGAAAGAATGGCGGAGCTCACGAGATTAACATTCATGGCCTCGAGCCACTGCGTTCGGCTGCTGGCGCGGCCGTCATCCACATAGCTGCAGGCCAAGTTCACGATTCCATCGAGTCGGCCTTCGCGTTCGATCGCATGTTCGACCAGCCACGCCAACTGAGAATCGTCACGGATGTCCGTCATCAAGAAGCTCGCACCTTGCCCCGCCGAATGCGCTGCGGCTTCACCACCGGCTTTATCGATGTCGGCGACGATGACATGGCCACCGGCCTCCGCGAGACGGCGGACAACGGCCGCACCGATGATGGTGGCACCGCCCGTGACGATGAAGCTTTTTGCGCTGTTTTCGTTCACAATGACCACGCTCTCTAAATGCGGTGTCGCCTCTAGGGGGCAACGTGTTACGTCATTATGTGGGTGCGCGTTACGAGGCGTCTATCCGGCGGGAGGCTGCCCTATCCACATTACGCAGCCAATGTTTGCGAGGGCGACTCAAAGAACCGAAGGCGGTACATGCTCGCGAAACGCCCCAAGTGCGTGAAGCCCCACTTGAACGCGATGGTGGCTACCGTCTGGCTTCCGGGCGCGGAAGCAAATAGCTCAGAACGCGCCCGATCGAGCCTGATGGAGCGTAAGAATTCGAGCGGACTCTGCCCGAGGTCCCGTTGAAAACCGTCCTGCAGGCTGCGAACACTGAGACCAGCCGCTTCGGCAAGGTCGAGGAGCCTCCAGGGATGCTCGGGTTGGTCCGTCATGAGATCGACGACGCGTCGAATGGCACGGTTGCCCACCCAGCGCTCGTGGCCGGCCACGACATTGCTTTCCTGAGAAGCCAGCAAACCGCTGATTACCGTGTCCTCAATGTGAGCCGACATGAGGGGGGAATCGAGGAGCACCCCATTTTCTTCAATCTCATCGGAGAGGAATCGAATGAGGCGAAGCCAGCTTCGAATGGCCGGAGAATCTAGTTGCATTTCAGGGTTGAACCGCACCGGTGTGCGCTCGACGTCACGGTCAAGAGCGGCCGCTGAGGTTTCGACGGCCTGGCGGTCGAGGTACACGATGAGCTTCTCGCAGCCGTCACTCCACACCATGTCGACGTAATCATCGGGGGACGCAATGGATGCCACGTGGCGATCAGCAAAGACGGTGTGGTTGCCGGCCTTCACAACGGCTTTGCCTGCAAGAGGAATCTGCACGAGGTAGAAATCGGAGAGTTGCCCCGGTGTGATGGTGATTTCATCGCCGTAGCGAATGTAGTTGAGCCCGACGTTGCCAAAGCGGTGTCCATTGTGAACAACATCAATCTTCGATTTTTGGTGCGTCGGCAGCAAAATATGTGGACAGAAGACCCGGGCAACCTCGTCGCGGGCAGAGTCGAGGTCCGTCGTGGCGACGAGATTGTGTTGCTTGAAAAGTTGGCTCATTCTTTTCACCGTTTCTGGTTTTCAACGACTATATGACTTCGTTGTCATAAATGTGTTACGACCGTTAGAGAAAATTTATATCATATTTCGCGGCGCAACCGAATTCTTTTCAGAGTCTCCGTCCGCAACGCTCATGCCTGTGAACCGACCTTTTCTTTAGGAAGTTATGATGTAGCATACCCCCGTCATTACGACCGACAAGTTTTTGCAATGTAGTTGTAACAAATCACTCCGTGTTCACGACACAAAGGAGAAAAGAATGGGTACGTCACCATCTTCGTGCAGTATCGAGCGCACCGTCGAGTGGGTCGACACGGATGCCGCAGGTCACCAACACAATTCCGTCATTTTGCGATGGGCTGAAGCCTGCGAGGCTCAGCTCTTTCGGGATCTCGATTTACCGGAGTACTTTCCGACCGCGCCCCGCGTTCAACAGACCGTGAACTTCACCGCGAAGCTATATTTCGGGCAACGCGTGCTAACGAGCATTCGCGTTGAACGGTTGGGGGAAAAGTCGCTGACCCTGGCGTTTACCACGGAGGGTTTGGATTGCGATGGGGCTGTCGCTTCTGAGGCAGCCAACGGCAACGTCACCACGGCTCATGTTGCGCCAGGGGCACTTCATTCGAGCCCGTGGCCGGCTCTCCTGCGGGAGCGGATTGTTCCATCGAAAGACTAAGGCCGTTCGCGAAACTTTGAGCGGGAATTTAGCTACCAAAGATATCAACTTCAGACAAAAGAGGGCTCACGAGAGAAGAGCTCAACTCTCGGGCCTAACCCCGAGTTGGTCGGGCAGGTTATGCGCCCATGTGCACCCCCGCAATGTGGTCATCAGTTCGATCGCGTAGTGGCACGTCAGACCGGGCGCCTGACTAAAAAAAAATGAAAGCCGGGGAACCGCCGCAATGGCAGCACCCCGACTCCGGAGTTTGGTGGACTTAGTCCGTGTACTCAATTTTTAGGTCAGCCACGTCCTGATCGGTCAGGTTCACAACGATGTTGTCTGGGTTGCGGGTCGTAAGCCAGATGAGCTCTTTGGTCGTGCTCGCATTGCCTTCGATGTGTGGAACGAAAGGTGGCACGTAGACGAAGTCGCCCTCTTCGAAGTAGGTGATTTTGCTGTAGCGATCGCCGTAGCGGATGTAGCCGCGACCCTGCAACACGAATCCGCCAGTCTCAGCTTTGCCGTGGTGGTGTGGGTCGGAGTGTTCGCCGACACCGGTGTGTACGCGACCGAACCAGAGGTCAACAACATCGGTATTTTCAACCGAAACGCCGGAGTACCGGAGTGCCTTTGAGGTCTGGCCAGGTGCAAGCGGCAGCTCGTTCTTGCGCTGCACGCTGATGCGCTTAAATGGACGACCGAGTGGATCGAGTTCGTCAGTCATGGTGAGTCCTTCCTAGTGAGGTTTTGCCTAACCCAAAAATACCGCAATGCGCAAGAAATCAGAGACGTTTCCGTATAAAAGGAATCAGAATGCGAGGAGTGACTCTATTTCCGCGGCAGCCTCTTTCAAGGCAGTGACAAGCTCATGTTCGTAGGGAGTGAGGGAGTTACTCAGCTTTCCAGATCCGGTGCCCTCCACGCGAGAGAGCGGGGCGGCAATCGTCAGGCTACTGATGACCTCACCTTCGGGCCTGCGTATGGGGACCGCGATGGCGAACATCCCCGCTTCGGACTCACTGATGTTTCGGGCGTACCCGAGAGTTTTTGCCTGATCGAGTTCGGTGAGTAACTCTGACCGTAAGGCAATCGAGTGATCGGTGGGTGTGGGCAACTGCTCATTCGGCAACAACTCGAGAAGTCGTTCATGGCTAAGTGCGGCGAGCAAAATCTTGCCCCCCGCTGCTGTATGCGCGTATGGGCCTTGGCCCACCCGACTCGAAACCCGAACCATCTGCTCCGACTCTACGGAGGCGGCAAAAAGGCAGCGATCGCCACGAAGCACCGAAAGGTGAACGGTCTCATTGCTCCGGCCCCGCAGGCGTTCCATCACCCGAGCGCTCACCGAGACACAGTGCTGAAGTGCCGAAACCTCGGTAGAGAAAAGCATGGCCGAACCCAATTCGTAGCGTTTCCCGTCTGGTTCCTGTCGCACAAATCGCTGCTCCCGCAGTGTCGCCACCAGTCTGTGCGCGGTTGAGAGGCCGATTCTCATCTGGGCAGCGATTTCAGTTATTCGCATGGGGCCTCGAGCCCGAAGGAGGTGCAGAATCTCAAGCGCGTTCGACACCGAGCGCAGGGTGGGGTTCGATTGTTCGTTCATTGCTTCTTCAGCCTATTGCTCTAGTAGCGGGAAATCACGTGCGCCATATCGACAACCAAGTATGACTTTTTTCTGACGGAAGAAACCAATCAGCGATACAGTGAGGAAAAATGAGTGCTGTTCGGAGGCCTCATGACCACGGTCATCGCATACCGGGATCCAGCTCGCACTCGATGCGCTCTCCAGCGGTCGCGGATACTTGCGCCGAAACTTCTCTGGCTGTGAGGTTGATGCCTTATGGACCCCCTGGCTTCTTTGCTCTGGGTTGGTACCCGACCAGGCTACTGGTGGACTCATGGTGCCCGTTTTTGCCGGGGCAATGCATCAGTTTGGCCTACCCGTCGTGACGGGTGGCGCGTCCGTATTTCTGACCGCATTCGAAAGGCTCCTGCGCGACAGTGGGGTAGAGATTCGACTCAATCAGGAAGTCGAAGAACTCATTGTTTCTGAAAAGCGAGTCACGGGGTGCGAACGTCATCAGGACAAACCCCTGCTGACACAGTGCTTGCAGGAGTATCGCCAGGGGCCCTTTACGGATCGCTACTCCGCTCTTCCCCTCTGGTCACGGCAGAGCGTAAGGGTGCAGAAAAATACCGCCCTGGGCGTGCGGCGATTCAGCTGCACCTCGCTTTTGACCGACCTGTTGAGTGGAGCGATTCTGCGCTTTCGAATGTTCCACTCGTGCATCTGAGCAACGGATCTAGCAGCACGGGTATTGCTTGTGCTCAGGCAGAAGCGGGATTGTTGCCCACTGAACCGACTTTTGTCTTCGGTCAACAAAGTAGGGTTGACCCATCGCGTGCCCCTGAAGGCAAGGCGACCTTATGGCTACAGTTACAAGAGGTTCCATTCAGGCCCGTGGGTGACGCTGCAGGAATAATCGATGTGGCTGGTCGATGGACGAATGACTCGGTGTGTCAACGCTACGTTGACCGCGTATTGGCTCGGCCGAAATCGACCAGAACTTGCGTTGGCGTCCGTACCCGGGCGCGGTCAACCCCCAGACACCCGTAAAGGGACTCTGGCATATTGGTGCAGCCACACATCCTGGACCTGGACTGGGTGCAGGGTCTGGCCACTTAGTGGCTCAACGCGTCATCACCGGCAAGGTGAGGTATCTCACTCCACGCCCTCAGGCACACAGAGAGTGACCGCCCGGATCTGATGAAGAATCCGGGCGGTCGTTTCTTGCTAAAAGCAAATTAACTCTTGTCGACCAGAGCAAGCACTCGGGTCGGGCTGCCCGTGCCGCCCACGATGGGCAGTGGCGCAACAACAATGACTGCACCCGTGGCGGGCAGTTTGTCGAGGTTCTGAAGCGAGGTGATGCCGTATTTGTCGTTTCCGAGCAGGTAGTAGTGCGCTGCAAAAGGAGGGTCAAGCTCGTGACCGCGACCAGCATCAATGCCGACTGTCTCCACACCAATGCCAGAAATCTTCGTCTCTTCGGCCAGCCACTTAGCGGCGTCGGCTGTAATGCCGGGAGTGTGAGAACCCGTCTCATCCGCGTTCAGGAAAGCATCCTGGGTGTCAGAGTACTTATCCCAACCGGTTCGGAACAGGACCCATCCATTCTCGGGGAGTGCACCATGCTCTGCCTCCCACGCCTTGATGTCGTCAATCGTAACGAGGTAGTCATTGTTCTTTGAAACCTGAGCGGTGACATCGATTACCGCTGCTGGACCAATGAGTCGAGCTGGGGGGATGCTCGACACATCGTGCCCGGCTTTCCCACTAATCCAGTGCACCGGAGCATCAATGTGAGTGCCGATGTGCTCACCGGTGTGGATGTTGTGGTGCTTCCAGAACGGCCCCGGCTCGTTGTAGGAGCTGACCTCTTCGAGACTAAAATCGATGAGGTTGGCAAACGGGTCAGGCAAACGCAGGGCCGGAGTGCTCGCCGAGAGTTTGTTGGTTAGGTCCACGACGCCAATTCGGCCAGAACCGAGTGCAGCGAGGATGTCAGCTGTGCTAGTCATTTTAGTTCTCTTTTCTTTGAATAAACGAGGTAAGGGAATCGCAGCAGGACACAGTTACTTGTGAGTGCCGGGAATGGGAACGGTTTTGCCACCAATCCAGCGGGTGTGCTCGGCGGCTTCTTCCACGTCAGGAGTCGTGAGCAACTCTAGTCGGGGACGGACAGCATCGGTCCGAGCCGTTGGTGGCTTGCGTGATCCCGCGCGGAACGGTGCAATCCACGAAGCCGCCTCACCACGGAAGCCTTGATCTGCTGCTGCGTGCAATGTCCATTGAGGATCCCACAGGTGCGTGCGACCAAGAGCGACGAAGTCAGCCCGTCCAGCGAGCAAAACCGAGTTGACATCGTCAAAAGAGGAAATGGCGCCCACGGTGACGATAGCAACACCAGCCTTTGCGCCGATGGTGTTGCGAATCTTGTCGGCGAATGGCGCCTGGTAGCTTCGGCCGTAGAGGGGCTTCTCTTCTTTAGTAACCTGTCCCGACGAGACATCCATCGCATCAGCACCGTGTTCAATGAAGGCTGCGGCAATCTGCACAGCGTCGTCATCGGTGTTGCCCCCTGGCACCCAGTCGTGCGCCGAGATTCGAACCATCATCGGGCGGTCCGCGGGCCACGCCTGACGCACTGCATCGAATACCTCCAACGGGAACCGAAGTCGGTTCTCTAGTGAGCCACCAAACTCGTCAGTTCGGCGATTCGCGAGTGGCGAGAGGAACGACGACAGCAGGTAGCCGTGAGCGGCGTGTAACTCAAGCAGGTCGAACTCAGCCTCGGCGGCCCGCTTGGTAGCTGAGACGTAGTCAGCGAGGATTCGATCCATGTCCGCGCGCGTTGCTTCGCGAGGGAGGTTGCTTCCCGGCCCATAGGGTACGGCTGAAGGTGAGATAACGTCCCAGCCGTCAACCTCCAAGGGCTCATCAATGCCCTCCCACATGACTTTCGTCGAGCCCTTGCGACCCGAGTGGCCGAGCTGAGCGCCAATTTTGGCAGTACTCGTGTTGTGAACGAAGTCAACAACGCGCTTCCATGCGTCGCGTTGCCCGTCTGTATAGAGCCCAGCGTCTGCAGGAGAGATTCGGCCGTCGCTCGACGGGGCAATCATTTCAGTCATCACGAGACCGGCGCCACCGATTGCTTTGCCTCCCAAGTGAACGAGGTGAAAATCACCGACCACGCCGTCCTCAGCCATGTACATGTCCATGGCTGACACGAGGATGCGATTTTTCAGCTTGAGGTTGCCGATTGTTGCGGGTTGAAACATTGCCGGAACGTCAACAGGGTTGTTGCTACGGCGTGCAAAGTCTGCCTGAATATCTTCGGCAAACCCAGGATCGCGCACAGCGAGGTTATCGAAGGTGATGCGACGCGAACGCGTGAGGAGGTTGAACGCAAACTGCAAGGGTTCTTGATCGGCATACAGGCCGATGTTCTCGAACCATTCGAGTGATGCTTGTGCCGCCCGCTGAATCGAGAGCACGACGGGGCGGCGTTCCGCCTCATAGGCTTCGAGTGCAGCGGGAATATCGGAATGCTCGTGCAGGTTTGCCGCAAGAGCGAGGGCATCTTCGAGAGCCAGCTTGGTTCCTGACCCGATGGAGAAGTGCGCTGTGTGGGCAGCATCGCCAAGGAGGACAACGTTGTTGTGATTCCACTTCTCGTTTCGGACTGTGTTGAAAGTGACCCACTTGGAGTTGTTGGTCATAACCCCTGCGCCAGCGATTTCGTCCGCGAAGATCTCAGCAATCTTTGCAACTGAGGCGTCATCGCTCACCCCGGGAGGGAACACTTCCTTTTCGCTTGCGTCAAACCCTGCGGCGCGCCAGACGTCCTCATGCATTTCAACGAGGAACGTGCTCTCTGTCGCAGAGTAAGGGTAGGCGTGAACTTGAATCAGGCCCCAGGGAGTGTGCTTGACATAGAAGGTGAATGCCTCGAGTGCGCGGTCAATGCCGAGCCACATGAACTTGCACTTGCGGGGGTCAAGCGTGGGCTTGAACGAATCTGCATATTGGGAACGAATCCTCGAATTGATTCCATCTGACGCGATGACGAGGTCATAGTCGCGAGATAACTCATCAACATCTGGTGCTTCGGTAAGGAAGTTCAGCTGAACTCCGAGTTCGCGGGCGCGATCCTGTAATAAGAGCAGTAGGTTTTTGCGACTCGACGCGGCAAATCCTTGACCACCCATGGTGATGGTTTCGCCACCGAAGAGCACGTCAATATCGCTCCATCTGGCAAAATTAGCTTCAGCTGCTTGGTAGAACTCTGCGTCTGCGTTTTCGATTCCGCCCATCGTTTCGTCACTGAATACGACGCCGAATCCAAATGTGTCATCTGGGGCGTTTCGCTCCCAGAGGGTAATCTCGTGGCTTGGGTCGAGCTTCTTCGTGAGTATCGAGAAGTACAGCCCGGCCGGACCGCCTCCGACGATGGCTATTTTCTTTCCCATTCTGACTCCTTAGTTTTTTCGTTTTAAATGACTAGAAGGTGCGTTCCTGCGGAAGGGGTTGCCGGAGAAGCCCCTCCTGTATGACAGTCGCGACGAGAGTGCCGCTGGGGGTGAAGAATCGTCCGATGTTGAGCCCGCGCCCACTCTGTGTTCCGGCTGCTTCTTGCGTGTAGAGCATCCACTCATCAATGCGTGCGGGGGAGTGGAACCACATTGCGTGATCGAGGCTTGCCGTGGCGAGGCCGTGTGACGACCAGTTCAGTCCCATGGCACGCAGTGAAGGTTCAAGGATGGTGTAATCACAGACGTAGCTCAAACCAACTTGCTGAATGCGTGCATCGTCGGGGAGTGTTTCGAAGGCACGAATCCAAATCGCCTGATGGGCGGTCCGCTCCCCTTCTACCGTCGTATAAATCGGCCCGGGGACATGGCGCATATCGAAGCTTCGACCTCGCGCCCAGTAGTCGCCCGCCTCGCTTGCGTCTTCACCAATGGAGGAAAGATATTCGGCCGAGCTGGGGAGTTGCTCGGGCGCAGGTACGTTCGGCATTTCGGGGGTGATGACAGGTCCCGACTCAGGCACCTGAAAAGAGGCGGTTGCAGCGAAGACAACTTTCTCGTTTTGGTAACCGCGGACATAACGCGTTGAGTAGCCGCGACCATCGCGCAATAATTCAACTTCGTATCTCACAATCTGCCCGACATCAACTGGTCGCAAGAATGTACTGTGCAGCGAATGAAGTTCGCGATCATCGCCGATGGTTGCTATCGCGGCGGCGGCAGCTTGAGCGACTGAGTCGCCACCATAAGCCTTGGGCCACGGAACATACTGAGGAATGACGTTGAACGCGCGATCAAAAAACTTAGCCGATGTCTCGGTTAGTTGAATGGCTGCAAGAAAGCGGCTGCTATCGCCGAGGTTTCTCTCATCGATACCCACGTCTTAGTACCCCTCTGTGGTGGAAATTCGAAACTGGTTACGCAAGCTACCGATTCCCTCGATAGTTGTCGTGAGTACTTCGCCATCACGCAGCCATCTTTGAGGGCTTCGGCCGAGGCCAACGCCTCCTGGCGTTCCGGTTAAAATGAGGTCGCCGGGCGAGAGTTGGGTGAACTGGGATACGTAAGCCACGAGATCGGCGGCATCAAAGACGAGTTCGCGGGTGTTGCTCGACTGCACAACTTCACCGTCGATGCTGGTGGTTACGGCCAGCCCTTGCTTGGGCGAGATTTCATCAGCCGTCACTATGACTGGACCAACGGGCGTTGTGGCGTCCCACGCTTTGCCTTGGAACCACTGCAAGGTTCGCGCTTGCCAGTCGCGGTAAGAGACGTCATTCGCGACGGTGTAGCCGAGAATCCCAGCCTCAGCCTCAGCCTTGGTTGCCCGGCGCAAGGAGGAGCCAATGACAACGGCGAGTTCCGCCTCCCAATCAACCTTTTGGGAATCAGCCCCTACATTGATTTCGGCGTAAGGGTCGGTGAGAGTGTCGCCAAACTTGGCAAACAACGTCGGGTATTCAGGAACATCTCGACCGGTCTCCGCGATGTGGTCGTGATAGTTCAACCCGCAACACACGATTTTTCTCGGGCTGGGCAAAGGAGTGGCGAGGGTGGCATCGGATAGGCGCAATCTCGGTGCTGTGCTGTCGTTGATTGCCGCGGAGGCTAGTGCCCTCCAGGTGGGGAGCGTGACGAGATCGCTGACGCTTGCGACGTCGAGCTGAAACCACTGTTCGTTGTACTCCACCGCCGCGCGCGTGGTTCCATCAGGCTGACGGATTGTCGCTAGCCTCATCGCTTGCTCCTTATGTGATCGGTGGAGGGTGGTGAACGCCTGATTGCAAACACATTAATTCTTCTCGCGATTTTCATCAGTATGTCATAATATTCACGACCGTTACAAGAGAGAGATATAAATCCGAATCTGGGTCAGTACTGTAAGGCCTGATATCAGCCAAATTTAAGGAGTCAATAATGACGCGAAAGATTGTTCTAGGAGGAATTCTTGAACAGTTCGAGAGGGCCTTTGCAAACGTCCACGCGACACTGGAACACGCCGGAGGCAAGCCGACCGACCTCGTGGACGTCACGAGCTATCTCACGGACATTGACGACTATCAACGCAACGGGAAAGCCATCGGACAAAAATGGCGTGAAATGGCAGGCACCGAGTACCCAGCTATGGCTGGCATTGGAGTTACTCAACTGTGGCAGCCAGAGGCTCTCATTGAGATTCAAGGTGTGGCCTATCTCGGAGACGAGTAAAAAAACCTTTCTCATCCACGCTTTTGAATGGTGGCGCCAATCGTTGCCTCAAGCTTTCTGAGAAGATAGTGAGATGGCTGGGATTACCTCACGGACCTTGTTGGTCACGTTGCTCGGGGCTTTTGCCCGTCGAACAGAAGACTGGATGCAAATCAGTGCAATTGTTAGTTTGCTTGATGCCTTAGGCGCTGAAGAGTCGAGCGTGCGCACAGGCGTCTCTAGGCTGAAGAAGCGCAAGTGGCTCATTGCTGAACGTCGAAGTGGGAGAAGTGGCTATCGACTCACCGACACTGCGAAGCGCTCGCTTCTTTCGGGTGACAAGATTATTTGGCACGCTCGGGAACCCGCCACTTTGGAGGAAGGCTGGTGCATTGCCAGCTTTTCGATTCCAGAAACTCAGCGTGCTCATCGACACCTCCTCCGCTCGCGTCTCGCGTCACTGGGGTTTGGCAACGTTGGTGCTGGGGTTTGGATTGCGCCCGCTCGAATGCACCCCGAAGCAAGCAATCTCATTGACGCCCTTGACTTGGCTAACTATACAAATCTCTTCGTCGGGCAGCACCGTAGCGGTCAAGATCTCCAAGCAATGGTTCACTCAAGCTGGGATCTCGTCGACATTGATGCGCGTTATCAAACCTTCGTCACGGGTCACGCTGACGATATCGCGGTTCTTGATTCAATGAATGGGGCGCAGGTTCCCGAGCGTGAGGCTTTCGTCCGCTATATGCGCACGCTTGACGACTGGCGGATGCTCCCCATGCGTGATCCGGGACTTCCCCGAGAGCTTCTCCCCGCAAACTGGGCTGGCGACGAAGCGGCAAGAGTCCTCGAGCGTGTAGTTGCCGAGCTCGACGCTCCGGCCCTCGCTTTTGTGCGTTCGACGCTCGAGGGCAGCATTAGTTCGTTACCCGAGAAGACCGTCGCCATCGCGGGCTAGCTCGCTACCCAGTCGGTGATGGGATTACTGGTCTCCCGCTACGGAGTCGCCCAGTCAGCCGCAAAGGAGCGAGTATGAAATCGGCATAGAACACTCGACTCCAGCTGCCCCGCATCATCGTTCCCGAATCGGTGGTTTCCCTTTGGACGCTGGCCGTTCCCCTCGGCGTCGTGTGGATCTTTTCGGCCTCTTTCCCCTTCTGCAAGAGGCAAATGCCAATCCGTTCGTTGCGCTATTGCTCGGTGGCCTCGTCGGGGGAGTTGTCGCCTTGCTGAGTGGATTTGCATCGATGCGCCTCCACGGCCTCGAAGCGGGTATCGCCACGTTTGCCTTGCTCATGTTGGTCGTTCAGATTTTGACCTACTGGGACAGCATTGCTCCGACTACTGGCCAATAGATGGTCGGCATTCCCCATAGCTTGGACTTGCAAGCCACGATGTTGATCGCCCTGGGTGTGATTGTTCTTGCGTGGTTGTATGGCCAGAGCAAGAGTGCCCGAATGCTTCGAGCCTCCCGAGCCTCCCGAGCCTCCCGAGGCAATAGGCTCGCGGCGCCAGCATCTGGAATCAATGTGACGCGTCATTGCGTTCACAATTTCTGGTGCTGATACTCATTTTTCAACCCTCGAGAATTACGGGTGGCCGAGAAGCCACTTGGCCATTCGCTCCGCGAAGACTTCGTCCAAAAGCCTGAGCCGGCAGGAGGAGTGCCGTTCGGCCTTAACCGAATCCCGAAGAGCCGTATATTCCTATTTAATGACGGTCGCCAAGTAATGTACATACCCGATACTGTTAATCCATTACCAAGACGATGAAGTCTCTAGGAAGGTTGAAAGATGGCTGAGCGATCATTCGCCAAAGAAGTTAAGCTACTGCGTCAGGGCGCTGGATCTGAGCTCCACGTTGAAGGTATCTTGGCCGTGACCAAGGCCCTGCTTCAATCTGGTGTTTCCTATGTTGGCGGGTACCAGGGCGCACCAATCTCGCATCTCATGGATGTGCTGAGCGATGCCAAAGAGATTCTAGACGAACTCGACGTTTACTTTGAAAACTCTGCAAGCGAAGCCACGGCCGCCGCCATGCTCGCCGCATCGGTTCACTACCCCATGCGCGGAGCAGTTGCCTTCAAATCTACGGTTGGCTTGAACGTTGCTTCCGATGCCCTCGCGAACCTCGCTTCGGGCGGGGTAAAGGGTGGAGCACTCGTTATTCTGGGTGAAGATTACGGCGAGGGTTCCAGCATCATGCAGGAGCGATCGCACGCCTTCGCCATGAAGTCCCAAATGTGGTTGCTCGATCCCCGACCGAATATCACTGCCATTGTCGACGCAGTTCAGAAGGGCTTTGAACTGTCTGAGGCGAGCAACACTCCGGTCATGTTAGATATTCGGCTGCGCTCGAACCACCTCCATGGCAGTTTCATCGCTGAAGATAATAAGCGTCCCCAAATGACGGTGACAGAAGCGGTTGAAAACCCGAAGCGTGATCTCAGCCGCATCGTCCTTCCACCGGCAAGCTTCTTGCACGAGCACGAGAAGATTAGCCAGCGTTGGCCAGCTGCCGTTGAATACATCCGTAAGAACAAGATGAATGAGTTTTTCGACGGTGAGGCTGAAGACATTGGCATCATCGTTCAGGGTGGTCTCTACAACACACTTAACCGCGGACTCGAACTTCTTGGCTGTTCCGACGCCTTCGGCAACACGAAGGTGCCCATGTACGTGATGAACGTCACATATCCGGTAATCGACCAAGAGGTCATCGATTTCTGTTCCGGCAAGAAGGCCGTGCTTCTGCTTGAAGAAGGTCAGCCTGACTACATCGAACAGAACATCAACTCGATTCTGCGCAAAGCTGCAAGCGACACTGCCCTCCATGGCAAAGATTTCTTGCCAATGGCCGGCGAATATCAAACGCACGTCATCGTCAAGGGGCTGGCGACCTTCCTCGGGCAATATCGCCCCGAGCTGATTAGCTCAACCCCATCACTGCTGCTTCCAGCAGATAACCCCAGCAGCCCCTTCGCGCCACGAGTCGATGCAAAGCAGGTGCAGGCCCGACCACCAGGGCTGTGTACTGGATGCCCTGAGCGACCAATTTTCAGTGCCATGAAGCTCGCGGAACGCGAAATTGGACAAGAACACCACGTGAGCGCTGATATCGGATGCCACCTTTTCGCTATCAATGAACCCTTCAACTTAGGTGCAACCACCATGGGGTATGGACTCGGTTCAGCTGGTGCTTCTGCCCTGAATGCTCAGGGTGCCGACCGCTCTACAGTCGCAGTGATGGGTGACGGAGGTTTCTGGCACAACGGTCTCACGAGCGGTGTTGGCAACGCAGTCTTCAACAAAAACGATCAAGTGCTCGTCATCGTCGACAACGCTTATGCGGCCGCTACGGGCGGGCAGGATGTGCTGTCCACGAGCACAAAGAGCTCAACCCGTTCAACCCAACACCCGATTGAAAAGGCGGTGCGAGGCGTTGGCGTCAAGTGGGTTAAGACCGTCACGAACACCTATGAAATCGGTAAGCTCCGCGATGTCTTCATCAACGCATTCACCACGGATGCTCCCGGACCCAAGGTCATCATTGCTCAGAGCGAGTGCATGCTTAACAAGGAGCGTCGAGATAAGCCTGCGAGAGCACAAGCCATAAAATCTGGCAAACGGGTGGTGCGCCAACGCTTTGGCGTTGACGCTGAGACATGCACGGGTGATCATGCCTGCATCCGAGTATCTGGGTGTCCTTCGCTGACAATCAAGGACAATCCAGACCCCATGCGCACAGATCCCGTTGCGACCGTGATCGATAGCTGCGTGGGTTGTGGCGTGTGTGGTGCAAATGCTCATGCGGCATCCCTGTGCCCGTCGTTCTACCGAACTGACGTGGTCATCAACCCCAATCTGGCCGATCGCATCTTGGGAAGCGTTCGCTCGGCATGGATCACCATGCTCAGTTCGACCGTCGAGCGTCGAGCGATGAAGTACGAGGTTGCAGCATGAGTTCGTGGGAATCTGGACGCCGACCCATCACAATCGCAATTCTTGCGATGGGTGGAGAAGGTGGTGGTGTGCTGTCTAACTGGATGGTGGCTCTCGGAGAGTCCTCGGGCTATACCGCTCAAAGTACCTCCGTGGCGGGCGTCGCACAGCGTACGGGAGCGACAGTTTATTACGTTGAGCTTTACCCGGATTCGTATCCAGCTGGGAAAGGCAGTGCCCGTCAAGAGCCAATCTTGAGCGTCTTCCCGACTCCAGGCCAGGTTGACGTGGTAATTGCCTCAGAGCTAATGGAGGCTGGCCGGGCCCTGCAACGCGGGTTCAGCACTCCCGACCGCACAACCCTCATAGCCTCAACGAACCGCGTCTATTCCGTGACGGAAAAGATGGAGCTCGGTGATGGGCGAGTGGATGTCGAGAGCCTTCTGGCTTCGGCCAAGGCGGGCTCAAAGTTGCTCATCGCAGCAGATTTTGGACGGCTCGCTCAGACAGCGGGGAGTGTCATTTCAGCTTCGCTCTTCGGTGCCTTCGCAGGATCAGGTGTGCTGCCTGTTCCGCGCGAGAATTTCGAGGAGACCATCCGAGAATCGGGTAAAGGCATCGAACGCTCCCTGGCCGCTTTCTCGCTGGGCTTCACTGCAGCTCAAGAGGCCGCGGCATTGGCCGAGGCTGAGAAAGCCCATCCTAAGCGACCATCGGGACCGGGGCCTGTGCGCTTGACAATCGGCATGCGTCCGCCTCAGGATCCTGAAGCCGAGGCCGCTGAGGCAGAAGCGAAGCGGCATCATGAGCTCGCAATCTCGAACCCTCGTAGCCTCGTTGGCCCACACCTCGAGAGACGTATGGATCGGGTCTCCCAGTTCCCCGAGGCGGCACGTTCAATGGTTGTTCATGGTTGTGTGCGAACTGCCGTTTTCCAGAGCCCGGAATATACAGATCTCTACCTTGAGAGAGCTGAGCGATTTATTGGGTTTGATCGCGCTCGTGATGATGACCAAGCAGAGCTTACTCTCGAGGCTGCACGGCACATTGCGCTATGGATGGCGTACCAAGACACAATCCAAGTAGCCCTGCAAAAGGTTCGCGCTCACCGTCTCGAAGGTGTCCGCAAAGAAGCCAAAGCTGGCGAGGGGCAGCTCACTCAAGTGCGGGAGTACCTGCACCCTCAAATTGATGAAATTGCAGATACTTTGCCCACATCCCTCGGGCGCTGGCTGTCGAATTCAGCTTTCATGGAGAAGATTGTCGGCAAAGTTACCCGAAGCGGAATGATTGTCAACACCACGTCGGTATTCGGATTTAGTACCTTGCGAATTCTCGCCTCGATGCGCCCGATGCGCCCTCGCTCATTGAGATATGGGCGTGAACAGTTAGCTATTGAGGCGTGGCTAGATACCGCTATCGATGTCGCACAAGTCGACTATGAGCTCGCCTGTGGGGTGGTCAAAGCCGCTCGGGTACTGAAGGGCTATGGTCAAACGCTTTCACACGGCAATGAAAGCTTCGGCAAGTTGATGGCGGTCGTGCCTTCGCTCTTAGGCCGTGAGGAAGCGGCGAAGACCTTCAACTCTCTTATTCAGGAAGCGCTGAAAGACGAGGATGGAGTTGCCCTAGATCAGGCGCTGGAACGATTGGCCCTGAGCCAGGTTAGCTGATTACTTTCGGCATGGTTCCCTCGGTGAATGCTGAGGGAACCATGCCGAAGTGGTCACTAAAGTACTCAGCGAAACGACCATGATGGGGGATGCCCACTTCGAGGCTAACCTCAGCAACAGTCTTGCGCTTGGGCCCACCACGTAGGCTCAACAGCTCACGCGCATGTCATCGATCAGTCCCATCGTATTATCCCACTGCGGGTTAGCCGCAAAGTCGAGCCACGCACGCCGCAGAGAGACTGATGAACCGATCTGGATGGGTCGTGGCTGAGACAAGTTGATAGCGAATTCCCGGTCATCTCCGAAAATTTGACGGAGATCAGCGGTCAGCCTTTCGAGCATCGACGAAGCCGCCAACAAAACGGCGGCATGAAAACCGGGACGGTTCAGAGCCCGACGTTGCCAAAGCGGTGTCCATTGTGAACAACATCAATCTTCGATTTCTGGCTCATTCTTTTTACCGTTTCTGTTTTGCCCCACTCTATGACTGCGTTGTCACAAATATGTTACGGGCGTAAAAGAAAATCGACATCATGTTTCGCGACGTAAGCGTACCCTCTTGAGCGTCTCTGATGGTTGTTCTTGATATTTCTCAGCGTAGTGGGCCGAAAACCGGCCAAGGTGGGAGAATCCGGATGCCATGGCGATGCTTGAGACGGTCGTGATCCCGGGAAGGTGGCTGGCTTCGATTCTGCCCCGCACCTTTTCGAGACGAATCTCGCGCAAGAGTTGAACGGGAGACTTGCCGATGTGCTCTTGAAACGCCGCCGTGAGTTGGCGGGCGCTGATGCCAACGGCACTCGCAACGGCCTCGATACTGATGTCCTCGGCAAAATGCTCTTCGAGGTAGACCTTTGCTGCAGCGACATAGCGGGGCCCGAGAAACTTTGTTTTTGGCTCCAGGACATCCGAAATATAGGGCGACAGTCCCGTCAAGATAGAGGACATGAGAATGCCCGATAGCCCTTGCTCCAGCATGGCGTCTGGCTGTCCCGCAGGTGAGGCGTCGACTTGCCCGATGACGCTCGACCAGATGGAGGTCATCAGTTCGGGGGCTGCCATCTTGAGTGGCTCGGCCATGGAAAGCAGCATGGGGTTCGCCAGACTTCGCCCAAAAGTAGACGCGAGAAGCGACTCGAGGACGCCAACGTCGACGGCCGCGATGAGGCAACCCAGGCCTCCGTGGGGGGCCATTTTCGTGGTTTGGGTTCCGTGGAGGGCGAACGGCCCCTCGGCGACCCATTCATTATTGCCGCACTCGACCCCCATTGGCCCCAACGGCAGCGCGACTAAGATTCGGCGGCGGTTGGGTGGGCTCACCACGGTGACGTCGCTGCCGTACGATACGAAAACCATGCTCACATCGCCGATTTTCAGGCCCGCGACGGTACCTTGGAGGCGCCCGTCGAGCCCCGGGGTGAGGATGTGCTCGTCTTCTGTGAGGTTGTTGACGCCATCGCGGATGTCGTCAACAAAGTCGCTCTTGATGAGGAGACGCGAATGAAGCGGAACGTCGATTTCACGTTGCGTCATTCGCGCCTCCATCATGTGTTGTTAGACCGCGACTCGGGAGGAAACGGGCAGACGAACACCCATTGCTTCGAGACGCGGAAGAACCTCTGCTGCGAAGTATTCTAGTTCGGAGACGTAGTCAACGAATGCGAGAGTCATTCCGGCAAAACCGGCATCCGCATAGCGCTTGATCTCATTAGCAACTTCGTCGGGGGTGCCAATGAGGGGCACGCCGCCGTGGCCCGCGGCAAACCGAGGTCGGAATACTGCCAGCATCTCCTTGGTAAATGACTGCGCATGTAAGCCCTGAAGTTCCATCAGGTAGTCGACGGCTCCCCAGTCTGCGTTCTCCTCGGCGTAGTAGTGGCGGTACTCCTCAGCCTCTTTGGTCGTTGCGCGGCAGACAACGTGGCTGAAGGTCAAGACACCCATGTCGCGTTTGTATTCCTCGGTCGCGAGCTTCTTGAGCCCGGTGACCACTTCTGCACCGTCTTCAGGGCCCATGACGGCGGTGAAGACAAAGTCGGAGTTCTTGGCGGCAAAGCCGCGGCCCTGAGGCGATGTTCCTGCATTCAGAATCGGCATGTGAGAGTCAAATGGTTTGGGCATGCTCTCGGCGTTCTTCAGATGAAAGAACTGGCCATCGTGGTCAAAAATTCCCGGGTTGGCCCAGGCCTCTTGGATAACATCCCACCATTCCTGGGCGAGCGCGTAGCGGTCGTCGTGCGCTTCGAGCAGGTTCAAGCCGAAGGCTTCGTATTCGGGCTGGTTCCAACCCGCAACGATGTTGAGGCCGGCGCGGCCGTGACCAATTTGGTCGAGCGTCGCCATTTGTTTTGCTACGGCAAGGGGGTGATTGAAAGCGGTGTGAATCGTGGCAAAAATGGTGATGTTTTCGGTGGCGGCCAAAAGACCGGCCGCCCACGTCACGGGGTCAAGGACCGAGCCGTGGAAGTTTGTTTCACCCTTGTAGCCAATCCAACGCGCGATAGGCAGCAGGAAGTCGATACCGGCTTCATCGGCAACTTTTGCCATGCGCAGGTTGTCGTCCCAGCTAGCGGACCAGCGCTCGGGAATCTTGGTAACGGCCATTCCGCCCGAACAGTTCGGAGAGAATAACCCGAGCTTGAAGTGGGTATTTGTCAAGAATTCACGGGACATGAGCGTTCCTTTGGTTGAGGTGGGCGAAGGGATGTTCGAAATGTTTATGAATAAAGTGCGTGGTTCGTGAGTGGAATAAAAACTTCTGGCTGGGTCGAAGCGATAACACGACCAATCAGGATCAGGTGGTCTCCCGCGGTCAGGCGGGACCAGACTTCACATTCCAGCGAGAAGGTTGCGTCGTCGAGGATGGGCGACTGGTGGACCCCAGAGTGCCACGTGATTCCCTCAAATTTTTCGCCGCCCCGTTGCGCGAAACTCGCAACCAGATTTTTTTGCTCATGGTCCAGAACATGAACGGCAAAATTATCAGTTTTACTCCACGCGTCGTAGCTTGTCGAGCGAAGATCGACGCACCACGAGACCAAGGGCGGCTCCAAGCTAACGGACGTAAAACTATTGCTCACCATGCCCACGGGATTTCCTTCATGGGAGGTTGTGATGACCGTCACGCCGGTCACCCAATGTCGCATGGCATTTCTCAGTTCCGTCGGCGAGATTCCTTGAGTGACGTCTGCGCCCTCCTGGATGACTGATTCGGGATGGCTGGCTATCACAATGTCGTCACTTTCCACGATTTTTTTGTCTGCTCGACCTTGAGCATTCTCCGATTCTGCCGCGAGCCGCAGGCTTTATCTATCCGAATTCGGCGGTGCTTTAGCCGATTTCCGAAGCCATTTTGGACCGTGTAAAACCTTGATTTCCCTTATGTTTCCTGGGTATTTCTACGAACGCGAAGAACGGCCGCGAAGCAAGAGTTGGGCGGTGAGATGGCCGGAGCCACCTCCCAAGCCGGGCCCCGGATGTGTCGCTGCGCCGATGTGCCAGAGCCCTGGAATTGCCGTCTTGTGTTTCGAGGTGGAGGGAGTCGGCCGCCAGAGCAAATTCTGATGAAGCTCGGCCGATCCGCCGTAGGGGTCGCCATTGATGGCGTTCGCATTTGCCGACTGCAGATCGGCAGGAGAAATGATGTCAGTGGCTAAGACAGAGCTCGCGAGGTCGGGCGCGTGACGTTCCAAGCTGCTGAGAACACGATCGAGATAGTGCTTCTTTAGCGTCTCCGTCCAGCCTCCGCTCACGTCGAGTTCTCCCTTGGCATCGCCGCACGGGGCAAACGGTAGTTCTTGAAGTTGCAGCCACAGGGACCCAGCGCCGTTGGGGACACGGTTCGGGTCGAGCAGGTATTGCTGACCAACGACGATCGTGGGATCGGCGGGCAGGAGCCCGGCTTCGGCCTGAGCGCAGGCAACGCCGGTGCTACCTGATCCATCGGTCACATGAATCAGAGGCACGTCATTGAGGCGGCCATCACTCCACTGAACTGGTCGCTTGAGGGCAACGTGAATTTGCATGGCCGCGCGCCCGGGGCGGTAGCGTGACACCTCGCGTGTGATAGGTGCAGAAACACTCTCGGGGGGAAGGAGTGTCTCGTAGAGTGCTCCGGGGCTGACGCTGGCAATGATGGCACGCTTGGCCGTGACGGTTTGGCCCGCAACGCGCACTCCCACGGCGCGACCCTTCTCGACAATGATGCTGTCGACCGGGTTGCCGAGTCTGACGTCGACGCCATTCTCCTCGAGAACTTTCGCAAATGCTGACACGAAGTTGGCCGCGCCTCCCGACACAACGGGCAGTCCGAAACCGTGCATACTCATGGCCATGATGGGGAACATGACGCCACCGGTCGTCTGGTCGGGGCCGAGCCCCGCGTGAAGGAGCCACGGAATCCAGAGCTGGTCAACATCCCAGCCATCAAACTTATTGCGCACAAAGGCGCGGCCGCTCATCAGGGCTTCCCGCACGAAGGCCTCGGTGCCGGCAATTTTATTGCGCCCCAGCATTTTGAGCGCCAGTTTCATGACGCGGGGGGAGCGCAGTTCTGCGCCCAACGCGCCGAAGGCGATGTCCGCATTTCGACCGAGATCACTGAGCATCGTCACGTAGGCGTCTTGGTCGTGGGCAAGCTCCAGGCCGTTCGCGGTCTTTTGCACGTCGCGATAGGCAATGGCGACTCTGTTATCACCCGAGACGCTTGCGGTAACGGCGTCATCGGAGTTGAGGTATTCCAGACCGTGTTTGTGGAGGGACGGCCCCAGCGCTGCATAGGCGCCACCCGAAACGAAGAGGGGATGCCACGATGAGTAGGTGTCATGGATATAGCCCGGCAACGTTCGCTCGCCGGAATCGATGAAGCCGCCAAGGCGGTTGGTGGACTCAATGAGGGCCACGGAGTGCCCCGCCATTGCTAACTCGCTAGCCGCCGTAAGGCCGTTTATCCCGGCGCCGATAACGACATAGTCAACAGTTGATTTCATCTAGTCCTCGCTTGTGAAGTGATGTAGCGGGCAGTATCCCTTGCTGGGAGTGCTTTCTAGTGCGCTTCGAAGGCTTCGGCTAAGAACCACGAGCCACCGTCGTTGGCAATCTTCACGTCAATGACGAGGGGAGCGTCCTGTGGGCCATCGAGCCACGTACGAACGCCGTCGAGGTCTGCGACGGTGCGCACAGTTATTCCGGATGCGCCGAAACCGCGGCCGATGGCGGCGACATCCACATCAGGGAAGGTCACGGTTTCCAGGTCGTGAGCCGAGGTGAAGTGGTGGACCTCGGCGCCGTAGGCCGCGTCGTTGTAAACGATGATGACGAGCGGGATGTGGAGGCGAACGGCGGTTTCCAGCTCGGAGATTCCCATGAGAAAACCTCCATCGCCCGTGCCTAAGACGGGAAGGCGACTCGGCTGTGCTAGGGCCGCACCGATGGCGGTGTGCAGCCCCAATCCGATGGATTGGAATGCCTGCGTAAAACAAAAACCAAATTCGTCAGGCACGCTGAGATGTGTACTCGGGTAGCCCATGAAGTTTCCAGAATCCACGGAAACGATGCGGTCCTTGGGCAACATGGCATCAAGCGTTGTTGTCACGAGTCGAGGGTCGATTCGCTCGGGGGTCGAGATGTCCTCGATGGGAACATCCTGCCAACGGGACTGCGTCGCAATGAGCTGCTTATTGGCTTGCGTGCGGTACTTGGTTTCCGACTGCCGATTCATCTTCGTCAGTTCCGCGAGAACATCGCTCGCGGTCAGCGCGCTATCCCCGAGAATTCCAAGGTCGATCGGGCGGTTGGCGCCAAGGGCGCTGTCTTCGACGTCAATTTGCACGACTTTCGTGCCCGCCGCGATGAGAGATCCGTGACGCATGGTCCACATGTTCAACGCACAGCCCCAGCCAACAATGAGATCAGCGCCGGTGATGAGTTCGGCGGTCACCGGGGAAGAGAAACCTCCAGAAATTCCCAACGAGAACTCGTCTTCATTGAAGAGGCCGCTCGCAACAGCCGAGGTGGCTACGAGGGCGCCAGATGCTTGAGCAAGTTCGAGAATTTCATCGCGAGCGAGACGCCCGCCCCGGCCGGCAACAAATACGGGCCGTTTGGCGGCGGCGAGGAGGCTGACGAGTTGGTCAACCGCATCAACAGAAGGGCGTAGGGCGCTGGTAGACGCGAGTTCGGCGATGTGGTCGGGGGTTCCTAGAGGGGCGGGTGCCGCTTGAACATCGAGGGGAAAACTCAACACAACGGTGCGATGCTCGTTGACGGCGGTCCGATAAGCCCGCACAGTGTCGGCCACGGCGCTCTCGGGGGAATGAATACGTTCGGCGACGGCCCCAATGCTGCGAGCAAGCGCGTCCTGATCGATTTTAAAGTTTGACCTCACAGCAAATCCCGGCGTATCAGCAGCGAGGACGATCATTGGGGTCCGGCTCTTGGCCGCCTCGCTCACGCCCGTAATGGCGTTGGTCAGGCCGCATCCCTGATGGGTAGTGACAACGGCAACGGTGCCTGACATTCGTGAGAACGCGTCTGCCATCGTTGCGGCACCGCCCTCGTGCCGGGCGGCGACAAAGGGGACGCCATTTTGGCGGAGGGCATTGGTAAATTCAAAGTTGCCACTGCCGACTACGCCAAATGCGTGGCCAACGCCGAGCTGTGCAAGTGTACGACCGACGAGTTCCGCAACGTTCATGCCTGTGAACCGACCTTTTCTCTTGAGAGTTATGATTACCATACCTGTTTCATTGCGACCGTCAAGCTTTTGCAATGTACTTGTAACAAAGCACTCCGTGTTCATCATTCAAAGGAGAGAAAGTATGGGTAAGCCACCATCTTCGTGCAGCATCGAGCGCACCGTCGAGTGGGTCGATACGGATGCCACTGGACATCAGCACAATTCCGTCATTTTGCGGTGGGCTGAGGCCTGCGAAGCGCAACTCTTTAGAGATCTCGATTTGCCTGAATACTTTCCCACAGCACCCCGCGTTCAACAGACCGTGAACTTCACCGCGAAATTGTACTTTGGGCAGCGCGTTCGCACAACCATCCGCGTAGAAAGAATCGGAGAAAAATCGCTGACCCTCGTCTTCACGACGGAGGGACTCGATGCCGACGGTGCTGTGCAAAATAAGGCCGCGCACGGCACGGTGACCAGCGCGTATGTTGCCCCGGGGGCGAGTCATGCGAGTTCGTGGCCGGCGATATTTCGTGAACGGATAGTTCCCCTCACAATTTAGAGCGCAGCGCGAAGCAGTTTGCCACTTTGTCCTCGTATTCAGTCTGATGAATCAGATAATGCTTTGCCATGTGCGGTGTAAATGGCGGAGGCGACGGCGAGATCCTCCCACGACATGCCTAAGCTTTTGAAGAAAACGGGACGATCGCGCAGAATCGACTCGGGGCGCAACACAAGCTGTTTGAGGGGGATGAGCTGCGCTTTTGTGATGGCACCCTCGGCGATGGAATGAATGATGTCACCGGCTTCTCGCAAGGCAGCGGCCCTATCTTCAACGATGACGTGGGCCCGTCTACAGAGTGCCGCGTCAACTTCACGCGCGTCGGGGTCGTGCGATCCGACGGCCACAATAATGACATTGTTTTTCAGCAGCGAAGAGTCGAAGAGTGGCTTTTTCGAGGTTGTTGCACAGATCACGATATCTGCCTTTGGTAGGAGGTTAGCGATGTCGTCGACGCTGGTCACTCGCGTCACGAACGTGATGTTTGCCACGAGCTCGTGCGTTGCCAGTTCCGCTCGGAGTGCGAGGGCATGCCCTTGGCCCTGGGGTCCCGCACCAAATATTATGACCGTGACAGTGGCTGGTAGCGATGCCAGAAATGGTCGTATAGCCAGCATCGAGACGGCTGGCGTGCGGAGCGTCGTGAGTTCGGTGCCATCGAGAAGCGCAATCTGCGTCAAAGTCCAAGCGTCGTAGAGGTTATAGCTCGCCTGAATCCGGGGGGCCATGCGCTGAGGGTCGTCGGGGGAAACGGTGACGATTTTGATTCCAGCAAAGTCTCCGGCAGCAGAGGGCATGATGAGGAAACTGCCAAATGGCAATGCAAAAGATGCCCGATGCAGGTCATCGGAAGGATCAAAATCGCTACACAGTAATTCGGTCAGCGCGTCCACGGCGTCTTGTGGAGAAACCAGTCGCTGGATGTCCGCTCCGGTGATCTCGAGTATTGATGACATAGGACCAACGCTAGCGAACGTGGAGGCCCGGGGAGAATCCGCGATGGCTCTGCACGAGGCAGAACTCCTCAACCGAGCTTTAGCCTGAGAAGCCGAGGGATTTCGAAAGCTGATCGGCGTGCTCCCGAACGATTCGCCCGGTTTCGAGAAACTGTTCCGTCTGAAGGTCCAATTTCATAAAGGTGACGCTGATGGCGCCAGCAACGATGCCATTGTGGTTGAAGAACGGAGCTCCAACGCACACCACTCCGAGAGCATCTTCCTCATTCTCGATCGCGAATCCGCGCTCACGCGCGAGTGCCAGATCTTCGAGGAGTTTTTCGGGCGTCGTAATGGTGTGGGAAGTCTTGGCAATCATGCCGGTTCGGGCGCAAATAGCGATGACCTGTTCGTCAGGCAAGCAGGAAAGAATGGCTTTTCCTGCGGACGTGGCGTACGGATGTTCCTTTTTACCGAGGGGCGTATGAAAACGAACTGTACCGGGGCCATCGACGCGGTCGATAAACACGGGTTGTCCATCCTCCGCAATGGCGACACGGCTTGTCATCGCCAGCTCATCGGAAAGGTGAACGAGTACTTGGCGTGCGAGATCAGCAAGCGGCATTTGATCGAGGGCAATTTCTCCCATTCGAACCAGGCTCATTCCAAGCTTGTAGCGAGGGCCGTCGGTGACCTCTTGCAAGTATCCGCGGTCAACAAGGGTTCGAATGAGCGAGTAAGAGGCACTTTTGGAGAGCCCGGATCCTTTTGTGATCTCTGTGAGGGAGAGGCCAGACCGAACGTTTGCAATCATGTCCAAGATATCCAGAGCACGAGAAACGCTCTGCACCGTGTATTTGCCCAACGTCGCTTCTGGGGGCGTTTCGGGTGTCGCCGCGGAAGAGCCCATGGCTACATCTCCATCTTTTCTATAACTCTCGGCACAGTCTGTCTCACATTTGTCTCCACGATCATGGTAGCGGCCAGGCTTGTGGCGTCACCCCAACAATGTTGCACCATCTTCTGACGAGATATCCAGAATTACCTTGCCTCGTTGCCCCGTCGAATGCCGAAGGGCGCTGATGGCCTCAGCGAATTTCGCCAGGGGATAGCGATGTGTCACGAGAAAGGTGAAGTCGAGACGCCCAGCGTTGAGCAGGGCCACAACATGCGCCCATGCTGATGAGGTGTAGCCGAAGCTTCCCGCCATCGTGAGGTCGCCGTTCACAATGTCATCGATCGGTAAGGGGACAGTCACGCCGTGACCAGGGAACCCCAGCAACACAATGCGTCCACCGCGGTTGGCTGATGCCACAGCAGTCGTGACGGCATCGGCAGCTCCGGCAGCTTCGACGACGACATCAAAATCTTGCGAGATGCGTTCGGGATCCGTCTCAAAAGAATCAACCCCTGCCGTGGCTGCCAACGCCGCTTGTTCAGATCGGCGCCCCAGCATCGTGACGTGTCCGGGGGACCACAGCTGAATGATCGTGGCCGCGAGAAGGGCCACAGTGCCATCACCAATAATGAGGATTCGCTCTCCGGGTTGGGGTGATGCTCTCAATAAGCCTCGAATAACCACGGCGGCAGGCTCAACGAGCGCGCCAGATTCCATCGAGACTCCGCGATCCAGTCGGTGAACGAGATGCCGTGGGGCTGCGAGTAATTCCGCCATCGCCCCGTGGCGGGTGAAACCAAACTCGTCGTAGTTTTCACAACGGTTGGTGTCGCCGGCTTTGCACGGGGCGCAGTGACCACAGGGCACGATGCCCTCGACGACAACCCTGTCTCCTGCTGAAAGGTGGCTAGTTCCCGCACCAGGGGCCGGCGCCTCGACGACAACCCCGCTCCATTCGTGACCGAGGGTGACGGGGTAGCGAACAAACTCGGGATCGATACTGCCGTCGATGATGTCGAGGTCAGTTCCGCAAATGCCCACGACGACCGGGCGAATGAGCACGTCATTGGTGCCGCAGTCAGGAGCAATGCGCGTGCCCAGTGCCACTTCTTCCGGTGACGTTACGACGACAGCACGAATGTTCCTTGGACGGACCGCTGGGGCTGTGTTGAGCAAGGCCGGGTTCGGCATAGTGTGCCTTCCATTCATCTGGGCGAGGGTCCCGAGGTGCCCGACCCGATCGAAGCAGTTCCTCACACATTAGTGGGGTTGACCTAAGAACTCGGGGGTCAACGTAACGGTTGTGTTTCTTCAGTGCGTGTCGGGTCGATCATCCTTGACACTCCCGTGGGAGCATGCAACACTCTGTCTACCACAGAACAGAACAATGTTCGGTAATGCAGAACACGGAGAATCATGGGCGATCACCTCAGGGCGGAGCGAATCTCGCACGCGCTCGTTGCTGTTCGGCGACTTCAGGAGAAAAAGGGCATCGAAAATGTTGTGCTCACAACGCCAGGAGCCGTGGCGTGGGTCACCGGGGGCATGAATCCACCGATCGACCGCACCGCCGCCACAGACCTTGTGTGGGTGTGCATCAGCGCGAGTCGTTGTGTCATTGTCACGACGCAGATTGAAGCTCCGCGCCTCATCGCAGAGATGCAACCCGAGCTTTTCGGCATCGACGTGGTGGGGGTTCCGTGGTGGGATGCCGTAGCGATGGTCAATGCGAGTGCCCTTGCTCTTGGCGTTGCCGGAGACGTGGATCTCCACAAAATTGGCTCGGATGGACATCCTGGATTTGGGCTTGATATTTCGGACGACATCATCTCGGCGCGAATGAGTCTGTGTTCCGCTGAGACCGACGAGCTTCGCAGTTTGGGGCGCGACGCAACCGCCGCCGTCCAAGAGGTGCTGAAGGCCTGGACACCGGGCGAGACGGATTTTCAGATTCAGGCCAGAATCTCGGCAGCTATGGAGTTGGTGGGTGCGGACTGCCCGGTCCTCCTCGTCGGAGCTGACGACCGGATAGCGAAGTTTCGACACCCGATCGCGCGGGGGGCTAGCGCAAACCGACTAGTTATGGCCGTACTCGTTGCGCGGCGCTCAGGACTCCATGTCGCATTGACCCGATACGCCTCGGCTGGAAAGCCAGCGGAGTCATTGCTCGAGGGGCTCGCGGCTGCGAAAAGAATTCATGTCAAGACCTTGTCGGCGCATCTCTCCGGCAGCACCTATGGATCGGTCCTGGAGGCTATCGATGAGGCGTATGCCGCCGAGGGGCACTCCGGTGCGTGGCGGGAACATTACCAGGGTGGGCCCATTGGCTACGCTCAGCGAGAGTTTGAAATTTCGCCGGTGCAAACTGACAGTCGCTGGTGGCAGGAACCGATTTCCCCGGGAAATGCGGTCGCATGGAATCCAAGTGTGGCCGGTGGCGGCAAAGACGAAGATACCTACATCGTCGGTAAGAACGGCGCCCACGAATGGATCACTTCTGCTCCCGGCTGGCCGACGACATTGGTGCCGGAAACTCAATTTTTACGACCGGATATTTTGATGCTCTAACAGGGGCATAAATTTCGTCGCAACCCGCGACGTTCACACCAAGCCGCAGCCACGAGGCAGCGCATTCAACACAGGAGGAAGAAATGAGAAAGCTACCATTATTCGCGGCTCTCGCGGTCACTGTTCTCGCGCTGGCGGGCTGTGCCGGTGGGGCCTCTAGTTCCGGAACGTCGGATACTGATCCGGTCAAGCTCACTCTCTGGCATAACTTCGGTACTCAGCAAAACGCGATTGCAACGCAGAATCTAACGGATGCGTATACGAAGCTTCACCCCAACGTCACCTTCGATGTTGTGAGCCAGCCAGGAGACAACTACTTCTCGTTGATCCAGGCGAGTGCAATTTCCAAGACGGGGCCGGACCTTGCCGTCATGTGGACCGGGCTCTTCACCCTGAAGTACAAAGATCTTCTTGTGAATCTTGATGGCCTTGTTCCCGCAGCGGACCTCGCCAAAGTCGACGGCTTGGATTACGTGGCCGACGGCTTCGACTCGGCAAATGGCCCCTATGTCATGCCCTTCGAGAAGCAGTTCTACATGGGCTTCTACAGCAAAAAAGCTTTTGCGGCAGCAGGCATTTCGAGCGTGCCGACCAACTGGAGCGAACTCTATGCGGCCTGTGACAAGCTGAATGCGGCCGGAATCACCCCCGTGGTTTACGGCAACGGCGGACAAACTCTGGGAGCTACGTTCTACACGTGGTATGACGCCAGCTATGCCATGATCGGTGCCTACACGGTCGATGAATGGGCGAACCTCTTGAACGGCACAGTCGCGTGGGACTCTCAAAAGAACATCGATCAGCTCACCAAGTGGGCTGCAATGAAGACAAACGGGTGCACCAACTCCGACGTTCTCACGAAGACCGACAACCTCGAGGACTTCACGTCAGGTAAAGCTGCCATGATCATCGATGGCACGTGGGATACGGCACTGTTTACCGATGCCATGGGTACCGATGTAGCCGCCTTCGTTCCGCCCTTCTCCGACACCTCCATCAAGGGCGTTGTTGAATTCCCTGGTAACGGTTTTGGAATCATGAAGAGCTCGACGCATCAGCAAGCAGCGGCAGACTTCCTCGCGTTCCTCACCACGGATGCCGCTGTCAAAATCATGGACGAGTCTGGCCTGATTTCCTCCGTCAATGGTGCAAAGACGTCCAACCCTGTCAACCAGGAGATGCTCGACTTCGCTGGACAGTTCGGCTTCACGAGGTACCCCATGATTGATAACGTCATCCAGGGTGATGTTGTCGATGTCGGCGGCAAGGTCCTCCCATCGGTCTTGGGTGGAAACATGACACCCAAGGATGCGCTCGCGCAAATGGCGCAAGCGTGGAACCAACTGCCCGCCGAGCAAAAGAAGTAAGCACGGCTCGAAAGCTGCAGTCCTCGTTGGGCCAGTAGGGTGGAAATTCTCGCTCCGCTGGCCCAACGATCCACTTGGACCAAGAAAGATTTCTTCAGATGACAAACATTTTTACCCTTCAGCGGAGCAGGACACCGCGACTGAGCGATAGCCGCCGCCGGATGGGCATCATTCTCAGCCTCCCGGCTTTTCTGCTCGTTGTTTTGCTGCTGGGCATCCCCATTATTCAGGCCGTCTATTACTCCATGACGAAGTGGGACGGACTCACCACGACCTGGGTGGGGCCTGAAACGTATATCAATCTTTTTCTCAATCCAACGTTCTGGCGAGTGCTCCTCAACAATGGCCTTCTTCTGCTGTCGGTACCGTTTGCGATTGTGATTCCCATGGGGATTGCTGCCGTGCTCCACGAACATGTCTTCGGTTGGAAGCTCTTTCGCGTCATCTACTTTCTCCCAACGGCAATTTCGTGGGTCGTCATCGGCATGGTCTCCGCACGCTTCTTTGCGCAGGAAGGCCTCCTCAACGGAATCTTTGCCAACATTGGATTGGCCGCTATTCAGACAGATTTTCTGGCGCATGAAGACACGGCACTCTTCGCTGTGGCCGTGACGTTCGTGTGGTCCATGGTGGGCACCAACACCATCATCTTCCTGACGGGAATGGCCACCCTCGATCCGAGTCTCCATGAGGCGGCACGAATGGATGGTGCTGGCCCGCTTCGGGTTTTCTTCTCGATCACGATGCCTCAGCTCAAGCCTTTCATCCAGTTTGCCTTCATCATGTCGATGATTACCGCCTTCACAGCGCTCTTCAGCCTTATTTTCGTTATGACGGGAGGCGGCCCGGGTTACGGAACGACGACGCTAGAATTCTTCGTCTACCAGACGGCATTCGCTCGCGGCGCCTTCGGCACCGGCGCACTTCTTGGCGTCGTGCTGTTCATCATCATGGGCGTCATTGGCATCCTTCAACTCAAGCTTCTTCGTTCGGAGGACTAACGTGCCCATTCCCACAATTACCGAAAGACTCGCCTCCATTCGGTCGACCCGTTCGGCCGGCAAAGTGGTGGCGAAAAAGAAAGTTTCTCCTCGGCGAGTGATTCTCTTTGTGGTGATGGCTGCGGGGGCTTTCATCATGTTCTACCCTTTTTGGTTCATGATTGATGCCTCGTTCAAGAGCAACGCTCAATTTCGCGGCATGGAGGGGTATTCCTTCGATAGCTGGGCCAAGCTCTTCGATATTTTGCCTGTCGGGCAACAACTGGCAAACTCCACCATTGTTTGTGTGCTTGCCCTCATCATCATTGTTTCCGTGAGTACTACCGCAGGTTTTGCCTTTGCCAAACTTCGGTATCGCCGAGCGACGCTCGTCTTTCTGCTCATCATTTCAGCGATGCTGATTCCCATGCAGTCGATCATCATTCCCGCCTACGTTAACCTGGCACAGTTCAACATGCTGAACTCCTACACCGGCGCCGTACTGATCTACGCGGCCTTGGGTACGCCCTTCGCGACTTTTCTGATGACGGCTTTTTATCGGGGCATTCCCGATGAACTCATTGAAGCTGCCGTCATCGATGGATTGGGTTACTGGCGCGTTTTCCTCCGTATCGCTTTGCCCCTGTCAATCCCAGCAGTCGTCACAGTTATCGTCCTGCAGTTCATCCAAATTTGGGGTGACCTCCTTATCGGTTTGCTGTTTTTGCAAAACACCGACCTTCGAACGGTCACGGTGGGCCTCGGAGTGTTGGCGACCGGGCGCGTCACAGATATTCCTGTTTTGATGGCGGGCTCTTTGCTGAGTGCGATCCCTGCGATCATCGTGTACCTCGTTTTCCAGCGGCAGTTGGTTTCTGGCCTGACGGCCGGAATGGGGAAGTGACCGACGCCGTTTCGCCCGTTGAGTGGCACGTGGAGGTCGCTGCCGGGTGTGAGCTGGGGGAACATCCGCTCTGGGACGAGACGACGGAGAGCATCACGTGGGTTGATGTCTTCGGTGGCACGGTACGGCGTCTTGACATGCACGGGCTGGAATCAGGGGAACGGCTGGGGGAGGCTCTGGGCGCGGTTGGCCTGCGCCGCGACGGCGGTCTCGTCGCTGCCGTAGACCGAAACTTTGTCTTTAGGGATGCCCGCGGCGTGAGTGATCGTGACCCAGTGGCGGCGCCTGTCGGTGACGGTATGCGCTTTAACGATGCGGCATGTGACCCCGCAGGCCGCTTCCTCGCGGGGATTGTTTCTCAGACGGGCGACAGCACGGGGGAGCTCATCCAGCTGCATGCCGATGGTCACATTGACGTGATCCTCCAGGGGCTCCTCGAATCCAACGGCCTTGCCTGGTCTTTGGACGGGGAAACGCTTTACTTCGTTGACTCCGGTGAGCAGTCAATTCGACAGTACGGCTACGACTGTGACACGGGAAAAATCGGACCACGGCGTGCCAACCTCATCGATTTCCCGCAATCACAGGGAACCCCTGACGGACTCACGATTGACGCCGAGGGTGCCGTGTGGTTGGCCATGTGGGGTGGCTCCGCTATCAAGCGAATCAGCCCGGGGGGTCAGGCGCTTCGTCAGATGACGCTACCGGTGAGTCAGCCCACATGCGCCAGTTTCGGGTCATCCTCGTTGGACCGTCTGTATGTGACGTCGGCGTGGGAAGGCATGACCCCGGAGGCGCGCGCAACGGAACCGAACGCCGGAGATCTTTTCTCCGCCAACGTTGGAGTGCGAGGGACCGCGGCCTACCGCTTCCGCGGTTAGCCGTTCAGATCTCCCCACGACGCCGACTCTCCGGCGGGACTGCGACGCTGAGGAACGAGCCACGGGTTGGCGTCTGTGAGCGCGGCCGGAAGCAGAGCCTGTGGCGCATTCTGGAATGCCACCGGGCGAAGGAAACGTCCGATTGCGGCCGTTCCGACGGAGGTGCTGGAGTCATTTGTCGTTGCGGGCCACGGTCCTCCATGTTGCATTGCGGGGGTGACGGCCACGCCGGTGGGCCAACCGTCGAAGAGCACGCGGCCAACGTTCTCTGTGAGCCACTCGATAAGCGAACGAAGGGCTGTCGTGTCTTCCCCCGCGGCTGAATGAATTGTCCCCGTAAGGTTTCCCTCGAAGAGGGCTTCCGCAACCTCGGGCAGGCTTTCATTTTCATACTCCACCACGATTGCGAGGGGCCCAAACGCTTCTTCACTTAGCTGCACTTTTGCAGCCAGAAGATCGGCGACGGAGACGCGAGCAATGGTTGGCGTCGCCCATCCTTGGCCATTTTCATCGATGCGAAGGGAGCCTTGTGTAATTGTTGTCACGCCGGGGGTTGCCAGAATTGTTTCGCGACGTTCGCGATACCCCGACGCAATTCCTGGGTTCAAGAGTCGGTGCTCCGAAAGTCCAGTGGTGGCCTGAGCAATGCGAGCCTGCAGGGCCTCGGAGGCGGAAGCGGGGACGAAGAGGAAGCCTGGTTTGGTGCACAACTGCCCCGCGGACCCAGAAACGCTGGTGACAAAACCGTCGGCGATGGCGTCGTTTCGTTCGGCCAGGGCTCCGGCCGTGACAAACACAGGATTGACGCTTCCCAGTTCCCCAAAGAAAGGGATGGGAACGGACCGTGCCGCGGCAACCTGGGCGAGATAAGTGCCAACCCGGATCGAGCCCGTAAAACTTCCCGCCCTGATGAGGGAGTGTTGGAGCATTGCTACGCCGTGGGCCTGACCGGAAATGACCTGAAGCGTTCCGTGAGGAGCCCCCGCCCCTTCGAGAGCCGCCGCCACAATTTCTCCCGTGCGCACGGAGAGTTTCGGATGCCCCGAGTGGGCCTTCACAATCACGGGACACCCGGCGGCGAGCGCTGCGGCGGTATCTCCGCCAGCCACGGAGAAGGCAAACGGAAAGTTGCTGGCGGCAAAGTTGACGACGGGACCGAGAGCGAGGAGATAGCGACGGACATCAGGTCGCGGCCCCAAGACAAACTCAGGATCGGCGGCATCCAAGCGCACATCAAGATACGTGCCATCCACGATGGTCTCAGCGAAGAGCTTCAGCTGAACGGCCGTTCGCGTCAGTTCGCCGTTGAGCCTTGCTTCAGAAAGCCCGGTTTCTGTCATGGCAATGGCAACGAGCTCGTCCCGAGACAGTTGCAGTGCATCTGCGGCCGCAACGAGAGCACCAGCTCTGCGGGCCGGTTCAAGGCCAGCCCAGGCAGAAGCGGCACCAGCCGCAATCCGAGCAATGACGTCAACTTCTAGCGCAACAACATCGGTCGTGGTGGAGACGTGTGCTTCTGGTGCAGACATAAGGAGTCGCTCTTTCTGAAGATGAAGGATTGGACAAGCATGTGACGCTCAAGAACGTGGTTGACATCGCAAGCATCCGGTCCGTAAAGTTTGGTATAGTAGAACATGATTCGGTAATACCGAACAGTCTACGGCATCCGATGCAATATCGATAGGAGGACTTCCATGAAAGCTGATCGCTTCTTGACAGACCTGGGACTGGCGCCCGTGAGCGCAGTAGCCCCCAGTGAAGAACGTTTTCCTGACGGCGCGCACTACCGGATTGAAATCCCGTCGGTGGAGAACCCCACAATTTTACGGCATGTCCTTGCCGAAGCCAAGGAGCGCGGTGTCGTCGTTAACCGCGTGTCTCAGGGCAGCGGTTCAATGCTCATCACCGAGAAGGAACTCGATGAGATGGCTCTCATGGCATCCGACAACGGGATTGAGATTTCCCTGTTCGTTGGCCCTCGTGAAGGCTGGGACATTGGTGTTCAGTCTCGGGCCGCCGACGGCCCTGCATTGGCGGGTCAATTGCGCGGAACCCGTCAACTTCGCTACGGCGTTGAAGATGTCTTGCGCGCCACTGAGCATGGAATTCGCGGATTCCTCATCGCCGATCTCGGTCTTCTGGAAGTCCTCGTAGGGATGCAGAAGGCTGGCGACCTTCCGGCCAGCACCGTATGGAAGATCTCGGCCATGCTCGCGCCATCAAATCCCATCGCCATGCGTCAGATGGAACGGATGGGGGCCTCCACGGTGAACGTCCCCTCGGACCTGACGCCCGAACTCATCGCTGAACTTCGAGCAGTCTCCTCCCTTCCCATCGATGTCTATGTGGAAGCTCCGGATGCCATGGGTGGCGTGGTTCGAGGTCATGAAAGCGCGGAGTTGATTGCGATTGCCGCTCCGATGTACACAAAGTTTGGGCTTCGAAACAGCACTCCGATTTACCCAGCTGGCATGCACAACCTCGACTATGCATCCCTACTGGGGCGTGAAAAAGTGCGCCGAGCCTCGCTTGCTCTCGAGTGGATCAAGCGCAGCGAAATCGAGCTCATCCAATCTCCGGCGGGGGCTCTTGGCCTTGGCGTGCCCGAACTAGGCTGACATTCCCAGACCTTTTGTCCACTATCTAGAGGGAGAACCCCGGCCATGTTGAGAAGCCAGAAATGGTTAGCCGGTGACGATGAAGTTTCTGTCGCCCACCGCGTTGCGCTTCGAAGCGTGGGGCTCACAATCGAGCCGGGTGACGAAAGGCCTGTCATCGGCATCGCTGACTCCTCGAGCGAGCTCAACCCGTGCAACTTACCCTTGCGAAAACTGGCGGATGCCGCGCACGCGGGAATTTTGTCCGCGGGCGGTTTGCCTGTCCGATTCCCCACCATGTCGCTCGGTGAAGACCTCATGAAGCCAAGTGCCTTTCTTTATCGAAATCTTCTCGCCATGGAGATCGAAGAAATGCTTCGGTCTAATCCTCTCGACGGGATTGTGCTTCTCGCCAACTGCGACAAGACGGTTCCCGCAACGCTCATGGGAGCGGCCAGTGCGAACCTGCCCGCGATCGCAGTCCTCGGCGGGGCCCGTCCCGTATCCGTGTTTCGCGGAAAGAAGATTGGGACGGGAACAGACCTGTGGCGGGCCTGGGAAGATCGACGAGCTGGTCGACTCACGGAATCCGGTTGGGCAGAATTTGAAGCATGTTTGTCCTGCGGCGTTGGCGCCTGCAACACCATGGGAACCGCCTCGACAATGGCTCTCATGACCGAGGCCTTGGGCATGGCCCTTCCCGGAGCATCCACGAGCCCATCGGGTTCGGAGGAGTCACTGCGTGAGGCTCACGCGGCGGGAGTCCGAGCCGTGGAACTCGTTCGTCAGGATATTCGCCCGCGCGACATCATGACGCTCAAGGCCTTTGAGAATGCCGTGACCGTTCTACACGCCATCGGTGGTTCCACCAACGCCGTCATTCACCTCCCTGCCATTGCCGGACGCCTCGGCCTGAAGCTAGGGTTGGTGCGCATGAGCCAACTGGGGGAGGGCGTTCCTGTCTTGGCTGATGTTGAACCATCAGGGACCATGCTCATTCATGATTTTCATGAGGCCGGCGGTTTGCCCGTCTTGGCTCGTGAACTCAACGAACATCTGAATTTGGATGAGGCATCCGTCTCAGGGTTGACGTTGCGCGACATCATCGCCAATGCCGGGGAGCGTGGAACGGCCATTCGCACCGTTACGAATCCACTTTTTGCCAACGGGTCCTTCTCTGTTGTCTCGGGCTCGCTGGCTCCGGATGGCGCCGTCATCAAAACATCCGCTGCAACAGCATCACTGTTTACGCACACAGGCCCCGCGCTCGTATTCGACAACTATGACGACATGCGCGCGCGCATTGACGACCCCGAGCTGAACGTCACCGCCGAAACCGTACTCGTGCTCAAGGGGTGCGGTCCGGTGGGTGTTCCCGGAATGCCGGAGTGGGGGATGATCCCTATCCCCGCGAAATTAGCGGCGGCCGGCGTTACCGACATGGTACGCGTTTCTGATTCGCGCATGAGCGGCACATCCTTTGGCACCGTATTCCTTCATGTCGCCCCGGAGGCTGCGGTGGGTGGGCCAATAGCGTTTGTTCGTGACGGTGACCTCATTGCGGTCAACATTGAATCCGGATCGCTGGATCTGCTGATTTCGCCAGAAGAGTTCACGACGCGACGCGCGGCCTGGGTCCGCCCGGTCTCAGCGCACCTTCGCGGCTGGCCAGCACTCTACGAGAAGCACGTGACGCAGGCCCCCGAAGGCTGCGACTTTGACTTCCTCCAGGCGCCCACCCCGGAGAAGCTGGTTTTCGTGGAGCCAGTGGTAGGCCGGTCGTAGAAGCTGGCAGGGCCATACTTCTTTCGCGGGCTACGTAGCCGTGATGGAACAACGAACTACACTGGCTTTATGATGCTGTGCAGCAGGAATCCATGACAATTTTGGATTCTGCGCGCTACCTATCGGAGCCGCTCCTGACCCCTCCTGGCCAGCCTTTGCGGGTAGCGGTTTACTCTCGCATCTCCCAAGGCATTAGGTCGGGCAACTTTGTGGCGGGCTCACTTCTGCCCCGCGAAACGGAGCTCGCCCTCGCCCTCGGGGTGAGCCGGACCGTTGTGCGAGAGGCATTGATGCTTCTCGAAGAAGATGGGCTTATCAGCACCAAACGAGGCGTTGGGCGGTTCGTTGCCGATTCTGCGTCTCACGCAATGCTCGACGAACTCCAGTCAATAGAACGGCTCCTCCAGAGCCCAACGAAGGCCTTGGCTGTTGTCCCAGTCGAGTTCACTCTGCAGACGGTCACCGACATCGTTGTCGAGCTTCTTGCCCTCGAACCGCAGGCTGACTTCTGGTTCCGAGAATCAATCGCCACGCGTGACGGCCAACCAATCGCTCTCGTTCAGGAGTACCTCCCGGACGAGATCTATTTGGCGAAGCTTGATGCGGAGGTATCGAAAAACTTGCGGGATGCGGCCGAAGAAGACGCGACACTGTTGCATGCCTTGACCAATCGCCTCGGGCCAATTTTCACCTCCGGTGAGTGCAGAATTGCGGCATCCGTTGCGGGGCCAACGCGTGCGGGCCAATTGGGGATTAAAGCAAGCGATCCTCTGCTTGTCCTCACGCAAACGGCACATCTGGCAGGCGTACCCGCCTACATTTCTAAATGCGCGTTCCCGCCGGCATTCGGATATCTCGCCGTCACGAGATGGTCACCCAGTCCCGCGCTGTGATCTAGCTCGCGCTGGTGCTTCTGCAACGCAGAGCGTAAAGGATTCCGAGCAGCATCAACAGTGTCGTTGAGAGAACGGCGACGGTGAATCCCGCCGAAGCGCCCCAGGCTTCGGCCACGAGGCCGCTGCCCGCTGTTGAGAGTGCCTGCCCTACAACAATGCTGCTCTGCAACGTTGTGAGGACGGTCGTGGATCGGCCGACGGGAGCTTCTTCTGACCCCAAACTGAAGAGGGAGACGAGCACGGCGCCTATGCCACAGCCGCTAATGAAGAGAGCGCTCGCCATGACCGGTACCGTCGACGAGGAGGCAAGCGCGATCGTTCCGGCCAGACCGAGGGTCGCAAATACGATCCAGCGCAATCGAAGGGTTAGTGCTCGGGGGAGCATCGCCAGCACTATGGCGGTAATGATGGCGCCGGCACTCATCGCTCCATAAGCTATCCCCGTCTGAGCTCCGAGGCCCCGTACCGTCATGAATTCGATGAGCGCGGTGAGGGTGGATCCAAAAACTGATCCAACGAGGAACATACCCAGGGCGAGAAGCAGAATCCGGCCCGAGAAGACCCTTCCCCTCGGGCTCGGGGTTGACACTTCTGTCACGGGCCGGAACACGGCCGAAGAATGGACAGCGAAGGCAATGACGATTGTCGCGGTGATGACGGCACCAAATACAAGGGGCGCCCAGGGGGCGATCAGTGCTGTCAAGACACCGACGAGTACGGGGCCAATCACGAAGGATGTTTCGTCCATGACCGATTCATAGCTCATGACCATCGAAATGGCACGATCTCGTTTGTGAGGGGTGCGGGCGCTCGAAGCAAAGTCGACGAGCCGAGCGCGCGAGAAGGGGGCAACCTGAGGGGTAGCTCCTCCCAAAACGAAGGCAACTATGAGCTGGAGTGCGAAAGGCGCATCGCCGGCAACGAGTGCCAGAAACGTGGTGACGGCGGTAACGCTCAGCAGGCTGGAAGCGAGCAAAACAGCACGTTGGCTGAAGCGGTCAGCGAGAGTGCCAGCATAGGGGCCACAAATTGCGGTACCGATTCCGGCACACGCGGCAGCGAATCCTGCTTCGGCAACCGAGTTTCGTTCTGTTGCCACAAACGTCAAAACGCCGACGATCATCATGGCGAAGGGCAGTCGTCCAATGAAGGCGATGGGAAAGTATGACCAACCGGTGAGCCGGAGGAAAGTCCTGATGTCGGGGCGAAGAGGAGCACGACCAGAAGATGGTCGGCTCCCCTTCTTGCCGGCTAGAGTTTCGGCGACGACGTTGACTCCACGACCCAGACACCAGAGATGATGTCTGCCTCGAGTTGCTTAACTTCACTCAACAAAGACGGGTCAAGCTTAGATTCCCAGTCATGAGTTGGCGCGATGCCGACTCCGCCGTTATCGAGAGTTCCAACGTACGGGGTGTTGTTGAACGTTCCCGCGCCTGCGGCAGACGTCACAACTTCGGCGGCGGTGGTGAGGTTCTTGAGTACAGACGTCAAGTAGTAGGCCTTGTACTCGGGAGTGCTCACGTAGGCATCAGAATTTACGCCGATGATTGCTGCCGAAGCGCCTTTGTCCTTGATGGCTTCGATCGAACCGGTGAAAAGCGTTCCAGCTACAGGCATGAGCACATCCACATTTTGGTCGAGGAGGCCGTCGGTCAGGGTTTTTGCTTTGACTTGGTCATCGAAGCTGCCCACAAAGAGACCGTTTTGCGTCGCTTTATCCCAGCCGACGAGCCTGACCGACGTGCCGTGCACCGAATTGTATTTGTCGATGCCGTCGGAGAAGCCATCCATGAAGATCGTGACGGAGGGGAATTGCATTCCTCCGTACGTGCCAACAACGCCCGTCTTGGAAGCTCCTGCGGCAAGGTATCCGGCTAACGCAGCAGCCTGAGCTGTGTCGAAAAGCACGGGCTTCACATTGTCGAGCGTGAGCGGGCTGAAGTCATCGTTAGAGACAGCACTGTCGATCAGAGCGAAATTCACATTGGTGTTTGCGATGGCGGAGTCGCGCGTTGCGGTTGCGAGGTTGAACCCAACGGCCACGATGAGATTACAGTTTTCCGCGACGAGGGCATCAATATTTGCGGCATAGTCGGACTCGGCCGCAGACTCAGAGCCTTTGGCCGTTACCCCAAGCTTCGTGGCCGCTTCCTTGACTCCGTCAAAAGAAAACTCGTTGAAGTCGTTATCGTTGAAGCCAGTGAGGTCGGAAACGGCACACGGGAGGAAGTTGGCACCGGCTTCGGCGGAAGGGTCAGCGGCGTTTGGTGCTGCGCTACAGCCGCTCAAAAAGAGCGCGGCTATTGCACCCGTCGCAAGGAGCGAGGTGACTGAGGTGCTTCGTTGCATTGTTGTCTCCATTCGGTTGTGCCGCCGTTGGCTTGTGGGCTGTGGGAAATTGCGTTCTTGCCCGCGAGGCGACGTCGGGGCGAGAAATTCTAGTGAGCTAGTCGTGCGGCCAGAGCAGACCTCTCGCCGTCGGTAAGGAAGGCAGCTTCAACGCTGACGCGATCGATCTCGTCGAGATCTGTTTTCGTGAAACCGAGAACGTTCTGCAGGACCTCACGTTCGTCGCGAAGGTTCGTGCCCGTCTGCATCGGGTTGTCGTCTCCGAGGACGAGCTTCACGCCTGCATCCCGGAACAGTGGCGCGGGATGCTGCGCGACTGACGCGATAGCACCCGTATACCAATTTGATGTGGGGCAGATTTCGATGACAATTCCTTCATCGGCACACCACCGAAGAAGGGCGGGATCATCAATGATGTGGGCTCCGTGACCGATCCTCGTGGCACCAAAAAGCTCTACGGCCTCTCTGGCCGCTGAAGCTGGGCCGGCTTCTGCCGCATGGCAGGTGATTCCCAGACCGGCGGAACGCGCGAGAGCGAACGCGTTCTTGTGCGGCACGTGGGCGGGGTAAAGGAGCTCGTCACCAGCCAGGTCGAAACCAACGACGCCTTTGCCCGCAAAACTGGCCGCAGCCCGAGCCACGGCTTCATTCGTCTCCGAGTCGTGATGGCGCAGCGCAGAAATTACAGCACCGCTCGGCATTCCGGTCGAGTGAGAAGCCTCCTGCATTCCTTCGGTAACAGCCGCTACGGCGTCGCGGAGGCCACGGGCATTTTGAACGTGAGTTGCAGGGCCAAATCGAAGTTCAAGATAGTCGAGACCGGATGCGGCGGCATCCTCTACAGCCTCGCGAGCGATGCGACGGGTAGCGTCGAGGGAGCGAAAGAACGGATACGTTGAGGCGACGCGCGTGAGGTATTCCGTGAGGGTCGCTGGACCGTCGAGCCTGATTGCGCGTTCCCACCCGCCTTCGGGGGAAGGTACCCCGAAGGCGTCCGCGAGCTGTGCCGCCGTGGCTGGACGAACACGTCCCTCCAGATGGCTGTGAAGATTGATGAGCATGGGTCAGAGTTCCAAGCGGACGGCGACCTCGAGGGCAGCCTCGATGCTGTTCATCCAACCATCTTTGAGCGCCGTTTTGATGTCGCCATAGAGGCTCGTGCCGTCGAAGAGATTGCTCGACGTTGAGCAGATCATTCCCGCTCGCACGCCGCGAAGGCGGGCGACTACGTACAGGGCCGAGCTCTCCATTTCGACGTTCAAAATGCCGAGCCGGTTCAGTTCGGAAATCCACTCGGGGGTCTCGGCATAGAAGGCATCGTCGCTCGCGTTGATTCCCGAGTAGACCGCAGTGTTGGTGCCTTTCGTGAGTTCTCGGGCAACTTTGTCTAGCTCCAGAGCAATGGCCAGGTCAGGCACGGCAGGAAATCCGTGATGGGCGTAGGCGGCTGATGTGCCATCGTTTCGCAGGGCACCCTCGCTCACAAGGAGGTCGCCTGGTTTCACTCCCACCTGAAGTCCGGCGGAAGAACCGACGCGAATAAAGGAGGTTACCCCCACGCGAATAAGCTCTTCAACAGCAATGGCAGTCGAGGGGCATCCCATGCCGGTAGAGGTCGCGGTAATTTTGCGACCCTTATAGACCCCCGTCATCGTGAGGTGTTCCCGGTTGTGCGCGATTGTTTTCACATCTGTGAGGAACTCAGCGATGAGGGGAACGCGGAAAGGGTCTCCGGGGAGAAGTGCAACTGTCGAGACTTCACCTGGCGCAACGGCGATGTGGTACTGACGTTCGCCAACGCCGGCGGAGTTCTTGTCGACAGGGGAAGGTGCGTTCATGAGGATGCTCCAAAGCCAGGTAGGGGGGGACTTGGTATGATGTTATACCTCTCTATAACGGGCGTCAAGAACTTCCTTTACCGTCCTCTCGTACGAGCATTGGGCGCACCGATATAGGGATACGTTTCGCAAACTTACGCGTCGATAAACCGCCGCAAGGTCTCCAAGCGCGCGGCCCAGATGCGCTTCGAGAGGTCCGCTTCGGGGGCGAAGTTCTCCGAGGAATGGAAGGCACCCGGGTTGACGTGGAACTCGCAGGGCACGCCGGCTTGGTTCAGCCGCATGGCGAAGTCGAAGTCCTCATCGCGGAACACATCCATCTGACCCACGTCGATGTAAGCGGGCGGTAGGCCCGAGAGGTCCTTGGTGCGCGTCGGTGCCGCATATTGGTCGGCTGGTTTGCCGCCGAGGTAACACTTCCACGCCTCGATGTTTCCGGCGCGGTCCCAGATGCCCACCTGGGTCACCTCATGCGAGGAATGCGTCACGTTGCGGTCGTCGATCATGGGGTAGATGGGCATCATGTATTTGAGTTTCGGGCCCGAGCGGTCGCGCGCTATGAGCGCCACGGCAATGGCGAGCCCACCCCCGGCGGAACCTCCATAGATACCGATGTTCCCACTCTCAATGCCGAGCGTCGCGGCGTTGGCGAAGACCCAGCATGCGCCTGCGTAGCAGTCATCCGGTGCTGCAGGGTATGGATTCTCGGGTGCCTTGCGATAGTCAACGGATGCGACCACTATGCTCAATTTCTCGCACAACGTGACACATCTGGCTTCCTCGCCCTCGATGGAGCCGAGGATCATTCCACCACCGTGAATATAGATGAGACCGGGTAGCTTGCCCGGCGCATTCGTTGGCGTGTAGACGCGCACGCGCACATCCGGGGCACCGTTATGGCCCGGCGCGAAGTGGTCTTCATGGGTGACGTTCGGGTTCACGGGCTGGTCGGCGCCCATGGTGGCGAGCAACCCGGCAACAGCCTCGCGCCGCGCGGCGATGTCGGCAATGGCGTTGAACCCTCCGGGCATAAACGACAGGAGTGCCTCGAGTGGTATCCGCGACTGTGGATCAATTCTGTCGCGCTCGTTCATCGTGCTCTCCTTTGAGTCATAGCTAACGCTAGTGGTGACGACGAGAGGCGGGTCATCAAGCATTCCATTCCGCAAAGAAGCCGATGGGCTTCGTGATCTCGAGAGCTATTTTGTGCGTTTGAGAACGAAGGCGTAGGCACCCTCAACAAAGTAGCTCCGTGAATAGCCAAGGAGGACGCCATCGTCCGCATACTGAAGTTGGTCGAGAAGGATGAACAAATTGTGTTCGCTACTTCCTGGCCCCCAGCCAATTTTACGAGATTCCACGGCGTGCACCTCGGCGAAACCGAGAATGGCTGGAAGCCCAAGAACTCGGTCGAAATAGCTAAAGATTGAACCCTCAAGCTGCTCTGGTACAAAATCTTCGGGGAAAATTGACATCGGCAGCAGGTCATACGAATACGCCACAATTTCGTCGTCTGCCGTTATTCGACGTCGCAGCTCAAGAACTTGTGTTTCAGCCGGCACGGTCATTCGCTCGGCTTCATCTAGTGTGACAGTCCGAACCGTGCGTCGAGCGTAGTCCATTCCGGGAATTTTTCCACTCGACCGGATGGAATCAGAAATCGACCCCATCTTCTCCAGCCCATCTTGAACATGTGGAATCGTGCGAACGAACGTACCGAGGCCATGGCGCGTGTGGACCAAGCCAATTACGTCAAGCTCTTTGATTGCAGTCCTGGCCGTTGCCCGTGATACTCCAAATTCGTCACATAGCTGAGCCTCGGTGGGGAGTCGAGAACCGGCAACGTAGGTGCCGTCGTCAATGCGAACTTTGATTGCCATCACAATTTCATCGGCTAGTCCGGGCCGAGATCTTTTCGTTACCATTTCCACCTTGACAATCTTGTCTGTTGTCTGACAACCTAGCGGAACGGCAACCACGCCGTCCAGATATTGCGTTACTTATTTGTAGCGTAGATGCTCAGAAAGTTTGTCAACGTGCGCGCAATTGATTGGTTTCAGTCGGACCAGGGTGGGCTGGGATATATCTCGCTCATCGACCAAACCCTGCTGCCTGATGCCCTCACAACTCTTCAGATTCGTACGGTGGATGAACTTATCGAATGCATCCAGAGGCTTGCGGTGCGCGGGGCACCTGCCCTCGGAGTAGCCGGAGCCATGGGTGTAGCCTTGGCGGCTCAGAATGGCAATACGGTTACAGCCCGCGCCGACGCGTTGCGTTTGCGAGTCTCGCGCCCAACCGCCGTCAACCTTGCGTGGGGTGTTGATCAAGCGTTAGAAGCCCTCGAGCGTGGAACGCAGGCTGTCCTCACCGTGGCGCTTTCAATTCGTGACCAGGACGTTATTGGCTCCCACGCTATGGCCAAACGGGGCTATGAACTTCTCGCCGATTTGTTGCCAGAGAAAATGGCCAGCGGACTCAACCTTCTTACCATCTGCAATACGGGAGCCCTGGCAGCCGTAGAGCGTGGGACTGCCTTGGGCGTTATCGAGGAAGTGTTTCTCCGTGGAAATTTAAAGAACGTCTTCGCCTGTGAGACGCGTCCGCTCTTTCAAGGCGCCCGTTTGACTGCCTGGGAGCTCTCCAACATGGGTGCCCCCCACCAAACGATTGTGGATTCGGCAGCGAATTTCCTCATGGCTCAGGGTCGTGTGGACGCTGTGCTGGTTGGCGCCGACCGCATCACTGCCAACGGTGACACTGCAAACAAAATTGGCACTTTTTCCCTTGCCTTGGGAGCGCAATTTGCTGGCATACCCTTCATCGTTGTGGCACCCGAAACCACAATTGATTGTGAAACTGCGACTGGCGACCTCATCGACATCGAGGATCGCGGTACTGAAGAAGTCGTTGTCATCAATGGGAAAGTAATGTCGCCCGCCGGCACGACGTCAGTGAACCCGGCTTTTGATGTAACTCCTGCCCGCCTCATCTCGGCAATTGTCACAGATCAGCGTGCCATTAGACCAGCTCTCAATGAGTTGCCCAGCGACGAAGTAGCGAACGAAATGACCGCCACTTTTCGCTTTTGAAAGATCCAACCTCACACAAAAAACCAAGAAGAGAGATAGAACAATGAAGTTCAAAGTCCTACCAATCGCGGCCATAGCGGCCTCTGTACTGTTCATCACCGGCTGTGCGCAAGCGACACCGGCAGCGAACGAAGCTCCTGTTGCTGCTGTTGTGACCACTGACTTCGTTCTCCCCGAAACCGCACCGGCCGGTTTCAAGGAAGGCCTCACCGTCGCGCTTGTGCGCCAATCAGGCGTAGGCGACTACTTCGAGCAGTGGGGTAGTGGCTTCAACGCCCAAATCGCTGCCGCTGGCGGGGTCGTTCAACTTTTTGACGCTCGTGGCGACAACGCTGAACAAGTCACCCAATTCAATGAGGCAATCAACTCTAAGCCTGACGTGATCGTTGTTGACCATGGTCTCGCCGATTCACTCAATCCAAAAATTGACGAGGCCATCGCTGCAGGGATTCCCGTGGTTGTCTATGACGTCGCTATTTCGAATCAAAAGGCTCTCTACATGTCTCAGGATGATGAGTCCTTGGCGGGAAAGATCCTTGATCAAATCAAGGTTGAAAACCCAAAGGGCGGAAACCTTGCTTATGTCAACGTTTCTGGCATCGCTCCCCTGGATACCCGAGATGGTGTTTACAACTCCTTCTTGACGGACAACCCCTCATTCGTTGAGGTGGCCCGTTTTGGAAAGTACAGTGAATCAGCCGCTGCTGATACTGCAACTGAGGGCGCCGCTGCACTGACTTCTGCCCCCGAGACGACAATTGTCTTCGCGGCGTACGATGAGCTTGCCAAGGGAGCTCTCATTGCTCTTCGCCAGAATGGCATGCTCGCGAATGTGTCCCTCTACGGAGTGGATATTTCCACCGCTGACATCGCCCTCATGACGGAAGCTGGAAGCCCATGGAAGGCGACTGCGGCCACAGACCCATCCAACGTTGGCGCTGTGGTTGCTCGTGCCGCTATTGCAGCAGCGTCGGGAGTTGATATGCCATCAAAGATGGTTATCCCCGCCGCTTTGATCACGCAAAAGCTGCTTCGCGACCAGAACGTCACAAACATGGATGAGCTTCGTGTGGCGCTTCCCCAGTTGAGCACGCCAGACTTCCTTGGTGCGTCTTGGATTGCGACTGTTCCCGCCAGCTAATCGAAAGAAGTGAGGCGGAGGCAGGCTCTCTGCTGCCGCCTCACTTCAGCTAGGCCCCCGACTCAGCGAGAGGACTGCCGCGAAATGGAACACGCACTTGAGCTCCGAGGCATCACAAAAGAATTCGGACCGAATCGAGTCCTCCAGGGGGTCGGTTTCACCGTACGGCGAGGAGAAATTTACTCGCTCATGGGTGCAAACGGGGCGGGCAAGTCAACTCTGATTCGAGTCCTCTCAGGAGCCCATTCTTCCGATGGCGGCATCGTCATGGTCAATGGTGAAGTCGTGACCATCCATGACCCTCACTCCGCCCAACAACTTGGCATCGGAACAGTCCAGCAGAACCCCAATGACGGCGTCGTACTCGATATGACCGTGGCGGAAAACTTGGCACTGGATTCCTTCGCCGGCCGGCGTGCTGGCATGATGACAAGCCGCAAGAACACTGAGGCCAGAGCGCGAGAAGTTGCTGCGCTCCTTGGGTTGGAAGTCACCCCCAATTTTCTTCGCACCACCGTGCGAGACCTAGGAGTGTCCGAGCGACAATTACTCGTCTTGGCCCGGACCCTCTCGTTACGCCCTAAAATTCTCGTCCTTGACGAACCCACCTCGGCGTTGTCGGGAGAGGAAGTGGCGAGGCTCTTCGCCATCATTAGAGACCTTGTGAGTGATGGCATGTCCGTTCTCTTCGTCACGCATAAGATTGGCGAAATTGCCGAGCTCGCTGACCGTGTTGGTGTTCTCCGCGACGGCAAAATGCGCGGTGAATTCTCGAAGAATGCTGCCGGTGTCTTTGAGTGGCCTGAGGTGCTGACAGAGCTATTTGACAAGACACCATCGGACCTTAAACATGAGGAGCAGGCCGGTGGAAATGAGGTTGTTCTCATTTCGCAGGCACGCGTGTTCCGCGACTCAGAGCCTTTCGATCTGTCGCTCCGAGATGGTGAAGTCACTGTCTTGCTCGGATTGTTGGGCAGTGGAAAATCTGAACTTCTTGAATGGATTTACGGTTCGCGAAAAATCGAGGGCGGATCTATCGTCGTTAACAGTGAGCCGCTCGAGATATCCCATCCCGCGCAGGCCGTTTCACGGGGCATTTATCTGGTTCCAGAATCTCGGCACGAGCAGTCGATCATTGCCGGTTGGTCGCTTGACACAATCATGACCCTGCCGTTTGTCAAAAAGTTTTCCCCGCTCGTCCTAATGAATCGACGGGCCGAACGCGCGGCTGCTCGAGAAATAATTAACCGGATCGGTGTTGTGGCCGCAGGGGAATCGGTGGAGATCGAGACGCTGTCTGGTGGCAACCAACAAAAAGTTGTCATCGGTCGTTGGCTTCTCGAAAAACCGGCCTTTTTACTCCTAGATGAACCATTCCGTGGCGTCGATATCAACGCTCGTTTCGACATTGCCGAAACAATCCGCGGCGTCTCTCAAAGTGCCCCCGTGCTCGTAGCGACCTCTGATATTGAAGAAGCTATGGAAGTGGCGGATCGCATTCTGGTTTTCAACACGGGACACGTCGTCGCCGACATGCGCCTTTCCGAAGCAACGCGAGAGCGCATCGTCTCAGCGATGAGCATGCATGCTCACGCAAATCGAATCCACACTGCAGATTCAAACTAGGGCTGAGAGCACATGCCCACGGTTTGTCCATGCGTTTTCAGAGAAAGCAGTTTATTGTGAAAGTTGAAGTAACTCGTTCCCGGGTGTTGGGGCACATGTTCACCGAATTCCTTGTTCGGTATGGGGTCCTCGCCATGGCGTTGCTGCTCATCATTGCGTTTTCTTTTCTGATTCCTGGCTTTGCATCTTTTTCCACGGCGACGGCAATTCTGCAGGCTCAAGCCGTTGCGGCACTTGCCGCTCTGGGGATGACGCTCGCGGCTGTCGTAGGTGATCTGGACCTTTCTGTTGGGGCTACCGCTGGCCTCGCTGTCACCGTTGCAGCCTTGGTCATGATTCGCTACAACCTGACGGGCATCACCGCCATCGTTGCGTGCCTCCTTGCGGGTGCGATTGTGGGTGCCATAAACGCGGTCCTCATTGTGGTGTTAAAAATCCCTGACCTCTTGGCGACCTTGGGCGTCATGTTCACGATTATGGGTCTGAAGAAATGGCTCGTGGATGGACAGACGTTGACCACCGGCATGACTTTACCGGGTGGTGAAAAAATGCCCGGCAAGTTTACCGATGACTTTAGTGCCATTGATGGTTCCAAGCTGCTCGGCATCCCTATTTCAGTTCTCATCCTCATCGTGGTGTCAATTTTGGTGTGGATATTTCTTGAGCGCACACGCTTCGGCCGACTTTTTTACGCCGTCGGGGGAAATGCCGTTGCGGCCCGACTGGCCGGCGTTCGGGTCAATCGTTATCGTGTGGCCGCCTATGTCATGTCGGGCATCTTGGCCTCGATTGCAGGCATCATTCTCGCGTCACGTCTTCGCCAGGGTGATGTCACTGCCGGTGACTCGGTTCTTCTCGATGCCGTTGCAATGACATTGATTGGTTTCGCAGTCCTTGGCGCCAGAAAGCCAAACGCCCTAGGAACTGTTGTCGGAGCGCTCTTTATCGGTGTCTTGCTCTATGGCTTGACTCGCCTCGGCTTGAGCTATTTCACTCAGGATCTCATCAAGGGACTCGTCCTTCTCCTGTCACTGATTCTTTCCTTCTCTTTGTCGCGAAAGCGGGTGAGCTAGTTGGCCGGCACGATGCTTACTCGAGAAACGGTCGCGCAGTACATTCTGAGCCGTCCGGCTTTGGCGGGGTCGATTGATCTCGAGGGCATGACTGCTGAAGAAGTCGGCGACGGCAATCTCAACTTGGTCTTCATTTGCCGCGACACGTCGGGCCGTGCCGTGATTTTGAAACAGTCACTTCCTTACGTCCGCTTAGTCGGCCCCGCATGGCCTATGACAGAGGATCGGGCGGGGCGGGAAGCTCATTCGCTGTCCGTCTACGGAGGATTAGCGCCCAATCTCGTGTGCGGGCTCCTGGAATATAACGAAGATTGCCACATTCTGGCACTGGAGGACCTTACAGATCACGAGGTCGTGCGCTCTCGTTTGAACCGCGGAGGCTCTCACGCCGGAATATTTCAGCCGATGGGCGTTCTGATTGCCCGTGTGCTCTTTGGGACCTCTTGGCTTTCTCTAAAAGAAGAAGGCTTCCGCTTGCAGGCTGGGGCAACAGTCAATACGGAATTGTGTCTGATTTCAGAAGAACTGATCTTCACAGAGCCCTACTTTGGAGGTCCTCGCAATAGCGTGCGCCCTTCTGTCGATTCAGTTATCTCTTCGATGCGAACCGACGAAACGTGGACCACTGCGGTCATGCGCATGAAACGGCGGTTCCTCAGCGTTCAAGAAGCTTTGATTCACGGTGACCTCCACACGGGCAGCATGTTTGCGCGCGGGGAAAGCGGACACGAAGAGTTTTCTGTCAAGGCGTTTGATTCGGAGTTCGCTTTCTACGGCCCCATTGGTTTTGACATGGGCTTGCTGTGGGGCAATATTCTCGCGGCTGCCTCGCGGGCGGCAGCGCTAGGAGAAACGGAACGGGCGAATTCTCTGGTCGCTGAGATTGAAAAATCATGGTTGGCATTTGAACAGCAATTGCGGAGTGACTGGCCGAATCGGCAAAAACCAGAAGAATATTCCGATGATTTCCTGGAGTCTTGGCTCGCCGATATCCTTGATGACTCGTGGGGTTTCGCCGGTTGCGAGGCTGCGCGCCGTGTCATAGGTTTGGCAAAAGTGAGTGACATTGAAACTCTGGGTGAGACCGAATACGTTCACGCGGTCAACGTCATGATGACTCTTGGGCGCTCATGGCTATTGTCGCGATCTGGCCGAAGTTTTGAAGATTACCATCAAGAATTCTCGCAACTCGTCGACAAGTTCTCAGCGTGAGTTCTCTCGAAATTGGTCCCGAGTGGGACGGTTTGATTTCTGAATTGAGCGCCGCGGGAGCCGCCAGTGTTCAGGCGGGGCTCGCCATCGCCAGCGGGGGAAACTTCTCTGCACGGCTCCATGAGTCGGGGAATGTCCTTGTGACAGCAACGGGCGCTTTCCTCAACCGTTTGACGCGCGAAAGCTTCGCTCTCCTCAGCCCCGACGGAGTGGCGCTGACAACGATCCGGCCGTCGAGTGAATGGCGGCTTCACCACGAGGTCTTCCGCGTCAGGCCCGATGCGAACGTCATTATGCACCTTCACCCGGAGGTGTGTGTTGCCTTGGACATGCTTGAAGTTCCCATTCGGCAGATGACGCTGGATCATGTGGCCTACATTCCGACCATCGCAAGAATTCCCTTTTTCCCAAATGGTTCCCAAGCGCTCGCTTCTGAGGCTGGAAATGCGATGCGTCACGCGGACTGCTTGGTACTGGGGAACCACGGGTGCTCAGTTTTGGGCACGACCGTCGATGATGCTTTTCGACGTGCAAACAATTTGGAACAGGCTGCTCGGATGACCTATAACTTCTTGGTCCTCGGCGACAAAGAGACAGAATTCCCTCCTGCGTTGCGAGCAACTGCAGTTCACTCTGGCTGAGGAGCCCCCAGTTTTCGGGCCGGCGTGTGAACTCACGCATGCCGATTCGATGAAATTCACCTTTACGAACGGATTCGAGGAACATCATGCAAAATCGCTGGATAAATTTACCTGACATGCCGGGCGGAAATCCCGTGGACGAGCTTGACGAGATTGTGCACGTATCTCGAATTCTCGGTGCCGACCCCGCCCTCGTCTTGCACGGCGGTGGTAACACCTCCATCAAAGGACGCGTTCAAGATGTCACCGGCGAGAGTGTGGAGGTGCTTTTTGTAAAGGGCAGCGGATGGGACCTTGCATCGATCGAACGTCAGGGCTTTGCACCCCTCCGGCGGTCACGCCTCGCTGAACTTCTCAAGGTAAGTGCTCTGACCGATACGCAGATGATGAATGAGCTTCGTCAGGCCAGCCTAGATTCTTCAGCACCGGACGCGTCGGTGGAATCGCTTTTGCATGCAATGCTCCCGGCGAGAGTCGTCCTTCATTCGCACGCCGACGCACTGGTTGCCGTCATGAACCAACCAAATGGGCGAAGCAGCGTTGACGAATTGTTCGGTGACCGCGTGATCGTCGTGCCGTATGTCATGCCTGGTTTTGACTTGGCCAGAATGGTAGCTGAACTCTGGCCCAAACTCTCTACCGCCCGTACGGAGGGGATGGTCCTCATGAACCACGGCCTCTTTACCTTCGGAGAGACGGCCGAAGAAGCGTATTCACGGCACATCGAATTCATCGAGATGGCAACACAACGAGCTAACTTTGAAACCTCCCCCGCGACGGAACAATCCGCCGAGGGAACCCAAGAAGCGGGAGACGAAGAAGACGGTTCGGTTGCTTTCGCCAAATTCAGGGCGCAGGCAAGTCACCTGGCTGGCCACCCGCTCATCGTTCGCCAAGATACTTCGCTTGTCGCCCGCGCCTTCGCGGCCCGAGAAGATGTTAGTGAACTCTCACAACAGGGCCCGGCAACCCCCGACCATGTCATTCGCACAAAGCGACTGCCGCTTATCGGTAGAGATTTGACCGCGTACGCCGCTCAATACGGAACCTACTTCACAGAAAATTCCTCTCGGCGCGAGCAGGAATTAAAACAACTTGATCAAGTCCCCCGTGTGGTCCTTGACCCGAAGTGGGGACTCGTCACTCTCGGTGGATCCTCCGGCGAAGTGAGTATCGCAGCCGATATTTATCGTCACACGATCGACATCATTGAAGCCGCTGAACGCCAGGCCGGGTACCAGGCACTGCCCGCGGGCGACATTTTTGACGTCGAATACTGGGAACTCGAGCAAGCAAAGCTTCGGCGGGGAGGTGCCTCCAAGGCTTTTCAGGGAGAAGTTGCGCTCGTCACAGGAGCGGCATCGGGGATTGGTCGTGCGTGCGCTGAAGCCCTCCTCAATAAGGGAGCAGCAGTGATAGGTCTCGACTTGAGCGACAGCGTAGAAGCGACTTTTGACAACCCGAATTGGCTTGGCATCCAAGCGGATGTCTCAGATGCAGCTCAGCTCACTGCGGCGATTGATCACGGAGTCCGTAGATTTGGTGGAATTGATATAGCTGTTCCTGCGGCGGGAATATTTGCCAAGAGTGCGCCCATTTCTGCGCGTGAAGACAACGCTTGGCTGAGGAGCTTTGAGGTCAACGCCACTGCGGTTGCACGACTCTTTGGGTTGCTTCACCCCTACCTGGCGATGGCCCCACGCGGGGGTCGAGTTGTCCTGATTGCGACAAAAAATGTTGCGGCGCCTGGTCCCGGAGCGTCCGCGTATTCGGCGAGTAAAGCCGCCGCGGCCCAGTTGGCTCGAGTGGCGGCGTTGGAATGGGCACCGGACGGAATTCGCGTCAATCTCGTTCACCCTGACGCTGTGTTTGACACTGCGCTCTGGACCCCGGAGCTTGTTGCTCAACGCGCTGCAAAATATGGCGTGACGGAACAGGAGTACAAACGTCGCAATCTTCTCGGCCTTGAGATAATGAGTGCCGATGTAGGCAAAGCTGTTGCCGAACTATGCTCCTCTACTTTTCGCGCGACGACCGGGGCCAACGTGCCTATTGACGGTGGGAACGAGAGGGTAATTTAGCCGCCCATCAGGTTGCGCGCCTTCTGATACTTCAGAAGTTTGTTGGCCGCGAGTTCCGCGAACTTTTTCGTCGCAGGCGAAATGATGCTGTCGGTTCGCTGGGCGAGCGCGATGGTGTCATAGAGAGGCGGGGCGAACTTAAAGGTGCGCACATTGAGGGGAAAGCTCGGGGTATCAATAATGGACCGGCTGACGAGCGAGTCGCCAGCACCCGAGGCAACCAAACTGATGGCCGTTTCCACGTGCTCAACCTCGATGGCAGGGTCGATGACAACGCCGGCTAGTTTGGCACGGTCGAGAATCTGTTTGCGCGTCGGGTCCTTCCAGCCAGTGTGGGCGTCATAGAGAATGAGGTTCGCCTGAGACATTTCTTCAATCGTGACGTCGCCCGCACTTCGCGGTCGCGTCGTCGAAACGTAGAAGACTTCGTCTTTGAAGAGGGGTTCGATCTCGAGACCCTCGACCGCCACGGGCAAGATAACAAGCCCACATTCGATCTCGCCCGCGGCTATGGATTCGGCCACAAAGCCAGAATTGAGCCCTACGAGTCTGATTTTAACTTTTGGGTAACGGGCGTGAAACGTTTGTGCCAAATCGGCAAGGTCGTAATATCCCGCATTTCGCATGACTCCAAACGTCGAAACGCCGCCGTGCAAAGAGCCCATGGCGCGCACAGATTCCATGCCATCCTCTAACGCGGCCAGGGCATCATGAGCATGGGGGCGGAGTTCAAGAGCTGCTCGTGTGGGCACAAGTTTCCTGCCACCGCGAGTAAATAACGGTGTTCCCAGGATGTCCTCAAGCCGGGCGATGAGCTCCGAAATGGACGCCTGGCTGGTCTCTAGTTTCTCGGCTGCGGCCGTGAATGTCCCCAATTCCATGGCGGCTAGAAAGGCGCGCAACTGTGCAATTGTCATAGGTAAATCCTATGTCTTTTATAGGTAAACATCGGCTTGTCCTATAACGAAGTTTCTAGGTAGGTTCACAACATGCAAATAAACGACGTCGATAAAAAGTTCATTTCTGGGTCATTCCACGTACTCAAGGCACCCGGCGTGGGCGGCGTTCCGGCTCAACGTCTGCCGCAGGTAATTGAGACAGTATCCGAGATGCTGTCGACGATTGAGGCCGGCGGCATCGACGCCGTCATCAACTATTCCCAGAAGCTCGATCACTGGGCAGGCAAAGAGATCGAGGTGTCTCAGAGTGACCTCGCCAAGACAGGCGACGACTTGCCACCTCTTCTGAGAGAAGCCCTCGAAGCGAGCGCCGAGCGCACCCGTGCATTCGCTCTCGAGCAGCGCAGCCATCTCGTCGATTTTGAAAAAGAATTCACCCCAGGCGTTGTGATGGGACAGAAGTACATTCCCGTTTCGCGCGTGGGCGCCTACCTTCCCGCCGGCAACTTTCCTATTCTGGCCAGTGCCTTCATGACGGTGGGTGTCGCAAAGGCTGCCGGCGTCGGAACCACAATCGCCTGCACGCCTCCCATGACACCCACGGCCGGTCACCCTGCCGTTCTCTACTCCGCGTATCTCTCGGGCGTTGACCACGCTTTTGCTGTCGGCGGCGTTCAGGCGCTCGCAGCCATGGCCTTCGGACTCCTGGGCGAGCAGCCCGTAGACATCCTGGTGGGTGCCGGAAACGCGTACGTTACCGAAGCGAAGCGCCAGCTCTTTGGTCGGGTGGGCATTGACTTGCTTGCGGGCCCCTCCGAAGTTGCCGTGATTGCCGACGAAACTGCTGATCCCGTGACGGTAGCCGCGGACCTCCTGGGCCAAGCCGAGCACGGACCCCTCTCGCCGGCCAGCCTTGTTACGACATCGGCGGAACTTGCGGCCAGCGTGCTCACAGAGATCGAGCGACAGCTTGAGGGCTTGTCCACGAAACACATCGCGGGACCGGCATGGCGTGATTTTGGTACGATTTACGTTGCTGGTTCGCGTGAAACGGCCGTGGAGCTCATGAACATGATGGCCCCCGAGCACCTTGAGATTTTGACGAAGGAAGACGATTACTACTTCGACAACCTCACCAACTACGGTTCCCTCTTCCTTGGAAAGTGGTCGACCGTGGCCTATGCCGACAAGGGATCGACGGGCACCAACCATGTCCTCCCCACCGGGCGCGGGGCCAAGTCTTCCGCAGGACTCTCGGTCGCACGATTCCTCAAACCACTGACGTACCAGCGACTCACTAAGGCAGCGACACCGCTGGTTGCGCCCTACGTCTCCTCGATCTCTGAATTTGAAGGGATGAGCGCTCACCAAGCCACCGCGGACATCCGCATCCAAGAGTTTCACAACTAACCCCCCCATAAGAATCACCAACAGCAAACCGAAAGGACCCACCATGAAGATCAACACAACGATGTGGAAAACGCTCCCCGTCATCATCGCGTCCGCTCTGGCACTCAGCGCTTGCGCAGCCCCTGCTCCCGAGACCGCGGCCGATGCCAAGCGCCTCATTACGATTGCAACATCCAATGACGCACCATTTTCCTTCACGGATGCCGATGGCAACCTGACCGGCATCGACGGTGAGATGTGGCTCGAAATCGCCAAATGCAACAACTGGGACACCAAAGTATTCATCACCGATTTCTCCACGTTGATCCCGTCGTTGACGGCCAAGAAGGCCGACATCATTGTCGACGCGATGTACATCACCGATAAGCGCAAGGAAGTAATCAACTTCACAGAGCCTTGGTACATCCAGGGTGAAGGTGTTCTGGTTCCCGCTGCATCCACAGTCAAGACCCGCGACGACGTCAAGGGCCTCGTGCTCGGCGCACAGACCGGTACCGTCTTCGCTGACTTCATCGCAACCCTGGGCGGATCCGAGACCAAGTTCTTTGACTCGCAGGCCGCTATCATCGCTGCCGTTGAAAACGGTCAGGTTGATGCAGCGTTCACGGATGCCGCAGTTCTGGCCTACAGTTTGGTACAGAAGCCAAACGACAAGGTCAAGCTCGTGTCGCCCTACACGCCTTTCTTCCCCGGCCTTATTGGTGCCGGTGTTCGCATGGAAGACACGGACATCCTGGATGGCGTGAACACCTGCTTGGCAGAGCTGAAGACCTCGGGTAAGTACCTCGAGATTTTGAAGAAGTACGGTCTGTCCGAGGACAACGTATCTAAGTAGTTTCCCCGCACCACCCAGATAGCTCCACCACCAATGCAGATCCGTCGGTGGTGGAGCTATTTGACATAAACATTGGAAGTACAAATGGACTTCATCAACGGAGTATTGAGCGTTTTCCCGGCGCTGCTCGGAGCGACACCCGTCGTGCTGCAGCTTGCCGTCGGTGCCATGATTCTGGCCCTGGTCGGTGGCCTGGTTCTGGCATTGGCGCGGTTGTCGGGTAATAGGATCGTGCGCGGCATCGCGATTGTTTACGTCGAAGTCTTTCGCGGAACCCCGCTGCTGGTGCAGCTCGTCTACATCTACTTCGTCTTGCCCTCCATTGGCATTTCGATTGATCCCATCCCCGCTGGAATTTTGGGCCTGGGCCTGAACTACGCGGCGTACCTGTCCGAAGTCTTCCGAACATCCATTCTTTCGGTGGAATCGGGACAGACAGAGGCGGCACTCTCCCTCGGCTACACGCCGGTGAAGGCCCTGTGGCGCATCGTTATTCCCCAGTCCTTCACAGTGTCGCTCGGCCCCCTGGGTAACTACTTCATCGCCATGGTGAAAGACACGGCGCTCACGTCGGTCATTGCGGTCATGGAAATTTTGAAAACAGCCAACAGCATCAACAGTCAGACATTTCAAACCACAGAGATCTACACGGCGGCGGCAATTCTCTATCTCTCGATTAGCCTCCCGCTTTCTCGCCTTGTGGTTATTCTCGAAAAGAAGGCGCGTTCACATGAGTAACTCGGTGGCAATTTCCATTCAGGATGTTCACAAGACCTTCCACCTATCGACGTCACCTAGTCTCTGGCAGCGTCTTCGGGGCACCAAGAAGGTTCACACCGCGGTCGAAGTTCTCAAAGGCGTAGACCTCGACATAGTCTCGGGCGAAACCATCGTGATCCTTGGTTCGAGCGGCTCGGGAAAGAGCACGCTGCTTCGATGCATCAACCGGCTCGAACGCATTGACGCTGGGCGCATCTGGGTCAATGGCGAGTTGGTTGGCTTTGTGGAGAAGAACGGTGACCTTGTCGACGAACGGCCCCGAGCCTTGGCCGCCAAGCGGGCCAGCATCGGCATGGTCTTCCAGCACTTCAACCTGTTTCTCAACAAGACAGCCCTCAACAACGTGGTCGCACCGCTTTGCGCGGTCAAGCACATGACGCATGATCAGGCGCGCGAGCGAGCCATCCCTGCCCTCGAGATGGTGGGCTTGGGCGACAAAGTTGACACGTACCCCTCAAAGCTCTCGGGCGGCCAAAAGCAACGCGTTGCCATTGCCCGAGCTCTCGCCATGGACCCCAGTGTCATGCTGTTCGACGAACCAACGTCGGCGCTCGACCCTGAGCTCGTGGGCGAGGTGCTTGCGGTCATTAAGAAGATCGCCCACAGTGGCACAACGATGGTTATCGTGACGCACGAGATGCAGTTCGCCCGCGAGATCGCCGACCGAATTGTGGTCATGGACGAGGGCGTCATCGTCGAGTCGGGTGACCCCGAGACACTCTTTACGAACCCCAGTCATCCCAAGACCAAGGCGCTGCTGAGCAGGTCGAGTAACGGCTAGTCTGCCGCGGACGGTCGCGCCCCACGTTTCGGTTGAGGGCGCTGCGCTCACTGCATTCACGACGGTCAATGTCAGTGGTCAGTGGGAGACTCGACAAAGTCGAGCGAAAGGCACGCATTGTGCGAAAAAAGTCTATTCCACTCTAGACAGAGTTGCCTAGGGTTCACTAGGCGGTTACCATGAAGAAGCGAGATTTAGAGAACCGAATGGCTGAGCTGGCAAAAGCCGGCAACGCTAGCTTTGAGTTTCTCGGCGGCGCGAAGCACGACAAGTTCGCTATAAATGGAGTCGTTGTCATGGTTCCTCGCCACGGTGAAATTGGTGAAAATCTCTGCAAGGTGATTCTCAAACAATGTCTCGCCGCCATTAATAAATAGAGAGGAACCCAAGATGAGTCGAAAAACATGGGACGTAAATGTTCAGCGCGACGGCAAGTTCTGGCTCATTCAGGTTCCTGGAATTGAGGGTGGAACGCAGGCACGCACGCTCAATGAAGTCGATGAAATGAGCCGTGACTTCATCGCTGGCATGAACGATGTTTTGGAGGCATCCTTTGACATTCACATTGAGATCCAACTTCCCGCAGAGGTCGTTGGGCACCTTGCGGAAGCCCAGCGGCTGCGTGAGCAGGCTGCCATCGCCCGGAGCCAGTCCGCAGAAGAATCCCGCATTGCAGCGCGCCTCTTGAAATCGTCGGGAATGACGGTTCGTGAAATCGGTCGCGCGCTAAAAGTTTCTCATCAACGAGCGCAACAGCTCGTGAGTAGCTAGGAGTTAAACCAAACCCTCGATGTGCTGGTACAGGTCGGTTCGGCGATCAGCCAGCACGTTGTTGTGGGCGTTGATGTCTTTGTCGCGGGCGAGGGTGAGGTCAACATCCGCGTAAAAAATGTTATCGGAGCCCGGCGCGAGCGTCGTAAGGGGGAAGCCGTCGGGATCGACGATGATGCTGGCCCCCGACCACTCTTGACCACGGTCTGCCAGGGCTCGATCGGCGATGGCGATGAAGATGCGGTTCATGGATGCCAGTGCCTGAACCTTGATCACTTCCGATGGTTTTTCACTCGCGGGGTGCAGTGCTCGCGGCCAGTTGACGGGGCAGCACAGGAGATCGGCCCCGCGCAGGCTGACTTCGCGCACCCACTCGGGGAATTCGATGTCGTAACAAATCATCAGACCGATGCGGCCAAACGCTGTGTCGACCACCGGCGGTAGGTCATTGCCCTGGGCGAAGATCAACTTCTCGGCATCCCATAAGTGTGCCTTGCGGTACACGGCGCGCACCCCGGTGGCATCCACGATGGCGGATGAATTATAAAAGTCCCCGTCAAGCCCGCGCTCGGCAAATCCACCGACCAGAACAATGTCCAGCTCACGCGCGAGCTGGTGCCAGGCGGTCAGCGTGGAGCTTTCGGCGAGCTCCGCAATTTCGGCGAATTCTTCCAGCTCCTCGCGGCTGGTGAACGAGTAGCCCGTGTTGGCAAGTTCGGGGATAACGATGACATTGGCTCCGCCCGAGCCTGCGGCCTCAATTCCGCCACTAGCCGCCTCGCGAATGACAGCTTCAAGACGCTCACCATTCTTGGCGCGCTCACCGACACGGGCAGAAACTTGGCAGACCGCGATTCTCATGAGAGCCATTCTACGTTTAGCTGAGAGCGAGCAATGCGGCGGCACTGATGGCCAGGGCAAGGCCAACGAGCTGCAGAGGCGTGATGCGTTCCTTGAGAATAACGCCGGCCAAGATGATCGTGCCAATCGGATACATGGCCGTCAGCACCGACATAACGCTCAGATCTCCGATGTGGATTCCGAAGAGAAGCAGGGCGTTGCCGATGGCATCCACGACACCACATGCGATCGCGAGCAGCAGGCCGATACGCAGGTTATTGAAGCGGAGGTTGGTGGCACCGGGTTTGCCGACAGCAGCTTCACCTACTGCAATGTCCGCGCGGGCCGGCCCGTCGCGCCCCATTCGTCCCTGACCCAAAAGGCCGCGACGGTGCGTCCAATGGAGCGCGGCCATCACGCCGATCGCCATCGTCATGATGGTGAAGCTCGTGGCCCGGTTAGCCAGGAGCGGGATGAGACCGGTATCGGGGTTGACCTGGTCAATGCAAATGATAAAGAAGCCAATGAAGATTCCAGCACCGGCGGCCATGGCGAGGCCGCGCAGGCTGGGGCGAACCGCCATTTTGTCCGGAACGAATCCGACCAACACGATGGCCACGAATCCGATGGCAATCGCCACGTAACCCAAGGGGCCGAGTACTTCACCGCGAATGCCCGCCCACGCCACGGGAACGACCGCGGAAACGAGGGCGCCCAGCGGCGACAGGATGCTCATCGGCCCGATGGCGAGGCTCGCATACAGCAGCATGATGGCGACCGATCCGCTGACGCCCGACAGCACGCCCCAAAAAATTGCCCCCGAATCCATGGTTCCGGGAATCCAAACGGAGGCGAGCAGTAAGGTCAAGAATCCGACGAACCCCGCCAGGGCCGTCACCTTCATCGAGCCGAGGCGCTTGGAGGCGAGACCGCCGAGGAAGTCTGCGGAGCCAAAGACGACGGCGCCGGAGAATCCTAGGATGACGGTCAACATCCCTCCAGCCTAGGCGCGTGCTGGGAACTGCTGTGCATTGCCCACAAAGGTGGGAGAGGGGCATCCGGAACCGTTGTAGGCAACCAACGAAGCGCTTTGTGTGTTTCGTTACATACGCTCAGATGACTAGTGGACATTTGGCTGCAAGGGAAGAGGACGACCATGACGATTACTGTCGAGAAGATCGAAATTGCAGGGATCGAGAAGAGCGGGTCGTTTGTCGATTCAAGCATCGATACCGCATGGCTCGGGCGTTACATCATGGGGCGTTGGGCGGATGTTCGCCTCGAGTCGCGCGCACTGTCTGGTCGCCCCGAAATGCAGGATGTGCCGGGTCTTTCGAAAGTGGATCACCGCGAGCGCGTGATGGGCCAATTGAAGCTTCTGGTCGAGCACGGTCAGGTTCATCGTGCCTTCCCGCCCGCTTTTGGCGGCCTGAGCGATCACGGCGGACACCTCGCCGCGTTCGAAGAGTTGGTCGTCGCTGACCCCTCCATGCAGATTAAGTCGGGCGTGCAGTGGGGGCTGTTCGCATCCGCCATTCAGCACTTGGGCACGGTCGAGCATCATGCCGCATGGCTTCCGGATGCCCTGTCTCTGGCCACCCCGGGCGTGTACGCCATGACCGAAACCGGTCACGGCTCCGACGTTGCCTCGATCGGCACAACGGCCACCTACGATGCCGTCACGCAGGAATTTGTCATCAACACCCCATTCCGTGGAGCGTGGAAGGACTACCTCGGCAATGCCGCGGTGCACGGCAAAGCTGCCGTCGTGTTTGCCCAGCTGATCACTGCCGGCATCAGCCATGGCGTGCATGCCTTCTATGTGCCGCTGCGCGATGAGGCGGGGGAGTTCTTTGCCGGAATCGGCGGTGAGGATGACGGGCTCAAGGGCGGCCTGAACGGTATCGACAACGGGCGTTTGCATTTCGATCACGTGCGCATCCCGCGTACCAACCTGCTTAATCGCTACGGAAACGTTGCCGAGGACGGGACGTACACCTCCGATATTAAGAGCCCTGGGCGTCGCTTCTTCACGATGCTCGGCACGCTCGTGCAGGGTCGCGTCTCGCTCGATGGGGCCAGTGTCAACGCGTCGAAGGTTGCTCTGCAGATTGCGGTGACCTACGGCAACCAGCGCCGGCAGTTCTCGGGGCCCAGCGGCGAAGAGAAGGTGTTGCTCGATTACCAGCGCCACCAGCGCCGTCTCATACCTCTTATTGCGACGACCTACGCGCAGACGTTTGCGCATGAGGTGTTGCTCGAGAAGTTTGATGCCGTGTTCAGTGGTGTCGATGACACGGATGCCAGCCGGCAAGACCTCGAAACCTTGGCCGCTGCGCTGAAGCCACTCTCCACGTGGCATGCGCTGCACACCCTGCAGGAGTCGCGGGAGGCAACGGGCGGTCAGGGCTTCTTGGCTGAAAACCGTCTCACGGGCCTGCGTGCCGATCTCGATGTGTATGTCACCTTTGAGGGCGACAACACTGTGCTCTTGCAACTGGTTGCCAAGCGTCTTCTCACTGACCTGAGTAAGAAGTTCTCCTCAGCCGACGCCAGCACTATGGCGCGCCTCGTCATCGACCAAGTAGCGGGCAATGCGGTCAGCGCCTCCGGGCTGCGCCGTCTAGGTCAACGCGTGCACGACCGTGGTTCCACGGCTCGCGCTGTCACGCAGGTGCGCGATGCGGACTCGCAGCGGGAGCTGCTCACCGATCGCGTCGAGTCGCTCGTGGCGAGCATTGGCGCGGAACTTCGTGCGGCCAAAAAGAACGGCACCACGGAAGAGACCTTCAACGCGCAGCAGTCCAACCTCATCGAGGCGGCCACCGCCCACGGACAGCTCCTCCAATGGGAAGCGTTCACCGATGGTCTTGCCGGCATAACGGATGCCCCGACCCTCCACGTCATGACGTGGCTGCGCGACCTCTTCGGCCTGCACCTCATCGAAGAAAACCTCGCCTG
>NZ_JACGWU010000005.1 GCF_014137865.1 Alpinimonas psychrophila | reverse complement strand
ACGATTGCCGCTACCCGCGGTCGCATCAATGATGCACCGCTTTACATTGATGACAGCCCTAACATGACTCTGGTGGAGATTCGCGCCAAATGTCGTCGTCTCAAGCAGCGCGTTGGCCTCAAGATGGTCGTCATTGACTACCTGCAGTTGATGACCAGCGGTAAGCGCGTCGAAAGTCGTCAGCAAGAAGTCAGTGAGTTCTCGCGCGCCCTCAAACTCATGGCCAAAGAACTGCAGGTACCGGTTATCGCGCTCTCGCAGCTCAACCGTGGACCGGAACAGCGCGCAGATAAGAAACCAGCGATCAGCGACCTCCGCGAGTCTGGCTCGCTGGAGCAAGACGCCGACATGGTCATCCTGCTTCACCGTGAGAGTGCGTACGAGAAGGACAACCCTCGAGCGGGCGAGGCGGACTTCATCGTTGCCAAGCACCGCAACGGACCCACGGCCACGATCACCGTGGGATTCCACGGTCACTTCTCTCGCTTCGCGGACATGCCTAAGATTTAGCCCAATCTTCCGGTCTTTTCCGGTCACGATTAGCCACCGCTCACTCTTTTGTAACGGGGCAACGGCGTACAATTGGAGACGTCCGTTCACACTACCGTTTGACTTCACGTGAAAGAATGCCGTGGCTCGCATTTCCACTTTTCAGTCCCGCTTGGGGACGAGCTTCTTGTGGCGCGCGGTTCCCGCACTCCTGGCGGCGGGCGTCATCACGTTCTCCCGTAATCATTCGCCCGTCATCGGGTTGAGTGTTTTCGCTGGCTACGCCATCGTTACCTCCGTTATCGCGTTCGTGACCGTGGCCCGGGTTCCCCTCACCGGCTCTCAGCGAATCTTTTTCGGTGTCCAGGCCGTCGTTACCTGGACGTCAGGAATCATCGCCCTTTTCACCCTCAGCGGGGGACTCTCCGCTCTTCTCCTGGTGTTGAGCATCTGGGCCGCCTTGACGGCAGCACTCGAGCTCTACGCCGGTTATCGCGCCAGTGATCGCGCTATCGCCCGCGAGTGGATAACCATCGGCGCGTTCACGGCAATATTGGCGATCGCCGTTTCGCTCTTTCCTGTCAATGACGTCTATGCAGTCGGCCTCTTTGGTGCCTATGGGGCCATTCTGGGTGTCTACTTGGTTATTGCGGGGCTGTCACTTCGCAGTGACGATCCGCCCTTCGCCCTGAAGAATCCCAGCGCAATCCACCGCACAACCCCGACCACGGAAGAACGAGAGACCCCGTCATGAGAACGCCAGCCCGCCGCGACCGCATGAAGCCCCTTGAGCTCGTCATCATCTCTCTCATTTTTGGTCTGTTTGGCGGCCTCATTGTTCTCATGTCTACGCGTGAACTGGTGCTTTCGGCCATCAGCTTTGGCGTCTCGTTTATCGTAAGTCTCGTTGTCATTGCCATGCTTGTTCTTGGAGCGAAGCCCAACAAGGCAGAACTGCTCGATATCGAAGAGCAGAACCAGCCCGTGCAAGACGGTGCCGTCGCCCCCGAAGAGGGCTCCAGCTCACCGCACTAAAGCTTTCCGGCGGCCTAGAGAAAGCCTGCACACTTAGTTCAGGTAGCGAACCAGCTCCGAGGCCATTCCGGCATACCCTGCGGGCGTGAGTTTGAGGAGGCGCTGCTTGGCCTCATCACCAATCTCAAGTTTCGCAACGAAGGCCACGAGGTCATCGCGGTTGATGCGCTTGCCGCGCGTGAGTTCCTTGAGCAGCGCGTAGGGGTCGCTGATGGTGGAGCGCCCCGCGCTGACCTCGGCACGGATGACGGTCTGGATGGCCTCGCCGAGAATCTCCCAGTTGGCGTCAAGGTCGGCGGCGAGGGCAAGGGAATCCAGATCAATCTCGTTCAAGCCCCGGCGAATGTTATCCAGAGCCAAGAGGGAGTGGCCAAACCCGACACCGATGTTGCGCTGCGTGGTGGAGTCGGTGAGATCGCGTTGCAGGCGGCTGGTCACCAGGGTGGCGGCGAGCGAATCGAGCACGGCGCTGGAGAGTTCGAGGTTTGCTTCGGCGTTCTCAAAGCGGATGGGGTTGATCTTGTGCGGCATCGTCGAGGAACCGGTGGCTCCGACCTGGGGAATCTGGCGGAAGTAGCCCATCGAGATGTAGGTCCAGATGTCGGTCGCGAGGTTATGCAGCACCCGGTTCGCGTGAGAGACCTTGTTGTACAGCTCGGCCTGCCAGTCATGCGATTCAATCTGAGTCGTGAGCGGGTTCCACGTGAGCCCTAGCCCGGAAACGAACTCCTCGGAGATGTTCGCCCAATCGGCAGAGGGGTCAGCGGCGAGGTGGGCCGCGAAAGTGCCGGTGGCCCCGCTGAACTTACCCAGGTACTCGTTCGCTTCAATCTGAGCAGCGATGCGCTCCAGTCGGAAGACGAAGACCGCGATTTCCTTGCCCATGGTCGTGGGGGTGGCGGGCTGGCCGTGCGTGCGGGCGAGCATGGCCTCGCCACGGTGGGTCAGGGCGAGCTCGCGCAGCTTGGCGATGACGTCGCGGTAGGCGGGCATCCACACGTTGGCAACAGCATCCCGAACGATGAGCGCGTAGGAGAGGTTATTGATGTCTTCGCTGGTGCACGCGAAGTGGGTGAGCTCCGCAATGTTATCGAGGCCCAGCTCAGTGAGCTTGTGGCGCACGAGGTATTCCACAGCCTTGACGTCGTGGCGCGTGGTGGCTTCAAGGCCAGCCAACTCATCGATTTCCGCCTGACCAAAGTTGATAACCAACGCCCGAAGGGACGCAACGTGATCTGCCGAGAGGGGGGTGGCGCCAAACATGGAGTGACCGGTGAGGTAGATCAGCCATTCGACTTCAACCTGCACACGCGCACGGTTGAGTCCAGCTTCGGAGAGGTACTCCCCGAGGTCAGAAACGGTGGCGTGATAGCGGCCATCGAGCGGACTAAGGACCTGAACCGGAAGCGTCATGTCTCTATTCTCCCAAACCTTGGCACTGCTCCTCCACACCCCCGACCGGCGAGAGTGTCGCCCACGTTTTGCCAGGCGTTGTGTTCGAGGCACGGCAATGACGACAACCTAGACGGATGCTCCCACGTGCGCTCCCCGGATCAGTCTCCCTGCCCCCAGAGGAATGGTTGATCCGGCCCCCAGAGGAATGGTTGATCCGGCGCGTGGTGAGTGAGCGGGACGAGCTCGCCCACCTTCTGTCATCGCTGAAGACCATGGAGGTCGAACCGACCTCGTGGTTTGCGCCCTCGCAAGAGGCGTACCGTCAACGACTCGGCCGCGTTGGAGAGGAGTTGAGTCGCGCTGTGGAGAAAACCGAGGCGCTAGTGTCACAGCTTGAATTCGAACAGACGCAGTGGCGCGGAGCTATCGCCGCCGGGTTGTGACGAACTCAACGGTGTCCGGCTCCTTCATCACGGCGTCAACGATTGACCTCGATGACCTGGCGACGAGAGTGCAACAGCTATCAGGACGGTGTCACGCGCGGTCCCTTTCTTTGCAGGGGGCAGCACAGTTGTTGCCCCAGGAATGGCATGCGCCTGCACACGCAATTGCGGTGCAGGTAGCTCAAATATCCCGCGACTTACAGGGCGTGGGCAACGGATTGCAGTCGACCTCCGAGGCCTACGCGTGGCGGGAGTCGTTTCTGGCAGCCGTAACGCCGGAAACGAGCTCGACTATGTTCTGGGGGTTGGGTCGACTCTTCGCCCTGATGGCACCCGCCGCCATTCCAGCTGTCATCGGCGGAGTGGCCGCGGTGATGGCCACGTGGACACTCACCGGAAAGCGGCCAGGGGAGTTGCTGTCGTCACCCGTTTTTGTGACCGGCGCAGGCTACGTCGTGTCGGGAATCGACGATTTCGGCGCGGGTATTCTGGGGATCCCGAGGCCCGTCATGGCGGCAATTGGTGAGCAGGGCCTCGGGCTATCCGGACCCTCCACCCTAGCGGCGGGCATTTTGCTGCTGGCAGGTGCCGGCTTCGGTGCGGGTGCCGCTGCCGGTAGTGACGTCGGTGCCGGGCCTTGGGTCCGAGCCGAGACGCCCGTGACCGTGTCCCGGGTGAGTACGGCAGCGGCCGAGGCCCCGCACGGGATCGAAGATCTGGTGGGCCGCATCCCCCGCGCATCCCCCGAGATGGCCCAGGTGCGGATTGAGCGGTATGACGGGGCGCCGGGCGAGAATGCGACCTTCATCGTTTACGTGGGAGGAACGATCGATACGGCGCTGAGGGCCACCGATGAGCCCTGGGACATGACGAGCAATCTCGCAGCGCTCGCCGCCCTGGATGCCGGGAGCTACCGTGCCGCAGTGCTCGCGATGCGGGAAGCGGGAATTGCCAGTGATGACCTTGTCACGTTGGTCGGCCACTCCCAAGGCGGTCTCCTCGCCGCGCGAATTGCACAGTCAGAGGAATTTCGCGTGGGTGATGTTGTGACGGTGGGGGCACCAATCCACCAGATAGAAATTCCCGCAGGCGTCACCGTGACGGCGATCGAGCACAATGAAGATCTCGTGCCCACGCTCGGCGGCCTTCCCCTCGCTGGCGGTCTTCTGGGAGGAGCGGCTCGTCTGGGGAAGGGATCCGCGATATCGGGGGCAACAGCATCCGGAACGACAATAACAGTTAGGCGGAGCGCGCTCACAGGAATGACGCCGAGTGCGAGCGACGCTCTGCCGGGGCACAACCTCTCGCGTTATGTCGAAACCGGAAGAGTTATGGATGACAGCCCAGATCCACAACTGATCTCACTGCGGGCCCGCCTCGCAGCTCACGCGCAAGGGGCGGCCGAGGTCAGCCTCTGGCGAGCGGAGCGCCAGGCGCGTTAGGGAGAGAGATCCTTGACCGGAGGTAAAGCCCCTTGGTCGGAGTTATAGTCCCCGAGCCGGACGCAGTAGCAGACCGAGCAACCAGCTCACGATGGAGAGCACGATGGCACCCCAGAACCCGGCGCCGAAGGTATCAACCTGGAGACCGTATCCGAAACCGAGAACTTGGGTCAGCCAGCCCACGAACATGAGGAGAAGCGCATTCACCACGAGAGCCATCAAGCCCAGCGTCAACACATAAATAGGGAACGCGAGAAATCGCAGAACGCGACCGATGGTGCCATTGACGAGGCCAAAAACCAGCGCGACGAACGCCAGCGTGAAAACGTAGCCCAGGCTCTGTTGGTTTGCGGGAATGATGTGCACGCCGGTGACCATGACCGTCGTGAGCCAGAGGGCAATGGCGTTAATGACCGTAGACAAAAGAAGTGATTTCACATGCCTATCTAAGCACTCGTTGTGGGGCAAAAATCACTAGTCGAGATACTCCTACGGTTTTTTCCGGAGATTGTAGAACACCTACCAGCGCCAGGGCCTCTCTACCGGATAGGTTTAGACGATGCTAGACGACACCGTAGACCCAATGGTCCAGCTGCTTGCGCCCGACGGCACCTTCGTGCCCAGCGCCGCAGCGGAAGAGTTTCTTCCTTATTTCGAGCGCCTGACCGACGCTGACTACCGCAAGTTTTACCGCGACATGTCGGTCGTGCGCCGCTTCGATACCGAGGCCACCAACCTGCAGCGTCAGGGTCAGTTGGGCCTGTGGGTTCCGAGCCACGGGCAAGAGGGTGCCCAGATTGGTTCCGCTCACGCGGCAAAACCTCAAGACCACATTTTTCCGGCGTATCGCGAGCACGCCGTGGGCATGGTGCGCGGAATCGACGTCATCAACATCATCCGGGTATTGCGCGGTCTCACGCACGGTGGCTGGAACCCTAAAGATCCCGCTTTCGGCAACTTTCATCTCTACACGCTCGTCATTGGGGCGCAGGCTTTGCATGCCACGGGCTACGCCATGGGCATCAACTTCGATGGTCTGACCGACACCGGAAACCCCGATACCGATCAGGCAGTCATGGTCTACTTTGGCGACGGCGCAACTAGCCAGGGCGACGTCAGTGAGGCACTGGTCTTCTCCGCAAGCTTTCAGACCCCACAGGTCTTCTTCGTGCAAAACAACCACTGGGCCATTTCGGTTCCCGTGAGTGTTCAGTCGCGCGTTCCGCTCTATCAGCGCGGCCTCGGCTTCGGCGTTCCCGGAGTGCAGGTCGACGGAAACGACGTTTTCGCCAGTTACGCGGTCACCGCCAAGCAGCTGGATGACGCCCGCAACGGCAAGGGCCCCAGCCTGATCGAGGCGCACACGTACCGAGTGGGGGCTCACACCTCCAGTGATGACCCCACAAAATATCGAACGGATGCCGAACTCGAGTCCTGGATTGCGCGCGACCCCATCACGCGCCTTGAGGCGTTCTTGCGGGGCAAGGGCACCGAGGAAGCGTTCTTCACGGGAGTGCATGAAGAGGCGGCCGACTTTGCCGCCGACATCCGTAAGCGCACCATCGCCCTAGAAAACCCCGAGCCCGCGTCCATGTTTGACAATGTGTATTCCGAGCCGCATCCGCTCATGAGTGAGCAGAGCGCCTGGCTCGCCAACTACGAAGCCTCGTTTGACGAGCAGGGAGGCCACGCGTGAGCATCGAAAACATGCCCCTCGGCAAGGCCCTGAACGCCGGTATGCGCCGCGCGCTCGCCGAAGACCCCAAGGTGCTTCTCATGGGAGAAGACATTGGAACCCTCGGTGGCGTCTTTCGGGTGACCGAAGGACTGCAGGCCGAGTTCGGCAAGAAGCGCGTGTTTGACACGCCGCTGGCCGAGTCGGGCATCGTGGGAACCGCCATTGGTCTGGCCATGCGCGGGTATCGCCCCGTGTGCGAGATTCAATTCAACGGATTCGTGTACCCGGCCTTCAACCAGATCACCAGCCAGCTGGCGAAACTGACGAATCGCCACGAAGGGGACATGCAGTTCCCCGTCGTTATCCGCATTCCTTACGGTGGCCACATCGGAGCCGTCGAGCACCACCAGGAGAGCAATGAGGCGTACTTCTTGCACACCGCTGGTTTGCGCGTTGTCAGCCCCAGCAATCCGCATGATGCGTACTGGATGATGCAGGAAGCGATCGCGTCGAACGACCCCGTGATCTTCTTCGAACCCATGAGCCGGTACTGGCCCAAGGGTGACGTGGACACCTCGGCCGCCAACATCCCGTTGCACGCCAGCCGCGTGGTGCGCGCCGGAACGGATGTGACCGTCATCGGTCACGGTGCCATGGTGAGCGTCTTGCTGCAGGCAGCGGATGCCGCGGCCGCCGAAGGAACGAGCCTCGAGGTCATCGACCTCCGCACGCTTTCGCCCATCGACTACGGACCGATTCTCGAGTCCGCCGCCAAGACGGGCCGCGTTGTCATTGCGCAGGAAGCTCCGGGTAACGTCAGTCTCGCCTCCGAGCTGGCTGCAACAATTACGGAGAAGATGTTCTATTCGCTTGAAGCCCCCGTGCTTCGCGTGACAGGATTTGATACACCGTTCCCCCCCGCAAAACTTGAAGCCATCTACCTGCCCGATGCCGACCGCGTTCTGGACGCCGTCGACCGCGTACTGAGTTACTAGGAGAGCCGGCCATGACGACATCGAAGTTCTATTTGCCCGATGTGGGCGAAGGCTTGACCGAGGCGGAAATCGTCGCATGGAAAGTCAAAGTCGGTGACACCGTTGAGATCAACCAGATTCTGGTCGAGATTGAGACGGCAAAGTCGCTGGTGGAACTGCCGAGCCCCTTTGCGGGTCAGGTGACCGAACTCCTCGTTGAGGAGGGTGTCACTGCTGAGGTCGGAATGCCGATCATCATTATTTCCACGGTTGGCCACGCCCAGTTGAGTTCACCCACCGCCACGATGGCGCAGGCAGCCATGGCGAACGAGGTTTATTTCACTAGTGACAGTGATGTCGATGGATCTCAGGATGCCGGTGCCGACGAGGGTTCGGGAAGTGTTCTGGTCGGTTACGGCGTCGGCGGCCATGCCCCCACGCGTCGTCGTCGGGGCGGGGCGCCTTCGGCTGCTGCTGCTCCCGCTGCCCCAACGGCCGACGAGGGTCCGAGCTTCGAGGAGTCCGAGGGGACCCACGGATCCGATGAGTCGATGGCTACGGCCGTCGCAGCCCCTGCTAGCCCAAAGGCTCAGCCGGCGAGACGCCCTCAGTCCGCCAGTGCTGTCGGCGGTCCCGTTTTTGCCAAACCTCCCATCCGCAAGCTGGCAAAGGATCTCGATGTCGACCTCAGCCAGGTTCAGGCCACGGGAGCCTCAGGCGAGGTAACCCGAGACGACGTGATTCGTCAGGCCTCACAGGCCAGCGTGTTCCGCAACATTCAGACTCCCGCTTGGTCCCAGGAGCGCGAGGAGCGCATCCCGGTCAAGGGAGTGCGTAAGGCCATTGCCAAGGCGATGGTGCACAGCGCGTTCTCGGCTCCGCATGTGAGCGTGTTTGTCGATGTGGATGCCACGCGCACGATGGAGTTCGTCAAACGCCTCAAAGCCTCCCCCGATTTCGCGGGCATCAAGGTCTCACCACTGCTGATTTTGGCCAAGGCCATCATCTGGGCGGTGCGCCGTAACCCGTCGGTCAACTCCACGTGGACCGACAAAGAGATCATCATTCACCACTACGTCAACCTCGGCGTAGCCGCGGCCACCCCGCGTGGGTTGATTGTGCCCAACGTGAAAGAATCGCAGGAGATGAGCTTGATCGAGTTGGCGCAGGCCCTCGAGCAGCTCACGCTGAATGCCCGAGACGGCAAAACATCGCAGGCCGACATGCTGAACGGCACCATCACGATTACCAACATCGGTGTCTTCGGCATGGATACCGGCACGCCCATCTTGAACCCGGGCGAGGTCGGCATTTTGGCCCTCGGTACGATCAAGCAGCGGCCGTGGGTCGTGGACGGCGAAGTTCGTGTTCGCTACGTCACGACGTTGGGCGCGAGCTTCGACCACCGGGTTGTCGACGGCGATGTGGCTAGCCGCTTCTTGGCCGATGTTGCCGCCATCGTGGAAGAGCCCGCGCTGCTGCTGGACTAGAAGATTGCGACGAAAAGACCGAGACCCACGATGAGGATTCCCCCGGTCCCACTGACGACGCCGAGGCGTCTCGGGTTGGAGGCGAACCAGTCGCGGGCGAGTCCGGCACCGATGGCGTACAAGGAGTCGCTGACGACGCCCATGACTTCGAAGATGAGCCCCAAGATCAGCAACTGGAACATGATGTTGCCAGCCGGGTAGTTGACGAAGCCAGGCAGCACCGCGACGAAGAACACCATCGTCTTGGGATTGCTGACCCCGACGAAGAAGCCTTCGCGCAGGGTGCGCCACTTGGATTGTGTCGGGGCCGCCGTGTCGAGGAACAGTTTGTGGTCGTTGCGATGACGAAAGGCTTGAATGCCGAGGTACACCAGGTAGGCGGCGCCTCCGTAGCGAATGATATTGAAGGCAATCTCCGACTGGGCGATGAGCGCGCCGAGCCCCAATACCGTGGCGATCAGCCAGACGGATGTTCCGAGACCGTTGCCCACCACCGTGATGACCCCGGCAATCTTCCCCAGGGCGAGAGAACGCCCCACAGCGAAAAGTACCGACGGACCAGGGATCAAAATGATGACGAGTGAGGCGATGGAGAACGCAATGAGGGACTGAGGGGTGGGCACGGGGGTGCTTTAGCCCTCCAGGACGGCCATGGCCGCGTTGTGGCCACCGAGGCCACTGACAGCACCGCCGCGTTGAGCCCCGGCGCCGCAGATCAGGATGCCGGGATGGGAAGTCGCCACACCCCAGCGAGCGGCAGCGGTTGACAAGTCGGCGTCATCCTCCACGAACGGCCAGGAAAGGAGGCCGTGAAAAATGTTGCCTCCGGTCATGCCGAGGGCATCCTCTAGGTCGAGGGTGGTCTTGGTCTCAATGCAGGGTTGACCGTTGGCATCCGTCATGATGATGCCCTCGATGGGTTCGGCGAGAACAGAGTTGAGGGACGCAAGGACCGCCGCCTGAAGCTGCGCGCGCATGTCGTCGTTATTCGAGCGCGTGAGGAGGTTATGCGGAACGTGCAGGCCAAATACCGTGAGGGTCTGGGCGCCGGCAGCGTGTAGCTCGGGGCTCAAAATACTGGGGTCCGAGAGGGAGTGGCAATAGATTTCGCACGGTAACGGTGACGGGATCCTGCCTGCGGCCGCCTGAAGGTAACCAGAATCGAGCTGGCTGTAGAGCTCGTTAATGTGAAAAGTTCCCCCGAAAGCCTGTTCGGCCGTGACGCTTGAATCGGCCAGTCGGGGGAGACGAGACAACAGCAAATTGACCTTCACCTGGGCTCCTTGGGGTCGAACCGCGGGCTCAGGGGTCTCACCGAGGAGTTCTGCTAGAACCCAGGGCGTCACGTTAGCCAGGACCCAGGGCGTTCGAACGACATGCTCGGTACCTTCGGAGGTATAGGTGACTTCTGAGAGGGCGGCGAGAACGGCCTCCGATTCGGGGCTGCCGGGAGTGACGTGCGTGACGCGGGCGTCCGTCAGCATTTCGGCGCCGGCGCTGCGGGCAGCATGAGCGAGTTCGCTTGTGATGGCTCCCATTCCCCCAACGGGGACATCCCAGTCGCCGGTTCCGCCGCCGATGACGTGGTACAAAAAGCACCGATTCTGGTCCAAGGACTCATCGGCGGCCCGAGAGAATGTGCCGATGAGGCCGTCCGTGAGGACAACGCCGCGGGAGATATCACCCGCAAAGTCGCGCTCGATCACTTCATCGAGGGGCCGTTCAATGAACTCGTGCCACAGTCGAAAATCGTTGACCAAAGCCTGAGCTTCGGAGCGCGTGAGGAGGGGCTCTGTGACGGTGGGCCACAACTTGGCGGCAAGGTTGGTCGTCTTGGCATAGAACGCCTCGAAAGCTGCGGCATCGGCTCCTTCGCCAACTCGGGCGAAAGAAGCAGCCGTGGCTTGCGCGTCAAGATTGTCCACGAGTAGGCCCTTCTCGGGGGCACCAGGAACGGGGGTGTACGAGGAGTAACGTCGGCGAACCAGCCGAATCGAGAGGCCAAGGTCGTCGATGATGCGCTGTGGAAGCAAACTCACGAGGTACGAGTAGCGCGAGAGTCGGGCATCCACGCCCGTGAAGGTCTCAGCAGAGACGGCAGCACCACCGAGGTGATCATTTTGCTCCAGCAGCAAAACACGGCGTCCGGACTTCGCCAAATACGCTGCTGCCGTTAGGCCGTTATGGCCACCGCCCACGATGACAACATCGTAAATATCCGTCATGATGCGAGCCTACTCGCGATAAATCAAGCGTGACATCACGATCGAGGTGCGAGTGTGATCAACGTTTGTGGCCTTGCGAATTTCCTCGAGGGAGTCCTCCAGTGCCCCGATGTTGCTGCTGCGCATATGAACCACGGCATCGGCGCTGCCCGACACGGTTCCGGCATCCACAACGTCGGCCACTGACTCCAGAAGGCGACGCAATTCTTCGGGGGCAACAGTGCCCCGACAGAAGATCTCGACATAAGCCTCGGTCAATAACCCCTCGACGGAGGGGTCGACCGTGACGGTGAAACCACGGATGACACCGGAGGCGACGAGCCGGTCAACGCGTCTCTTGACGGCGGAAGCGGAGAGTCCCACCACAGACCCAATGTCGCCGTAAGCGGCTCGAGCGTTGTGCCGCAGCTGATCGATTATGCGTCGGTCGAGGATGTCCATACCCCCAGCTTATAAAGTGGAACGCGTGAACACCTCTCTTCGCACTAAATTAGCGGTCACAGCCGGACGACTGGCGGCGGCGACTTCACGCACGTTGGGCCGCGGCGAGGGCATGGTCGTCGGTGGGAAAGTAACCCTAGGCCTGTCCCCCCACGCACTGGCCGATCTCGCGGGAGGCCGCGTAGCCGCCTTAGTTTCGGCAACGAATGGAAAGACCTCCACCACGCGACTTTTGGCAACCGCCGCATCCCAAGCCGGGCCGGTGGCGACCCAGTCCACCGGCGCCAACATGACGGAGGGCGTTCTCTGGGCCTTAGCAAACGGCCCAGCCGATGCTCCCGCAATTCTTGAGGTGGACGAGGCATATTTGCCCCGAGTTCTTGCCGCCACTCGCCCCAAAGTCGTTCTTTTGGCCAACCTCAGCCGTGACCAGCTGGATCGAATGAGCGAGGTTGCCATGTTGGCCCGAAAATGGCGCCGGATGCTGGCAGAGAACCCCGACGTGGTTGTCGTCGCCAATGCCGACGACCCCATCGTCGCGTTCGCAGCCGAAAAAGCGCAGCAGATTATCTGGGTTGCGGCTGGTCAAGAATGGACCGCCGACTCTTCGGTATGCCCCGAATGTGGAACGTTGCTGAGCCGGGATGGCACCGACTGGAGTTGCTCTGGCTGTGGGCGGGCTCGCCCGAAAACGAGTTGGCAGTTTGAGTGGGAAAAGACCGGAACGGCGGTGGGCCCCGACGGTCAACGCTACGATCTGGCATCCCTGCAACTTCCGGGCCGCTTCAACGCCTCGAACGCGACAATGGCGCTCGCCGTGTGTGCCGAGCTGGGGCTGGACCTCGCCAAAGCCGTCACCCTGATGAGTACCGTTACCTCGGTCTCGGGGAGGTTCGCCACGGTCGTTGCTGGTTCGCTGCGCATTAGATTATTACTGGCAAAAAACCCCGCCGGTTGGAGCGAGCTCCTCGACATCATGCCCCCAGCACCGACCCCCGTGATCATCATCATCAACTCCAATGACGCCGACGGACGAGACCCGTCTTGGCTGTGGGATGTGCCCTTTGAGCGGCTGAAAGGGCGCACCGTCATCGCCTCGGGTAACCGTCGTCGTGATCTTGCCGTTCGACTCTTACATGCTGGTGTCGACGCGGTCGTTATTGAGGATCCCTTTGCTGCCGACGCTGTTCTGCCAGCCGGCACCCGCGAACTGGCCGTCATCGACTGCGCCGCCACCTATACGGCCTTTCAAAAGCTGCGCGATCCGAGCAACGAGGAGCTGGCCCTATGAAAGAGCGCCCCATTCGCATTGTTTCGATTTACCCGACTTTGCTGGGGACCTACGGCGACGGTGGAAACGTTGCCGCCCTGTCACACATTGCGTCTCTGCATGGCCTGGCCGCCGATATCCTCACCATATCCCCCGGCATGGTGATTCCTGATGACGCGGATATTTATGTGATGGGCGGCGGCGAAGATACTGCTCAGGTGGCGGCCGCCAATGCTCTGCGTGCGAGCGGTGCGCTGACGCGGGCTGTTGATAAGGGGGCATCTGTGCTCGCTATTTGTGCCGGGTATCAACTGCTGGGCCATGAATTTCCGGATGCCGACGGCAACGCAGCGCCAGGCCTCGGCCTGCTGGATGTTTTCACGGACCGGCTGCCCAAACGCGCCGTCGGAGAACTCGCGGCGGAGCCGATTCGGGCAGGGCTGACGAGTGTGACCCAGATGTTGACGGGGTATGAAAACCACGGGGGTGCGACCCACTTGGGTGCGGGAGTTACCCCGCTTGCCCTGGTCACTTCCGGTGTGGGAAACGGCGACGGCACGGAGGGCGCAATTACCGGTCGGGTCATTGGAACGTACCTGCACGGACCGTGCCTGGTGCGCAATCCGTTGCTGGCAGAGACCCTGCTCGGTTGGGCTATTGGCCAGCATCTCGATCCGATTGTGGAGGACGCGGTCGAAGAACTGCGCCGGGAACGCCTCGGTTCTGCCACTATGAGCAAATGAGTACACGCACCGCCTCCCCAGCGCCGGGCCCGGGCGAGAAAACGTTCTTCGGACAACCGCGCCCTCTGGTCACCATTTTTGGTGTCGAAATGTGGGAGCGGTTCTCCTTCTACGGCATGCAGGGAATTCTGCTGCTGTACATGTTCTACCCACTGGCGAAGGGCGGCCTCGGTATCGCGCCGGCCGTCGCGGCGGGAATTGTTGGCGCCTATGGCGGCGGTGTTTACCTCGCCACGATTCTCGGTGCCTGGCTTGCGGACCGCCTTTTTGGCAGCGAACGGGTGCTGTTTTTCAGCGCCGTTTTGGTCATGTTTGGCCACCTCGCCTTGGCGATCCTGCCGGACTACATTGGGCTGACCGTTGGTCTGATCGCGATCGCGTTGGGGGCCGGCGGCGTCAAAGCTAACGCCACCAGTATCGTGGGACAGCTCTATACCCCCGAAGATATTCGCCGCGACGCGGGGTTCTCGCTCTACTACCTCGGCATTAACCTCGGCGCTTTTGTGGGCCCCTTGGCCACCGGTTTCTTGCAAACCACGCAGGGATTCCACTGGGGCTTTGGCTTGGCAGCATTCGGTATGGCGGCCGGACTGATTCAGTACTCGTTTGGGCGTAAGCGGTTGCCCGCTTCGGCAAGTCAGGTTCCGAATCCGTTGCCATCTTCCAAGCGGTGGATCGTTATTGTCATGGCGCTCGCGGGCATTGGCCTCATTGTGGCCCTCGTGGGTATCGGCCTCATCACGAGCGACAACCTCGCCCTCGTGATCATTGTGGTCGTGCTCGGAGCAGCCATCGCGTACTTCAGCACCATGATCGCCAGCAAACGCATCACGAGTGTCGAGCGTTTGCGGGTCGTCGCCTTCATTCCACTGTTCATTGCCAGTGCCGCGTTCTGGTCGTTGTACCAGCAGCAGTTCACCGTGGTCACAATCTTTGCCAGTCAACAGTTGGATCTGAATCTTTTCGGCTGGCAGATGCCCGTCTCGTGGGTGCAGTCAATTAATCCCGTTTTCATCATCGCGTTGTCGGGGGTGTTTGCTGCACTCTGGACCAAGTGGGGAACGCGTCAGCCGAGCACGCCCGTGAAGTTTTCCCTGGGGACCATCGTTGTGGGACTTGGCTTCCTGCTCTTTCTCCCGATCGCTACGGCGGCACCGCACTCGGCTCCCCTGCTGGCTTTGGTGGGAATTTTGTTCGTCTTCACCATCGCCGAACTTCTCCTGTCCCCCGTGGGGCTGTCGGTCTCCACCAAGTTGGCCCCCAAGGTCTATCGCACCCAAATGGTGGCGCTGTTGTTCTTGGCCTCCTCGCTGGGAACTGCCATGTCGGGCCAGTTGGCAACGTTCTACAGCTCCACAAATCCGGTGGAAAACATCGGTTACTTCTTTATTCTGGGAATCATTTCGATCGCTATCGGTAGTGCACTGCTACTGATCAGTCGATGGGTGCTTAAGTTGATGGGGGGCGTGCGGTAACGCGCGTCCGGGCCAGCTAGTTATTGAGCCACCGCTCGAGGGGGAACATTTCGTGCCAACATTCACTGATCCGTTCGGGGTCGTCATTACTTATGACGTCTATCCGAAAGCTGCGGCCAAGGCCATCATCCAAATTGCGCACGGCATTGGTGAGCACGCCGGCCGGTACACGGCTCTGGCCAAGGCCCTCAACACCGCGGGATTCGGCGTCTACGTTGCGGACATGCGGGGGCACGGACGCACAGGCATGCAGCAGTTTAACGACGACACGACCCAGCTGGGTCACCTCGGTGCCGGAGGGCTTCGGGCTGCAATCGGAAACATCAGCCAGCTGACCACCATCATTCGTGAGGAAAACCCTGGCGTACCAATCGTCTTGCTGGGCCACAGTATGGGCTCGCTCCTTGCCCAAAAACTCATTAACACGCACGCTAGTGACTACGCGGAAGTCATTCTGTCGGCCACCGCGTATCGCATGCCCGGCTCCATGGAATCGGGGGATCTGAACAAGAAGTTCGCTTTCGAAGGCGGCACAACCCACGAGTGGCTCAGCCGCGACCCCAAAGTTGTGGCCGCGTTCGAGGCCGACCCTCTCACGTTTGACGCCGAGGTTCTCAAATTGTTCGGCCTCCTTGACGGTTTGCGCCTATATGGCGTGCCCGCCTACGACATGGATCAGGTGCCCATCCTCATCATTTTGGGTAGCCGTGATCCCTTGGGGGGTGAGAAGAGCGCGCTGAAACTGGCCAAGGCGTATACCAAAACGGCGGCCCAGAATGACGTCACGGTAACCGTGTATCCGGATGCCCGTCACGAGCTCTTCAACGAAACCAACCGCCGGGAAGTCATCGCAGACATGGTGAAGTGGATCAAGTCGCGTTTGGCCTAACGCTTTGGCCTAACGGTCAGGGGTAACAATCCGGCAGGTATTGCCGAGCTCGGCATCGATACCGCCGGAGCGCGCTGCATCAACGTAGCCCGGGTGGGCGCCCAGCCAGGCGGTGACAAACCAGCATCCGGATGTTATGCGTTGCGTACTCGTGGCGATGATGTCATCGATGGCGCGGTGCACTAGAACGGCACCAAGCCCCTCGTTGCGGTGGTTCGGGTCGATAAACGTGTGCGTGATCATCAGTTCATCCGCGCGCATGACGTAACTCGCTTCGCCGGCCTCGGCGCCGTCAACGAGGACGACATAGCGGTGGGCGGCGGGTTCGTGAATCACCTCAATAGCCATGGCCTCAGCCTACGCCCGGCACCCGAGCACCTGCCAGACTAGGCACGTGACTATTGGCCGCATCATCCATGGAGATAACCTCGCTGTGTTGGCGACGCTTCCGGATGCCACGTTCACCCTCATCTACATTGATCCGCCGTTCAATACGGGGCGAGAACAAACGCGCACCAAGACAACGAGCGTGCTGGCCGCCGCGGATTCCACAACAGCCCTCACTGGTTTCAAGGGCAAGTCCTATGAGCGCACCCGCAGTGATCTCATGCGGTACGACGATCGTTTCGATGACTACTGGGGTTTTCTCGAACCCAGACTGCGGGAGGCCTGGCGCTTGCTGACCGACGACGGCACTCTCTATCTGCACCTGGATTATCGTGAGGCACACTACGCGAAGGTCATGTTGGATGCCCTCTTCGGCCGCGAAAGTTTTCTCAACGAGATTATTTGGGCCTATGACTATGGCGCCAAGTCAAAGAAGCGTTGGCCCGCCAAGCATGACACGATTCTGGTGTACGTCAAGAATCCTGTGACATATTTCTTTAACTCGGATGAAGTGGATCGCGAACCGTACATGGCCCCCGGCTTGGTGACGGCCGAGAAAGCCGAGCGCGGAAAGCTCCCCACCGATGTGTGGTGGCACACCATCGTCTCTCCCACTGGTCGTGAAAAAACGGGGTATCCGACGCAGAAGCCCGAGGGTATTTTGCGCCGAATCGTGCACGCTTCGTCACGTCAGGGAGACGCCGTGCTTGACTTTTTTGCCGGCAGCGGAACCACGGGAGCAGTCGCCGCCGCTCTCGGTCGCCGCTTCGTACTGGTCGATCAAAACCCCGAGGCCATTGTCGTCATGCAGAAGCGCTTTGCTGCCGTTGTTGCGACGGGCGATGTGATCTTCGAGCGCGGATAGAGCCTTTACTTCTGAGGTTTTGAGCCCTTGGCCAACTTTGCCGCAGCTTTGGCTTCCGCCTTGTCGCGGTGATCCTTACGCGCAGCTTCTCGTTCTTCTGCTTGGGCCAAGGCAATCTGACCGGTAGCTGTACCGGGCTCGATCATGGAACCCATCATCTCGGCGGCGCGCTCGGCGAGCAGAACGGCATCCTCATCAGCGGCTTCTTCCATCGCTGATTTCTGGCGCAGGGGCTGGGCTTTCAAGAAGCAGCTGAGAACGAAGGCGACAGCGAGAACGAAGAACCCGATCCAGTAAATCGACACCGTGGCTTGGGCGAAGCCGACCAAGAAAGGTTCGGCAAGGCGGGGATCCGCGTTATTCAGGAACGAGGTGTCACCGTTCAGGGCCGTTCCAATCGTGGTGGGGTCTGCGTAGAGCGCCAGAATTTGGGCGTTCTTGGGGTCGGCGGCGACCGCGGGATCTTGCATGGCGGCGGTAATTCCGCTGGTAATGGCGGGGGTTCCGAATGCTGCTGCCAACGTTTCGGGGATGCGCGCAAACAGTGCCGAGAACAGGATCGCGGTTCCGGCCGTTCCACCCATCGACCTAAAGAAGGTGGAGGAGCTTGTGGCGACCCCGATGTCACGTGGGCCCACCGAGTTCTGGCTGGCGACGGTGAGGGTTTGCATGAGCTGACCGAGGCCAAGGCCCATCAGGAACATGCCGAGCATGGCAAGCGTGATGTCACTTTTGGAAGTGAGGAAGGTGAGAACGTAAAACCCCAAGACCATGAACGCCGTTCCCACGCGCGGGAACCATTTGTAGCTTCCGGTGCGGGCCATGAGCTGACCGCTGGCAATGGAGGCAATCATGAGCCCCAGAATCATCGGGAGCATTTGGAAACCGCTCTCGGTGGGGGTGGATCCCTTGACGAGTTGGAGGTACAGGGGAATTGTCATCATTGCCCCGAACATGCCAAAACCGACGAAGACACCCAGGATGGTGGACACGGAGAAGGTTTGCGATTTGAACATCTTCAACGGGATCAGGGCGTCGTCACCCATGGCACGTTGAATCAGGATGAAGGCAACAGTACTCAAAATCCCCAGGCCGTAGCAGAAGAAGGCTGCGGGAGAATCCCAGCCCCACTCGCGACCCTGTTCGGCAACGATCAAGAGGGGAACGGTTGCCGTGATAACGGTGGTCGCGCCCCACCAGTCGATGCGCACTCGACGGTGCGTGGAGGGAAGGTGCAGGAAGCGCAACACGATGGCGAGGGCGATGAGACCGATCGGCAGGTTAATGAGGAATACCCAGCGCCAACCGGAGAGAAACAAAATCTCGTGGGTGCCCGAAAGGACGCCGCCAATCAGGGGGCCAATGACGCTCGAGACACCGAAGACGGCCAGGAAGAAACCCTGATATTTGGCACGCTCCCGGGGAGCAAGCATGTCCCCCATGATGGCGAGCGGCAGGGCCATCAGACCACCTGCACCGAGGCCTTGAATGGCGCGGAACGACGCGAGCTCGTACATGTTGCCGGCGGTCCCGGCGAGCAGCGAGCCGAGCAAGAAGATCGAGATGGCAATGATGAACAGAATGCGGCGGCCAAAGATATCGCTGAGCTTGCCGTAGAGCGGAGTCGAAATGGTCGACATGATCAGGTACGCGGTGGTGACCCAGGCCTGCAGGGACATTCCGTGCAGGTCGTCGGAAATGGTGCGCATCGACGTAGAGACCACGGTCTGATCGAGAGCAGAGAGGAACATGCCCGCCATGAGGCCGATCATGACCAGCAGAATTTGACGCTTGCTCATGATGGGCGAGGTGGCGGCGGGAGCTTTATTCGTGGTTGACATGCGTCTTCTTGTCTGTTTCGAAGCGAGAGAGCAAAGGAAAAATCACGGGAACTCAGGAGGGTAAAGACCCTAAACCGAGGAGGAGGCAGAGTTCACGATATACGAGACTTGGGAGTCTAGCAAGTTGAGTTTTACTTGATGGTGACGAGGGGTCCGAGAACGCCTGCGACGTACGCCTGCTGGTCGGCGACCGTGGTGTTAAACAGAGAGCGGGAAAGGGCATCCGCAGCATTCGCCAACGGATACACGTGCAGGTTATGCCGCGCGAGCAAGTCACCGGCAGCGGCCTGTTCGGCGGTCCACTCATAGCTCATGAAGGTGGGAATGAAGGAGGGCGCCTGAATCGAGATGACTCCCGCGGGCGTCTTGACGACGTCGAACTGGGCGATGCCGCCGATGAGCTGCGCAATCTCGAGTTGTGTGGAAAGCAGGTTGCCGATTGAGAACCAGACCAGCACCTGCTTGCCGTCGGGGCCGGGGATCCACTCCACGGGCTCGAGCACGTGCGGGCCCGTGCCGATGATGACGTCGGCGCCGAGCTCGACCATGCGGGCCGCCTCGGTGCGCTGGGCGTCGTTGACCCCGTTGGAATATTCGGTTCCCCAGTGCAGGGAGACCAGCACGACATCCGCGTTGGCACGGGCCGTGGCCATCACCGAGGTGAGGGCGGCATCGTTACCAAAGACATTGAGACCGTAATCCGTGGCGGGAACGTTGCTGTATTCGGCAAACGAGACAAGGGCAAACTTGATGCCCTGCACCGTGGTGACCGTCACGGTCTGCTGCTCCTCGGGGGAGCGGTTGGCACCGCTAATCAGGAGGGGATTCAGGGCATCCCACACGGCGCGCGTGGCATTGATGGAGTCCTGGCCCTTGTCGGCCATGTGGTTATTCGCAATGTTGATCGCGTTACAGCCAGCCCCGCTGGCGATGTCGGCCGAGAACTTCTCCGGGGCGTTGAAGACCGGATACCCACTGATGCCAAAGGCTGCCCCCGAAGAGGAGACCTCCTGGTTGCAGAACACGATACCCGAACTGGCGGTGAGCGGTTTCACGTCGGTGAGAAACTGCGCGTAGTCATAGGTGCCGTCGGGCTGAAGTGCCGCCGCGTTGACCGTGTCGTGCGGAAGCATGTCGCCCATGGCCGACACCGTCACTCGTGTGTCTGTTGGGGTTGGAGTCGGGGTTGCCGAGGGGGTGGTGATAACAGGCGTTCCGGATGCCGAACTCGGCGAATTCGGACCGCCGCTGGCTTCTTGCACGGCAAACAACAACACGCCCCAGCCACCGAATGCCATGACGCACACAGCCACAATGGCGATCACGATGCGACGCTTTCGTGCTGCCGAAAAACTGCGCCATCCACCCTGAGCCATGTGCCCATGCTAGCCGCGCTACCCTGAATGCCGTGGACACATGTGGGACAACACGGATGATGGCGATCGTGGGGACCATCCTTTTTTCCCTTGCGGGGTGCGCGACTCCGACGACTCCCGCTTCGACCTCGAGCGTCGCTGAGAGTGCTTCTCCGAGCGCCACCGCTCCGGTATCTGCGCCGGTGACCCCAACCACTCCCACTTTTGATCGCACACTCCTGTCGTTGGATGATCCCAACTCCCTCTGGGTTATCAGCAACAAGCGCCGGCCCCTGAACCCCGTGGACTTCGCTCCGAGTGACCTGTCCATTCCCGTTGGTGTTCCCAACGAGTTCACGCAGCCGCTGCGCGAGGCCGCCGCCCGCGCTGTCGAGGCGATGTACACGGATGCCGTTGCCCAAGGTGTGAACTTTGGCATCATCAGCGCCTACCGCGACTATGGCACTCAAGTATCGCTTTACAACCGGTACGTGGCGCGCGATGGCCAAGAGGCCGCCGACACGTATTCGGCCCGCCCCGGCCACTCCGAACACCAGACCGGTTTGGCTGTGGACTTTGATGATGGTGGCGCCTGCTACTTGAATGCCTGCTTCGAGTCCACGGTGGCGGGCCAGTGGTTGGCGGCGAATGCCGCGAATTACGGTTTCGTGCTGCGCTATCCCAATGGCCAAGACACCATCACGGGATTCACCTACGAGCCGTGGCACTTTCGCTACGTCGGCGTCGGGGCCGCCCAGGCCATGCGCGACGCAGGCACCCTCACCCTCGAGCAGTTCTTCGGTCTCCATCCGGCCCCCGGGTATCTTTAGGCGCTTGCCGCGAACGTCCTAGCTCGCGAGAGCGCGATCCACGATGGCACGAGCCTCGGCCTGCACAAGCGCGAGGTGCTCGGGCCCCTTGAAGGACTCGGCGTAGATCTTGTAGACGTCTTCGGTGCCAGAGGGTCGGGCGGCGAACCACGCGAACTCCGTGACGACCTTCACGCCGCCGATGGCAGCGCCATTGCCGGGCGCATGCGAGAGCTTGGCGATGATTGGGTCACCGGCGAGTTCGGTGGCCGCGATGTCGGCACCGCTGAGTTTGCCCAGGCGCGCCTTTTGCTCGCGGTTGGCCGGAGCATCCACTCGCTCGTAGACCGGGTCGCCAAAACGCTCGGTCAACTCGCGATACAAAACCGACGGCGTCTTGCCCGTGACCGCAATAATCTCCGCGGCCAACAGGGCCAAGATGATGCCATCTTTGTCGGTGGTCCAGACGGTGCCGTCAAGGCGTAAGAAGGAGGCGCCGGCGCTTTCTTCGCCGCCGAAACCCACTGAGCCATCGACGAGTCCCGGCACGAACCACTTGAAGCCCACGGGAACTTCCCACAGCTCGCGGTGATGAGAATCGGCGACGAAGTCGATGATGGAGGAGGAGACGAGGGTCTTGCCGATGCGGGCATCCGGGCGCCATCCGGAGCGATGGGCGAACAGGTAGTCAATAGCAACGGCCAAGAAGTGGTTCGGATTCATCAGCCCCGCGTCGGGCGTGACGATGCCGTGGCGGTCGGCATCCGCATCATTCCCGGTCAGCACATCGAACTCGTTGCGCCGCGTAATGAGGGAAGCCATGGCGTTGGGGCTCGAGGGATCCATGCGAATTTTCTCGTCCCAGTCCAGCGTCATGAACGCCCACGAGGGGTCAATTTCGGGGTTCACGACCGTGAGGTTCAGGCCGTAGCGCTCGCTGATTTCGGCCCAATAGGCAACGGATGCCCCACCCAGGGGGTCGGCACCGATTCGCACACCGGATTCCGCAATGGCATCCATGTTCAGGATGTTGCCCAAGTCGGCAACGTAATGCTCCAAGAAGTCGTAGGTTTCGACGAGCCCCTCGGGGTCGGTGCGCTGCACGTCAACCAGGCCGGCGGCGATGATCTCGTTGGCGCGAGCAGCGATCCAGTTCGTGGCGTCGCTGTCGGCGGGGCCACCGTGCGGCGGGTTGTACTTGAAGCCGCCATCGCCGGGCGGGTTGTGGCTCGGGGTGACGACGATGCCGTCTGCCAGATCAGGGTTTCCGCCGAGAGCGTGCCCATCAGCATCATGCCCGACCCGGTTGTACGCCAGAATCGCGTGCGAAAGAGAAGGCGTGGGAGTGAAGCCGCCACGGCTATCCATCATCACCCGCACGCCATTGGCAACGAGAACCTCAAGGGCCGTGGTCTGCGCGGGGCGACTGAGGGCATGCGTGTCCATGCCAATAAACAGCGGCCCGGTGATGCCCTGCAGCGCACGGTATTCCACGATGGCCTGCGTGGTGGCCAGAATGTGGTGCTCGTTGAACGCGGTGTTCAGCGAGGAGCCGCGGTGACCGGAGGTGCCGAAGACGACGCGTTGTTCGGGAATGCTGACATCCGGAACAAGGGCGTAATAGGCGTGAATCAGCGCCTTCACATCGATCAGGTCGGATGGGAGGGCTTTGGTGCCGGCGCGAGTGTTCACGGTCATAGTCTGGCACTGCCGGTAACATCGGTGGAATGGAAACGTACAGCTATTTGGGCCCCGCCGGCACCTTCACTGAGGCTGCCCTCAAGCAGGTTCCTGAGGCTGAGGGCGCCGTGTGGCGTTCGGTCAATAACGTGGGCGAAGCCTTCGCGGATGTGGTTTCCGGCCGCAGCGTTGCCGCCATGATTGCGATCGAGAACTCTATCGAGGGTGGCGTGACGGCCACTCAGGATGCCCTGGCCAACATCCCGAACCTTCGCATTATCGGCGAATATCTCGTGCCCGTGCGCTTCGACCTCGTGGCCACGCCGGGAACGAAGTTGGAAGATGTGACGATTGTCAACGCGCACCCGGTGGCCTACGGCCAGTGCCACAGCTGGCTTGATACGAACCTGCCGCACCACGGCCACATCCCTTCCTCCTCCAATGTCGCGGCCGCCGCAAGCCTGCTGGAATCGTCAACGGCCGATGCCGCCATTGCCCCGGCCGGCATCGAAACGCACTACGCCGTGGAGGTCTTGGCCTCGAACATCGGCGACAACCCCAATGCCGTTACCCGCTTCGTGCTGGTGAGCCGCACCACCGCGTTGCCTGAATCCACCGGGTACGACAAAACCAGCCTCATCATCGAGTTGCCCGAGGATCGCGCGGGAACCCTGCTGGAAATGCTGGAACAGTTTGCCACGCGCGGTGTGAACCTCAGCCTGATTCAGTCGCGCCCCATCGGCGACAGCATGGGCCGATACCGCTTCGTGATCGATGCCGACGGTCACATTAGAGATGAACGCATGGCGGATGCCCTCCTCGGGCTGCGCCGCTTCAGCCCCGGCTTAATCTTCTTGGGGTCCTACCCTCGGGCCGATCGTGCGCTGATTGCGCATCCTTCTCGATATGCCGACGAGGTTTTCACCGATGCACGCGCGTGGCTAGATAACCTGCTCGGCCAATAACGCGAGCTCCGTGTTCCGCCTGACCCAACCCACCGAGTGAGGGCCGTAAACTTGAGATCGTGATTGATCCCGTTGTTTTACGCGAAAATCCTGATGTTCTTCGACGTTCGCAGGAGTCCCGTGGTGCTGCCGTCTCCTTGGTAGATGACGCCATCGACGCCGACCTTGCACGCCGCGCTGCCCTCGCCACGTTCGAGGAGCTCCGCGCCGAACAGAACGTGTTTAGCAAGAGGGTTGGCCAGGCCGTCGGCGATGAGAAGAAGGCTTTGTTGGCCGAGGTGCAGCAGCTCTCGGCCCGCGTGAAAGAGGCCAGCGCCGCGGTCGTCGAGGTCGAAGCCGCGTACGACACCGCCATCCGCAAGATTGCCAACCCCATTCTCGACGGCGTTCCCGCCGGTGGCGAAGAGAAGTTTGTCACGCTGCGCGAGGTCGGAACCATCCCCACGTTCGACTTCGAACCCCGCGATCACCTCGAGCTGGGCGAAATGCTCGGCGCCATCGACATCGCGCGCGGCACCAAGGTGTCGGGTGCACGATTCTACTTCTTGCGGGGAATTGGCGCGCGCCTCGAACTGGCCTTGATGAACATGGCCCTCGACCGCGCTCTCGAAGTCGGATTCATTCCCCTTATTACGCCCACCCTCGTGCGCCCCGAAATCATGGAGGGCACGGGCTTCTTGGGGGAGCACGCCGACGAGATCTACTACCTGCCCGCCGACGACCTGTACCTCACGGGTACGAGTGAGGTCGCGCTCGCCGGGTATCACTCCGACGAGATTCTCGACATGAGCCAGGGCCCCCTGCGGTACGCCGGCTGGTCGACCTGCTACCGTCGCGAGGCTGGCTCGGGGGGCAAGGACACCCGAGGCATCATCCGGGTTCATCAATTTAACAAGCTCGAAATGTTTGTGTACACGACACCGGAGGAGGCCGAGGCCGAACACGATCGCCTCGTCGCCTGGCAGGAGGGCATGCTGCAGAGCTTGGGACTCTCGTACCGCGTTATTGACGTAGCCGCCGGCGATCTGGGCTCCAGTGCCGCGCGCAAGTTTGACATTGAGGCGTGGGTTCCCACGCAGGATGCCTTCCGCGAGCTGACCAGCACCTCCAACTGCACCACGTATCAGGCTCGTCGTCTCGACACCCGCTATCGCGGCGAGAACGGCAAGACCACGCCGGTCGCGACCCTCAACGGAACGCTGGCCACTACGCGCTGGCTCGTCGCCATCCTGGAAACACACCAGCAGGCCGACGGTTCGGTCATCGTGCCAGAAGCTTTGCGCCCCTACCTCGGTGGCCTCGACGTCATGACGCCGACCACCCCGGTGACCGCCTAATGCGCATCGCCGAGGACGAGCGTCTTCTCATTGCTCTCGATATTGACGGCACGCTGCTCACCGAGCGGGGCGATATCTCTGACGAGGTGCGCTTTCAGGTGACGCGCGTTGCCAATCTTGGCCACGAGGTCATGCTGGCCACTGGGCGTTCCTCGCGCGATACTTTGCCGGTTCTCAACCAGCTCGGCCTCACTCCCGAGTGGGTTGTGTGCTCCAATGGCGCGGTCACGTTGCGCAAAGATGCGATGGCCTCTCGCGGCTACCGCGTTGAGTATGTGGAGACGTTCAACCCCGAGAACGTTCTGCGCACCATCCAGCCCCATCTGCCCGATGGCCGTTACGCCGTTGAAGATGACAAGGGTGACTATTACTACACGGAACCTTTTCCGGGTGTCGATATGACGGATGCGACCCACAAGGTCGCCTTCGAAGAACTGCTGCACCGCAATGCCACCAGGGTCGTCGTGGTTTCGCCCGATCACGAGACCGAAGACTTTCTCGCGGTCGTCGAGCGCATGGGTCTCCAACGCGTGAGCTATTCCATCGGCTGGACAGCGTGGTTGGATATTTCGCCCGATGGCGTGAACAAGGCAACGGCCTTGGAGCGCGTTCGTGAGCACCTCAATATTTCGCGAGCACGCATCGTCGCGGCGGGCGACGGCCGCAATGACATTGAAATGCTGGAGTGGGCGGCCAGCTTAGGGCGTGCGATTGCCATGGGAGAGGCTCCCGAAGAGGTCGTTGCTGTCTCAACGGAAACCTGTGGATCCGTGCTTGAAGATGGTCTCGCGCACGCCCTAGCCCTCATCTCTTAGGGCCTTTCAGGTTTCATGCAGGATGCTCTGAAATCCTAAGAGCTGTCGTCGGGTAGAATCGAGCGGTCGTCTGAAGCATCTTTTTGGTGCGGAAAGATAACGGGAGGGCTGTCCGAGCGGCCGATGGAGCTGGTCTTGAAAACCAGTGAACAGAAATGTTTCGTGGGTTCGAATCCCACGCCCTCCGCTAGAAATGCGGTAATCGATTGACCTAAGAGAAGCGCAAGGGGAGCAACATGAGTGAAGAGCCACGTACTCGTGCACGCCGGGTTCGCCGCGACTCCGGCATTGTTCGTCACGGCCGCCAGCAATCCCGCGGCCCCGTTCGCACGGTTCTCGGCTTCATTGGGGCTGCTGTGGTGGTCCTTCTCGTGAGCGGAGCTTCGGTTGCTGCCGTCGCTGCGTGGGACGTAGCGCGTTCTTTTAAGCCCGGGGTCGCCCTTGCGAATGAGGCCACTATTCCCCAAATTGGTGCGATCGAGGGAGGCGTAAATCTTCTTCTGGTGGGCAGTGATAGTCGCGCCAACACGGACCCGAATGTTTTTGATGTCGATCCCGGCAGCGTCCTCAATGACGTGAACATGATTTTGCACATTTCACAAGACCACAAGAGCGCCACCGTTATTAGCATCCCGCGTGACATGGTCGTTCACTTCCCTAACTGCCCCGGTGGTGGCGGAGGCTGGACAGGCCCCATCAACGCCACGCTCAATGAGGGCGGTTTGGCCTGTGTGGTGCTCACTGTCGAGGAGCTGACGGGCCTGAGTATTCCATTTGCTGCCGAAATTCAGTTCAACGGCGTCATCGAGATGGCTAACGCCATCGGGGGAGTCGACGTCTGCGTCGCCGATCCGATTCAGGATGAGTACACGCAGACCTTCCTTGATCCCGGAATGCACACACTGTCCGGCCTTGCCGCCCTCCAGTTTCTGCGCACCCGCCACGGAGTGGGCGACGGGAGTGACCTCGGCCGAATCTCGAATCAACAAGTCTTCCTCTCGTCCTTGGTACGCAAGTTGAAGAGTGCCGAAACGCTAACCAACCCGGTCGCGCTCTATGGGCTTGCCAAGGCAGCCGCGAGCAACATGACGCTATCGAACAGCCTAAACAATGTCGACACTATGGTTTCCATCGCCATGGCCATGAAAGACATTCCTCTCGACAGCATCGTTTTCGTGCAGTACCCGGGCACCACTGGGGGCGCAGGTGTCTACTCGGGTAAGGTCCAACCTAACGTGGCTGCCGCGGCCGTACTTTTCGATGCCATCTCCGCGGATCAACCCATTAGCCTTTCGGGAACGACGGGGGTAGGCTCCGTCGTTGATGCCAATGCCCCGACGGTGGTTCCTGTGGAACCGACAACAACGCCGGATGCGGGCACGGCGAGCCCATCGGATTCGGCCACGGCCACAGCAACTCCGGCCGCGACTCAACAGGCGGCCACTGTCTTGCCGGATTCAATTACGGGACAGACGGCCGGGTCTTTCACGTGCTCCAAGGGCCGAACGCTCAACCAGCAGTAACCGGTATGATGGGACCCGTGCGTGCGTTTTGACGTGTGCGCAAGGAGTCGTCGCATAGTTCGGCCTAGTGCACCACCCTGCTAAGGTGGAGAACTCGTAAGGGTTCCGAGGGTTCAAATCCCTCCGACTCCGCCATTGTGATGTCTCAAGACATCGGAAACCTCCGAACCTACGGGTTCGGGGGTTTCTTTCATTTTTGCCGTTGGTAATCGCGGCTGGCATCAAAGGTTAATTCCCGGATGAGTTCGCCGGTTTTCTGGTCAAAGACGCGAATCTGAAGGCCGTTGATGGGCATGATGATGGGCGTTTTTTGTAGGGCCGGCCGATGCCAATGTGGTGGAGTTTCCCTCCGTATCGGAATGTGATCACACTGGTTGAGTCGAGCTTGTCGTAACACACTCGTGCGTCGCCTATCAGGGCTACGGGCCTGAGCTGGTGTCGTCCGTGCGAGTGCCGGTGACAATGAGGCGGGCCCTGTTCATGCTTCAGCATGGTGGGTGTTTGTTTCTTATGTCTTGAGACAGATGTTTCCTATGTCCTGAAACCAGACACCTCCGACTCCGCCAGAAAATCCTTGGTCAGCGTACGATTTAGACCAGCATTGGCTTTGCTGTGACCTACTGATTGAGTGGTGCCGCTCCGTTTTGTGTACTTGGCGTTTACCGAGGGTTCTCCATCCGGAAGGGGGGGGGCTTTCTGGTCCAGTGCTGCTGTCGAGATTCGTTGAAACCTCCAGACTTGCAGGTGAGCGTGATGCACCTCAGTCGGCGGGCGTCGACTTCGCAAACACGGAATCGAGGAGATCTTGTCCGCCGCTGACCGAACCGCGCACCACGTAAGACAGCTGATCGAGTGCCTCGAGCCAGTAGTAGATGTCTTGATTTCCGGTGAACTTGCCACACGACCGGATGAGTGATTCGGTGACGTCCTGAACGTCCCACATCGCCATTAACGGCAACGTGTGGCTCGTGCCAAGGTAAGCCCGGGAATTGCTCGTGAGCTGTGGCGCAACTCCGCTGATCCAGATACAATATGATTTCCGAGTCATATTCAGAAGGAGGTTCCGGTGGCAGTCGCATCGACGCTCGTGCGCGCAGCACGCAAAAGCCAGCAGCTCACTCAGGCGCAGTTGGCTGATCGTGCAGGCATTGACCAGGCCACGGTTTCTCGTTCAGAGCGTGGGCGTGACGCTGAGTTCAACACCATCGATCGCTTGCTAGCTGGGGCCGATCATCGCCTCTATTCGGCGCCCACTCGCCGCGACGACGCCGCGACAATCGCCGCCGAAATACGTGAGCGGCTTCGTGTCGGCGACAAGGATCGGGCGCTGCGTGCTCTTATCCAGCTGAGCGACAATCTCGTAGCAGAGCGAGGCCTCGTCCGCGGCGTCCTTGGACTCGCCGAACCAGAGACGACCAAAGACTCAGTATGGGACGCGGCACTTGCTGCAATCGTCGCATGGCGCCTCGGCGAAGACAACCTCCCTTCACCCGAATGGGTCAATGCGCGAAGCCGCTTCGTGCAGAACCCGCGTGGCCTCGACGTCGATCCCGCCGACCCGGTTCCGCCGAACTCCGAGGTGCCCCCGGAGTTCGCGAAGCGTGGCGTGCTCGCCTGGCGAGACACCTTCGCGAGCGTCTGACCGTGACTGCGTTGGACCGCGACGACATCATCACCGGGCTTCGCGAACTCATCGTCGAGCTTCGCGCGGCCGATCAGGTGGCGGGCATCCGACTCGTCGGCGGTGCTGCCTTGGCTCTGTGCTACTTCGACCGCGGGACAACTCAGGATCTCGACTCACTCCATGTTCGCCCAGGAAGCGATGAAGCTGCGGGCCAACCGGCCCGGCCGCGACACCCGCGACATCCGCCTGCTTTTCAGTCTCTGTCACATCAGCACACTCGAGGGAGCCGAAGACCTCTATGAAGAGTTCTATCCCGGCGATGTTCTCACTCAACGCGCGGTGAGCATCGTGACCGCGATTCTCGCCGACGGGCCACCTGATGCGCCCGACGTACCCGAACCCCTTGCCTTGTGACGCAGCGCGAGTCCCAGATCTACTCGATCTCGCAGACGGGAGAGGACGAGCCGACGGCCGGAGCCTCGAGGCTTGCAACGTCGGCCCTGATTAGGAAAAGGCGACTCCGCTAAGGTGGGGAACTCGTAAGGGTTCCGAGAGTTCCCTCCGTCTCCGCCAAGTCTTACCCCCTACATCCCTTTATCTGAGAGGAAGTAGAGGGTTTTTGCTCCAAAAGACCAAACTGAACACCAAATGAACACGTTCTCTTCGCCCTAGGTCGTATTGAAGGCGGCCGAAACGCTGCCCAGATCATCGTCGAAGAGGTCTGAATACGCATCCAGGGTCATGATTTCTCCTTTGAACTCTTGACTAAGGAAAGTGTTGCTTTCATGTTTGCGCTGTCTTCTGACTAATTCCGATGCTTGGCCATATCCGGATAAGTATTTCGCGTTTGCGGTCACTGAGGCTTCCGTATTCAACCAGCAGCAGATCAATGGTTCCAGCTAAGAGTTGACTTTGGCTTACCCCAGCAGCGGCTAGGACAATCCGTCAATCAGCGTTAACTCGAGGACTGTGCTCGCAATCCGCGCCAAGCAGGCTTGAATCAGGGCTGCGGTATATGAAAGTGCGCGACGACTGTTAAGGCCAAAATTACCGGAACGGCGACGACGGCACTATGAGACATATTGCTCAGCCAGCGGTTTGCTCGGGGCCGAAGCAGTAGCCCGACGAGGACAATCGCGAGCAGTGCGACGAGAAGGCCTGAGCTGATTAGCGATGCACGAACAGGCAATAACTGCGCAGGACACACTCTTGGATGACTGGCCGCGCAGGCCCAACCAGGCAGAACCGGCTGTGCTAGCCAAAGGAGAAGTAAGCCTAGAAGGACAGTGCAAGCTGCGACTGCAAGTGAGCGCGTGGCGCCTTGTGTCTTTGTCTTGACGGGCATGTCGTCCAGGTTATCGATCGCGCAAACCCATTGCATGACGAGCGTGACAACGCGTGTGAGGTTTTATCAAACACGGCAGGCCACAAGTCCTTGGGTGTCCAGTAGTGTGAGGGCATGTCCACCGCTCAGATCACCTCATCTCGTCGGCGATTTTGGATTTTTGGAATTGTCTATAGCCTGGTAATTCTCGCGGCTGGGCTGTGGGTGAGCTTAGCCACGGGCGAGTGGATTGCTTTTTTCTGCGCGGGAGGTTTGGTCGTTTTCCCCGTTGGTGGTGTGGCGTTGCGTTCATGTAAATCTTCGCGTTAGCGGTTCTGCTTGCGAGTTTTGGTGAGGCACGTCATAGGGTTGCGGCATGATACCGACCACTTGGCGTGAGTACCGCGCCGAGCCAACTGAGGCCGGAGAGGGCATTGCCGTGACCAAATTAACCTCGAATCCACAGAGGCTGGCTTACAGGCAAAACGTTATCCGACTTTCACAAACTCTAGGCCAGCGTAGCTCTCCGTTACTCTGAGCCCATGACAATCAAATCGGATGAACAGTCTACGGTGCGACCTTTATGGAGCTGGGCGGTACCGGCTGCCGCGATCGCTGCGATCTCAATTTCGCTGATTTGGGTAGCCCAATCGCTACCCATTATTTGTCCCGCAATTTACCCCGTTCCACCCAGCTGCGCTCCAGGTGCACGGTTGGGTCCCGCACTTGTCAGCAGCGCCGTCCTCGTTGCCCTCTTTGTGGCGTTGTTGGTCACCGGCGCAATAATTCGACCCAGACGTCGCGATAGAGCGTTATGGACTCTTTTGATTGTGCTTGTCATGGTTGCCGTCGTCGCGCCTTTATGGACGCTCAATGGTTCTGGGTTCGCGCTCGGTTAGTAACCCTCTTTGGCCCGCCAGGAGAGGGACACGGCCGGGCTGGCAATCGTTAACTCGCACATCGGCAATTGGTTTTTCTGCCACCTCACAGACCGCAAGCTTGGGTTGCGAGAGGCGGGTTGCGAAGCTTAGTCGCGGCGGCGTCTGATTACGGTTCCAATGGTGGTGATGGCCGCGATGGCCACACCGGCGATGGCCGCCCACAGCAGCCAGCCGAGATCCGGTGACTCGGCAGTCACATTCGGGTTTGTAGCTTCGGGGGTCACCGTGACGTTGTCGCCTGGCACACTGGCGGGATCGGCGATCGCAAAGCCCATCACTTCGCTGGCGCCGCTGCTTTGGCCAACGAGCACGAGGTGGTGGTCGCCCGCTGTCAGTGCTGACAGATCGGCCCCGGTGATTTTTAGTACGCCGTTGATGACCGGGAAAGTGCCGATATAGGTTGGTGTTGAGTACGCCCAGACATCGACCCACTGGTCATCGCTGTTTCCTGTCCACGGCATGGATGCTACGAAGTGAGTTGTGGAGAGGATGGCACCGGTCCGGGCCTCGAGTTCACCGGCAGCAATCGTCAGTACCTCCGCGGCTGGGGGAGGCGCGTTTCCATTGTTGGCCGTTTGGTAACGCTCCAGTAGCTGCGCGGTCGAGGAACCTATCTTGGTCAACACAATTTGTGCGGTCACCGGAGGTGGGGGTGGAGTCTGCTCTGTCACGACCGGTATTTGAGGTGCGATGGGTTCCACGATCTGAATGGATCCGCTTGGCGTCGGCGGAGGCGCCGGCACTTCGGCTTTATTGACGGAGAACGTGACCGCAGGCGACGTCGACGCCTGGTAGTTCACGGGGTTGGTCGGAGTGAACGTGGCGGTAAAGCTGTGACTGCCAACACTGAGCGTGGAGGTCACTACTGTGAAGACTCCACCGGCTGCCGCGCCCGCACCTAGCGGTGAGGTCCCGTTGTCGAATATCTCGATCGTGCCGATGGCATCCGATGGCGACACCGTTCCAGTGATGGTCACTTTCGCGCCCGCTATGGCCGAGCCGGATGGTGAGACGGACACCGTGGAGCTGGTGCTCACCGACGGCACCGTGAAATGGAACGTCTGGTCGAGGATCGTGAAGTCTTGGACGCGGTAATCATACGCGAGATCACGTCCGAGGTTCGGGCCGAACGACACCACCTTGAAATCGCCGAAGTTTGTGAGCAATATGTCCCGCGCAACGCCAACGGTAAAGTATCTCTCGTTGACAACAATGCCGTCAAGATAGCCGTCAGCGTGGATATTCGTGTTTGCGAACCAGTTCCCGGTTCTGAAATCACGCGGACCGGTCCCCGGAACTGCAGTGTTAGTAACGGTCACGCGGGCGTAGGCGCCAGGCGTGATTTCTTTCTCCAACTGGATCTGAAGACCGACGCCAAATCTCTCTTCGCCGGAAACAAGGGCCTGATCCCAGCCCAACGGTGCAGCGAACACATCTATCAGGGTCGGAAACCGGGCGTCGACCGCAGGGTAGCCTCCAGTTCCCACGTAGTACTGGTAGCGAACCTTGGTCGGCGTAGAGTTATTGTTCGTGACACTCAGCGTCAGTCCGCTAACACCGATTAATGCTGATCCGGCTGGCTTGTTTTCGATGTCGAGTGCCCACTTTGTGCCCGCAGCGGGAAGTTCATTAAATTTGACTGAATTTGACGAGTCCCAAGACGTCCGCCCACTACTCACGTTGGTTGACGAAAGGTCATCCTGGTAAACGGGAATGGTTGATGTCACTGCGGCGGAAGCGGGGAGTGCCGAGGCGGCCAACGCGAAAGTGAGGAGCCCGACGAGCCCGACGAGCCCGAGTTTAAATGTAGACCGGCGGGCAACGGGGGCATTTCGGCGGGACATTAGTAGACCTCTTTCTAATCCGTTAACTCAATGAGCAGACTCTGCAAGAAGGTGACCCTCCCCCACATCCGTCATCGACTATACGGATGGGAATTTATGACAGCGGAGTGATGACCGTGCTACTTCGCACTGATGTGGGAGAACAAGAACCAGCGGTCTTTCTGGAGTCCGCGCGCGATTTCAATGGCGACGTCCTGGCTGACCGGGTCGAGCTGGGCCAGTTCTTCGACGGCCGTATGCACCGTGACAAGCGCCGCGTCGATCGCGGAGATGACTTCGGCGATCACCGTGTCTGCCTGCTGGAAGCCAGCACTCATTGTGCCTGTCGTTGCTTTCTTCGCGACGGTCTGTATTCGGACGTCGATTGGCAGACCAAGCGCAATGACGCGCTCCGCTGCGGTGTCTGCGTACTGCCTGGCGTTGTCAACGACGACGTCGAGGAGCTCGTGAACGGCCTGAAAGTTTGCACCACGCACGTGCCAGTGCGCTTGCTTGCTGTCGACGGAGAGCGCGGTCAGATCGACCACGACGGGGCCGAGGACCTGGGCTACTCCCGAGGCGATATCCGGATCGGTTGAACTGTGTGGCATTACCTTGAGATCGGTCATTAGCTAACTCCTTAACGTCGCTGACTTCCCCTTCAACGATACGCCGCGACAGATATTCCGCAAGCGAACCAGTTGCCACAGCTTTTGTTGTTCATGCAGCTAACGCAGTTCTTACGTGCACTCTGTATGGCTACCATGCCTGGTATGAGAAGCAAGCAGCATGGGTGTGTGTGCCGCACCGGCCTGGCTTCCGCCTAATTCTTTAGGGGTGATCTCTTTGGCGGCCTATTGTCGCGAGTTCTCCGCAGAACTCTTTAGCTCGGGGAAATGTGATTCCCATGTTTGTGCCGTCTTCTGGCTTATGCCAACGCTGGGCCAGGACCGGAGGAGTTGGCTTTGACTAACGCCGGTAGCGGCGAGGACTTTTTCAAAATCGCGAAAAGTTTGCTCGTCAACACGTGTGGCTAGGAGGGGAGACACCAATGACTCCGATTACCGGAACTGGAGCACGCAAGAATTTGTTCGGACTCATCTCACAAGTCAACGACGACCATATCGCCGCCGAACGCACTTCGCTCGTGGTTTGCTTACTGCAACTACACTCAAGCACACACCACATGCGGGGGGCTCGCACCAATCAGTCGCGTGTTACCAACGTCATTACCGAGTACAAAGCATGAGCAGCTTCGCCCATTTTGGCGCTTACCGACCTGTACATCAAGGGGCGCGCTCAGTGTCGCGGCGTTCTCCATGCGATAGACGACGAGCTTCTCGACGACGTCCCACTCCCCTTCAAAACCCTCGAGCACGAGTTCGTCATGGACTTGCAAGAGGAGGCGCGACTTGAGATCAAGGCTGGCAATGTCGTCTTCGATACCGAACATCGCAATCTTTGTTAGTGCGATTAGAGTTAGCCCCAGCTTCGTTCTTCGCCTCGGGCTCTATAGTCGGGCCACGGTAGATTGATCGGAGGTTCAAAGTCAGCATCCAGTAAAACCGGCATTGGGTTTGCAGCCACGCGATCGTTGAACTCATCTCGGGCTTCCTTGAGAAGGTGTGGCTCAGTGAATAGGTCGATGAATGTTCCTGAGATCGTCTTTCCTGCTGTCACGATTGTCGGATCAATTGTCGCTGGAATCCCGCCGAGGGCATTCATGACCCAACCTGGATAGGCGCCTGCCCCGGCGGGCGTTTTGAGGGCCGGGCGCGAAATGTAGAAGCGCACGGTTGGTGCGTAGTGAGTCATCTCCACATAGTCATCGCTCGTCCAGTTTTGCTGCCAAGGAGCTAGGTGTTCCCGAAGAAGGGCCTCGGCGTCCTGAGGAGAAATTAGTTTCTCGCATTCGCTGAGGAATGGTTTGTCCATGACTTCGAGACCTAAGTTTTTCTGAATTTCCTGTGCTACTTTGATTGCGTTCTGATCGTATACTGGCGCTCCCACACACGTCAGGTTCTCGTAGAGGACAGTGGCCATTACGTGGTTAGTGATTCCTGGTCGGCTTCTGGCGATCCATGTGGCTTCAGTTGAACAGTGAGCCATTTCCGCTGAGTTCTTTGCGTTTCTATCGAGGACGGCGAGAACATGCTCAGCCATTTCAATGTTCGGAGTTCGCCATGAATACTGAATTCGAGCAACCCGGGCGGGAAGGTTATCTGCAGTGGCCTGCCCATCAAGAAGAATCGCGTCACTGAGGCTCCATCCGCCAAAGCTCGGTAGCATCGCGTCCTGCATTATTCGCGCCGTGGTGTACATCGACATCAGTGCAACGTTTGCGCCTGGAGCGCGTGCCGAAGAATGCGAAGCGGGGATCGGTGAGTTTGGGTTTGACGAAAGTTGCCAGGATTCTGGCTCATCGCAGATAAATGTATAGACCTTGCTGTAATAGGCACCGCATTGGGTATCCCATCGGGCGGTGTTACAGAGGGGCAACATGTAGAAGGGATGAAAGCTCACAATTGCGTCAACATCGTCGTAGTAGCCGCGAAGTCCATGGACTACTTTCGACCCGTGCATTTTCTCTGCGGGTTCGCCCGTGTACTTTAGAGTGCCTGAGATGCTGAACTCTGTCATTGCATGTTTTGTGGCAAGCAGCCCCGCAAGAGTGGATATTCCTAGCGCTGAATGGGGATCGGTGTGACCAGGAGCAAACCGACTCATGCCATCCCGAGTCTCTTCAATAACTGATGCAGACTGATTGTTTCCGGGCACCGCGTCGTACTCGGCATATGTAAGTAACGTTGGGCCGCCCATGCCGTTTGTCCAAGTTGCGCTAAAGGCCGTTGGCATCCCCGCGGATCCTTCTTCTACGGTAAAACCTTCCGCGCGCAGACACTCGACGTACCACTTCGCCGAACGAAACTCCCTCCACGCCGGCTCCGCCAGCTCCCAGATGTTGGTATGCCAATCAGATAGCAAAGGCATGTTCTCGTCTATCCAGACTTGAGCAGATTTCTTGGCCGCCATGTTGTCTTTTAGTGCATGCATGAGTTTTTCCAATCTGGATGCTTACGGATGATTTCGATCAAATGAATCTCGAAGGTTTAGAATCGATGAAGTGGAACGTGAAGAACGTCCACTCCGGGCGCGTTGATTACGCGTGCGACCACGAGCGAAAGTTCTTCCAAATCTGCGATGAGATAGCCCCTTGCGCCGAAAGCATTCGCAAGTTCCACCCAGTCAGGTTGCCTAAGCACAACGCCAACTGGCTCAATGCCTCGGTCGCGTTCATTCTGAAGAATCTCGCCATAACCGCCATTGTCAACACACACAACCGTGATGCTGATTTCTTGCTCCACGGCGGTCATCAATTCTTGAATCGAGAACATCAGTGCACCGTCTCCCAAAACACAGATGACAGGTCGATGCGGACTTGCCACCTTTGCTCCGATAGAAGCAGGTAGGCCGTAGCCGAGGGTTGCGTAGGTAGGCGTATAAAGAAATGAATGAGCGAGGTCTTGCCGAACGACGCTCGACATTCCAAAATAAGTAATTTGTGACGAGTCGCCACTTACTATGGCATTTTCTGGCAGCGCGCCTGCAATTGCTTTCGCGATTGAATAAAGTTGGGGTGATATTGAACGCGCCTCGGCGGCCGCTTCCAATCGGACAGAATCTAATTGTTCCGAGCGATGTTGAAGTTTATGGAAAGAGACAGACGGTTGACTCTTGGCGCATTCAAGGAGGCATTCCATAAGTTGCCGGATGACCGTGGAGCTGTCGCCCACAAGAGATATTTCGGATTTCACATTCTTTTGAAGCTGTGACTCCAGTATGTCGATACGGACAACAATTCCGACTGGGCTTATCGTGCCTCCCCATAGCTCGGCGTCGCCAAGTTTAGAGCCGACAATCAGGATTGCATCAGAGTCATTAATAAAAGTCTGCATCGAAGGAAGTCGAATATCTGAAGCAAGTGACAGTGCGTGTGCTTCCGGAATAGCGGCCTTGCCGTTAAGCGTTGTGATCACAGGAGCATTCAACAACTCGGCGAGGGACGATAAATCACTGCTTGAACGAAGGGCTCCGCCACCAGCAATAATAAGTGGCCTAAGGGCTTGCCGAAGCGTTTTAGCGGCAGCTAGGACGTCTCCATAATCTGCCTCCATGGAGGCTCGAACGGGGCGAGCGCGTTTAAGTGATTCAGGGCAGTCACTTAATCCTTCGAGGATATTTAGAGGAACTTCAATATGAACAGGCCTCGGACGACCATAGCGAAAGAGTTCGAAGGCGTCGTGGACGGCTTGAACCGCTTCAGTTGCGCTGTGAACACGTCTGCTCCATTCAACGATTGCTCCAACGGCACCGGTAGGGTTCTTGGTTTCATGAAGCGCGCCGTTATCTGCAAATTCTTGGCCTTCGGAGGCACCGGGCGACAAAATAATGAGAGGTCGAGATTCGCAATATGCCGTTCCTGCTGCCGAAAGGGCATTTAGCAGTCCAGGTCCTGAGGTTGTAATGACGATTCCAGGAAGACCCGTCTGTTGTGACCATCCATCAGCACCGTATCCCGCCCCCTGCTCATGGCGCGACGTTACAGGGCGAATCCCAAGTTCCTTCAGAGGTCGATATAACTCCAAATTATGAGTTCCGGGAATGCCAAAAACCGTATCCACCCCGTAGTTCCGCAAAGTGGTCATGATTGCCCGTCCTGCGTTATCGACAATAACTCCTGCAGTCAAGGCGCTTGCTATCGATTTTGAGCTGTAATTCAAAGCAAATCCTTATTCTGACGAGTAGCGGCTACAGCCATCCACCCAAGTTTGAACAACCTTTATGTGGGCAATCTCTTCAAGATCAATTTCAAAAAGATCTGCATCAAGGACAGCAAAATCTGCACGCTTTCCTATTTCCAGACTGCCCAAATCTGACTCACGCCCGAGCGTGAAAGCCGCGTTGATTGTATGGGCGCGAAGAGCCTGGACGCGCGATATTGCCAAAGTCTCTTCACCAAGTTGGCTGCCACGCCTGGTTATGCGACTAATTGCTGCTCTGATTGCTTCAAGAGGGCGTGGATTTGCGACTGGGGCGTCTGAACTGATGGTGATGCTCACGCCTCCACGTGCGAATTCGCCGAGAGGGTTGAATCTTTCTCCGGGAGTTCCAATGGCCTGTTCAACTCCTTCGCCCCAGTTGTAATGATGCTGGGGCTGGCTAACAGGACGAATCCCTGCTTTTGCCATTCTTGCTATCTGTTCAGGAGTCGGAAGGCCGCAATGTTCGATTCGGTGGCGCGAATCAGTGGAAGGACTTTCTGCCAAGGCATCTTCAATTGCGACGATGACCATTTCAATGGCTGTGGGTGATTGTGCGTGCGTTGCTGTTTGCAATCCGACAGCATGGGCGCGAGAGATTAGTCGCTTGTATTCTTCTGGTTCATGGTAAAGCTGTCCAGTTCTGCAAGGATCCCCTAGATAGCCGTCTGGGAAATAGGCTGTCCAACCGCCAAGCGTTCCATCTGCGTAGAACTTGATGCCTGCAAAGCTGAGGAAGGAGTTCCCGAAAGCCCCATGCATTCCGGAGTCAATGGCGTCATCAAGGAGGTGTGAAAGTAAGTACATTGAAACTCGTGTCTTGAGGCCTTTTTGCTCGGCAAGGCGAAGATAAGTGTCAAATTCGCGTTTGGAAACCTGCGCGTCCCCAATGGCCGTAACCCCCCCCGCAAGAAAATTTTCTTGCGCAACAGCGAGTTGACGCACGTGCTCGGCCGGGGCGTCGCTGAGATGAAAGTTCGGGCCGTGGTGACCAATTTTGACTCCGTTAAGGCCTGTCAGAATATTGCACGCAGCATCAGAAAGTTCACCCGTTAGTTCCCCTTGGTTATCTCGAAAGAACTCACCGCTTTGAGGATTGGGAGTTTCCTTAGTCACTCCGTAAAGGTCAAAAGTGTAGCTATTCACGACTCCACCATGGCCCGAGGCATTCATGAGATATACCTCCCTATTTGAGGCCACCTCGTCGAGCTCGCTTTTGTGCGGGTGTCGTTTCTCATCGAGATTCCGCTGTTCATATCCATAGCCACGGATGGGATGCCCGTCGGGAACGCTAACTGCTGCAGCTTTCAAAAGAGAAATAATCTCCGGAATGTTTTTGGCCTTATCTGGTCCACAATCAACCCAGCTCATCATTTGTCCCAACATCAATGGATGCGCGTGTGCATCGATGAATCCTGGAACAATTATGTTGTGACCGAAGTCGGTCTCGGTGGGTGATTGAGTCGATAATTTTGAAGCAGCAGTGCGGCACTCGCTTATTGTTCCGGAGGCAACAATCTGCCCTGCAGCAATTAAAATCGCGGTCACGACGGTGTCATTCGCGTCAACAGTGTAAATAGAACGCGCCGAAACGATTTCGAGATGGTAATCGCTGAAGGGCCGCTCGAACGTTGAAAGTTTTCTCATAATGCGATGCTCCGAATGTCAGGAAGTATGGGATTGGTTTTTTGCTAAATCGATGATTGGCGTGTCCGGGCGACCACATCTTGCCCAAGTCACGATGTTTTGTGCCTGTTGGCGGACATACTCGGCGTCACTGCGGTCCGACAGATAGGCGTTGTGTGGAGTTATCACAGCTTTCGGGTGTTGAAGAAGTGGGTGGCTAGAAGGCGGGGGCTCGACATCGAGAACGTCGAGCGCAGCTCCGGCTAGGTGCTCGGTCGTCAGGGAGTTAGCAAGTGCCTGGCTGTTTATTAGGCCTCCACGACTGACATTGATAAGGAATGAGCCCTTGGGCATCGTCGATAGAAAATCAGAGTCAATCATGTTGACCGTTTCAGACGTTAGAGGGAGATGGAGGGAAACGACCCGTGCTGTTGAGGACAACACGTAAAGGGAAACTCGACGCACACCAATACCTTCTAACCACGCACGCGACTCACTCGTATCTGGTAGGAGCGGATCGTATCCAATCACCTCTCGGAATAGCGGCCGTGCGATTTCAGCAAATCTCGACCCAATGCGACCGAGACCGATCACACCAAGAGTGCAGTCGCTCAGGCGTGGTGGAGTGGACTCCTTTTTCGCGTTCCAATGCCCTGATCTGACTAATCGGTCTGAAAGTGAGATACCTCGAACTACATTGAGAGTCAGTGCCAGCGCATGGGTTGCGACTTCCTCGGTAGCGGCGCCAAGTATGTTTGTAACCCAAATTCCATGGTCTGACGCGGCTTCGACATCAACGTTGTCAAAGCCCATTGACATGAGTGCGATGATTCGAACGCTAGGCATCCTCTCAATCATTTCTCGTGTGATTTCTGCATAGCCCACCAGTAGTGCGGAGGCACCCTCTGAGGCACTAATAATTTCTTCTGAATCGAGTGAGCTGATCAGTGAAAAGGAAAAACCGTTAGCCTCCAGCAATTCGATGCCGGCAGTGAAGTCAATTCCATCGAGATCCGTATATACGGCCCGATTAAACGGATGTGACATCGTCCGTTCTTCCGGCGAAGCAAGTTGAGATTCAACTTGTTTAGTGGACATGACTCAAGAACCTCTTAGTCCGTTCGTGCTGTGGATTTTCAAAAAACTCATTCGGCTCCGCCTGCTCAACAATCACTCCACTATCAAAAAGCGTCACTTCGTTGGCGACTCTGCGCGCAAACCGGGTTTCGTGTGTCACCACAATCATTGTCATCCCCGACGCAGCAAGGTCCTCCATGACTTCTAACACTTCGCCTACTAGTTCAGGATCCAGAGCAGATGTCGGCTCATCGAAGAGCATTACATGTGGCTTGAGGACAAGGGCTCTAGCAATAGCTACGCGCTGTTGCTGGCCTCCAGATAGTTCTGAAGGGAAATGACTGGCACGATCAGCAAGTCCCACCCTCTCAAGAAGACGGAACGCCGTCTCCCTCGCATCTGACCTCTTTATTGATTGCACACTGATGAGCGCCAGCGCAACATTGTCAAGGGCTGATAGATGGGGGAACAAATTGAACCTTTGGAAGACCATGCCGATGTCTCTGCGTTCAACGGCGAGTTTTCCTTCCGAGTGGTGAATTGTCTTTCCCTTTGAATTGCTTGTTCCAATTTGAAGGCCATCAAGAAAGACGGCCCCATCGTCGGCGGGTTCAAGTAGAGCCATCAAACGCAGCATCGTTGATTTTCCGGATCCAGAGGGGCCCAGAATTGCCTTCACTTGACCCCTGTTGATTGCAAACTCAACACCCTTGAGAACTTCATTGCCGTTGTAGGCCTTGTGAAGATTCTTCACTTGAAGTGTTGGTGTGGACTCATTCTCCGAACGATCTGGAGCGACAGGCTTATCCAAACTCATTATTTTTGCTCCTCAAGTTGATTCAATGAGGTTCTCGACGTTCGATCGACTCTTTTGACGGACTTTGATGTCCATAGAAACTTTCGTTCAACGCGGCTTTGCACGACGGTGATAATTGTGACGATGACGAGGTAGTAGATGATGGCAACGGTGTAGTACTCCGCGTAGCGAAAAGTGATGTTTACACCGACTTGCGCGGTCGTCAACAATTCGCGCAGTGAGATCACTGAGGCAAGAGAAGAGTATTTAATTAGGCCAATAAATTCATTACCAGTTGGAGGTAGAGCGGTCCTAATGGCTTGGGGCAAGACAACTTTGATCATCACGGAAGCTGGTTTCAAGCCCAATGCGCGACCGGCCAATGCCTGCCCCTCATCAACACTGCTGAGAGCGGATCGAATGATCTCCGCCATGAAAGCCGCTTCAACAAGACCTAGGCCGATCGAGGCGGCCAGGAAGGGTGTATACCAGTCTGACCGTAACGCGGGCAGCAATTGAGGCAGAGCGTTCCACATAATCAGTAAGACAAGAAGGGCTGGTAGAGCGCGAAAGAACCAAACGTACGCGTGAGAAGGCGCAACAAGGAATAGTTTTTTTGAAGTTCGGCCCAAGGCCAAGAAGAAACCGATGACGGTAGCGATGAGGAGCGAAAAGACCGCCACACCAACTGAAAGAAATGCGCCCCAAAGGTAAGCGGGATTCACGAGCTGTTCTAAGAATATTTGAGGATCAAAAAGCATGCGAAACAACTCCTATTTACATGTGGTTATCGAGAGGGACTCTGTACACATAGAAAAACAGAGTGTCGGTCAGAGTCACTGCGCTGTTCCAGAGAGCCCACCTCGACAACCACACAAGCTGGGTCTTTAGTGAACGTTCAAGATTGAAACGTCCAAATTGTATTGACTGGCGGCTTTGGCAAGAGCTCCGTTATCAAACACGGTGACAAGAACCTTAGCTACCGCTTCAGACAAGGGACTGCCTTTCTTCGTGAACACTCCAAAAGTTGTATCAGGGGCAAATACATTTCCGGCAACGGCTAACTTGCCTTCACTCTGAGTTGCCATGTATGTAGCAGCAACATTCGTCTCAACAAGCGCATCGGCCTTTCCGTTGATCACGGCAAGAACGGTTTCCGCGGTCTTGGGGTATTCCGTGCTATTGATTGGCTTCCGGCCATCTGCAACACACTTATCGCTGAGTGCCACAACACTCGCGGCATTACTGGAGGCCGCCTGTGTGGCGACATTCAGACCACAAAGGTCCTCAGGCTTATTCAATGTTTTGGCGAGAGCAGGTGAAGCGAGGACCGACGGGCCGGCATTCATGACAGCGCTGGCGTCAGCTACTTGCATTCGAGCCTCGCTCATGTAAAGACCACCGAAGATGACGTCACATTTTCCTGACTGAAGCCCGGGCATAAGCCCGTCAAATGATGTGACTTCAAACTTTGGTTCGACGCCCCACGCGTCTGCGACTGCTCTGATGCCGTCTGCGTCAAAGCCGATAATGTCGCCCCCCGTCGAATCTGCGTAATACTCAAGTGGTGGGTATTCAGGGTCAATGCAAGCAGTGAAATAGCCCTCATTGACAAGGCCGGCAGGTGCTTTTGAGTTTGAATCCGTTGCTGCGGTCGTCGTATCAGCGTTAGAATTCCCCGCTGCGCAGCCCGAGAGAACGAGTGCGAGCGATGCAGCGGCGATCAATCCGTACATTGGTTTTTTCATGACTTCTCCATTGAATGCATATTGCTCCACCCGGGGATGACGTTGCTGAGGGCGGATGCGTAATGCTCATCCTGTGCACAACGCTCTTGTTTGTCAATTCATAATTGCTGTTATATGACTAAAACTTTCAAAAAGCGGCACATATTGCACGTGTTTTATCGACAATACTTGCTTCAAATGAAGTATTTATAATAATTTTGTTTTCAGGCGTTTGCGGCGCACTGTATTCTGTTCGTCGTGGACACCATTACCGAAGCCTCCGTTGCACTTCTTCGCCGAGACGGAAGAGCGTCTTTTAGCGATATCGCTCGTCAGCTAAATACAAATCGAACCAACGTTGCGAAACGAATAGGAGCGTTGATAGAAAATGGTGACATTCGCATCGTTGCTGCAGTTCATCCACGCCTACTGGGGCTCAACGTACTTGCTCACGTGACTATTCGTTCTGAGGGTGATGTTGGCGCAATGTCAGAAATGGTTTGCGAGATGAATTCATCAATTTTCGTATCTGAGGTGGCGGGCCACAATCAACTTGTTGCTGAATTGCACATGGCAAATATGAATGATCTTTACAACGATGTTCATTACATTCGTTCCATAGCGGGTGTCCTTGAAGTGCAGGTGATTATTTACGAGCGAATGCTCAAGAGCTTTTTCCTTGGTGAAGAACCACAAATGCTTGAACTGGCGCTTGACTCCATCGACTTGCACCTCATTGAATTACTTCAGTTGGACGGACGACTTGGATACTCCGAAATGGGCGAGCAAGTTGGGCTGTCAATTTCGGGTTGTCGAACCCGAATTAACCGCCTTATTGAGACTGGAGCGATGCAGATTGGCCTTTTGCGTCAACGGACGGAAATTACGAACGAGCTAGTTTTTGGCTTCGGGTTTATAGCAACTAGTGACCAATCTGAGCTCATAGAATTATTGGAAGGACAACGCGGACTTGAGTTCATAGCCCGTACCGTCGGTCGATTTAATCTCGTGGGAACGATAACGTTCAACGACTTGCTTGGTTTCAATGACTTTGTTACGGAAGTTAGAAAACTTGATGGCGTCCGAATCGCAGAACAATGGCTTCATGCAAGGATCAGAAAAGAACGGTATCAGAACAGCCTTCATCTCATTAGAGAAACGATTAGTTAATAGACAAGCCGCCGCATAATCAGGGACGGTTCACTCTGACATTCAGAAATCTAAGAAACTTGTTCCATAATCCTTCGTTTGTGGGACCGTTGGTTTCCACTCCATACGTCGCGAAGACGGCATGCGAATGAACTAGGCACCTTAAGGGCGGACATGCGGTACCCTTGTGTCATGGACATCAAAGAGTTCGCCCTCGAGCGTGGGATTAGCGAGAGGCGCGTGCGTGCGCTCATCGCTAATGGCTCCGTCCGCGCGACCAAACGCGGACGCGCCTGGGAGATCGACTCTGACTTTGCACGCAACCCCGTACCATCTCGGCGCCCACTGTCGGCCGAGTCTCGCAAGGCCCTTTCTGCTGCGATCCAGAATCGGAGCATCGCCTCCCTCGAAGGACAGCTCCGCGCCCGCACCGCCAAGCGGATTAGGGCCCTGCGCGAGGCCGAGGACCCCGCGGCCCTTCTCGCCGAGTGGTGGGGCAACACCGCGCCCACGATCATCGACGCGACCAGCAGCATGGTGGTGCGCGCGATCGCCGGAGACCACAACAGTGTCCGCACGCAGCTTCGCCGTCGCCCAACCCTCTACCTTCGCCGCCCGGAGGACCTCGCCTCCGCCGTTCTCAGTGAGCGAACCATCCGGGGCCTGAGCGTTCAGGCTCTCGCTGTGAACGTTGACCTGACCCCACGCCAGGTGCGCCGTATCGAGCATGCCGACCCGGACTCGGTTGGGTCGATCCGCCGTGTGCTGCGTGCACTCGACATCGAGGCGACCGCGCTGCCGACCCCGCGAGGCGACAGGTGATCGAGCTCGACGCCTACCTGGAGGGTGTCTATTATGGACGGTTCGCCGAAGGGGGCCACACCGGCGAGTTGGTGTTCACCTATGACGAATCAGCACCGGCGACACCTATCTCGCTTTCGATCCCGCGCGATGGCCGCGCATCTCGCTCCGCAGCGACGAACCTCCTTGACAACCTCCTGCCCGACCGCGCCGAGGTGCGGGAGCGCATGAAGAAGAGCTACGGCGCCGCAGGCGCCGACACCCTTAGCCTCCTCGCCGCCGCCGGAGGCGACATCGCCGGAGGTCTCGTTCTTGTCCCCGCCGGAGCTGACCTCCGCCGCGACCAGCCGCTCCTCGACCCGGCGCTTGACATGGACGTAGCCGAACGGATCGCCGCGATCAAACGAGACCCCGACGCCTGGACACCCGCCGAAGGTCCGGCGCGCTTCTCCCTCGCCGGATCACAGGGAAAGTTTGCCCTCGCTGACTACGAAGGGGAATGGTACTGGTCGAACCGCACGATGCCGTCCACCCACATCATCAAGCCCGCAGCCATGAGGCTCCCCGGCCTCGAACAGGTCGAAGCCGACACCCTCGCGCTGGCCAGCACCGTCGGGCTCCCTGCTGCGAAAGCTTCACTCCTACACATGCTCGACCAGCAGGCCTTCATCGTCGAACGGTTCGACCGCGCACCAACCGGGACCGTCGCTGCCCAGCGGATCCACGCGGAGGATCTCGCTCAGGCTTCCGGCACCTCGGCCAAACGAAAGTATGACCAGACAGCGAAGCAGACGATCGAATTGCTCCGTGCCGCCGAGCTTGCCGATCCGGACATCGAATACGACTTCCTCCGCCAGCTCGCGTTCAACACCATAATCGGCAACGCTGACGCTCACGCGAAGAATTACTCGGTCATGCTCCGGCCCGACCGGATCTCCCTCGCCCCTCTCTACGACGCCGTGCCCGTCATCCTCTACCCCGAGTACGACCAGAACCTCGCCATGGAAATCAGCGGAGCCCGACGCCCCTCTGCAGTCAGCCTCGACCACTGGCGCAAACTTGCCCGCTCCACGGGCCTCGACATCGGCCGGGTAGAACACGAAATCCGAACCCTCGCTGCGGCAATGAACGGCGCGATCGAGGATGCATGGCCTAGCATCGACCCGATTCAGCGCAACGAGCTCCTCCCACTGGTGAAACGCAACCTCCTCGCAGCCATCAGCGACACCGCGACCCCGCGCGCCCGGTAATCGCCGCCGCTCCGCCATTTGGGTGGGAGACGCGTTGGCGCTTAGGCTGAATTGATGACTCCCCCTACTGAGCATCCTGTCCATATCGAGAATTTCCGAATGGATTTCGGGGGAACCACGGTCGTCAATGACCTTTCCTTCGATGTTCAGCGCGGAGAGACCTTCGGTTTTCTGGGGTCGAATGGGTCAGGAAAGACGACCACCCTCCGGGCGCTGCTCGGGATCTACAAGCCCACCGCCGGGGTCCTCCACATCGATGGCCGTCCCTTCACGCCCGAGACGGGCCCGCGCCTTGGGTACCTGCCCGAGGAACGCGGACTGTACAAAAAAGAATCCGTCATCGACGTCATGACCTACTTTGGGCGGCTCAAAGGTTTGAGTAGACGGGCATCCGCAGAATGGTCGGTGAACTATCTCGAGCGGGTTGGCCTCGGCGATAAGGCGCGAACCCGGGTGGAGAAACTCTCCGGTGGTGAGCAGCAGAAAGTTCAACTTGGCGTCACGATCATGAATGATCCGGAACTTCTCATTCTGGATGAGCCGACCAAAGGATTCGACCCCGTCAACCGACGCCTGCTGATGGACATCATCGAGGAACAGAAGACCAACGGGGCGACCGTGCTGATGGTCACGCATCAAATGGAGGAAGTGGAGCGGTTGTGTGACCGTGTCATCCTTCTGAAAGACGGGCAAGCAGAGGCGTATGGCACCATCCCGGAGGTGCAGAACCAGTACGGGGGCACCATGATTCGGCTGGTGTACTCCGGCGAGGTTCCGCCGTCACCGCATTACGAGATCAGCACACTCACCCGCAACTATGCGGAGCTCACGTTGGCTGATTCCGTGGACGAAGCAAAGATTCTGAGGGATCTCGTGACGGCAGGAGTGCTCGTTCGTAGCTTTACGACGAGCAAACTCTCGCTTGAGGAGATTTTCGTGCAGGTTTACGGCGAGCAGACAATGAAGGCGGGAGTCTGAGATGGCACAGCACAACTTATCGACGGTGGTCAGTTTCGAAGTGGCACGCACGCTGGGACGAAAAAGGTTCTGGCTCATCACCCTTTTCGTACCCGTAGCCATCGCGATTGTGATCGCCTTGATCGTGCTCTCAAACTCATCGGCTGGGAGCTCTGCAGCCGCCCAATCGGATACCGAACTTTCCTTCACGTATAGCGACGCATCCGGTTATATTGACCCCGCCATTGCCGGCGCTTTCGGCGGTACTGCCGTCACGGATGATGCCACCGCGATAGCGGCCGTCAGAACGGGCACGACCGAGGCGCACTTCGTCTTCGCCGCAGATCCAACCACCACCGCGACGGCCGTTTACGGGGCCGACCTTGGTCTCTTCGCCAACTCGACGTACGGGCAGGTGGCCACCCAGCTTCTCGTTGCCAGCAGCCAGGCCAAGATTGGAGACCCTACGCTCGCCGCCCTTGCCCAGGGCAACGTGCCGGTGACGTCCACGACCTTCGTAAACGGTGAGGTCAACCCTGGATTCGGCGGCATCCTCCCGCCACTCATCTTCCTCGTGCTGTTCTTCCTCACGTTTGTCTTGTTATCGAATCAGATGCTGACGGTCACGTTGGAGGAGAAGGAGAATCGGGTCACGGAGATGATCCTCACGACCGTGAATCCCACCGCGCTCATCGGGGGGAAAATCATTGCCCTGTTCACCGTCGGTCTTGTGCAAATGTTCTGCTTCGCCTTGCCGCTCCTGATCGGTTATGTCTTCTTCCGAACGGCATTGAGTCTGCCCGAAATTGATCTCGCGGGGCTGAGCGTTGATCCGTGGAGAATGGTGATTGGCGCCCTGTTGGCACTGGGGGGCTTTGCTCTTTTCACGGGAACACTCGTCGCCATTGGTTCGGTCATGCCGACCGCAAAAGACGCCGGCAATCTCTTTGCCGGACTCATGATCCTCATGTTTGTGCCGCTGTATGTGGTGTCGCTCATCTTGTCGGATCCCCATGGAATCGTTGTGCAGATATTCACCTACTTCCCATACTCCGCGCCCGTCACCGCAATGATCCGCAACGCGGTCGGGTCGCTTTCGGGTGGGGAGGCCGCCATCGTGATCGCGGTACTCTTCCTTTTGAGCGCCGTTGTTCTCCGCCTGGCCGTGCGGCTGTTCCGCTACGGATCCATTCAATACACGAGCAAGGTGTCCCTCAAGACAGTGCTTTCCGCATCGAAATAAACGCGGCTAATGTTGTCAGAATAACCATCCCTTACTATTGCGCCACAAAGGTCATTCATGCTTCGTACTGTTGGCTCACACCTCGTGCTGAACGCTCTTGCCCCGGCGCAACTGGTGCTTTCGGTGGCGATCGTGGATGCAACAAATGCGACCGAACAAATTGTCGTCACGCAAGGCGATAACGATTGTATGGTGCGCGAGATTTTAGATCAGCATGGAACGCGATTGCACCTTGTGGATGTCGTGGCTGGGCCCATCGATGTCAACTACAGTGCACAGTTTCGTGGAACATCTGTGGCGTTGGCACCCAGTGAGATGGACAACATCCGGTATCTGAGGCAAAGCCGTTATTGCGAGTCTGATGTTTTGGCACCGACGGCCCGTGCACTGTTCCGAGGGCTCACCGGGGTTCAGCTGGTGAGCGCTGTGCGCGAGTGGGTGGCGACCCAGGTGCGGTACGTTTCGGGGTCCAGTAATTCCACCGATGGGGCCGTGGGAACGTTGATTTCCCGCAAGGGTGTGTGCCGCGACTTTGCTCACCTCGTTGTTGGCCTGCTTCGAGCATTAGATATTCCCGCACGCGTTGTGTCCACCTATGCGCCAGGCTTGAGCCCGATGGATTTTCACGCCGTTGCGGAGGCGTTCGTTGACGGCGCCTGGCATGTCATTGATGCCACCGGCACTGCTCCCCGCCAGTCACTCGTGCGTATAGCGACCGGGCGGGATGCGGCAGACGTCGCATTTTTGACCGTCATCGGCGGCCAAGTGAACTTCGTGTCACTTCTCGTGAGTGCCACGAGTGATGAGTTTGTTCTGGACGACCATTTAGCTCTCGTCCAGCTGCAGTGACGCAGCGGGGATAATTGGATTATGCCCGAATCACAACCCCCGCTCCAGGCCGGAGAACAACCAGTAGAACAAGCGGTCAGTGCCGATGACTTCAAGGCGGCTTTTCGAAACCACCCGGCGGGTGTTGCTGTGATAACCGCTGATGCGGGACGCGGCCCGGTCGGCCTCACTGCCACGTCGGTCACCTCCGTTTCGGCCAATCCGCCACTTTTGATTTTCTCGTTGTCGGCGCATTCCTCGTCAGGCCCGGCCTTGAACGCGGCCGCGACAGTGGTCGTGCACCTCCTCGGAGAAAGTCATCTCGAATTAGCGAAGACTTTTGCCACCAGCGGTATCGATCGATTTGCGGATGCCTCGACCTGGTCACGTCTTCCGACCGGTGAACCCTTTCTCCCGTCGGCTTCCACGTGGATGCGCGGAAAGATTGTCAATCGCATGGATGTCGGTGATTCCCTGATTATCGCTGCCGAGATTCTTGAAGTTCACCTTCCCGATGAGAGCACTCGACTGCCCGAGAATTCTCGACCGTTGGTCTATCACAACCGAACGTGGCACGCCTTGAGTGATTCTTCGACCATCGACTAGCACGGGTGGCGCGTAGAACGAATATCACGGGCTCATTTCTTCAACGTCCGCAATGAAACGTGGGAGGCTGAGGCATGAGAATTGTCATCGCACCGGACTCCTTTAAGGGGAGCTTGTCGGCTGCCGAAGCCGCCGCGGCAATGGCTGCGGGCGTTCGAGATGTCTTCGGTGACACTGCCAACATTGTGCAGAGGCCGATGGCCGACGGGGGCGAAGGCACTCTCGACGTGATCGCTTCTGCGTGGGAAGTTGTGCCCGAGACCATGACGACGGTCGATGCGATTGGTCGGCCAATTCGTGCGCGTTTCGGCATATCAACGGATGGCCGGCGCGCGATTATCGAGGCCGCTGAGGCCAACGGGCTACCCCACGTATCAGATGTCACGCTCCGGCCTTTGCGTGCCGACACCTTCGGTGTGGGGCTCATTGCTCGGAAGGTGCTCGACCGTGGCGCCACAGAAATATTGCTGTGCATCGGCGGCTCGGCAACCACCGATGGTGGCACGGGACTGCTGACCGCGCTCGGTGTCAGATTTCTGGATGCTCACGGGAGGAACGTTGCCCCAGGAGGAGAAGGATTGGCGGCGATTACGTCGGTTGACCTCTCACATCTTCACGCCCGCGCCCGCCTAGCCACCTGGCGCATCGCGGTAGACGTAGACAACCCGTTGTGCGGAGAGCAGGGAGCCGCCGCCACTTTTGGGCCGCAGAAAGGTGCGAGTCCTCACGATGTCGGGTTGTTGGATGCGGGCCTCGCTCACTTAGCAGGCATCCTTCACGACGTGGTCAACGCTCCGGTCAACGCGGTGGCCGACATCCAGAGCCTGACCGGCCCTGGATTTGGTGCCGCGGGCGGCCTGCCCGTGTGCATGGTCGCACTGCTGGATGCCCACATGGTTCAAGGTTCGCGTCTCGTTGTCGATGCGATCGGCCTTGCGGAGGCCATGGCGGGAGCAACCCTTGTGTTCACGGGGGAGGGCTCTTTCGACTCCCAGTCACTGGGGGGCAAAGTGATTGATGGCGTCATCGCCGCCGCGTCTCAAGATTGCCCGATTATTGTTATTGCCGGCCGTGTTGCGTTGTCGGCCGCCGAAACGAGAGCCGCCGGTGTTGCTGGGGCATTCTCGATTGCCCCAGGACCCACCGATCTTGCGAGACTCGTGACGACCGCTGCTGAACGTGTTCGTGAAACGACCGCTCACGTGTGCGGGTTGCTGGCCGCCCGCGCCTAAGGCGCTGAACGCCTTCGGTTAAAGTGTGGCACCCTCCAACTGCTATGCTTTCTGAGTTGGTTTCCAACACTGCGCCCGTAGCTCAACGGATAGAGCATCTGACTACGGATCAGAAGGTTAGGGGTTCGAATCCCTTCGGGCGCACTCGTTGAGACAGCGAGATGTGAAGCGGTTTTACCCTATGGGTGAACCGTTTCTTTCGTTTCCAGTGGGCTAGGTGACGTCCGCCACTTCGGGAGCCACCCAGCAACCATGCCTGAAGCAATGGCTGATCTGGCTAAGGGCCTGCGCGCTCTCCCGCGGTGGATTTCGTTATACCTTCTGGTCGTCTGGAAGGACTACTATCGCAAGTGTTGACGCTGCTACTCGACCATATAGTTTTTGAAACCATCAGTTTTGAAACCATCGAAGTGAGGAACCCAATGAAGGCGCTCGTGTACAAAGGTCCTAACCAGAAGGCATGGGAAGAGGTACCGAATCCGGTCATCACGCAGCCCACCGACATCATCGTCAAGATGATCAGCACCACTATCTGCGGAACCGATCTGCACATCCTCAAGGGAGATGTCCCGACGGTCACTCCCGGTCGCATCCTCGGTCACGAAGGTGTTGGCACCATTACCGAGATTGGATCCGCGGTCACCAGCCTTAAAGTGGGCGACGAGGTCATCTTGTCTTGTATTTCAGCGTGCGGCCACTGCGACTATTGCAAGCAGGGCGTTTTCTCGCACTGCCTCGGAGCAGAGGGAGCCTCCGGTATCGGCTGGATCTTCGGCCACCTCATTGATGGCACCCAGGCCGAGTACGTGCGCGTACCCTACGCCGAAACCTCGGTTTATCTCCTGCCTGCTGACGTCTCACCGCAGCAGGGCACTCTGCTCTCCGATATCCTGCCCACCGGTCACGAAATTGGTGTGAAGTACGGTCAGGTGAAAGCCGGGGATGTCGTCGCAGTTATCGGTACCGGGCCAGTTGGGCTCGCCGCGATAGCGACTGCTGGACTCTACGGTCCAGCCAAGATAATCGCCATCGATCTCGATGCGAACCGGATCGAACAGGCCAAGAAATTCGGTGCGACGGATGGTGTTCTCTCAAGTGAGACGGACTGGAAGAAGCAAGTGCTTGCGCTGACGGATGGTCTTGGTGTTGACGTCGCAATCGAGGCTGTCGGCATACCTCAGACCTTCGCCATGTGTCTCGAAATTGTTCGCCCCGCCGGTCATGTCGCTAACGTCGGTGTACACGGCAAGCCGGTCGAGCTCCCATTGCAGGACCTGTGGATTTCCAATATCAACATCAGTATGGGGCTGGTTAATACCAATACGCTCGGAACGTTGCTGAAACTCGTCGGCCAGAAGAAAATTGTTGCCGAAGCATTCGTCAGCCACACTTTTGCGCTTGAGAACATCATCGAGGCCTACGACGTGTTTAGTCGCGCCGCTGAGACAAAGGCCCTCAAGGTCATCCTCAACGCGTAGCGCGCGTGGCTGCATTCATTGGCGAGAAACCTCTACTTTTGCCATATGTCACAGCGGCTATATTTTGCAAATCAATTTGTAGTCGCTGTTTCTGTATCCGGTTGAAAGCGGTAGCCCATTCCTGATTCGGTCAGTAAATATCGAGGCTGGCTGGGGTCGGGTTCAATTTTTTTGCGGAGTTGGGCAATATAGAGGCGTAAATATCCGGTATCTGTGATGTGTTCGGATCCCCAAATATCGGTGAGGAGGCTCTGGCGGGTCACGAGTTTACCTGCGTTACGCACGAGTATTTCGAGCACGTGCCACTCGGTAGGGGTGAGTCGGATTAATTCTGATCCGGCTTGAGTGTTTTTTGTAATGCTTTTCGCAGAGAGATCGATGGCGATGTTCGCGATAGTAACGACCGGAGTGGCTTCTTGGTTGGGAACGCGACGGGTGAGCGCCCTGATCCGCGCTAGGAGTTCGTCGATGGAAAATGGTTTGGTTACGTAGTCGTCTGCGCCGGCGTCGAGGGCCTCGACCTTGTCGGCCGCCCCTGTTCTTCCGGATACGACAAGGATCGGGGCTTGGGTCCACCCTCGAAGGGCTTCAATGACTTGGATCCCGTCGAGTTCGGGCATCCCAAGGTCAAGCATGAAGATGTCAGGGTGGTGTTCTATGGCGGCGTTGACGGCTTCGACACCATTGGCCGCGGTGATGATTTCGTACCCCCGGGCGGACAGTGTTATGCGCAGTGCACGGAGGATTTGGGGATCGTCGTCGGCGATGAGGATTTTCATGGAGTGTCCTGAAGTGATGGGATTGTGTCTGCAATCGGGAGGGCGATGACCATAGTGAGTCCGCCTCCCGGGGTGTCTTCCGCTTCGAGCGTGCCACCCATCCCTTCAGCAAAACCTTTTGACAGGGCAAGGCCCAGTCCGAGGCCGGTGAGGTTGTCAGTATCACCGAGGCGCTGAAAGGGAACGAAGACTTCGTCACGGCGTTCAGAGGGGATACCGGGTCCGTGATCGACGATGCGGATTTCAACGGTGTTTCCAAAGCTGCTCGTGGAGATTCGAACCCGGGTGCCAGGAGGGGCAAAGCGGTGCGCGTTGGCAAGAAGATTGACGATAACACGCTGGAGCAATCCCGCATCAGCCAGTAGTGGGGGCAGGCCCCGGCCGAGGTCGAGTTCTATGTCGCCTGGTCCGAGATCGAGTTCATCAAATGCGGGCAGGATGACGTCTTCTGCATCAACGGGTCCGAGTGAAATACCGAGGACCCCGGCTTGGAGCCGACTGGCATCCAACAGGTTAGTGACGAGGGCGGAGAGAGTGCTTAAACTTTCTTCCGCTGTGGCAAGAAGTTCTTCGCGATCCGAGGTCGACCAGGACACGTCGGTAGAGCGGAGGCCACTGACGGCGGCGATTGCTGCAGCCAGTGGACGGCGGAGGTCGTGACTAACCGCTGAGAGGAGCGCGCTTCGGACGCGGTCTGTCTCAGCGAGAGGACCAACTTCACTGGCGGTTTCGCTGAGGGCTGTGTGTTCGAGAGCCGCATCAATTTGGGTGACGATCACAGTGAGGAGGCGGCGTTCAGACGATTCCAAGTCCGGACCATAAAGTTCGAGAACCGCGCGGGTGCCAACTGGCACGGTGGCAGATTTATCGTCGGGGGCAACGTCACCGTCTGTGCAGAGAATCTCACCGTCAACAACGAGCCGAACTCCCGTGAGGTTGAAGGCTTCCCGGGTCCTGCTGACGAAGGCGTCAAGCGCACCTTGCCCGCGGAGCACACTTCCGGCGATGGTGGCGAGGAGCTCAGATTCAGCTGCTGCCCGAATAGCCGTGCGGGAGCGTCTAGCGGCTTGGTCCACGACATAGCTGACCAGCAGAGCGTTGACGACGTAGAGCACTAGGGCGAAGAGGTGCATAGGTTTGCCGACGGTCACGGTGTAGAGGGGATCGACAAAGAAGAAGTCTAAGGTGACGCCCGAGAGAAGGGCAGCAAAGAGGGCTGGCCAGATGCCGCCGACGAGCGCCACCAGCACGACGAGGAGTTGATAAGCCAGCACGTCACTGGTGAGCGAGTCGCTACTTCTAAACGACACGAGTAGCCACGTCAGGAGAGGCCCCCCAACAAGCGCGATGACGAAACCATAAATTCTGCGTTTGAGAGTCAGCCCGCCAGTCAAACGCGGCAGGGAGAAACCACCACCTGCGGCGGCATGGTTGACGATGTGGACATCGATGTTTCCGGATTCCCGGATGACGGTCGCGCCGATGCCGGGGCCGGTGAGGGCGGCCATGAAGCGACTCCTGCGACTGACACCGATGACAAGTTGGGTTGCATTGGTTGCTTTGGCGAATTCAACGAGCGCGAGGGGGATGTCATCGCCGACGACTTGGTGGTAAGTGCCGCCCAGTTTTTCGACCAACGCGCGCTGCGCTGCGAGGGCTTCGGGGTCGGGGGTACGCAGTCCGTCCTGACTGGTGATGTGCAGGGCGAGAAGTTCTCCCCCGGCGGAGCGCGCGGCAATTCGGGCACCCCGGCGCAAGAGGGTTTCCCCTTCTGGACCACCGGTGAGGGTGACGACGACACGTTCACGCGCTTCCCATTTGCTTTCGATGCCGTGTTCAGCCCGGTAATTCTTGAGGGCGCTGTCGACTTCATCGGCCAGCCACAGTAACGCCAGCTCACGGAGGGCAGTGAGGTTGCCGAGCCGAAAATAGTTTGAGAGGGCGGCGTCGATTCGTTCGGACGGGTAGACGTGGCCTTCGGCGAGGCGATCACGGAGTGCTTGTGGGGCAAGGTCGATGACCTCGATTTGGTCAGCTTCGCGCAGAATTTCATCAGGAATCGTTTCCCGCTGAGGGGCACCCGTGATCTGTTCAACAACGTCATTGAGCGACTCGATGTGCTGGATGTTCACCGTGGACATCACGTTGATACCGGCAGCAAGTAACGCCTCGACATCTTGCCACCGTTTCTCATGCTGAGATCCGGGAGCATTCGTATGGGCGAGTTCGTCGACCAGAGCCACTGCGGGATTTCTCGCCAGCACAGCGGCAAGATTCATTTCGGTAAGTTCGATGCCGCGATGGGAAACGGAGACTCGCGGGATTACTTCGAGGCCCTGAGTCATCGCCGCCGTGGCGGCGCGACCGTGAGTTTCTACAACCGCGACGACGACATCTTTACCCTCACTCAGGAGGCGTTTGCCTTCCTCAAGCATGGTGTAGGTTTTCCCGACGCCGGGAGCGGCACCGAGCAGCACTCGAAGGCGCCCTCGTTTCATGGCTAGCCTTTCAACGCGTCGAGGGCGATATTGAGTTGGAGCACATTCACGGTGGGCTCGCCCAGATACCCGAGGTCCCTATTGTGAATTTTAGCTTCGACCAGTGCGCGAACGCTCTCTTCAGGAAGATGGCGGGCGGCAGCAACACGTGCCACCTGGAGGCGGGCATAGTCAGGGCTGATGTGCGGGTCGAGTCCGGAAGCAGAAGCCGTGAGCGCGTCGGCGGGGATGTCCCCCGGGCTGACCCCGTTGAACTCCGCGATCTGGGCCTTGCGTTGCTCAATTGCGGCAATCAGGTCAGCGTTTTCTGGCCCCCAGTTACTGCCGCTCGATGCTCCCGCGTCATAACCGGCGCCGGCGGCGGAGGGGCGGGGTTGGAACCACTCCGGAAGCGGGTTGCCGTCCGCGTCAGCAAAGGACTGGCCGAGGAGAGCGGAACCTACTGTCGCACCACCGACTTTCGCGAGTGAGCCGTTAGCTTGTGCCGGAAAAGCTAGTTGTCCGATTCCCGTGACGGCAAGCGGGTAGAGAACACCGAGGGCCACGGTGAAGATGAGCATGGCGCGGAGGGCGACCCAATAGTGGCGGATGCGCGTGCGTGGTGAACTCATGATGATGTTTTCCTTTTTCTTTGTATTCGTTCAGGCACTGGTTCAAAAACCGGGAATCACGCTGATAATGAGGTCGATGAGCTTGATTCCAATGAAGGGTGCGATGACGCCACCGAGGCCGTAAACCAAGAGGTTTCTGCTGAGGATCTTCGAGGCGCTCAGTGGCCGATATTTCACTCCGCGGAGGGCGAGCGGGATGAGGATGATGATGATCATCGCGTTGAAGATAATGGCCGACAACACGGCCGAGGACGGCGAATGCAAATTCATGATGTTCAGTACGGCAAGACCCGGAAATACCCCCATGAACATCGCTGGGATTATCGCGAAATACTTGGCAATGTCATTGGCGATGGAGAACGTCGTTAAGGCGCCACGGGTAATCAGCAACTGCTTGCCGATCCGCACGATGTCAATAAGTTTGCTCGGGTCGGAGTCGAGGTCGACCATGTTTCCGGCCTCTTTTGCCGCGGAGGTCCCTGTGTTCATTGCCACCCCGACATCCGCCTGAGCAAGGGCAGGGGCATCGTTGGTGCCGTCACCGGTCATGGCGACGAGATTTCCACCCTCCTGCTCACGGCGGATCAGGGCGAGCTTGTCCTCGGGAGTTGCCTCCGCGAGATAATCATCGACCCCCGCCTCGGCTGCGATCGCTTTCGCCGTCAGAGGGTTGTCTCCAGTGATCATGATTGTACGGATTCCCATGGCTCGCAGTTCCGCGAAACGCTCCGATAAACCCTCCTTGACAACATCTTTCAGGTGAACGACCCCAAGGATCTGATTCACCCCTGCCGAGGTCTTACAAGCGACCACCAGCGGGGTACCACCAGATTGTGAGATGTGTTCCACGTGCGTCTCGAGTTCGATCAGGACCGAGCTGGGGGTCGGTTCATCTTCTGCAAGCCACGCGAGGACCGCGGATCCGGCGCCCTTTCTAATCTGAGTACCGTCGGGAAGGTCGAGACCACTCATCCGAGTTTGAGCGGTAAAGGGAACGATGACACCGTCGACCGACGTACCCACATGCACGCCTTGCGCATCGGCGAGCGTGACGATTGACTTGCCTTCGGGTGTTGGGTCGGACAGTGACGAAAGCGCCGCGGCCCGGATGAGCTCTTGCTCGCTCACGTCGGCGAGTTGCACGAACTCGGAGGCTTGACGATTGCCGTAGGTGATCGTTCCCGTCTTATCCAGCAGCAGGGTCGTCACGTCGCCGGCGGCTTCGACCGCGCGACCCGACATGGCCAGCACATTGTGTTGCACCAAGCGATCCATTCCAGCGATATCGATGGCCGAAAGCAGTGCCCCGATTGTGGTCGGGATGAGGCAGACCAACAGAGCGATGAGCACGGGCAGACTCACGGTCGCGGCCGAGTAGGACGCGATGGGGTTCAGGGTCAGGGTGACGATGACAAAGATGATGGACAGGCTGGCGAGCAGGATGTTCAGTGCAATTTCATTGGGGGTCTTCTGCCGGGAGGCTCCCTCGACCAACCCAATCATGCGGTCCACGAAGGTCTCGCCCGGTTTCGAGGTGACAATCACAACGATGCGGTCGGACAACACCCGGGTGCCGCCGGTCACGGCACTGCGGTCACCGCCAGATTCGCGCACGACGGGGGCTGACTCGCCTGTAATGGCGGACTCATCGATCGAGGCGATACCCCAAATAATGTCGCCATCGCCGGGAATCAATTCGCCCGCGACCACGACCAGTATGTCGCCGAGGTGCAGTTCAGCGGAGGACACCTCTTGGGTGAGTGATCGTTCGGCGGCGGGATCAACCGAAGCCTCGTATCCGGTAACGCGGTGAGCTATGGTGCTGGTCCGAGTTTTGCGTAGGCTGTCAGCCTGTGCTTTGCCGCGACCTTCGGCGACGGACTCGGCCAGATTCGCAAAGATCACGGTCAGCCAGAGCCAAACAGCAATACCCCAGGTAAAGCTTGCGGGGACGGGGGTGCCACCGGAGGATTGGGGGCCGCCGAGGAATGGTTCGGCGACAGCCAGAATTGTGGTGAGGGCCGCGCCAACTTCGACGATAAACATGACCGGGTTACGCCACATTAATCTCGGGTCAAGCTTTCGGAATGCTCCAGGGAAAGCGTTAAGAAGCTGCGCGAAGTTGAAGGCGGTTGCCATCGTTTTCTTGGCGTGGCTCTTCTCCAGTTCCTGGGGAGTGGCCTGGCTGAGTGTTGTTGTGGACATGATTTACAGCAATCCTTCTGCGAGCGGTCCCAGGGCGAGAACAGGGAAATAGGTGAGCGCGGTCACGATGAGCGTCACTCCAATAAGAAGACCGACGAATTGTGGTCGATGAGTGGGCAATGTTCCCGCAGTGGCAGGAACCTTGTCCTGGGCAGCCAAGGAGCCGGCAAGCGCGAGGACAAACACGATGGGAATAAAACGACCAAGGAGCATCGCTATCCCGAGCGCCGTATTCAACCACGGAGTGTTGGCGGTGAGACCAGCGAACGCCGATCCGTTGTTGTTCGCCGCCGAGGTGAACGCATACAACACCTCCGACAGGCCGTGGACGCCGGGGTTCCATATTGAGGTCGCTTCAACATCCGCTCGGATCGCAGGAATTCCAAAGCTCAGCGCGGTCCCTACGAGGGCCAAGGTCGGGGTGACCAAGATGAACAGGCTTGCGAGTTTGATCTCCTTGGGGCCCAGTTTTTTGCCCAAATACTCGGGGGTTCGCCCGACGAGTAGGCCTCCGATAAAGACGGCAATCACCGCGAGGATGAGCATTCCATAAAGCCCCGAACCGACCCCACCAGGAGTAACTTCACCGAGCATCATGTTGATCATGGGCATCATGCCGCCCAGCGCCGTGTAGGAGTCGTGCATGGAATTCACGGCCCCCGTTGAGGTCAGTGTGCTGGTCGAACCGAACAGTGTGGAGGCGAAGATGCCAAAGCGCTGCTCTTTACCCTCCATAGCCGCACCGGCTAGCTGGGGCGCGGTTCCGGCTCCCTTCAGTTCGAGGTAGGTGAGGAAAGTGAGCGAGGTAACAAAGATTGTGGCCATCACCGCAAGGATTGCGTGACCTTGCTTTGGATCTCCGACCATGCGACCGAAGGTACGCGTCAATGAGAACGGGATCATCAGCATGAGCACGTTCTGCAGCAAACTTGTCCACGCGTTTGGATTTTCAAATGGATGTGCGGCATTCGCGTTAAAGAAACCGCCGCCGTTTGTTCCGAGGTTTTTAATCACCTCTTGGGACGCGACGGGACCTCCGGGTAGATGCTGCACACCGCCGCTGAGGGTTGAAATCTCAGTGAATCCATTAAAGTTTTGAATCACACCACTGGCGATGAGCACGACCGCACCGAGCAGTGAGATCGGAAGCAGGAGGCGGAGGGTGCCTCGGGTCAGATCGACCCAAAAGTTACCTATTGTGCCCGACTTACGTCGGGCGAAGCCGCGCACCAACGCGATCGCCACAGCAATGCCTACCGCCGCCGAAACGAAATTTTGCACAGCAAGTCCGGCAATTTGTACCGTGTAACCCAACGTCAACTCGGGCGAATACGACTGCCAGTTAGTGTTCGCCACGAAGGATGCGGCCGTATTGAAAGACAGGCCCTCAGGAACAGCGGGGAGACCCAGAGAGTAAGGGAGCACGGCTTGAAAGCGTTGCAGCAAATACACGAACAGTAACCCAGTGACGGAGAAGGCAAGCACTCCGCGCAAATAGGACTGCCACGTCTGCTCGGACCGCGCTTCTACGCCAATCAGGCGGTAAAAGCCACGCTCTACCTTGAGATCCTTCGTGGATGTGTAGATGCGGGCCATGTACTCGCCCAGTGGGTGATACAGCAACGCGAGGATAAGGACCAAAGAGGCCACTTGAAAGATTGCGAATAATGTATCCACCTAGAAGCGCTCCGGCTTAACCAGGGCATACACGAGGTACACCACGGCGGCAACAGCCAACACCGCGGACAGAACGTCAAAGAAAATCACAGTTTCTCGACCCCCCATCCGATGACGCCGATAAGTGCGAACACGGCGATAATGCCGAGCACGTAAAAAATGTCAAACACGAGTAGAACTCCCTCTGGAAAGAGCTGACGCGACACCCAAGCGGCGCGCGACTGCCGTAACGGCCATGAACCGATTAGACACCCTGATTCGGCGCTAAATCAGAGTCCTAACGGTTTCCAAACAGCAATCTGGGAGAACCTCACAACTTTCTTACGCTTCCTTATCGCGATGAGTTCACATCGACCGAGTTATTTGCTCGGCACAAGAGAAAGTACGCTGTAATTGTTATATTTCGCTCAGGGCGATGCGGCGGGATACATCGGTAACATTCGCGTAATCCCTCACAGGCAGGATGGCAACATGGCAACCCTGTTCGACGGTTATGGCACCGCCCACGAGACTCCTCGCTCACGCAAGGGAACGCCTCCGTGGGACGAGATGTTTCCGTCTTTTGCTGATTTTTCCTCCCCCCGCGGCTCCTATAAAGACATTTATGGCGCACTCGCACAGATGTCGCAGGAGGAGTTGCGCGGCCGCACGGAAGCCCTCGCCAGTAGCTACCTTGCACAGGGTGTGACCTTTGATTTTGCCGGCGAAGAACGCCCCTTTCCGCTCGATGCTGTTCCCCGTGTCATCGAAGCGGATGATTGGGCAAATGTCGAGAAGGGCGTGACCCAGCGGGTCAAGGCCCTCGAACGATTTCTTGCCGATGTGTATGGCCCCCAGCTCGCAGTCCGCGACGGTGTCATTCCTGCCGCACTCATCAGTACATCCAAGCACTTTCACCGTCAAGCGGCCGGGATTGTCAGCGCAAATGGCGTTCGTATTCACGTGGCAGGTATCGATCTCATCCGTGATGAGAAAGGAGCCTGGCGAGTTCTTGAAGACAACGTGCGTGTGCCCAGCGGTGTCAGTTACGTCATCTCCAACCGTCGCGTCATGGCACAGACGTTGCCCGAACTTTTTGTTTCGATGAGTGTGCGCCCGGTGGGCGACTACCCGTACCGTTTGCTCAATGCCTTGCGTGCCTCCGCCCCCGATGGTGTGGATGATCCCACGGTCGTGGTGCTCACTCCCGGGGTCTACAACTCTGCCTACTTTGAGCACACCCTGCTGGCTCGCTTGATGGGCGTCGAACTCGTCGAGGGCCGAGACCTCTTTTGCTCCGGGGGGCGTGTCTGGATGCGCACCACCGCCGGTCCTACCCGCGTCGACGTTATCTATCGCCGCGTCGATGACGAGTTTCTCGACCCACTGCAATTTCGCCCCGACTCTGTTTTAGGTTCGCCCGGGATGTTGCTCGCGGCACGCCTCGGCCACGTCACCATCGCTAATGCGGTGGGTAACGGTGTCGCCGATGACAAACTTGTCTACACGTACTTGCCTGCGCTCATTGAGTATTACCTGGGCGAGAAACCGATTCTGCCGAACGTCGATACCTGGCGCCTCGAAGAACCGGAGGCACTGGAAGAGGTGCTTGATCGCCTCGACGAACTGGTGATCAAACCCGTTGACGGCTCTGGTGGTAAGGGTCTCGTTGTGGGCCCGGACGCCTCAAAAGAGGAACTGGATGCCCTTCGCCAGCGGCTCATTGACGACCCGCGCGGGTGGATCGCCCAACCGCTTGTTCAGCTCTCCACGATCCCCACGTTGGTGGAGGAAGGCATGCGTCCGCGGCACGCCGACCTGCGGCCCTTCGCTGTGAACAGCGGCGACGACGTCTACGTTTTACCGGGCGGCCTCACCCGCGTTGCCCTTCCCGAGGGGGAGCTGGTTGTGAACTCCAGCCAGGGCGGCGGTTCGAAAGACACCTGGGTTTTGGGGCACAAGGATCGCGACCGACGTTCGGCCGGATCTCGGGGCGTTGCCACAATTGTCATCGATCAGGCAACAGTGGAGCAAGCAGCCATCGATGAGGCCGAAGCCGAACAGTTGGCCATCGAAGAGGAGCTGTCTCCCGCAACCGGCGTGGTCCACCAAATTCGGAACATGCCGGAATCCTCTCCTCGCGATGGCGACGCGGGCAAGCGCATGCAGCAACAGGAGCAACAGCAACAGCAACTCCTGGCACGAAGGGATTCACAATGCTGAGCAGAATTGCCGAGTCACTTTTCTGGATCGGTCGCTATGTTGAGCGCAGCGACGGGACGTCGCGCATCCTGGATGTTCACCTTCAGTTGCTGCTCGAGGACCCGTGGATTGACGAAGATACGGCCTGCCGATCGCTCTTGTCGGTCATGGGGACCGACATGCCCGAAAATCAGCTGGTGACGCGCGAAGACGTTATTGCCATTCTGGCCATTGACCGCACCCACCCCGCTTCCATTGCCTACGCCGTGGATGCCGCACGCGAGAATGCTCGGCGGGCTCGCGAAATTATTTCCACCGAGCTGTGGGAGTGTCTGAACTCCAACAATGCGCGCATGCCCAAGAAAGTCGGAATCGACAAGACCCACGAGTTCTTTCGGTGGGTGCGGGAGCGGGCGGCACTGTCTATTGGCATCGTCGATTCGGGGACGAGCCACGATGAAGCATGGCAGTTTTTCTCGCTCGGTCGGGCCATCGAACGCGCCGACATGACGGCCCGATTGTTGGCAACCCGTCAGCTCACAGACGCCAGCGGTCCCTCGTGGACCACTATTCTGCGCAGCTGTGGGGCTTTTGAAGCGTATCTGCGCACCTACCGGGGGGTCCCTTCGGCACGTAACGCAGCCGAGTTCTTGCTTACCGATCGCCTGTTTCCACGGTCGATTCTCGCCTCCGTGAAGCGGGCGGAAGACTGCCTGCGGGACATTGATCCCCGCAGCGGCCGTGCCGGCGTTGCCGATCACGCGCAGCGCCTGCTGGGCCAGATTCGCAGCGAATTGGAATACCGCCCGATCATTGAACTGATGGATGACCTACCCGGCCATATGGAAAATGTGCAGTCGGTCACCAGTGCCGCGAGCGACGCTATTCGGTTACGGTATTTTCCCACCAGCGCTGTCCCCGTCTGGATCGGGGAGAACTCATGAGCCGCTTGCGCATTGTGCACCGCACGGGGTTCTCCTACAAGAGCCCGGCTACGGCGTCCTACAACGAAGCACGCATGCTTCCCTTTTCGGGCGGCGACCAGTTTGTCTTCTCCGCCACCCTCGACATTTTGCCGTCGGCGACCCAAAACAGTTATGTCGATTATTGGGGAACGCGGGTCTCCACGTTCGAAGTGCTCACCCCGCACACCGAGTTATCGGTGACGGCCACGAGCGTGGTTGAGGTGCGCCCCGTGGTGCGGGAAACCCCGGATATTTCTTGGGATCAGCTCACCAACACGGCGCAAACGACAACCCAGTTTGTGGAGTTTTTGCATCACACGCGGATGACGGAGCCGCCGGTCGAGGTTGTGGCGCTCGCCGAATCGATTGTGGGCAGAGGGCTCTCCCCGGCCGAAACCGCCATGGCCGTCTGTCAAGCGGTGCACGAGCACATCACCTACATGCAGGGCGTCACGGGGGTTCATTCCACCGGCGCCGATGCGTGGGAGGCCGGTCAGGGGGTGTGTCAAGATATTGCCCACGTGACACTCGGTGCTCTGCGGTCCGTCGGCATCCCGGCGCGCTACGTTTCGGGTTACCTTCATCCCCGGCCCGATGCCCCGTTGGGGGAAACCATCGTGGGGGAGTCGCACGCGTGGGTAGAGTGGTTCACCGGCGACTGGTTTGGCTATGACCCGACTAACATGATTGCCATTGGCGAACGCCATGTTCTCATTGCGCATGGTCGCGATTATCGTGACGTTTCGCCGTTGCGCGGCGTGTACGCGGGGGCGAGTGCTTCGGGAGTCTTTGTTCGGGTGGAGATCACGCGCGAGGCGTAGCTTTGCGGGTAGCAGATACCCCATGGGGTATCTGCTACAGTGAGCGCATGAAGAAGATTTTTGCTTTCGCCGCCCTTGCCCTCGCCACCGTTTTTGTTCTGACCGCGTGTGCCCCCGCCGCTGCCCCCATCGTTGTGAGTCAGGGCACTGTCATCATTGACGTACGCACGCCCGCCGAATTCGCCGGAGGCCACTTGGAGGGTGCCGTGAACATTGACGTGGAGTCGACGACCTTCGCGGCTACGGTCTCGAAGCTTCCGACAGCGGGAACCTACGTTGTCTATTGCAAGTCGGGTAATCGTGCCGGCCAAGCCATCACGCAAATGAAGAGCCTCGGCTTTACCGACATGGTCAATGCCGGAAGTGTCGCCGCGGCATCCAGCGCCACAGGTCTCGCCATCGTTCAGTAGTTTCTCGCTAGGGCGAAGGTGGCCTGATGGCGCGCGGGATGCCTTGCAGCTGCGCAAAGGCCGCCAACGCCCGGTTTCGTGATTCGACAAGGTCGATGATGGGCAACGGGTAGTCGCTGACCAGCGGATGCTCATACTCGCCTAAGTAGCGGTGGAGGTACTCGTGCTGCGGGTCGAATTTATCGGCCTGCAGTACAGGGTTGAAGACTCGAAAGTACGGTGCCGCATCCGCCCCACTGCCGGCAACCCACTGCCAACTCGCGGCGTTGCTCGCCGGATCAGCGTCGACCAGGGTATCCCAAAACCACTGTTCGCCCACGCGCCAGTCGATGAGCAAGTTCTTGATGAGGAACGACGCGGCGACCATGCGAACGCGGTTGTGCATGGTGCCGCTTTGCCAGAGCTCGCGCATGCCGGCGTCGACCAGAGGAATCCCTGTGCGGCCCTGCTGCCAGGCTGCGAGTGCTTCGGGGTTGGCCTCTCCCCACGGAAAAGCATCAAACCGAGAGTCAAAGTTCACCGTGGCAAGATCGGGCCAGTGATACAGCAGGTGGTAGCTGAACTCACGCCATCCGACCTCTGCCATGAATTTAATCGCATTCTTGAGCACGACGGCATCCCCATGCGCCTTGGCTGCTTCGACTCGGTGCCACACCTGAAAAGGACTAATTTCGCCAAAACGCAAGTGGGGCGAGAGTTCGCTGGTCACCAAACGTGCGGGGGCATCGCGGCCGTCGGCGTATTGGGGGAGGCGCGTGTCGATGAAGTCCTCGAGGCGCTCGTGCGCGGCGTTTTCGCCGATAGTCCAACGATGGGCGAGTCCCGCAGACCAGTCCGGGGCAGTGGGCAACAGGTGCCACGAGGCAAGGTCGTCACTGGCGAGTGGTTCGGCCTCTTGGCCGCCGTGAGCTCGCGTGATGAGGGGTGAATGCGGAAGGACCGGCGGTGCGTCTAACGGCATCCGGGGAATGTCATGGTTATTAATGCAGGACTTCCAAAACGGCGTGAAGACCGTATAGGGAGTGCCACCTCCGGTGCGCACGGTCCAGGGTTCAAAGAGAACGCTCGCCTGAAAACTTTGTGCTTTCAGCCCGGATGCGCGGGCAAAACTCTTGATGGTGGCATCCAGTTCACGCTCGGCACCGCCGTAGCGACGGTTCCAGAAGATGGCGTGAGCACTCGTCTCGGCGATCAGCTCGCGGAGGACGTCGTGGGCCGGGCCGTGGCGCAGGATAAGGCGGCCGCCAAGCCGCTGGAGTTTGTCGGCGAGGGCTTCGAGGCTGTGATGCAGCCACCACTTTGTCGCGCCACCCAGGGGGCGGATGCCGGGGCTCTCCTGGTCAAGAACATAAACGACGACGAGATTGTCGGATGTCTCAGCCCCCGCGAGGAGGGCGGGGTTATCAGAAACACGCAGGTCGTCGCGGAGCCACACAATGCTGGTATTCATAAAAATCCCTACTCAGGGCAAAGATAAAGGGCCAACCAGTGAGGCAACTGGTAGGCCCTTTATCTTATTCACCAAGAGTGTCTTGCAATCACATTCAACATTCGATCACCACAGCAAATGATCGGTGCTTGATAAGAATATAACGAACGGATAACGGAAAGCTAGTGCATTTCGTTACCAATTTGAGATATTTGGAATTTTCTTTTTCGGACCGAGTTTTCGTACCTAGAACATGTCGGGGCTGGGGGCACTCGCAAGCATCCCCAGGAGGTAGAGACAAAATGATATCATTTTGCTAGCAGTTGGGGGACTATCAAACGAAGAAGGTGACCAATGACATCGATCGTGGTGAGAAATCTAGAAGAAGAAGTGAAGCTGGGTCTCAAGGAGCGGGCAAGGCGAAACGGGCGCTCCATGGAGGCGGAAGTTCGAGCTATTTTGGGGGCGGCAGTTCTCCGAACCGAAAACTCTCCGCGGTCTGAAGAGGCACTCGCTTCGCTCGGCGCTCGCATGCGAGCTCGTTTCGCTCACATAGACACCGAGGAATTAGTTTTCCCCAGATCAACGGAACTGGCCAGCGGGGTGGACTTCAGCGAGCCAGAATCATCCTTGTGATCATTATCGATACAAATGTCGTGTCTGAGCTCACTCGCAAGAGCCAGCATCCTCAATTCGTGTTGTGGTTTGACCGCCATGTTGGACGCGACCTTTTCCTGACAGCCACAATCGTCGGGGAGCTCGTTCGAGGCGTGGCGATTCTTCCAGACGGACAGCGCAAAATGGACCTGACGGCATCCGTCATGGACGTAATCCTGGAAGACTTTGCTCAGTTCGTGGTGCCCTTCGACCGCCTGGCTGCCTACGAGTGGGGGGAACTTGTTGCGGAGCAACAAAGGCGTGGAAGAACTCTCAGTTTTGCGGACAGCCAGATCGCAGCGGTTTGCCTCGCCCAGGGTGCATCATTGGCCACGCGTAACACCAGCGATTTCGAGGGACTCGGCCTTGATCTCATCGATCCGTGGGCGTAGGAAAAAAGCGGGCGAGCAGCCTAGAACATGTCGGGACTGGGGGCACTCGCGTGCAACACGGTGACGTCCGCATGAGTGTCGTAACGGTAACCAATGCCCCGAACGGTGCGCACGATGTCCTCGAAGCGGCCCAATTTTGCGCGCAACCGCCGAACGTGCACGTCAATCGTGCGCTCGTTGGGAATATCGACATCGTCGGCCCGCCAGAGTGCCGCAATGAGTTCTGACCGGCTCACCGTCAAACCCTTGTGAATCACGAGGAACTGCAACAGCTCAAACTCCTTGAAGGTGAGGGGAGCAGTTTCGTCATCGATCAGGATGCGCTTGCGGGAGATGTCGATTGTGACCCCACTGCCCTCTTTGTCCGACGCCGATTCATCGCCGCGATGCCGCGCCACCGCCGAGGGTTCCTGCAGAGCAAGGCGCACGACATCCACGTCTCGTCCACCGGCCTGTTCGGGCGCAAGCGCCACGGCGGCATAGGTTTGGGCGTCGGGAACGAGCTGAGTCGTGAGGTTCTTCAGAGCTTCGACGATCTTGGCGAGGTCGATGCCGTTAGCAGCAGCGGTCGCCTCATCGATGCCAACATAGAGGGCGAAACCGCGCGCTTGGTTCTTGCCGGTCGGAGGTGTGGCGTTAGTGGCGGGTGCCATGTGTCTCATCCTTATGATGATGCGCGAACGTGGTGCGGCGGGGCCTGCGAAACCAGTGTTCGGGTGTTTCAGAAAACGTATGGTGACCCGTTAGGGTCGGCGTGCACCATTGTGCAGAGCGTTCTCCTCAACCAGATACTGCAAACAAGGCGCAACTGGAGATGAAGGAGAACTAGGGCGAAAAGTGCCTAGTTACAGCAACACATTCGCGTACACGCAGCGTCAACTCCAGGCATCATCATGCCGGATGCTTCCGAGACTCCACAGGAGGCCAAGGAAAAAACGCTTTTTGTCATGACCTTAGTAAACCGGAGCGAGTAGGGGGTGTCAAATGACGCACCCCTAGGAAACGACGGCTAGACCGTGCCGTAGAGCCGATCACCGGCATCGCCAAGGCCCGGAACAATGTAGCCACTCTCGTTGAGGCGCTCGTCGAGAGCTCCCAGCACGAGCATGACGTTGGCATCAACGGTAGCCGCCTCGACCGCCGCAACACCCTCGGGGGAACCGAGCAAGCAGATGCACGTAATGTCGGTAGCGCCGCGTTTGAAGAGAAACTCAATGGCGGCAATAAGCGATCCTCCGGTGGCCAGCATGGGGTCCAGCACGAAGCACTGGCGACCACTCAGGTCATCGGGCAGGCGCTCGGCGTAGGTGCTGGGCTTGAGGGTTTCCTCATCGCGCACCATTCCCAAAAAGCCGACTTCGGCCGAAGGGATGAGCTTGACCATGCCCTCGAGCATTCCGAGGCCCGCGCGAAGAATGGGTACAACGAGGGGGCGCGGCTGACTGAGCATGACGCCCACCGTGGTGGTCACGGGCGTCTCAATCGTGACGGGCTCCACGCGCACCTCGCGCGTGGCCTCGTAGGCCAACAGCGTGACGAGCTCCTCGGTAAGCGACCTGAACACCGATGACGGAGTGGTCTTGTCACGCAATACCGTGAGCTTGTGGGTGATCAGAGGATGATTGGCTACGTGCAGTCGCATAGGCTTAATCTATCGAATGATGCTGTGACGAGAGTTGTCGGGATCATCAACGCTGGCACGAACGATGCGACCGCGGAAAGGGTAACGACCGTGACATTGCCCGTGCCTGATGAATACCGCATGCTGATGAACATTGCCTTAGCGGATGCCCGGCTCGCGCTCGAGACGAACGACGTGCCCGTGGCCGCCCTCGTGGTTACCGCGGACGGACGCATTATCTCCAGGGGCCGTAACGAGCGTGAGCGGGATAATGATCCCACCGCTCACGCCGAGATTCTGGCCATCCGGGCCGCCGCGGAGGTACGTGGGTCTTGGCGCCTCACCGATGTCACCCTCGTCGTCACCCTCGAACCGTGCGTGATGTGCGCCGGGGCAATTCTCGCCGCCCGCATTCCTCGGCTTGTTTTCGGTGCGTGGGATGCCAAGGCGGGGGCGGCCGGGTCGGTTCACGACTTGCTGCGGGATCGTCGGCTTAACCACCAAGTCGAAGTGATTGCCGGCGTCGAGGAAGAGGCATGCGGCAAGATCCTCACCGACTTTTTCCGCGACAAGCCCTAACGCTTCTCGATCCCATCGAGAAACTCGTTTAACATGGACTGGGAGGCCACGCCCATCGCAGTGGAGTGGGTATCGCGTTCGGCGACCAGGGCATCGGGGTCCATCCCCAGATTCACCACGGACTCGCGCCCAATGGAAAGCCACTCCTCGTGCATTTCCTCCGTGGTCTCGGGGTGAAATTGCACCGCGAGTCCCCATGACCCCAAGGCAAAGGCTTCATTGGCGTAGTCACTCGACCCGGCCAGCAGAGTCGCCCCGGCCGGTAGGTCAAAGGTGTCGCCGTGCCACTCCATGACCGGCACCCCCGCAAAATGCCGAACGGGGGAGCTCGAACCGGCCAACGTGGGAACGACGTCCCGAAAACCAATCTGCGTGGTGTCGCCCTTGTACACGCGCTCGCCGAGAGCACTCGCCATGATCTGGGCACCAAAGCACACTCCCAACGTGGGTTGCTGGGCGGCCAAGCGCGACGCCAGCCACGCTTCCTCGGCAACAATATAGGGAAGGGCATCCCGTTCGTAGACACCGCCGTCATTGCCCAAAACGACGAGAAGATCGGGCGCCAGTGTAAGGGTCTCGAAGTCGGTGGTGCGGGCATCCAGAATCTGAATGTCATACCCGCGCTCACGCAAGACAGGCTCAAGATTGCCCAGATGAATAGAGGGGTCATGCTGAATGACCAGCGCTGTTTTCAAAACGTTGCTCACGAAACTCCTTAGTCGATGCTCTTGATGAAGACGGCGTCGGTATTCAACGACGTGCCGTGTTCGACACGCGCGACGTCGGGTTCGATGTAAATGACGCGGGCGGCCGGCACAGAAGCTCGAACGCGGGCTTCAATTCTGTCGATAGCGGTGGCGACCTCGGAGAACCGCATCTCGGCCGGAAAGGCCAGTTTGGCTCCCACCAACAGCTCATCCGGCCCCAAATACAGTGTCTTCAAGTGCAGGATGCTCTCGGCTTCACCGCCCGCTTCGACGGCCTTTTCAATGGCCTGAACGTCTTCGAGTGTTGCCCCCTCGCCCACCAGGAGGCTCTTGGTTTCAATGCCTAAAATAATGGCGACGAGAACAAGCAGAATGCCGATGCCGATGGTGCCGACGGCGTCCCACATGCTGTCGCCCGTGAGAACGGTGAGACCCACACCGAAGAAGGCCATCACCAGACCCAGAAGAGCGGCGGTGTCCTCGAGAAGCAAAACGGGAAGCTCGGGAGCATTGGAATGACGAATGAACTGGATCCAGGATGCGTCACCGCGCAGAGGATTCGACTCCCGAACGGCGGTGCGAAGTGAAAGGCTCTCCAACACAATGGCGATGGTCAGCACCAGCATGGGGAGCCACCAGTATTCGAGCGGCTCAGGATGCTGCAGCTTGTTAAAGCCCTCGTAGAGGGAGAAGACGCCACCCACGCTGAACAAAATAATCGAGACCACGAAGGCGTAAACGAAGCGCTCGCGCCCATAGCCAAACGGATGCTTGTTATCGGCCCGCTGACGCGCCTTGCGACCCCCGAGGAGCAACAACAACTGGTTGCCCGAGTCAGCAATCGAGTGCACACCCTCTGCCAAAAGCGAGGTAGCCCCCGAGAACGCAAAGGCAATGAGCTTGGTCGCCGCAATTCCGAGGTTGGCCAAAAGTGCCGCAATGATTGCTTTGTTGCCACCGGTTGCGCTCATAGAACTTGTCCTCTTCGCCGATATTCCCACGCTGACCGCCGCGCTGGTCTCGCGCGGCAACTGCTCCAATCCTAGAATGAGCGAGTGAATACAGTTAACCTTCCCAGCATTGCCATTTTGGGTGCCGGATCGATGGGGCGTGCCATTCTTTCGGGATTGCTGGCGCCGAACGTCTATGTCGAGGGCGGCATCCGCGTCACCAATCGCAGTGCCGAACAAGCCGCGACTTTCGATAACGAACCCCGTGTGACAGCGCTGGCGACCAGCATTAATCCGGATGCCAACCGGGAGGCCGTTCGCGGCGCCACCATTGTTCTTGTGGCCGTGAAACCGATCATGGTGCCCGACCTTCTTGATGAGATTTCGGATGCGTTGGAACCCGGGGCCATCATTGTCAGCGTAGCCGGGGGAGTCACCACGGCTACCCTCGAAGCGCACCTCCCCGCCGCCATTTCCGCTATTCGTTCCATGCCGAACACCCCGTCGAAGGTTGGTCTCGGCGTCACTGGTGTGTGCGCGGGATCCCGGTCGAGTTCCGCTGATATTGACCTAGTAACGCGCTTATTTGACACAGTGGGCGACGTGTTGGTGGTTCCCGAATCCCAAATGGACGCCGTGGGCGCGATCTCCGGCTCCGGCCCGGCCTACGTCTACTACTTCATTGAGGCTCTCACCCAAGCCGGCATTGCCCACGGGCTCACCCCCGCGCAAGCGGATCTTGCCGTGCGCGCAACCTTCCGCGGTGCCGTCGAACTTTTAGCGGCTTCGGGGGAGACCCCGGCGGAATTGCGCCGTCAGGTCACGAGCCCCAAGGGCAGCACCGAGCGTGTCATCGCCGTCTTCGACGAGGCCGACCTCCCCGGCATTTTCGTGCGCGCCACCGCCGCATCCATTAGTCGATCCCAAGAAATGGCCGTCGGTCAGTAGGCGCAGGCCCTACTTCGGTAGCGCGGCGAATCTCTCGATATCGCTGGGGTGCCCCGACACGAGGATTTCGTCACCGCTATCGATGAGAGTCTCGGCCGTGGCGAACGTGAAAGATTCTCCGGGCTTCTTCACGCCGACCACGGTGACCTTGGAGGTCCCCCGCACACCTGACTCGGTCAATGTTTTACCGGCCAGAACTCGTGGGGGGTGCAGCTTGACAATCGCGAAGTCCGGGTCGATTTCGACGAAGTCGAGCAGCTGTCCCGAGAGAAGATGGGCGACGCGCTCGCCGGCTTCGGCCTCCGGGTAAATGACGTGGTTGGCGCCGATGCGTTCCAAAATTTTGCCGTGAGATTTACTGATGGCCTTGGCCCAAATCTGTTCGACACCGAGGTCGACAAGATTGGCGGTGATGAGAACGCTTGCTTCAATGGAAGACCCAACCGCTACAACAGCTGTCCTGAAGTCGCGGGCTCCGATTTGCTCAAGAGCTTCAATCTTCGTGACATCGGCTTGAACGGCGTGCGTAATGCGCTCAGACCATTTCTGAACGAGCTCCATGTTTTCGTCTACGGCCAGAACTTCGCGGTCGAGGCGATCGAGTTGCCCTGCCGTGGCTGCTCCAAAACGGCCGAGCCCGATGACGAGCACGGCGGTGTTCTTCTTCTTGCGATCAACCAACGATCGGCCTTTCCTCGGGGTGATTAAAGAACTGGCCAACCTGGCTTGCCGCCAGGGCCGCCGCCAACGTTACTGTACCCACCCGGCCCATGAACATGATGGCAGCCATCACGTAGACGCCAGAATCGGGCAGACTCGCAGTGACCCCCGTGCTCATACCCACAGTGGCAAAACCCGAGATCACGTCGAAGAGGATGTATTCCAGCGGAGCATCCGTAATATTCGACAAAATCAGTGTGCCCAAAGCCACCGTTGTCGCCCCCCACAGAACCACGCTGACCCCCAGGCGCAGAACATCGCTGGGGACCCGGCGCCGAAAGACTTCGATAGAGGAACGTCCTCGTGCCTCGGCCACGGCTGCCAGCAGAAGGATGGCAAAGGTCGTGACCTTGATACCGCCGGCGGTGGATGCCGAACCACCACCAATAAACATCAACATGTCGGTGAGCAAGAGGGTGGCCGTGTCGAGCTGACTGATATCGACGATATTGAAACCGCCCGAGCGCGCCATCGTCGAGAGAAAAGCCGCTTCAAAAATTCTTTGCCCGGCGTCGAATGCCCGAAACGCGGTCGACCCAATCGGGGAAACGATGAGGAAGGCGAGGATGCCGCCAGCCCACAGCAGCCACCAGGTCGTCAGCGTGAGCTTGACATGGAGCGACCACTTGCGGGGGTGAAACAGGTGTCGGCGCAGGGCATAGAGAACTGGGAAACCGAAGCTGCCGAGCATCACAGCAATCATGATGAGGGAGAGAAACCAGAAGTCGCCCTGAAAAATGGCGAGTCCACCGATGTTCGGCGTGAAGCCTGTGTTGGTGAAAGCGGATGCCGCGTAATAAAAGCTGTACCAAATGGATTCCCCCACGGGGTACCCGGCCGCCATGACGCTGGGCATCATAAGAATCGCGATGACCGTCTCGATGGCAAAGAGGCTCACGGCCACCGAAACCACGAGACCGCCGACATCCCCGAGCTTGATGGCTTGGCCCTCCGGCACCGGCCCGGCGTGCAGGCGAAGCGGGTTGGTGTCGCTCGCAATCATGAGTTTGGCGCGAAGGCCCAAGCCGCCGGAGATGATGGCGCCCAGCACGGAGGCCAGCGTCAACACACCAATGGCACCGATCTGGGTTCCGATAAAGACGAAGGCGTTCCCGAGCGGCGACCAGTGCGTGGCCATGTCGACCGTGGATAGGCCCGAGACGCAAATTGTCGAGACGGCGGTGAAGAGCGCATCGGCAAGAGCTGTAGGAGTGTTGTTCGCCCCCGAGAATGGGGCCGCGAAAATTGCCGTGAAAACAAGAATCATCGCCGCGAAAATCAGGACGGCAAAACGGGACGGTGACCTGCGGGCGAAGCCCTCCAGGGCTTCCCTCACGCGCACCCAGGCCGGCGCATTCTGGGCTAGTTCCTCGTTCATGCACCCATCCTTGCCGACCCGTGACGCGAGATATGCCCGCACAGCCATGGTAGCCCGGTCACGGACTCCGGTAACCTTAGTGTCATGGCTGACATTTTTGACGTGGTGGCGGATGCAACCCGCCGCGAGATGCTACATATCCTTCTGGAGAACCAGGTGCAGGGCACGAGCGAGCTCAGTGTGTCGGAGTTAGTCGCGCGCACCGGACTCACGCAACCCACTGTCTCGAAACAACTGAAGGTATTGCGTGAGGCCGGACTCGTTGTGGTGCGTGAAGAGGGACAGCACCGTTTATACCGCCTGGATGCCACGCCGCTCGAGGAACTTGAAGACTGGGCGATACCATTCCTCAGTGTTAACTTCGCTGGCAACGCTGATGGCGCCGAATCGGAGCGACTCTTGGGAGACGACGTCGTGGCTGCGGCCACAAACGTGGGAAGCGTCGCTGCCAGCACCGTCTACCAAGTAACCCAGGCGTGGCGTGAACTCCAAACCGGTTCTAAAGATGCCGCCACCAAGCTTTCCGAATCCATCCGCCGGGCAGCACGCCGCTCGGAGTAGTTGGCATCAAATTCATCCGCTAGACTTCCACGAGGCATATTGCTCAATCTGGCCAGTAAAGTTTCTGGCCTAGCCCAATATTTGTGAGGTTCTCGTGGGTTCAGTAATCAAAAAGCGTCGCAAGCGCATGGCGAAGAAGAAGCACCGTAAGTTGCTTCGTAAGACCCGTCACCAGCGTCGCAACAAGAAGTAAATTCTTCTTTCCTTCCACGCCAAAAGCGCCCGGCCACAGTGCCAGGCGCTTTTTGCATGCCCATTCGCGGGCCACACGCCCTCTAGGCTGGAAGACGTGCCCAACATCACCCTCACCCTGATTGGCAAGCCCAGCTGTCACTTGTGTGACGATGCGCGTCTCGTTGTGAACGACGTCGTGGCCCAGCTTCACAGCGCGGATAGTCCGGCCATCGATCCGGGCGTCTCTCGCCTCATTGTTCGCGAGCTCTCGATCGAAACAGACCGCGCGCTCTTTGATGAGTACTGGGAACAGATCCCCGTCTTGCTCATCAATGGAAAAGTTCATAATTTTTGGCGCATCGACCCGGTTCGCCTTACCAACTCTTTGAAGGAGCTCCTATGAGCATTCGCCACATCGTTATCTGGAAACTTGTTGCCACCGACGAAGCCGGACGTGCCGAGGCCGTGGCCGAGATTCGCCGCACCCTGGAGCCCCTTGTTGAGCAACTTGACGAGCTCATCAGCCTGAGCGTGACGCCTAACGTTGCCTACTTTGGCGTGAACGGGGATGCCATTCTTCAGTCGGAATATGCCAATCTCGATGATCTCGAGACCTACCTCGTTCACCCCCTGCATGTTGTTGCCGTCAACCACCTCAAGCCACTCTTTGCTTCGCGTACGGCAATCGACATCGAAATCTAGATTCACCGTCAATGACGAACGGCCCGGAGAAAATGTCTCCGGGCCGTTCGTTGTGCAACCCGAAGGTTGGCTGGTTGTTACACGCTTTCGATGATCTTCTTCTTCAGCGCCGTGAACTCGTCGGCCGTAATGGCACCTGACTCCTTCAAGGCGTGAGCCTTAGCAATCTCGTCAGCGTGTGACGTGCCGGCGACCTCTTTGATGTAGGCGTCGGCTTCAGACTTGGCTTCGAGGACGGCAGCGTTCTGACGCTGGGCCATACCTTGGCCGCGGACGATGAGGTAAACGAACGCGGTGATGAAGGGAACGACGACCAAGAAGATGATCCAGACAGCCTTAACCCAGCCGGACTGCTTGTGGTCACGGAACAGGTCACCAATGATCGAGAACAAGATCATCAAGTAGGCGATGAAAAGGAAGCTCACCAGGAAGAACCAGATGAAATCTCCGAAGTTTGACATGTTGTGAAGCCTTTCGTAGACAGAGTGTGACCGAGAGGCCCCAGCGGTTACCCTATCGGCTTAAAGCATCCATATGACGGCAAAACTGCTCACATGTGCGCTTCCCTTGTGTGTGAGATGAACGTACGCTGGAAGTATGAATGCTCAAACTGACTCCCGAATCACAATGTATGGCGCCGAATGGTGTGGCGATTGCCGCCGTTCGAAGAAGCTTCTCGACACTTTGAACGTGGATTATGACTACGTTGACCTCGAGGCCGTCGTCGAGGGTGCCGCCCAGGCCGAGGCTATTAGCGGGCGCAAGAACATCCCCGTCATTGCTTTTCCGGATGGAACCCACCAGGTGGAGCCCTCCGACTCGGCACTGCACGCGAAGCTCACCGAGCTTGGTGCCGCCAAGTAACACCGAGACTTAGCATGAAAAAGGGAGCCCGCGAAGGCTCCCTTTTTGTGTCTGAACGTCAGCCGAAAGTGGGGCGAAAAGAGTGAACCTTATGGCGTGAGGCGGTTGGGGCCGCGGAACAAGTACGTCACCTCGCGCAGGTTGGGCTGGTGCAACATCAGCATCATGACGCGGCCAAGGCCCATGCCAAATCCACCGTGTGGGGGAACGCCATACCTAAAGAAGTCCAGGTAGAAGGATAGCTCCTCGGGGTCGAGACCCTTCTCCTGCGCCTGCTTGGTGAGAACCTCGATGCGGTGCTCGCGCTGTGCCCCGGTCGTGATCTCAGTGCCCCGCCAGATGAGGTCGTAGCTGCGCGTGATGCTCTGATCGGCATCGTCACGCATGTGATAAAACGGGCGAATGCTGGCGGCGTAGTCGGTGAGGAACACGAACTCATGACCGAACTTCTCGGCCACGTAGGCGGCAATCTGGCGCTCACCCTCGGGGTCCATGTCGTCATCCGCGCGCGGCACCTCGTATCCACGCTCGGCCACGATGCGCTTGGCCTCGGCCAGCGGGATGCGGGGGAAGGGCAACGATGGAACCACAACATCCACGTCAAAGTAGGTCTTGATCTCTTCGCCATGCTTGTTCTTCACGGCAGTGAGAGCGGCGACTAGCAGCTCTTCCTGCATCTTCATGACGTCTTCGTGGCTGTCAATCCAGGAGATCTCGGCGTCGACGCTCACGAACTCCGTGGCGTGACGCGAAGTGAACGACGGGTCCGCGCGAAAGACGGGCCCAATCTCGAAGATCTTTCCAAAGCCAGCGGCCTGCGCCATCTGCTTGTAGAACTGGGGGCTCTGCGCGAGGTACGCCTTGCCCTCAAAGTAGTCGACTTCAAAGAGCTCGGCGTTGGACTCGCTCGGGCTCGCCATCAGTTTGGGTGAGTGAATCTCGACGTAGTCGCGCTCGATCCAGTAGGTGCGCATGGCGTGCTCAAGCGTGGTCTGGATGCGGAAGATGAGGCTGTTACGCGGGGTGCGCAGGTCGAGAAAGCGCCAGTCGAGGCGCTTGTCGATACTGCTGTCAGCGGCAATGGGGGTCTCGGCGATGGCCTCGGAGACAACGGTGAGATCAGAAAGTTTGATCTCGAGGCCGCCGAGCTTGACGCGTTCGTCGATTTTGAGGTCACCCGAAACGGTGATGAAGCTGCCCGCAGCGAGGCCGGAGATGCTCTCAGCGATGGGGTCGCTCTCCTCTGAGCGAGGGTGCACAAGTTGAACGGCACCACTCTCGTCGCGCAACACGACGAACTGCACCTTCTTCTGATCACGCACGGTCTCAACCCATCCAGAAACGGAGACGGGGCCCTCGGGCGTAGCGGAAAGGTTCTTAATAAGGATGCGGTCAGTCACAATCCTCGAGTTTACGCGAAACCAGCACTAGCCCATGCCGTGACCCTAAGACCTCAACGAGGGAATGTTTTCAGAAAGTTACTTTGCAAGAAAGTTGAGCAAGATTTCGTTGACCTCGGAGTAATGGGTCCAGAGCATCCCGTGCGGGGCGCCTTCGATTTCGACATATTCGGCGGCCGGGAGCGCTTTGGCAAACTCTCTCCCTGTTGCGTCAATGGGGAGGATGTTGTCGCTGGTGCCATGCACAATGAGCGAAGGCACGTCGATTTTTGCAATGTCTGAGCGGAAGTCGGTCAGCCAGGTTGCTTGTGCCGCGACGGAACCGAAAGCACTGGAACCCGCGGCGATGTTCCAGCTCTGACGAAGGACCTCTTCGCTGAGACGCGTGCCTAAGTTCTCGGCGCTGTTGTAGAAGTTCTGGTAAAACTGCGTGAAGAAAGCGAAACGGTCGGCCGTGACCGCTGCACGCAGGCCGTCGAAGACCTCCTGCGGTACGCCGGTCGGGTTGTCGTCTGTTTGGAGCAGAAAGGGCTCAAGGGAACCAAGGAAAATGGCTTTTGCAATCCGCTCAGATCCGTAGGTTCCCAGGTAGCGACCGACTTCTCCGGTTCCCATGGAGAAGCCAACAAGAACAGCATCCTTAAGATCGAGCGTTTCGAGCAGGACATTGAGGTCGGCGGCGAACGTGTCGTAGTCGTACCCAACGGTCGGCTGGCTGGAACGGCCAAATCCGCGACGGTCATAGGTGATCACACGGTAGCCGGCATTCAGCAGGGCGGTGGTCTGTTTTTCCCACGACGAGCCATCGAGCGGGTAGCCGTGAATCAGCACGATGGCCTGACCGGTTCCATGATCTTCGTAGTAGACGTCGATGTTCGTGCTATTTTCTGTTCCAACGGTGATGTAGGCCATGTGCTTTCCCCTTACGTGATGTGTAGTTTGGATTTAGCGTGGTGCAAGTATAAGCAATGCACGGCGAATTCTCTGGGTGAGCATCCGTAGACTTAACGGGTGGTCACCAGACAGCTTCATCTTGTGCGTCACGGTGAGGTTTTTAACCCCGACCGTGTGCTCTACGGGCGGCTACCCGGCTACCGGCTCTCGGAGCTCGGGCACCAGATGGCTACCCTAGCGGCCGACGATCTCGCCGGTCGTGACCGCGTTATGGCGCGGCTGATTGCTTCGCCACTCCAGCGCACCCAGGAATCTGCCGCTCCGGTTGCTGCTGCCTTGAACCTTCACATCGATCTTGATGAACGAGTCATGGAGCCCCGAAACGCTTTCGAAGGCAAGCGGATGCGCGGCGTCGATTCCGCCCTGAAGAATCCGGCGAATTGGCGGTACTTGGTTAACCCGTTCCGCCCGAGCTGGGGCGAGCCCTATCGCAGCATCGCTTCGCGCATGCGAGCCGCCATGACCGATGCCATGGTGCACGCCGATACCGATGGTATCGAGGGCGACATTGTGGTCGTGAGTCACCAACTTCCCATCTGGATGGTCCACCGCGACGTGCATCACGAACGGCTTTTTCACGACCCCCGTTCGCGGCGCTGCGCCCTCTCCAGCGTCACGACGCTCGAACTTGTAGACCCGGCCCGCCCCGAACTCGGATTCGTTGAGGTTGGCTATGTCGACCCCGCGGAGCCGTTGTCGGCCGGTGCCTTAGACGTGGGAGCAGTATGAGCCGCACACGAAAGGGTGGTTTCGCCGCTACCGTTACTGCCACTCTGGGTCTCGGCCTCGTTCTCCTTGTTGGAATAACCGGATGCTCGAGCGACCCTCTCGCGGAGCAGTACCGGGCAGGGAGCAACAAGAATTACATCGCCGGTGACGGAAGCGTCACCGAAATTCCGCTCGCGAACCGCACCGAGCCCATTGTCTTCTCAGGGCTTTCCGAGACCGGCGAAACTCTGGCATCGGCTGACTATCTTGGCAACGTTCTGGTCGTTAACTTTTGGTATGCGGGCTGTGCTCCCTGCCGCGCCGAGGCTCCTCTCCTCGAAAAAGTCCATACGGCCACGGCACCGAACGGGGTCGGTTTCATGGGGGTGAACGTTCGTGATCAGCCCGAAACCGTCGTCACTTTTGACAAAACGTTTGGCGTCACGTACCCCAGCATCGTTGACCTCGATGGTCAAGCCCAGCTGTCGTTCGCCTCCAATGTTCCCCCGAACGCCGTGCCGACGACGCTCATTCTCGACCGAAAGGGTCGCGTTGCCGCGCGAATTCTGGGGCAAATTTCCGACACCTCTATTCTGACGACGCTCGTCACAGACATTTCCGCCGAAAGCGCGTCATAGCGTGGGCGATATCGGACAGATTGTTTTTAGCGGCCAGCTCATTGCGGCCCTGCCGCTGGCGTTGCTAGCCGGTCTCGTGTCTTTTGCATCCCCGTGCATTCTTCCCCTTGTTCCTGGATACCTCGCCTATGTCGGCGGAATCGCTTCCGTGCCCAACGGCGCCAAGCGCCGACGCCGCGACGTCGGCCGGCTGTTGCTGGGGGTCTTCCTCTTTATCCTGGGGTTCTCGCTGGTCTTCGTTGCTTACGGTGCCGCCTTTGGAGCCATGGGGGCGTGGCTTGTTCAGTCGCAGGGCCTCATCACCCGCATCCTCGGGGCCGTCGTGATTGTGATGGGACTGGTTTTTGTAGGCCAGTTTGGCTTCATGCAGCGCACGGCCAAACTCGCCATTTCGCCCGCCACCGGAGTGTGGGGTGCGCCGCTGCTTGGTATCGTTTTTGGCATCGGTTGGACCCCCTGCATGGGCCCCACCCTCTCGGCCATTTTGTCGCTCAGCCTAAACTCGGCGTCCCCGTGGCGCGGAGCAATTCTGAGTTTGGCGTACTGTCTCGGCCTCGGCATTCCCTTCCTGCTCGTTGCCCTTGGCCTCACTTGGGTGACGGGGTCGGTGGCATTCCTGCGCCGCCACATCCGTGCAATAAACATCACGGGAGGCATCATGCTTGTCATCATCGGTGTGATTATGGTCTCAGGACTCTGGACTCAATGGATATATCAACTACAGGCGGTGATTTCAGGCTTTGTCCCGACCATCTGATCACTTCGACAGCCCTGCGCCCGCGAAGGCATCGGCCACAAGCCCGGCGCTCAGCCCCCGCGAATGGATGCGTTGGTTCTGGCGCCAACTCACGAGCATGCGGACGGCATTGCTGTTGCTTCTGCTTCTGGCCATCGCCGCTGTTCCCGGATCCATCGTTCCGCAGCGCAGCTCTGACCCCAACGGTGTCACGCAGTATTTCGTCAATAACCCCAAAAGCGCGCCCATCCTTGACGGTTTTCAGATGTTTGATGTCTACACGTCGGCTTGGTTCTCCAGCATCTACCTGCTGCTCTTCATCTCACTGATCGGGTGCGTTATCCCGCGCACCAAGCATCACATTGAGGCACTCCGCGCCGACCCGCCCAAGACGCCGGTAAACCTGTCGCGTCTGCCCGCCCACCTGACCCGCGACGTCACAAGCGTCAGCGCAGAAGCCGTTATTGAGGCAGCCCACAAGATTACGCGGGGCTTGCGCTACCGGGTTCGTCGTTATGACCGCGGGTCAACACTGACGATTTCAGCCGAGCGAGGCTACGCCCGGGAAACCGGAAACCTCATCTTCCACTTCGCCCTCGTGGGGGTCTTGCTCACAGTCGGTTTTGGTGGCGGCTTCGGTTTTGCCGGCCAGCGCGTGGTCGTTGAGGGCCAGGGTTTCACCAACTCTCTACTGGCCTATGACTCGTTCAATCCCGGTCGTTTCTTTAATCCGTCAACCCTGCCGCCGTACTCGATCTCGCTGGACTCGTTTAAGGTCGTTTACGAGCAGGCCAACCCCAACGCCATCGGTCAACCCCTGGATTACAACGCCAGTGTGACGACCCAACTGCGGGGCGGTACCCCCGTCCAGCAGAACATCAAGGTCAACGAACCCTTGCGCATCGCCGACACCGACGTCTACCTGCTCGGGAACGGCTATGCGCCCACCATCACGGTGCGTAACCCCGCGGGCGAGGTCATCTTTACCGACTCCACGCCGTTCTTGCCGCAGGACAGGAACCTCACCTCCGTCGGTGTCATCAAATTACCGGATGGCCTTTCCCAGCAACTGGGAATGATCGGCTTTTTCTACCCCACCGTCAGCACGGGGCATAGTGGCGCCCTCTTTTCGATGTATCCCGACCTCATTGATCCCGAAGTCACCTTTAATGTGTACGCCGGAGATCTCGGGTTGAACGCTGGGGTGGCCCGATCGGTCTACGCACTGGATACGAAAAATCTGACGCAATTGACCGGGGGAAAGACGGGTGTCAAGTCGATTGAACTGAAGCCTGGCGAATCGGCCGACCTCCCGAACGGGCTTGGCACCGTGACGTTTGACGGAGTGAAAAGGTTTGCCTCCCTCGACATTCACCGCGATCCGACGCAAGGGTGGGTGCTCGTCTTTGCCCTTGCTGCACTGGCCGGTTTGCTTATCTCGCTCTTCATTCCTCGCCGTCGTCTATGGGTCGCCGTCACGACTTTGCCCGGCGGAGCAGTGCACATTGAAACAGCCGGTCTCGCACGCGGCGATGACCCGACTCTTGATTCAGCCGTGACAGCGCTGGATAACGCTGTCGCAACCAATCTAGGATTGACCTCGTGACCGATGTTCTTTCGCAGTATTCAGTTTTGTCCTTGTACTCGTCGATGGCTATTTATGCCATCGCGTTTATCCTCTTCACGCTAGATTTGGCGCGCGGCGCCGGGGATGACGCTGTTGTGAAGGCGTCGAAACTGCCCCGGATTGCTATGGCCTTGACCACCCTTGCGTTCCTCCTGCAGCTTGCGGCGACTCTCCTGCGCGGCTTCGCGGCATCGCGAGTGCCGTGGGCCAACATGTATGAGTTTGCAATGACCGGAACTTTGATCATTGTGGGTGTATTCCTTGCGGTCAATATCAAGTGGGATCTGCGCTTCATCGGCACCTTTGTCACGGGCTTCGCACTCCTGTTTCTTGGGCTGGCCAGCACGCGTTACTACGTTGAGGTCGTTCCTCTTCCCCCCGCGCTGCAGTCGTACTGGCTCGTGATTCATGTCTTCGTGGCGTCGCTCGGAACCGGTTTCTTCGCGCTCGGCTTTGCCCTCTCGCTCGCACAGCTCCTGCAGCACCGGCGCGAACTAACGAACGCGGCTGCTCACGTCGTCGCCCCCGTTTCTGCGACTGTTTCGGCGCCTGTTGCTGCGCCTGTTTCCGCATCCGCATCGGACTCTTCCGCCACTGCCACTCCATCCGCCACCGCGCCGGCTAAGTCGGCACGTCGCTCGCGCCTCGAGTTTCTCAAGCGCCTGCCCGACTCGATTCAGCTCGAGAACTACGCGTATCGCCTCATCATCATCGGCTTCATCTTCTGGACCTTCACCCTCATCGCGGGTGCCGTCTGGGCGGAGAAGGCCTGGGGTCGATACTGGGGCTGGGATACCAAAGAGGTCTGGACCTTCATCATCTGGACGATTTACGCGGGGTACATTCACGCGCGGTCAACGCGTGGCTGGCGCGGAACGCGGTCCGCGTGGCTGGCCATGATTGGATTCGCCGCGGTCATGTTCAACTTCACGATCGTGAATATCTTCTTCAAGGGCTTGCACGCCTACTCAGGTCTCTAAATCGAAGCCGACCCCGCAAAGACCGTTCCTCCCGATTGGCAGGCTCTTGCCTCGGCCGTTTCCTCGGCCATGGTTTCGCCCGGCCGAGTCGATCTGGAAGGGCGCGAGAGCGGAAGCCTATGTGGCTAGCCGCGGATTCCTAGGCCCGCTCGGCGGCCGTCAGAACCTTGTAGGCACGGGTGAGGCGGTTGCGCCACCAGTTGGCGCGATCCTTCTCGGCGGCGTGCGCCTTCAGCAACGCTTCAGAGACGGCAGGCCGGCGGATCTCGATCATGCCGTTGACGGGCACGAGGGGGTCCTCACTCACATCATTCGACAGCAGCGCGCCGGTCCCGAGTCCGCAATCATAGTTCAGCTCGGCGAGGGCGCCCGCGAGGTGCAGCCCCATCGACAGCCCAACGCTGGTGTCGAGAGCACTCGAGACGACGACAGGCAAGCCGGCCTCGGCAACGAGGTCGAGCGCGCGGTGGATACCGCCAAGAGGCTGAGCCTTAATAACGAGGATGTTCGCCGCCCCCGACCGGGCAACCGCCAGCGGGTCCTCGGCGCGGCGCACGCTCTCGTCCGCCGCAACAGGAATGCCCTTGTACTTGATACGTTTGCGCAGCTCGGCCAGCTCCTCGACCGTGGCACACGGCTGCTCGACGTACTCGAGATCGAAATCGGCCAGGGCGTGAACGGCACGCTCGGCCTCATCCACGTTCCAGCCGCCGTTGGCATCGATACGTATGCGCCCTTCGACACCCAGAACCTCGCGCACGGCGCGCACCCGCGCGACGTCCTCGGCGAGGGTCTGGCCGGCTTCGGCGACCTTCACTTTGGCGGTGCGGCATCCGTTAAAGGCCGAGAGAACCAGCGACACCTCGCTGACGTCAACCGCAGGAACAGTGGCGTTCACGGGGACATGCGTGCGGTGAAGCGCAGGGGTCTCGTTGTAGCCGAAGTCGATTGCGGCGGCGAGCCAGACACTGGCCTCGGTGTCGTAGTACTCCGTGAAAGGGCTAAATTCGGTCCAGCCCTGCGGACCTTCGAACAGCACAGCCTCGCGCTCCCACAGTCCGCGGAAGCGCGCGTTCAGGGGCAACGCGACAACGCGGGTGGTCGACAGGATTTCAGCGAGGCGAGGAAGCATGAGCACAGTCTTTCACTCTTGGCCACGATGCGTAGGCTGGAGGCATGATCGCACCAGTTTCAGAAATTTTTGATGCCACGCAGTGGGTCACAGCTCCCGGGTCCGAGGACTTCACCGACATCACCTATCACCTCCATATTTCGGGGCAGATCGCTCGCGTAGCGTTCAATCGTCCCGAGGTTCGCAACGCCTTTAGGCCTCAAACGGTAGACGAATTGTACCGAGCGTTGGATGATGCCCGTCAGAATTCGAAGATCGGCGTCGTGCTGTTGACCGGCAACGGCCCAAGCCCCAAAGATGGCGGCTGGGCATTTTGCAGCGGAGGCGACCAACGCATCCGGGGCCGTGACGGTTACCAGTATGCCGACGGTTCGCTGTCGACCGGGCGTCTGCACATTCTTGAGGTTCAGCGCATGATTCGCTTCATGCCCAAGGTCGTCATTGCTGTGGTTCCCGGATGGGCGGCCGGCGGCGGCCACTCCCTGCATGTCGTGTGTGACCTCACCATTGCGAGCCGCGAGCACGCGCATTTCAAGCAAACGGATGCCGACGTCGGTTCCTTTGACGCCGGTTACGGCAGTGCGTACTTCGCCCGCCAGGTCGGCCAAAAGTTTGCGCGCGAAGTCTTCTTTCTCGCGGAGGAATACAGCGCTGATCGGGCGTATGAGATGGGTGCCGTCAACAAGGTCGTGCCGCACTCCGAGCTGGAGTCTTCGGCACTCGCGTGGGCGCACACCATCATGACGAAATCACCCACCGCCATTCGTATGCTGAAATTTGCATTCAATGCCGTTGATGACGGAATGGTGGGACAGCAAGTCTTTGCAGGGGAGGCCACGCGTCTCGCGTATGGCACTGACGAAGCAGTGGAAGGTCGGGATTCATTCCTTCAGAAGCGCGATCCCGACTGGTCGCCCTACCCCTGGCAGTTTTAGCCATGCACGAACTTCGCATGGTCGATGCCGCCGATGTTGACGCGGTGATGCTGGTACTTCGGTCCGCGCTCGAGGGCGGACCAGCGCTGCTGCCGAAAGATCTGCGCGCGGTGCGGGGAGGGTCGTTGCAGGACGACGCTCAAATTTCCACGGTTCCAGAATCTATGGCTCTCGTCATCGAAACCTCCGGTTCCAGTGGAACTCCCAAGCGCGTGGCCCTCTCGGCCAATGCCCTTCTGGCGAGCGGCGCGGCCGCCCATGAGAATCTCGGGGGGGCAGGCCAGTGGCTTCTGGCACTGCCGCTGACGTACATTGCCGGAATCTCCGTGCTGGTTCGTTCCATCATGAGTGGTCAGGAGCCCGTGGTTCTCCCCGCCGGTCACTTTGACGCGCAGTCTTTTGTGGAGCACGTTGCTCAGATGAAGGGCTCGCGACGATACACGTCGCTGGTTCCCGTGCAGCTGGCCCGCCTCGTCGACTACGCCGAGGATGAGGCGGGGGATGCCCAAAAAACGAGTGATGAGGCTGACGGCAGCACATCCGCGGGGGGCATCATCGCTCGCCTCGATGCTCTGCTTATCGGCGGTCAAGCCATGGAACCTTCGTTGGCAATCCGTGCCCAGGCGCTCGGATGGAGCATTGTGCCTACCTACGGTTCGAGCGAAACAGCGGGAGGTTGCGTCTACGGAGGTGTGGCGCTGCACGGAGTGATGGTTAAGATCGGCGATCCGGCGACGCGCGAAGTGTGGATCAGTGGACCTGTTCTTGCCGAAGGTTACCTTGGTGATGATGCGCAAACTTCGGAACACTTCGTCACCCGTGATAACACTCGCTGGTACCGCACCGGCGATGCGGGAGACGTTACGGCGGGAATTCTCACCGTAACTGGCCGCCTCGATCGGGTCATTATTTCGGGCGGACTCAAGATTTCTTTGGATGCCGTGGAAAGCGCGGCGCGAACGGTGGAAGGCTGTGAAACTGTGGTGGCGGTCAGTATTCCAAATTCGGAATGGGGTCAATGTCCGGCTCTGATCGTCCCGGGATTGGTCGCTTCGCGTGAACGGGATGATCTTGACGATCGGCTCTACGAGGCTGTGGTGGCAGCACTCGGCCGCTTAGCTGCGCCCCGGGTCATTCACCACGTGGAGGCCTTGCCACGTCTGGCGAATGGCAAAGTTGATTTGATCGCGGTGTCTCAAATCTTGTGCGATAGCGACGAGTAGACTCACGATCGTGGCCACTAAATCCAGGACAAACGGAAATCGCAAGAACGTTCCGGCGTCGCGTTCCGACTGGGTTTCGGGCGCGCGTTTGCGCACACTCCCGCTCGCCGTCGCACCGGTTGCCATTGGGTCGGGAGCCGCTTCACTCGTTGACCGATTCGATCCCGTGCTCGCGCTGCTCTGTCTCGTCGTCTCGTTGTCTCTGCAAATCGCCGTTAACTATTCGAACGATTACTCCGACGGCATTCGGGGAACTGATGAATTTCGAGTCGGCCCACCGCGCCTGACGGGATCGGGAAAGGCGGAACCCAAGCGCGTCCTGGCCGTCGCTGGTGCCTTCTTTGTTCTCGCTGCAATCGCCGGTGTCTCCGTCATCCTGATTACCGGTTACTGGTGGTTGACCGCGATTGGGATTGCCGCTGTTATCGCCGCGTGGTTCTACACCGGGGGCAAGCGACCGTATGGCTATAGCGGTCTTGGCGAGCTCTTTGTTTTCATCTTCTTTGGCTTGGTCGCCACGGTGGGAACGACCTTCGTTCAGGCCGGGGTCATCAACGTCGAGAGTTGGTTCGGCGGAGTCGGTGCGGGACTGATCGCGTGTGCGGTTCTGATGGTCAACAACATTCGCGATATTGCCACCGACACGAAAGCAGGCAAGAAAACACTCGCGGTGCGGATGGGTCGAAGAGCCTCTATCGTTGCGTTCTGCGCGCTTCTTCTGGTTCCTTTTGCGCTGGCAGCGGTGCTTGCCATGCTGTATCCACTCGTCTGGCTCGTGCAGTTTGGGCTGCTGGTTGCCCTGCCCGCGTGCGTCATCGCCGGCACGGCCAAAACCCCCGGCGAATATGTGCTTTCGCTCAAGCTGGCCAGCTTTGTTGGCCTCTTGTTCGGAGCCGGCCTCACGGTAGGTTTTTTCTTTTAGCTCAAGAAACTAGCGCTCGTTGGTGGCGTCCACGGCAGCGTCCTCGGCCGCATCGTCAGCCCCCACGAAGGGCGTCTTGCGTGTGCGCGCTGTGTGAATCTGTAGGGCGACGGCATTTCGCGAACGCGCAAAAAAGATGTACGAGACGCAAATTCCGATGACGGCAGCAACCAGTGCCGAAATCCATCCTTCGACGCCGAGGGCCAGAAGAATTGCGAGGGGAACAATAAAGGAAACAAGGCGAAGAAGCGTGTATTGCAACCACGCGGGAAAGTTTTTCACAGCACTCAGTCTACGCTCGGACGACGAGCCTAGACTGAGTTCACTATGGCCCGCGCACTCATCATCATCGTCGCAATTCTTGTCGCCTTTCTCGTCTATGCCGTCATCGACGCCATCCTGATTGACAAGGCCAGAATTCGTGGATTGCCGCGCGCTCTCTGGGTCGCGATCTGCTTCATAACGCCCCTGGGTGGCATTCTCTGGTTTTTCGTGGGGCGTGGACGCCCCCGTCCCAGCGGTCCCGGTGGAACGGCGGGGTACTTCGGCCCGAGCCGCACAGGCCCCACGGCCCCAGACGACGACATCGATTTTTTGCGCGGGTTGAATGAGTCTCACCCTCGCGGACCGTTCCCTACCGAGCCGCATCCGGGGGAGCCTCGAAACGGAGATGATGGATCCCTCCCGCGTGCCTGAGGTCGCACCGTCAACACGATTCGCTTTCTCCCTTCTCGGTGGTCTGATTCGCCAGGGGGTGCGCGACATTGTGCTGGCTCCGGGAGCTCGGTCTCAAGCGCTGGCCTTGGCTGCGGAGCGGCTGGCCCGGCTTGGCGACGTGCGTCTGCACGTGAGGATCGATGAACGTGCCGCGGGGTTTTTGGGCTTAGGTCTGAGCATTGAAACGGGCGTGCCTACGGTAGTGATTACGACATCCGGAACGGCCGTTGCCAACCTGCACCCCGCCGTTCTCGAAGCTCACCACTCGGGTGTACCTCTGCTGATTCTGACGGCCGACCGCCCGGAAGAGTTGCGTGGAATTGCCAGCAATCAAACGACCCACCAACCCGACATCTTCGGTTTCGCCAGCCGCTGGAGCACAGACGAGGCTTCTCCCATGCCCGAATCTGATGTTGAGCAACGCGGCCTAGCGTTGGCCGTTAAGGCCTATTCCATAGCGACGGATGCCCAGGCGCCAGGCCCCGTTCACCTCAACCTTGCCTTTCGCGATCCGCTCTCGAGCAGCGTCACTCCGGAAGAGTTTGAAGGTCTCCTGGCCGCGTCATCCGCCAAACCCGAGATGCTTGTCCCGGCCCCAAGGCCATCGGTACGTCCGACGGAAATCTTGCGCGGCCCCCGCACCATTGTGATCGCTGGGACCGGCGCTGGCCCAGAGGCAGAAGAGATTGCCCACCAGGGTGAGTGGCCTCTGATTGCCGAAATTGCCAGTGGCGCCCGCTATGGTCGCAATCTTGTGCTGGGATACCGGGAGCTTCTCGCTCAGACCGATCTCGTCGATCAGATCCAACGCATCATCATCTTCGGCCACCCGACCCTCAGCCGTGAGATCCCAGCACTGGTTGCTGACACTGAGCGTGGCATCGAAACAATCGTCATTCGGGGAAGCCTGCCGGAGGTTTATAACCCCGGCCATAACGTTGCCCGCGTGCTGGATGGCGTGTCCGTCGCTCCAAAATCTGCCGAAGACCCGGGCGACAGTGACGATGACCGAAAGTGGCTCGGAGCGTGGCTGACGGCGAGCCGCGCCCTTGTGGCGGAGCATGAAGCGGCGGTGCTGGCGGCTCATCCAGAAACGCGGGCACCGGATCTGACGACGGCGCGGTCTGAGACCCCGGCCTCCCAGCGGACGTTCGTGAAGGCCGAGTTGGCCGCCGTTCGCGCTACCGTGACGCGCGACATGCTGGTGACTGCTGTCTGGCGCGCAAGTTGGCCTCACGATCGCCTGGTCCTCGGGGCATCCCGCCTTATCCGGGTGGCCGACCGATGGTTACCGGGCAAAAAGGTCCCTGTTCATGCGAACCGTGGCCTTGCCGGAATAGACGGCACAATTTCGACCGGGGTGGGCATTGCTCTTGCCTCGGCCCCGGCCCTGACCCGCGTGCTCCTGGGCGACCTCGCCACCCTGCACGACGCCGGCTCTATGCTGTTTGGTCGCGGCGAAGAACGCCCCCGTATTCAGGTCATCGTTGGCAATGATGGCGGTGGCTCAATTTTCGACCTCCTCGAAGTTGCCCAGAGCGCCTCCCCCGAGTCGGTCGAACGGGTGCTGTTTACTCCCCACGACGTGAACTTTGAGAGCCTTGCCGCGGCCTACGGTTGGCACTACGTTCGGGTCACCAACGCGGGGGAGCTGGAGCGCGCGCTAACAGGCGCGGGAGTTGGCCCCGCGCTCGTCGAGGTTATTCTCGCCCGTTAGGCCATTGCGCTACGAGGTTCCTTAAGCCAGAGCATCAATCACGGGTCGAAACTTCATGAGGGTCTCATTTAGCTCCGTTTCGGCTACCGAATCAGCCACTATTCCGCATCCGGCATACGCCGTAATGGTGGAACCAGAAACCTGCGCACAGCGCAAGGCAATCGCCCATTCACCGTCACCGTTGGCCGCAATCCAGCCCACCGGCCCGGCATAGCGACCACGGTCGAAGGGTTCAAGTTCCGCGATCAGCGCGACGGCTTTGGCGGTGGGAGTGCCGGCAACGGCGGCCGTGGGATGCAGCGCCTGCACAAGGTCAAGCGAAGTTGAGCCATGGGTGAGGGCGCCCGCAATGTCCGTGGCGAGGTGCCAGACGTTCGGTAACTTAAGCGTGAAAGGACCGTCGCTTCTCGTCAGGTGACTCGTGAAGGGAGTCAGGGCTTCGACGACGGAACGCACCGCGAACCCGTGTTCATCGAGATCCTTGGTGCTGGAGGCCAGCGATGCCGCGAGCTGAAGATCGGAGACAGCATCGACGCCCCGACTGGTCGTCCCGGCGAGAACGCGGGCCTCCATCCGATTGTCGTGAACACTGACAAGAGTCTCGGGGCTAGAGCCAATGAGGCCGTCCACTGAATAGGTCCAGCAGTCGGGATAGCTCTGGGCGAGGTTCACGATCATCGAGCGAATATCGTCTCCGGTATCGAGCTGCCCGATAAGGTCTCTTGCAAGCACGACCTTGCTGACATCCTTGTGACGGATGCGTGAGATAGCCTCATCCACAGCCACCAGAAACCCCGCCTCAGACTGCTGGCCGGGAGAAAGCGTCACGGAAGTCGCCTGCTCCACGCGGGTCACGGTGGGAAGAAGCGTGTGCGCCGAAGAACCAGCCACAGAGTCAGCCGATCGTGCGCCGGGAGCCACGCCGGAACGGATCACGCCAATCATGCCTGTGTTGGCGGGCTCATCAGCAAAACGAATGCGCGTTATCCAGCCCTGACCATCGCGCTGGCCGATGACCACGCGAGGAATAACGAGAACGCTGGGCAACGCCGAACTTGCCGCGAAGGTGAAAGCACCAAAGGCAATCAGTCCGGTGCCTGGAATACCGAGCGGATCGGTAACCTCAGCCGCAGCGGCAATCTGGTGCCAGGCGGCGGCGGCATCCGTAATGCGCTGAGGACCAGTGAACTCGAGAGAGAGCGTGTGGCCCAGGCCAACCATGCCCGCACCCTTGCGCCACCAGAGCAGCGGATTCGAGGCGGGGAGGAGGGACAGGATCTCGGGAACATCGTGCAGCAAAATCGTCTCCACCACGAGAGCGCGCGGGGTCGATGTATTCACTCTTGTCAGCCTACGCCCGAGGCTTAGACTTGGCCCCGTGAGCAAAGCAGATTTGTCTAAGCAGCCAGGCGCCGTTTCAGCCATGTTTGACGACGTGGCGAAGGGGTACGACCGCACCAATACGTTGCTTTCTGGAGGGAACGCCGGACTCTGGCGAATCTCCACAACGCGTGCCGTCAATCCTCAGCCAGGCGAGCGGATTCTGGACCTCGCCGCTGGAACTGGAACAAGCAGCGCTTCGTTGGCCCGGAGCGGGGCCCATGTGGTCGCCGCTGATTTCTCGCCCGGCATGTTGGCCGTGGGCCGTGACAAGCATGGCGATAACCCGCTCATCGAATTTGTTGAAGCGGATGCCACCGGCCTTCCTTTCGTCGAAAATGAGTTCGATGCGGTCACAATGTCTTTCGGTCTACGGAATGTGATCGAACCCCAAAAGGCGCTCGCCGAGCTATATCGCGTGACAAAACCGGGAGGCCGCATTGTAATTTGCGAATTCTCGACGCCGACAACGGCCCTCGTGCGTGCGGGGTACAACGCCTACCTCCGTCGGGTGATGCCTCTCTTTGCGTCAATTTCCAGTACAAATTCTGAGGCCTACACCTACCTTGCCGAGTCGATTGAGGCTTGGCCCCAGCAGCAGAAGTTGGCGGCATGGATTCGCGAGGCTGGCTTTGTCAACGTTGCCTACCGAAACCTCACCGCCGGTGTCGTGGCCTTACACCGCGGCGTCAAGCCACTGCCTGTTTAGTCAGCTCTTGACGGCGACCACGAGACCCATCATGCCGGTCTAAACACAGGCTCGCGGGACTAGGCTAAACAAGTGAATGCGAGCCCTGTCGGAGCAGCCGGAGTAACCGGTCGCATCAGCTTGCGTCAGCGGCTTTTTTCTTCGCCCGAGACCAAGCATCTCTCAGATCTTGTCGACGCCGGTATTGAAAAGATTGAGGCCGGCATAAAGGCCGATCTCAATTTTGCTGATGCGTTGGCCGACGTAACTGGGCGCTACCTCTTTGAGGCCGGCGGCAAGCGTGTTCGACCAATGCTTACGTTGTTAACGGCGCAACTCGGCAATGGGGCCACGCCCGAAGTCGTGCTGGCCGCCGAGGCCATCGAAATCACGCACCTTGCCTCGCTGTACCACGACGATGTGATGGATGAGGCACCCATTCGCCGCGGGGTCCCCAGCGCTCACGCCGTGTGGGGAAACTCGACCGCGATCCTCACGGGCGACCTTCTTTTTGCGCGAGCGAGCAGCCTCATGTCGCGGCTCGGCGAACGGGCGATTCTCCTTCAGGCCGCCACGTTTGAACGCTTGTGTCTGGGGCAACTGCACGAGACTCTCGGCCCCCAAGAGGGCGAAGACGCCATTGAGCACTACATCCAGGTCCTTGCCGACAAGACTGGCTCGCTCATTGCTGCGGCTGCCCGCGTCGGAATTGTCTACTCGGGTGCCCCCGAAAAGTATGAAGAGGCCGTGGTTTCGTTCGGCGAGAAAATTGGAATCGCCTTCCAGCTGGCCGACGACATCATTGACTTGGCACCGGCCAAAGACAAGACCGGGAAGAAGTCCGGAACAGATTTGCGGGCGGGCGTGCCCACGCTGCCGACGCTCTTGCTCGAACGTCAGGCACTGACCGACCCGGCCGCCGCGGCACTGCTCGCGCGCATCCGCCATGACGTCGAGGAGGGAACGCCCGAGGCCGAAGCTGATTTCGAACTGGCCGTGCGTGAGGTCTATGCGCACCCCGTCACGCAAGCCACCCGTGAAGAGGCTCGACGGTGGGCAGCAGAGGCTGTGGCTTCCATTTCCATTTTGCCTTCGGGGGCCGTGAAGCAGGCGCTCTCCGCTTTTGCTGAACATATCGTCAGCCGCACGACGTAGGGACTCATTCCGTGACAAAACTTCGCCTTGCCATTGTCGGCGCTGGCCCTGCGGGCATTTATGCCGCGGACATTGCTCTCAAAGCCGAGAAAAATTTTGACGTCTCGATCGACTTATTTGACCAGTTGCCCGCCCCCTACGGCCTCGTTCGTTATGGCGTTGCCCCAGACCACCCCCGCATCAAGGGCATCATCACGGCCCTGCGCGAAGTTCTCGATCGTGGCGATATTCGTTTCTTTGGCAACGTCGAGTACGGCGTGGCTATCACGCTCGCTGATTTGAAGAGACACTACAACGCCGTCATCTTTTCCACCGGGGCCATCAAGGATGCCCCGCTGAACATTCCCGGAGTCGAGCTCGAGGGTAGCTACGGCGCTGCCGAATTTGTGAGCTGGTTCGATGGTCACCCTGATGTTCCGCGCACCTGGCCGCTGAAAGCGACGTCGGTCGCCGTCATTGGTAACGGCAACGTTGCGCTTGACACCGCACGCATGCTCGTCAAACATGCGGCCAACCTGCTGTCCACAGAAATACCGGGCAACGTCTATGACGGCCTCGCGGCCAATCCCGTCACCGACGTGCATGTCTTCGGGCGCCGCGGTCCCGCTCAGGCAAAGTTCAGCCCTTTGGAGCTGCGTGAGCTCGGCGAGCTTGCCGATGTCGACATGATCGTCTACGACGAAGATTTCATTCTGGATGCCGCCAGCCAGGCTGCCATCGAAACCAACAAGCAGGTCTTCGTTTTGCACAAGGTGATGAACTCGTGGCGTGAGCGAGAAACCGGCGCGGCATCCCGCCGCCTGCACCTGCACTTTTATGCCAAACCGCTTGAGGTTGTCGGCGACGAGAACGGCCATGTTTCAGCCCTGCGGTACGAGCGCACGAAGCCCGATGGTGGCGGCGGAATTGTGGGCACAGGTGAGATTCGCGAACTTCCGATCCAGGCGCTTTACCGCGCCGTGGGCTACTACGGCTCACCTTTGCCGGAGCTTCCCTTTGACGAGAAGCGCGGTGTCATCCCCAACCGTGAAGGTCAGGTTGTTGGAGATGACGGCGCGATCGTTCCCGGGGTTTATGCCACGGGTTGGATCAAGCGTGGCCCCGTGGGCCTCATTGGCCACACCAAGTCCGACGCCATGGAAACCGTCAAACACCTCTTGCGCGACCAGGCACACTGGTGGGCTCCGGCCTCACCTGAAGAAGGTTCGATTGTCGACCTCCTTGAATCACGCGGAGTCGAGTTCACCACCATTGATGGATGGGTCGCCCTTGATGAGCACGAAATCGCGCTGGGTGAGCCCCAGGGCCGCGCGCGCATCAAGGTCGTCGACCGTGACGCGATGATCACAATCTCTCGCCAGAAGTAATTCCGTTCCTTTACCTCGTATTTTCTGCAGGAATCTCTGCTTCGGAGAAGTCCATAATCGGAGCTTTGCGTGTGAATCCTCGGGTCATAATTGCGAGCACAATGATGCCCGCGCCCATCCAGATAAGCCCAACGGCGAAGGCTGATGGGACCAGTGATGTCCACAGCCAGATTGTCAAGGCGAAGCCAATCAGGGGAAGCACGCCGAAGGTAATCCAGTCTCTGAGGTTTGCCGGCGAAATACGGCCGCCACGAGGAAACAGAAAGTGTTTGACGACTGCAAGGTTGACGATGCTAAAGGCGAAGAGTGCCCCAAAGCTGATCATGTTGAATACATCACCAAGAGCTAAGAAAAAACCAAGGCACGAAATCAACGAAACAACCACAGCTGCGACGACAGGGGTGCGGAAGCGAACTGATAGCCTGCCCAGGATGCGCGGCAACACACCATCTCGGCCCATCGCGTAAATAATCCGCGTCACCGAGATTTGAGTGGCCATACCAGATCCAAATGCTCCAACAATATAGACCGCAACGAAGATGCTGGTGAATATCTGACCGCCAACACGCGCCATTACTTCCACACCCGCGGTATCAACGCTTGTGAAGCTCTGCCAGTCGGGAAAAACCAGTGCACCAACCCAGGCGACGACGATGAAGATTGCTCCACCGATGAGAGTGGTCAGCAGGATTGCTCGCGGGATGTCGCGACGAGGGTTTCGCGCCTCTTCGGACATCGTTGACACCGCATCAAATCCGAGGAAGGAAAGAGCCAAAATTGCGGCACCCGAGAACACGGCGCCGAGGCCACCGCCGGGTAAGAACGGTTCAATTAAGCCCGCAGAGGATGGATTGGTACCCAAATAATTGAGTGAGAGAGCGACGAATACAACAGCTAGGAGAACAGACACCGTGACAATCACGATGTTGACCCGATTCACGAGTGTGATGCCGACAATGTTGAGCAGCAGTGTGAGCAGTAACGCTCCCAACAAGAAAACCCAGGCTGGGACATCCGGCAATTGGGTGTTGGCGTAGAGGCCAATCAGCATGAAGTTGACCATGGGCAGGAATAGGTAATCGAGCATAAGGGTCCAGCCCGCCAGAAAGCCGAGACCGCCACCGAAGGTCTGTTGTGTGTAGGTGTACGCGCTCCCCGCAACCGGGAATGCGCGCGCCATTTTTCCGTAGCTTGATGCCGTGAACAACATGGCAATGAGTGCAACAAGGTAAGCCGCGGGTAGGTGATTCTCTGTGATTGATGTGACCAGGCCATAGGTCGTAAAGACCGTTACAGGGGCGAGGTAGGTCAGCCCAAAAAGTACAAGACCAGGTAGGCCGAGCGCTCGTTTGAGTTTCTGGGGCGGTGCTTCCATTGCGCTGGTTGTCATGTGCAAAATCTCCTTTGATTGAGGTAATGAGCAGGTTGGGGGGAGGAGCTGTTCAATAGAGAGAACGGATATTAATGAACTCGTTTTCCGGCAAGCCACGTTCCGAGGATTTCAATTGCGGGAAGGGTGTGAGGAGCTGTGACTCGGGGATCATGACTGAGCCAGATGGCATCCGCTGTTTGGCCCACAGCCAGCATGTGTCGGTCATCCGCGAAAGCTTGATAGGCGACCCCATGGGTGTACGCGGCCAGGGCAATGTCGGCAACAACGCGCTGTTCTGGCGTCCAGCCACCGCCGGGCTGCCCGTCGGGGGTTTGTCGCGTGACTGCTGTTGCGACTCCCGGGCGCCAATCGCTACTGGTGACAGGCCAATCGCTGCCGAACGAGACATGCGCCCCAGAACGGGTCAGATCACCTATTCGATACTGCCAACTTTCTCTGATGGGCCCCAGAGCAGGCAGTGTCAGGTCACGCATGACGGCATCGGATTGTGCCCAGAGAGGTTCGAAGTTCGCAATCACATCCAGCTCCGCAAATCTGGCAATGTCCTCGGCAGCGAGCACATGTACATGAGCAATCACAGTCCTCCGATCTCGTACGCCGTTCATCTGGCGGGTTGCCTCCGCACAATCGAGAGCCAGACGATTCGCACGGTCGCCAATGGCGTGCAAATGAAGTTGGAATCCATCGGCGTCCAGAGCCTGACATGCCTGTGCCAGGGCTTCGGGGTCCCAATTGGGGAGCCCTGAATTCGAGGCATCATCTGAAAAAGAATCGAGCATGAATGCGGTGCGATTTTCAACGACTCCGTCTAGGAAGAATTTGACGGTATTGCAGGTGAGAAGCGGATGGTTGAGTTCTCGAACACGTTCCCGGGCGGCGATGAGACTGTTGTATTGCGCTGGCCACTGTAGAGGGTCGACCCTGAGGGCTAGGTTAAAGCGTGTGGTGAGAACACCGGTTTGTGCGGCGGTGAGATAGGTTTCCAGATCGACCATGTCGACCCACGCGTCTTGCACCCAGGTGACGCCCTCGCGAATGTAATGGGTACTGGCACGCGCCAACGCCTCCACACGCACCTCTTCAGTGTGAGGTGGACACACCGCGGAAATGAGGTCTATCGCCCCTTGCTCCTGCAAGGTTCCCAGAGGTGAGCCATCCGGTCGACGGATGATGCGCCCCAGCGGCGGCTCCGGCGAGGAGGCCGTGATCCCTGCCGCAACCAGTGCAGCCGTGTTAACCCATACCGTGTGATAGTCCCAAGCTCGCAGAACAACGGGCCGATCTGTGACGTCGAGCCACCGAGCATCAAAGTGTCCCCCGGGGGAGAGTGTGGCATCGTAGCTCGCGCCAACTATCCATTTTTGGTTGGGGTTCGCTTCGGCAAAGTCTTGAACTCGGTGGGCAATCGCTTCGATGCTCGTGCAGTCTCGAACTTGTGGCCCGAGCTGTTCGAGGCCTCCAAGTATGGGATGGGCATGGCCTTCACCAATCGCAGGCATGAGCACCCCGCCGCCAAGATCAACTTCAATCACAGCTTCGTCACCGTGAGCCCTGGCGTCGGAAAGTAATCTTTTGGCGTCAACCCCGAGGGCAACAATGATGCCGTTGCGGATTGCGAGCGCGTCAGAATCCCCGGCGGCGTTACGCGCGCTGGATTCGGTGCCATGTGGGAAGCTACGAATGACGCAACCACCGGTGAAAATTGTCGTGTGCATCTCATCCAGTCATAAATGAATAACGTTCGTTATTGCGATACTAGGGGTCAAGTTCTCGCTACACAAGGAGCAATATGCGTCAAGATAGAGAGGTGGTAGAGAGCGATCGACGACGTGCCGGAAGACCGACGGTAGCAATTCTTGATCGTGCCCGAATTGTTGAGGCCGGGTTACGCCTGTTGGACCAAAGTGGGATTGAAGGATTCACCATGGCGAGGCTCGCCGCTGAATTAAGGGTTCAGCCATCGGCTCTCTACAACCACGTCAGTGGAAAAGAAGACGTGCTGAGTGGCATTCGGGAACGTGTGAGCGATCGAATTGATGTCTCTGAATTTCTGCTAAAACCATGGAATGAAGCTGTGATCGGGTGGGCATATTCATACCGGGGGGCGTTTGCCGCGCATCCGCCAACAATTGCAATGTTTGCCATTATGCCGATTAGCGACGCCAGAATAACCATGGCGATGTATGAACAGGTCGTCACCTCGTTCATTGCGGGCGGCTGGCCGGAGGCTAAAGTGCTGTCTGTCATTGTTGCGCTTGAATCGTTTATTCTCGGTTCTGCCCTTGATGCGATTGCACCGTTTGACATGCTGGACCCAGGAGAAGATCGAACACAATTTCCGCAATTGGCACGCGTGACGCTCGCGCGTAGCGATGAGATACACGGTGCGGAAATCCCCGACGACGCATTCAATGAAGGCCTTCGCGCGCTGGTCATGGGGCTCGAGAATCGGTTGGTCCAGATCAAGGCGGAGAAGTCATGAGCCAAGATTGGGTTGCTGATACTCTCGGCGACGGATTTGAGCAACTCACCCTGCCGCTGAAGTCCGACTCCGAGGGCGAGGTGGTGGCAACTTTGGTGCGCTACCTGCCACAACCCGAGTCGTGGTCTCGTCGGGGATTCTGGCAGCGTCTTGGTTTCGCAGCACCAGACGGAACAATTGCGCACAATACCGACGTGATTTACATCCACGGGTACTCGGACTACTTCTTTCAGGCGCACCTCGCCGAATACTGGCGTAGTCTCGGGGCACGCTTTTACGCGCTGGATCTGCGCAAGTACGGACGCAGTATACGTCCGCATCAAACCCCCGGATACATCGACAGACTCGCTACGTATGACGAGGACATCGAAGCCGCGCTCACTCGGATGGGACACGGCGAAGGGCAGTCTCCGACACGCAAGCTCGTGCTGATGGGGCACTCGACCGGGGGGCTCGTTCTAAGTCTGTGGGCGACAAGAAACCCTGGCCGCATGTCGGCTGTTGTCTTAAACAGCCCCTGGTTGGAGTATCAGCTCACAGCGGCGGCGCGCACGATGGCCGCGCCCGTTGTGGGGTTTCAAGCTCGGATGAACCCGATGGCTCCCATGGCAAACATTGACCGAGGGTTCTACGTTCGCTCGATCTGGGATAAAAGGGAGGGCGAGTGGGATTTCAACATCGACTGGCGCCCTGAACACGGGTTCACGGTGCGTACGGGCTGGCTGAACGCCATTCTGGCCGGTCACGCCCGCATCGCTGCCGGGCTGGATATTGACGTTCCCATCTTTACGCTGCTTTCCACCAAGAGTTTGCTGACCCCTCGGTGGAGCAAGGACATGATGCAGGCGGATGTCGCCATTGACGTCAACATTGTCGCCGCACGCGTGCATCAGCTGGGCAAACTGACGACCGTTGCGCGCATTCCCAATGCACTGCACGACGTTTTTCTCTCCGAAAAATCTGCCCGCGAACGGGCATTCCGCGAGCTCACCCGATGGTTGAAGGCCTACCTATGACGACTCCTCCACAGTCCCTGCTCACCCCGCTGGTAATGGCGCCCGAAACGATGACCGTCGCCATCAGCGGCGTAACCGGTCATGTCGGTGGTGCGGTGTTGCGCCGCCTTGCCAACATCGGGGAGCATGGCCACCTCATTGGTCTCGTTCGTGATGCATCGCGGGCACCCCAGCGGGACGGCGTCGAGATTCGCGTGGCCGATTACGCGGATGCCGCTGCCTGCGAAAAGGCACTGGCCGGCGTGGACGTGTTCTTCATGGTCTCGGCGAGCGAGGCCGAGGATCGCGTGACCCAGCACCGCACTGTCATCGCCGCAGCCGTCACAGCTGGCGTAAAACACATCGTGTACACCTCGTTTGTGGGAGCGGGACCCGAAGCAATCTTCACGTTGGGCCGCGATCACGGGCTGACCGAGGAGGCTATTCGGGCCTCCGGCATGGCGTTCACGATTCTGCGGGACAACTTTTACCTGGATGTTCTGCCGCTATTTGCTGACGAGAACGGCGTTATTCGCGGGCCGGCCGGCGAGGGTCGCGTTGCGGCTGTGGCACGTGCCGACGTGGCCGATGTCGCGGTCGCCGTACTGCGCAAACCCGAGTTGCAGGCGGGACGCACGCTTGAACTGACCGGGCCCGAGGCGTTAACCCTGACGGAGGTGGCGAGCCGGGCATCCGTTATTTTGGGAAAGCCCCTGACATTTGTGAACGAAACGATTGAGGAAGCGCATGCCAGCCGGGCCCACTACAACGCCCCGCAATGGCAGCTGGATGCGTGGGTTAGCACGTACACCGCGATTGCGTCTGGGGAGCTGGCGGTCGTCAACGGAACCGTGCAAATGCTCACCGGGCACCCACCGCGCACGCTCGAAGACATCCTCTAAAATTTCCGCCACGGTTGTGCCTTAGACGGTTTCAGTTATCGGCAAGATTTGCTGGGTAGAGTGGCGCGTATGAGCGCTTTTACAGACGAATCACTGCTGATCGAGACCACCACGGGAACGGTTCGCGGTGCCCATGATGGGCCGACACATCGCTGGTTGGGGATTCCCTATGCCGCTGATCCCGTAGGCGAGTTGCGCCTTAGGTCGCCGCAACCGCACCCCGCCTGGGATGGTGTTCGGGACGCTCTCGAATTTGGAAACGTTGCGCCTCAACATGCGAGCAAGATTATTCCGTTACCCGTCGGCCTCCATATCGCGGAGGATTGTCTCAGCCTCAATATTTGGGCGCCTGATCGCGAAGACGGTGACACTCGGGCTCGCCCGGTCATGCTGTGGATTCACGGCGGGGCCTACTTCATCGGTTTCGCGGCCCAGGCTGTGTACGACGGTCGCTCACTCGCCGAACATGGGGATGTCGTTGTTGTCACCATTAACTACCGGCTCGGCGCCCTCGGGTTTCTCGACTTCTCCTCCTTTGGCGATGAGACGCATGTCTTCGACTCGAATCTTGGGCTGCGCGACATTATCGCCGCGCTGGAATGGGTGAGGGACAACATCGCGGCGTTCGGCGGGGACCCGGAGGATGTGACGTTGTTTGGCGAATCTGCCGGTGGCGGATGCGTGACCACCCTCATGACCAGCCCCAAGGCCGCGGGTCTCTTTCATAAGGCGATCGCCCAGAGTTCCCCGGCATCCAGCGTCTACGGAACGGAACGGGCAACCATCGTGGCCGGCGATTATCTCGACCTCATCGTCGTGCAGCACGACAAGGCCAAGACGGTTTTGCGAGAAATGGATGCCACGACTCTCGCCGCGTCAACCGCGAAACTCTTGAGTCACGTTGCGACCACGGCACCGGGCACGGTTGCTTTTGCTCCCGTGGTCGACGGCGACATCGTGACGGACTATCCCATCAACATTTTTCGGACCGGAGGTGCTGCACGCATCCCTTTGCTCATCGGCACCAATCACGACGAGGCGTCGCTCTTCAAGATGATGAAGTCGCCGCTGATGCCCATCAGCGAGGCTGCGATTCATGAGATGTTCGAACAGGTCTCGGCGGAAAGCCCCGAACTGGCGCAGATGGAGGGCCAGATTACGGCCGTCTACAAGGACTACCCGAAGCAAAAAGGTGCCATGGAAATTTCACGCGACGCAGGTTTTCGCATGCCCTCCATCTGGGTGGCCGAGGCGCACAGTCGCTTCGCCCCGACCTTCATGTACCGCTTTGATACCGCAACTCCCCTCATGAAATTGCTGGGCATTGGGGCCTCTCACGCCACCGAGCTGCCCTATGTTTTTGGCAACCTTCCCGACAAGGTGCGCAACAAGGACATTAGCTTCAAGCTGGGTGGTTTGAGAGAAGCGCACGAGATTTCGGCTCGTATGCAGGCGCACTGGCTTGCTTTTGTCGGCAGTAGCGACCCGTCAACGCCCGATGGTGCGTGGCCCCGCTATGACGAAACGACTCGCGCCACGCTCATCATTAACACCAAGGATGTCGTCGAGAACGACCCCGAAGGCGAGATCCGTCGCGCCTGGGGCGAGGGCGTCATCGGCTTTAAATAAGGGACCTCGACGAAGAAATCACGCCCCTGATCGCATTTCGTGCGGTCTCAACGCAAACCACTCTGACTAGATCAGGATCGAGTCGACTTCTTGTTCGGCTTCTTCGGCTTCCGCCTTGTGACGCTTGACGGCGGCGACGCTGGGCAGGAACATCGCCGCTACGATCGAGAGCGAAAGTGCTGTGATCGGCACCCAGATGCCGCCGAGGAATGCCTCGCGAAGGGTCGCGGGAGAGAAATCCACGCCGATGATGCCGAAGAAGATCACGCCGACCACGGCGATGCCGAGGGCCGAGCCGACCTGCTGAATCATGCCGAATACCCCGGATGCTGCACCGGCATTCGTCGTCGCCGTGTTCGCCAGCGCGAGATCCAGCAGGGGAACGATTTCCAACGTGAGCCCCAAGCCCGCAAGAGCCATGGGCAGAATCAAATCGGGGCCCGCCAAAGCATTTCCCGTTTCGCGAACGATTGAGGTCATCCAGAAGAATCCCCCGACCTGCGCGGCGGCACCGGCGGCAATGAGCCACTTTCCTAGCAGAGGCCCGAGCGGAACGGCGACACCGCTACCGACGAGAGCGCCGATGCTAAAGGGAAGCGTTGCCAAGGCGGCATCGATTGCCGAGAAGCCGAGCCCAATCTGCAGATAGAGCACGAGCACGAGAAAGAAGGCTCCGATGGATGCCGAGAAGGTGAACTGCACGATCGAGCCGGCGGCGTATCCGCGATTGCCAAAAAGGCTCGGGGGAACCAGCGCCGAGCCCTGTAGGCGGTCACGACGAGCCTGGTACCAAACGAAGGTGGCCAACACAATCGGACTGGCAATGAGCATTGCCCAGATCCAACCGGCCCAATCTTCGCCGCGTCCCTCAATCAACCCGAAGACACCGAGGAAGAGACCGACAGAGACCAGGACAACGCCCAGGATGTCGAGGCGCAGAGCGTGGGTGGAACGCGACTCCGGAACAAAGATGAGGGCCATGATGAACAGCGCGATCCCGACCGGAATGTTGATCAGGAAAATGGAACGCCATCCGACATCTAGAACGTTACCCGTGACAAGCAGTCCACCGATGAGGGGGCCTGCCACGGCAGCCAGGCCGGAGATTGCCCCGAGGGCACCAAAGATGGGCGCGCGCTCCTTGGGGGCGAACAAGACTTGAATGACGGAGAGAACTTGCGGAATCATCAGGGCGGCGAACAGGCCTTGCACAACGCGGGAGATCACGAGCATGTCCCCCGTAATTGCTCCGGCGCACGCGGCCGAGGCCACCGTGAACCCCGCGACACCGATGAGGAACATGCGTTTGCGACCGAAAATATCACCCAGGCGCCCGCCCGTAATGAGGAGAACGGCGAAGGCGAGGACGTAGCCGCTGATGATCCATTCGAGCTGAGACGCTGAGGCATCCAAATCTTTTTGAATCGATGGCAGAGCCACGTTCACGACGGTGGTGTCGAGCAAATCCATAAAGGATGCCACGATCAAAATAACGACAACAACGACACGTTTTTGCACGCAAAACAACTCTCTGGACGAGCTCGACCACGGTGGCGCGCTAAGGGGTAAAACCCTAGTTTATCGTTTTAGCGAAATTTTTTAGCGAAAGTTGACGAACTGGAGGTCGACCTCAAGGTCGGCACCCTTCAGCAGCGCCATCGTGGTCTGCAAGTCGTCACGGCTCTTAGACGTCACGCGGACTTCTTCACCCTGAATTTGTGTCTTAATCGTCTTTGGCGCCTCGTCACGAATGAGCTTGGTGACCTTCTTGGCGTGCTCCTGATCGATGCCCTGCTTGAGGGTGGCCTCGATGCGGTATTCCTTGCCGCTGGCGAAGGGCTCACCGGCATCCAAGCTACGCAAAGAAATACCGCGCTTGATCATTTTTTGCTCAAGGACTTCGAGCACGGCCTTGACGCGTTCCTCAGCACTGGCCTTCATCAGAATCTTCTCGCCGCTCCAGCCCACCGAGGCGCCGACACCTTTGAAGTCGTAGCGCGTCTCAATCTCTTTAGCGGCTTGATTGATGGCGTTGTCGGCCTCCATCTTGTCGACCTTGCTTACGATGTCAAAAGAAGAGTCAGCCATAACTCCATGATATCGAGACCGGATGCCGTGGCCCACCTCACGCCTTCGGCTAATTGTCAGCGCTACCCAGCAGAATAGGACCACCATGGCTTCCCGAAAAGTGCGTCTGCGCCGCACGTTCATCTCTGTGGGCATCATTGCGGGGTTTGTGTGGGCGATTGCCTCTTGTGCCGTGGCGAGTATTGCCCCGCCGAACGCGTCGATGCCCTTTCCGGTGGCCGCTCCCCTGCCGAAACTCGCAGCGGGAATCTCCGAGGCGCAGATACGCCCGACGCCGGTGAACATTCTCGCCGACGAAGACTGGGTTGTGCAGACGGCGGCAGCTACCGGAATTCCGGAGCGCACGCTTTATGCCTACGCCGGCGTTGCCCTCCGTAAGTCAAACACAGATCCCACCTGTCAGGTGAGCTGGAACACGCTGGCAGCCATCGGCTGGGTGGAGTCGCACCACGGCACCATCTTTGGGGGAAAAATATTGCCCGACGGCTTTGCGAGCAAACCCATCTACGGCGTGCCCCTCACCGGTGGCCAGTTTATGAACATCCCCGATTTCGACGATGGTAACTTTGATGGCACTGCTGAGTACGATCGCGCGGTCGGTCCCATGCAAATTATTCCGGCAACGTGGGCTGCCTGGCACGTCGATGGCAACCTTGATGGTTCCGAAGACGGGCAACAGATTGACGATTCCACTCTGGCTGCCGCTGGCTACCTCTGTTTCTCCGGCAGCGATCTGAGCACGCGCGCCGGCTGGGACAAGGCCGTGACGGCTTATAACCAAGCACCCCAATACATCATTGATATTGCAGCAAAGGCCGACGAATATGCCGAGGCGGCGTCGACCTCCTGAATCGACGTCTGTACGATTTTTCGTTGAGGCCTTGCCACCGGTATTGTTGTCAGGCGCGCCCGATTGTGTTTAACGTGGTTGGGCGTGCGATGGCGAGTTACCCAAGCGGCCAAAGGGATCTGACTGTAAATCAGACTGCTCAGCATTCGAGGGTTCGAATCCCCCACTCGCCACAGCACCGAATAAGCGCCTACAGCCCAGTAATCATATGGATTGTAGGCGCTTTGTCGTACCCCGGTAGTACCATTGCGTAACAACAGATAACAGCCTGATCTGGCACGTATCTGGCACGTATCTGGCACGTATCTGGCACGCGGGGGGCAATTATGGGCAAGGCAGAAACCAAACGAGGGCTAGGCAATATCCGGCCATTACCTTCTGGCAGATATCAACTCAGGTACACAGACCCGAACGGGAACTCTAAGACCGCTGGAACGTATGGGACTAAGGCGCTCGCCGAACGTGCCCTATTGAATATCTCCAAGGCGATAGACGGCGGCACCTACAACGAACAGCAGGGAATCTACGAGGGCGATCTAGACCCTAAGACTCTGACCCTCCTGGAGCTGGGCACCCATTGGCGACAGCTGCGGCGTAACAGGCGCGGACAGCCGCTAAGCCCTAACACCCTTGCCGAATATCAACGCCTTGTCGGGGTCGTTCTAGAGCCACTGAACAGCAAGCCCATTAGAGAGATCACTACCGGGCAGATAGCCAAATGGTGGGAACCTGAATCACGGCGAGCGCCCCGGCAAGCTAATGCCGCCTACAAGCACCTAAACACGTTATTCAAATACGCGGTAAAGAATCGTTGGCTCAGCGAGAACCCTTGCACTATCGAGGGCGCTAATGTCTACGTGCCAGATCAACAGCCAAACGTGCCAGATATTCAACAGATAGAGATCATTGAGAGCGAGACGGCTGAACCGTTTAGAACTGTAATCGCGCTCGCCGCGTGGGGTGGATTACGCAAGGGCGAGATCCTTGAGCTACGTCGCAAAGACATAGAGCAGGTAAGAGACGTAGACGGCGCTACGTGGCTAGTCGTGGATATTAGCCGGGGGGTTGTCTGGGATAACACGGAATCTATTGTGCGAGTCCCTAAGACAGCCGGGAGCATTCGCAAGGTGACGTTACCCCAGCGGGTGAACTCAGTTGTGGTCAAACACCTAGCGACGATCCCAATAAACCCAGACGCGTTACTGTTCAGCTCAGACCCACAAGGGACTAAACACTGGGGCGAATGGAAGATCAACAAGCCATGGGAACGGGCCAGGGCGCTCGCCGGATACGCGGGTAGCTTTCACTCCCTTAGATCTTTTGCGGCGACTCAGTACGGGCTGCAAGGCGCGACGGTTGCCGAGCTGATGGACAGGCTGGGACACAGGAACGTTCGAACAGCTATGCGCTACCAGAGGACGACGGGGCGAGAGATGAACCTGCTCAGCGGAATGGGTTAGGCCATGAGTAGCAAACAACGGCGGCTTATAGCCAAGCAACGCCTAGCAACTAAAGTGTGGACGCGGGAAAACCCCGAGGTCAGTCAAATGAGGTCTCCACACGACAAAGTCATGGAAGCCCATTTCTACAAAGCCCAGCTCAACGAGCACCCGGAATGGTTATACGTTCGTGGCACTGGGTGGGCGGAGGGGAATCTCGATTATCTAGAGATCTGTCTAGAAGTCTGTGATCTGCTTGTCAGCCAAGGCGTAACAGTTAGCGGCCAAACCTCGGACGGTTTCCGGCTAATGCCCTTGCCAGAACTTAGAGACTTCGTTCTCCACCTCCTTCAGAGTCTCTACACAATGCAAAATCTGCCGCGTAATGTCCCCAAACATCGATTCATCCATGGGCAAAATTTTAGGACAATGACGTTAAATCTAGACGAGTACTTTCACGATCCGGAGCTTGGCATTTTAGTTAGGGAGGCTTGGGGAACCGTCGTGCGAGCGCGATCAAAGAATACGGGAGGGCGGGAGAGTGATTCGTAGTCGCCAGTTGTCACTCGTTAGTGTTACGGTTGCGTTGTTGTCGTCACCCTTGAATGTTTCTTAGTTCTTAGAGGTCGTACCCGGATAAAGTTCCAGCGGCAACTGTAAATAAGGGTCGCCTAGGTGCCAGTCGTTCCCCCTACCCGGGAACTGGTATCTAAGGAATATCCCATATGGCTCTTACGCCTACCAAACCAGATCCGTATTGGGTCACAATCAACCAAGCGGCTAACGTCGCGCGTTGTCACGCGAACACGATTAGGAATCTAATCGCGAGCGGACAGCTACCGGCGTCACGTATCGGCTCGCGCATCATCCGGATCGACAAGAACGATCTAGACGCCCTATTCACTCCCGTTGTTGGGGGTGAGTTCTCGGTATGGAATCGCTGAACGAAACCAAACACGGCGAGCGCGTAACTGCTCTCACGGCAGATCCCGATCGCCAGTTAGCGACTGCCCTAACCCCGTTGCTGGGGGTGACCTCATGACGTGGACCAAACTAAGCGACGACTTCACTGACGACACTTGGACTTTGTCAGATGCTGCATACCGGTCGCACAGTGAAGGACTCGTCTGGTCGAACAGGAAACTTCTTGACCTGCGAATTCCTAAAGATGACGTTCGACGATTCAAGAACCCTGAAGCAATAGGGGAACTTCTCGCGGGTGGATGGTGGATTGATCAAGGGGCGTATTACCTGATCCAACACCATGCCGCTTATCAGCGCCTTCGAGAAGCTGTCATCAATCAGCAGAAGGTCAACAAGGAGAACCGGGCCAAGGGTGGGCAAGCATCACCGCCGCCCCGTGAACAAACGCCTGTCTTTAAGACACCTAACGATTCGTCGAACAAGCCGTTGAACGATTCGTCGAACGAAATGGACAGGACAGGACGGGCTAGTTATGTGAAGAGTTCTGAAGAAGCAGAAACAGTGAACACAGCAACCGGGGAGATAGTTACAGCGCCCTATGTAGCTTCAGCTTTGGTTACTGAATGGCCGGTCGTCACAATCCCAAATTCGACGCCTTCAGACTTTGACACTTGTCGAGTCTGTGACAACAAGCTCGCGTCTGCACCTAGTCGCGCTTCTGGTCTTTGCCGTAAGGGTGACGACCAACACCAAGTGTTCAGAGCGTCTCATGCTGCATAACAAGGACGGGGACGCCTTCTAATGAATGAATCACGGGCTAACGTAATTTTGTTTCCTACACACCGGCGTAAAGCGGTATTACGTAAGCGGGAGAAATCTAAACGCGCTCGCCGTGTAAAGACCAAACAGTAAACGCGTCTCGCTAGATCTGATAGCCCCTAGTTGTGTTCCCTGCATCGCTGGGGGCTATTAGTTTGATATGAGGCATTCACGTTAATAAGGTTTGGATATCGTACACACGGATACCCACAGCATCATCTTGACTAAACCAAACTCCCCATCTTTCGGGACTGCCTCACGAACAAGGGTAGGTATCTATGGTGTGAAGCATCCCAAGTTGGCGTAATTGACAGGTGAAGAGGAAATCTATCTGATTGCTTGCGGTCGCAAAATACCGTCAGTATGTTGGTTTGAAATGCTTAAACGACGTCGGACAGTTGCAAGTTGAGATTTTCCTGCTGATCCACAAACAAGCTTTTCCAGCGCTAACAATGCGGGGAAAATACTTAGTTGATTGAATTGGATGTCTCTCGGCCTTTCTCTTTTATTCAAAGGAGAGGGACACTGAGATTTAAGTGGCCTGTTCCAAATTTGGCCGTGGTGAGCGCACAAATTTCTCAATGCTGAAAGTGACTGCACAACCGAGGAGAAAGTCTTAGTCGGGTAGCTGTATTCATGAGAAATTTGTTCTCTGAGAGATTGATTTTTGAGAGACTCAAGCATCCAAGATATTTTTCCGAAGCTGAGTGCTTCGATAGCGACCCAAACGGGGACATTATCAACCTCTCCGCCTGGACTTCGATATTTATTAACCATTTTTGACTTGTTATTTGTTAACTCACTTCGCAAAGCTTCAATGCGTTTGTCCAAATCATGGACAGAAGGTATGTAGTTAGAGCTATCAAGATAAAAGGCCTTATTTCCCCAAATATCGCCAGAGATTCGAGCGAATCGAGTTCGAAGTGTTAATTCCAGTTCAGACAGAGGAACTAATAGACGAATTCTCAATTCATCATCCGCTGCCATTAGGTCAACTATCTGTTCGAAGGAAGCGCCCTCAACATAAGAGTTATCTCCTTCATGAGGTGCTACTTGGAAGTATCTGGAGTAACCAGTGAAGCGGTAGTAATTGGTCTGGTCGAGGAATCTCACAGCCCCGTCATGGTTGCCGATATTAAGTTCCCGGTCCTTGCTCAGCAAGGTGAGTAAATCTTCTGTCGATTTGTATCGTTTCACAGGGTCCTGCTCCCAACACAAAGAAATGGCCCCTCCGATTTCAGGAAGCATAAGCTCTAGCCTTGGAGGGGCGCTGTCAATTGATGTTACACGGCGAATCCTAAAGTTCCTATATTCCCCCGTCAATGAGTGGAACTCAACGCAGGATCAGTTTCATATTCAACGACATGAAAACCCGTCCAAACCGTCAGACGCGATACGCGGAGCGGGCATGCTAAAAGGGGAGAGGGGGGGGGGAGTCCCGTAAGCGCCTACAGGTAGCTCGTACGAAAGCTAATAGCCCCTAGTTATGTTCCCCCACAGAGCTGGGAGTTATTAGTTTGCCCAGAGAAGCCTGCCCTGAGAGCACCGGTGACGGCTGACAATCCGCCACGGCGTGCAGTGCATAGCAGCCCCCACCTACCCACCTGTCATTGTTGCCGCCCGCGTCCCGTACCGGGCTCGGCCTCTCTAGCCAGTCAAATTCAAACATTTACGAGCCCCGTTTGAGACTGTCGAGGGTAGGGGTGTCGACATCTCTGCAACTTCCAACGCTACGCCCGTATGAGCAGAGAAACGTGTTGTGGCTCAACTCGTATACCCCCCTTTATAGTGAAACATTTTGAACCCGCCACAGACTTTTTCATCCTTCCCGGCGACCACCAGATCAGGGGTGAATGGGGGGCACTCCCAATACTCAAAACGACTTGTAAACCCGTACAGATTGTCTGAGGCTATACACGGTGTGGTCACACAGAGCGACTGGGTGGGGGTATCTGGGGTGGGGTCGCAGGTACCGCGGCGCTCGCCGTATCTGCGCGGGTCATCGTCTTATAGTCAGGCAAAAGATACCCACAGTACCTACAGCCACCGACACCAGAGCCGGGGGGAGAGAAATCTGGGAACCGCTGGGGTGTCCGTCTTCCTCGTCGTAAAAACAGACCCAGTTCCCACGACCCCCAGACCCGTATATCTGGAGTCAGGCGACGGCATAAGCGGGAGCGACCTCGTGGAAGGTGTGGACGACTCAGCCCAGCAAGCGGCGAGCGCTACTAGCCTCGCCTCGTGGACAACATGAGACTAGATAAGACCTGCCCGTCATGCTTAGAGCGCTGTGAACCGTGGGGGTCGTCGTGGCGCTGTGAAGGGTGCGACATCATCGTCCTGGAGGGGTAGGGCTGCGAGTATCCGACTGCGGAATTTTCGCACTCGATTCGACATAGCGCTGGAGACGTGACGGAATCCGCCACGCGCCGCTGTTAGACCTGTTCAATCGAGGGGGAGGGAAACGCGACAATGCCGCGGGGGTCAAAGCTACAGGGGGAGGGTGTGGAGGCGGCTCTCTGTCATGCTGTGTCGTTGTCGTTGGGCAGCACTTCATCTCCTGCATGCGCTTTCTCTGTGCTTTTTTCGGAAGGTCAAAACTTCCAGACTCAGGCGCGGAGAAAGTAACAGCCCCTCCATGGTGTCGCTGGGGGTAGGGCTAGGGCTAGGGGTTGTCGTGGAAAAAAGCTAGGGGAGGTATCGGCTCTAGCCCCGGAGGGCTTTCACAGCGGGGGCTGGGGGGAGTATGGCCCGGTCGTTGTCGTCGTGGGTAGAGAAGGGTTTACTCCCCAGAGACAGACCGATACAAAGGCGCGGGGTCGTATCCCCAGACGCGTGCACGGCCTCGATCAAAGCCACCTTCCAGTGTATTGAATATCAAGGCGGCAGGGAAAAGAAAGAGGCCCATCACTCGTCAGATGGAGACGGGCCTCGGTGCGAGCAGATTCCTTATTTAAAACTCGCAATCAACGCCGTCTTTGTCTCTGTCGCGATACCAGCCGTACTCTTCATCGACACCACTTCGATAGTTGCCATACCCGTTTGCATTTGCTTCCTTACAGGTGCCGAAGCGGGGGTCTGTTCCTGAGGGTGCGGCGGGAGCGGGTTCGGCAGGTGCAGCTGGTGCTGGTTCAGCAGGTACTGGTACGGCGGGAGCAGGGGCAACAGGTTCAGGTTCTTTCTGGACGACTGCAACCAAAGCTTGCTCCGTGCTTCCCAGAGCACTCTCAGCGCAACCACTTGAGGCTTTCTCGATTGCAGCTCTTTCTTTGGCGTCCATCGTCAAGCTCCAACGAATTTTAACCTGCACCCACGTATAGACGTACTGGCATTTATAGCTTGCTTCACTGGGGAGCCACTCGCTTGGGTCGCGGTCACTTTTTGAGCGATTGGACGAAGCAGAAACTGCAATCAGGGAACCGTCGTATCCGAGATCATTTGCAAAGGCTTGGCGCGTGGCAGCATCCCACTTGTCCGCACCACTATCCCAAGCCTCTTTAAGCGGAACGAAATGATCGATGTCGAAAGATGAAGCGTTGGTTGATGCCACTGAGTCATAGGCGGAAGCCCAGCTCCCCCCTGAGATGGAACAACCAGCTCCCACCGTTACCTTCGTCAAGGATTCAGCAATGAGGACTTCTTCACGGGTGTCGCAGCTGTTTTTGTCTGCATCAATCCAATGCACGAAAAGTGCGCGGTCATAACCGCTTGTGGCCTCGTCAGCCACGGGTATGAGTGTGAGTAGCGAGGCGTAACTGGCTGCAGCCGTCGTCGGAGTTGGCGTTGGTGAGGATGTCTTCTTCGCCGTGGCAGATGGGCTGGACGACGGTTCGACGGAGCGGCTCGTGTCCTCAGGACTAGCTACTGTTGATACTTGCTTCCCGGAGCTGCCCACAGCTATCGCGGCCATCGGAGCGAAAAGTGCGAAGAAGATGGTCACTGCCGCAACCACTGTAAGCAGGGGCTTAGGAAGCCTATCTTTCAGGGTTTTCCCGGCACCCGCATTTGTGGGGAGGGCAACGAGTATCGCCCCGAAGACCCAACCGACGAAGGGAATTAAGAGTATTAGGGTTACCCATCGGCTTATCCCGGTGTCGGTCACTCGTCTGAGAACGGATGAGGCAAGGCTGGCAAGGGTGGCCAGAATCAAAATCGTCTGAAGAACAGGCACCGCGCCAAGAAAAAGACAGATGAAAGCGGCAGGCAAGACGAAATACAAGTTCTTCAAAAACGCGCCCTGGCTGAGCGCACCATTGAAGGCATATAACTCAACAAGCTTTTTTGAAACAACCGAATATGCGACATTTATCGGATTGGCGTCGTTCATTGACATTGTTGCCCCCCATTTTTTGACGCATGTATGCGTCTCACCCCTATTGGCGTTACTTTACCCACGAAGTCCCAAATCCACGAACATCGGTTTCACGCAGGCGGAACCCTCTCTAAGGATGCTGGTGAGGGGTAAAATCAGACTCGCCTTCCATTTGAATCTGGCACGTATCTGGCACGAAATGGCTACTAACTTACGAGACCCCAGTAATAGCAAGGGTTCTAGCCCCGTTGGTATCTGTCTGTAAATCAGACTGCTCAGCATTCGAGGGTTCGAATCCCCCACTCGCCACCACGAAAAGAACGCCCCTTGCCGGGGCGTTTTTTCGTTGTGTCTGAATGATGAGGGGATTCGGGAGGAGGCGCATCGCGCCGACGGCTCCCCCACTCGCCACCACAGCAAAGACCATTGAAGAACGCCCTCGCGAGTGTTTGACTGACCTCATGGCAAAGACGGTCCTCAACAGACGTGCACTCGTCGTGGCGATTCTTGCGGCATTCGTCGCGTTTCTCGATGGCTCGATCATCAACGTTGCACTGCCCGCAATCAGCGCAGAACTTGGCGGAGGGCTCAGCGTTCAACAGTGGATCTTGGATTCATACCTCATCACTTTGGGCGCCTTGATTCTGCTTGCGGGCTCACTTTCGGACGTACTCGGTCGGATCGCGGTACTGCGCATCGGGCTGATTGGTTTTGGCGTGGCATCCATCGCGTGTGGTCTTTCACCGACCCCCGAGCTGCTCATTGCAGGTCGCGCGCTGCAGGGTGTGGCCGGCGCTTTGCTGGTGCCGAGTTCGCTCGCCCTCATCATGGGCACCCATCAGGGCTCGGCGCAGTCGCGGGCGATCGGCGCCTGGACGGCATGGACGTCAGCGGCGTTCATTGTCGGCCCGCTTCTCGGAGGACTGCTCACCGACGTCATCAGTTGGCGTTGGGTGTTCTTCATCAACATCGTGCCGATCGCGGCGACGATGATTCTCATGGCCCCCATGCGCAACCACCCCGCGGCCGTGCGCACCGCCATCGACTGGTGGGGCGCAACTCTTGGCGCTGTCGGTTTGGGTGGTGTGGTTTTTGGGCTCATCGAGCAAGGCAACTTCGGTTGGGGATCCCCCATCGTTTATGTGCCAATGGTTGTCGGCGCGCTGTGCCTTGGTGGATTTTTGGTGCGCCAAGCCACTGCCACGGTCCCGATGATGCCGCTCTCGCTGTTTCGCAACCGCAACTTCGCTGTGGGCAATGCCGCGACGTTTGCAATCTACGCGGCACTCTCGCTCTCTAGCCTTGTGATCGTGCTCTTCCTTCAGGAGAGTGCGGGCCTCAGCGCCACCGTTTCTGGCCTCATTATGTTGCCTCTCACGATCATGTTGATTGCCTTCTCGTCGGTCTTCGGCAGTCTCGCGGGGCGTTTCGGTTCGCGCTGGTTTATGACCGCGGGGCCGCTCATCGCCGCCGCCGGTCTCCTCTCGCTGCGCGCGATTGACGTGCCGTTCGATTTCGTATCGCAAGCCCTCCTCGGGGTGCTGCTTTTTGGTCTCGGCCTCGCGATCACGGTCGCGCCACTCACCTCGGCCGTCCTCGGTGCGATCGAACCGGCCCGGTCGGGAATCGCTTCCGCCGTCAACAACGCTATCTCCCGTATCGCCAGCCTCATCGCGGTCGCCCTGCTCGGCGCCGTGGTCGGAACGGTTGTGGACGCTGCGTGGCTTGACCGCGCCCTCACCCTCAGTGCCGTGCTTCTCGCGGTCGGAGCAGTCATCTCGGCTATCGGCATCCGGAAGGTTGCGGCCGACGCGGATGTGGCCGACGCTGCCGCCCCGGAGAGTCCAACGCAAGCGGATCGATAGGCAGGCGCGAGCAGCTAGAGCGAGGCGATGCCTACCCTCTTCGCGCGAGCTCCGCTTTCCTGACGCCGAAACCATCTCCAGAAATTCCCGTCGCGTTGGCCACGGGGATGTTTCAATCTCAAGACCACCCGACATCCGGAGAAGCCACTATCGTGGGCTCCCGGGAGAAATCGTGACCGCAGTTACGACGACGTTTTGCCGCAGGCTTTGTCGGCTCGATAAAATTCCCTTATGTCATTCATCGAGGCGATTGATCTCGTCAAAACGTATTCTCCGAAGGGCTCTCCCCAAGTCAGAGCCCTGGACGGCCTGAACCTTGAGGTCCAGCAAGGGAGCGTCACCGCACTGCTCGGCCCCAACGGTGCCGGCAAAACAACCACCGTCAAAGTACTGACCACGCTGATTCAGCCGGATTCAGGATCCGCATTCATTGACGGAGTGAACGTCGTAGCCGAGCCGCAAGCCATTCGGCGAATGATTGGTGCCAGTGGCCAATATGCCGCGGTTGATCAAAATTTGACCGGCTTTGAGAATCTCTTGATGGTGGGAAAGCTCTACCATTTGGGGACCCGGGTTGCTCGCCAACGTGCGACCGAACTCATCGAACTCTTTGACCTCGTTGAGGCCCAAAATCGAACGGTCAAGGGATACTCGGGGGGCATGCGTCGCCGGATTGACTTGGCTGGCGCGCTCGTGATTCGGCCACCGGTGCTTTTTCTAGATGAACCAACCACGGGACTCGACCCCCGAAGTCGATTGGGGCTGTGGGAGGTTATTGAGCGGCTGGTGGCCGATGGTACGACCGTATTGCTCACAACGCAGTACCTCGAAGAAGCTGACCGCCTTGCGAATTCCATCTCGGTGATTGACAACGGCCAAGTCATTGCCCAAGGAACGGCCGATGAGTTGAAGGCATCGATCGGAGGCCTTCGGGTCGCCGTGACCCTCGTTGACGAGTCACAAAGCGAAAATGCCCGCACGCTCCTGACACGATTTGGTTCCGGGGAGCAGGCCATTCTGACCGGCCGCACGTTGGTTGTTCCCGTTCAGGATGGCCCCCACGCCCTTGCTGCCATCGTCAGTGCGGCAGCGGAGGAAGGTATCGGTCTCCATGACGCCGGAATGCGACGACCTACCCTCGATGACGTGTTCCTTCAGCTGACTGGTCGCTCTGCCCAAACCGACGAAGCTGAAACGGAGAGTGCGGCATGACAACTTCCACGAGCACCACCCTGCAGCCCATTCCCGGTAACTCTCTCACGCGCTTTCTGAGCGACGGCTGGGTGACGACCTGGCGAAATCTGATGAAGATCATCCGAGTGCCAGAGATTCTGCTCTTCAGCCTAATTCAGCCCGTTATGTTTGTTTTGCTCTTCACCTACGTCTTTGGAGCGGCAATCGACATCCCGGGCGACGGTTACACCTCGTTCTTGATGGCGGGAATCTTTGCCCAAACTGTGGTCTTTGGCTCCACCTATTCAGGTTCGGCGATGGCCCAAGACCTCAAAGACGGAATCATTGACCGTTTCCGCACCCTGCCGATGAGCGGCGCTGCCGTGTTGGTTGGGCGAACCAATGGTGACCTCGTGATTAATACCCTGTCGATGCTGGTCATGATGGGAACTGGATTGCTCGTGGGCTGGAGAGTCAATTCTTCTCCACTGGAGTTCCTCGCGGGTGTCGGGCTCCTGCTGTTGTTCTCTTACGCCTTCTCCTGGGTGATGGCATTTCTCGGGATGTCAGTCAAGAGTCCCGAGATTATTAACAACGCCTCGTTTCTGGTTCTTTTCCCGTTGACCTTCATCTCTAACGCCTTCGTGCCCAGTGAAAACCTGCCCACACCGTTGAGGGTGTTCGCGGAATGGAATCCGGTTTCCGCACTGGTGCAGTCGGCCCGCGAACTCTTCGGTAACGTTCCCCCGGGCACGATCGTGGGGGAGGCTTGGCCCGCGCAAAACCCCATCGCCACCGTTCTCATCGGGGTCAGCGTGCTGTTGGTGATCTTTGTGCCATTGTGTATTCGCAAATTCGCAACCATTTCACGTTAGAGAGCTGACTTGCCCCCCACCCCCGCTCCGAAGCTCGCCGGCCTCATCGTCATTCTGGTCGCAACAATGATCCCGGGCATTCTTCTCACGATGTTCGGGTTGCCGGCGGCGGGAAGCGCAGCGTCGCTCGGCGCCATTGGTGGCGCCATCGCCATCGTCTCGACGACGCGGCGAAATGCGGCGTGGGCGGCGCTCGCGATGGGAGCGGCAGTGTTCCTTGCCGCGAGTACCGCTTCGGAGCTATTCCTCGCTGTGGCTTCCTTCGTTCTGATCGGTGCCGTCACCGGCCTCCTGAACTTCAGAGGGCTCTCCGCCGCTTTCCTCTTTGTTCCGATTTGTGCAGGATTCGCGTTGACGCAACCCTCGGTTCTTACTCAAAACGTTTTCATCAACGGCCTCTTTATCGGCGCCGTGACGGCGGGGGCGGCCGTGTTGCCCACCCTCCTACTCGGCCTCACAAGTTTTCTTACGCTTCAATTCGCACTCAATCATCTCGGCGCATGGCTGATTCTCACCATTGCCGTCATCGTGCAGCCCTCCCTCCAGGCGACATGGGCGAAAGGACTGCATCGTGCCGGGGGTACTCTGCTGGGTTTCTTTATCGCCGTGGGGGTCGCCGGTTCGATCCCGCTGCCCGGTCTGTTCTTTGCCATTGGCAACCTTCGTTGGCGCGATGATCTGTCTCGTCGTGCTCGGGTTGGAACGTCCTTTTTATAAGCATGCTGCAGCGCGGGCTGGCGTCGAGCGGTACTAGAAATGGACTGAAGCGCATTGTGTCAAGCATGCGGTGCTACATTAAGCGCAACAAACCGAGGGAGTTTTTACCGTGTCCGTTTCTTGTTGTTCTGCTCATCCCGTCAATCAACTTCACTTGGGTGATGCCTTAGGTTCTTCGGGCACAAACATTGATCCCGCCAACCACGCCGCGGGCGCTCCGGTAGGCGCATCCGCTGATACTCTCGTTGTCGGCACCATCGCCACAGGCAATCTCGCGGCACCCCTAGCCGAGGCCATGGCCATTTCGGGAGGCCAAATTATCGGGATCGGTTCGCTGTCCGATGTCGAGGGTCTTGCGAACGCCTCCACTCAGATTGTGAAGCCCGAGGGCATCGTTATTCCCGGCCTCATCGAGCCGCACATGCATATCTGGACGTCATTGATGAACTTGACGTGGACCGATGTCTCCCACGAGTCCTGTGCCACCTTCGACGCCGTCGTTGCCACCATCAAGGAGGCCGCCCAGAAGACGCCCGCCGGCCAGTACGTGCTCGCTAAGCTTTTTGACCCCAGCCTCTACGCCGGCGAGCCCGACCTGACGCGCGCAATTCTCGACCAGGTGGCGCCCAACAACCCCGTCGTGGTCATGAATGCGTCAATGCACTACGTCTATGTGAATAGCGCCGCTTTCGTGGCCGCGGGCATCGATGACCAGACGAAAGACCCCGCCGGCGGCACGTTCGGCCGCTTCGATGGCAAGCTCACGGGTGTCGTGGGTGAAGCTGCAGCAATGATGTTGATGCTCGCGAACATGCCCCGGCCTTCTGCAGCCGACATGGCGGCAGGGATCACGGAGATTCTCAACGCGTGTGCCAGCCAGGGCGTCACCTCACTGCGTGAAGCCGCGACCGGAACTATCGCCGGGATTGGCGAGCTCGCCATGTTGCACCAGCTCAATGGCGTCAAGCGTCTTCCCGTTCGCGTGTCAACCGCGCAGTTCGCCATGATGTCTGGCAAGACCCCCCTTGAGGTTGCGGCCGCATGGAAAGAAGCCGGTGTCACGCCCTTCAGCGGTGACGAAATGGTGCGAGCGGATGCCTGGAAGGTCGTCACGGATGGCTCAAACCAGGGTCGCTCGGGCTACTTTTTGCAGCCCTACCTGGGCGAGGACAACGGTGGTCACGCCAACTGGACCCCCGAAACCCTTCGGTCCACGCTGAAGGCGGGCCTCGATGACGGCTGGCAGCTCATGGTGCACACCAACGGTGACGCCGCCGTCGAATTTGGTCTCGAAGCCATGGAGGAACTGTTGCCTGGGTATGGCGCCAAGGACCTTCGCCACCGTTTCGAGCACGCGTCATTTACGACCGATGATCAGCTGGCGCGTATGGCAGCGGCCGGGATTTCGCCGAGCTTCCTGATGAACCACCTCTACTACTGGGGCGCCGCCTTCCGCGACACGATTCTCGGTTCGGCTCGCTCGCAGCGACTCGACCGCGTCGCCTCCGCGTACAAGGCCGGCCTTCGCCCCAGCCTGCACTCCGACTACAACGTCAGCAGGGTTCACCCCCTGCAGAGTGCGCGCACCGCAGTTCTGCGTCAGCTCCAGGCCGATGGCAGCGTGTTGAATCCAGCTGAATGTGCCACGGTAGATCAGGCGCTCGCGGCCATCACGACGAACGCGGCTTGGCAGATTCACGCGGATGATCGTGGTTCCCTCGAAGTTGGCAAGCGCGCCGATTACGCGGTTGTCAACGAGAACCCGTGGACGAGTGACCCCGCCGGTTGGGACAAGATCACCGTCAACGAGACCTACATCGACGGGACCCTCGCCTTTCAGGCGTAATTCTCTCGACCGGGCTTATGAGCTCGAAAGAAGGCGGCATCGATCGTCAACGGCACCGCAGCGGAGCTACTGCTCCGTGACGGTGCCGTTTTCTACGTGCCAGTGGCGATCGAGGGTCACGTTTTCGAGCATTCGTCGGTCATGCGTGACCAGCAAGAGCGTGCCGGTATAGAAATCGAGTGCTTCTTCGAGTTGCTCGATGGCAGCGAGGTCGAGGTGGTTTGTGGGCTCGTCGAGCACGAGCAGATTGACACCGCGGGCCTGAAGTAACGCGAGGCCGGCGCGGGTGCGTTCGCCGGGGGAGAGGTCATCCACGGGGCGCAAAACGTGGTCCGCCTTGAGTCCAAACTTGGCGAGCAGAGTGCGCACCTCGCCTGACGTGAGTTCGGGAACCTGATTCTCGAAGCTGTCGGCCAACGCCGTGCTGCCCGCGAGCACGGCTCGCGCTTGATCGATCTCGCCAATGGAGACGCTGCTGCCGAGGCTCGCCTGGCCCTCGTCGGGTTTGTGCCGCCCGAGGAGCGCGCGCAGGAGGGTGCTCTTGCCCGCGCCGTTCGGGCCGGTGATGCCAATGCGCTCGCCGGCGTTGACCTGAAGGGAGACGGGCCCGAGGGTGAACACTCCCTGATGGATTACGACTGCCGAGAGCGTCGAGACGACGGAGCTCGAGCGCGGGGCCGAGCCAATCGTGAACTCGAGTTGCCACTCCTTGCGGGGCTCCTCCACCTCGTCGAGGCGCGCGATGCGGCTCTCCATTTGGCGCACCTTCTGGGCCTGCTTCTCGCTGGACTCGGCCGAAGCCTTGCGGCGAATCTTGTCGTTGTCGGGCGCCTTCTTCATCGCGTTGCGCACACCCTGGCTCGACCACTCCCGTTGCGTTTGGGCGCGGCCGATGAGATCCGCTTTCTTGTCGGCGAACTCCTCGTAGTTCTCGCGAGCGTGACGTTTGGCGACGGCACGCTCCTCGAGAAACGAGTCGTAGCCGCCACCGAAGAGCCGGTTGGAGCCTTGAGCAAGGTCAAGCTCGAGCACCTTGGTCACCGAGCGGGCCAGAAACTCGCGGTCGTGGCTGACGAGCACAACGCCCCCGCGCAAGCCCCGAACGAAAGTCTCGAGTCGTTCTAGGCCGTCGAGGTCGAGGTCGTTGGTGGGCTCATCCAGCAGCGCGATGTCGAACCGTGAGAGGAGCAGGGCCGCGAGGCCGACCCGGGCTGCCTGCCCGCCGGAGAGCGATGTCATCAGGGAATCTGCCGACAGGGTGGACTGTTCGCGCGCTGAGTTATCGGGCACATAATCCCCGAGCGACAGCCCAAGGTCGGCAAGGACGGCAGGAAGGCGGTCGTCGAGGTCGGCGGCACCACACGCCATCCAATGGTCGAATGCTGCCGAATATACCTCGGCGGGGTCAGGGGCGTGTTCGACGTTGCCGGGAGCCGGCGGCGCGGTGTTGCCCAGGGCGATTGCCGCAGCATCCATCGCCGCTGTCGCTTCGGTGCACCCTGTGCGGCGACCGATATAGGCCGCGATGCATTCCCCGACGATGCGCTCGTGCTCCTGCGGCAAAAAACCCACGAAGGCATCGGTGGGCGCGAGAGAAACTGAGCCCGCTTGGGGCTCATCAAGCCCCGCCAGAACGCGCAACAACGTGGACTTCCCGGCACCGTTCACGCCGACGACACCGATGACATCACCCGCGGCTACCGTCAGATCGAGGGAGTTGAACAAAATGCGATGGGCGTGGCCGCCGGTAAGGCTCTTGGCCACGAGAGTTGCGCTCATCCCCCTATTTTCGCACTCCTAGACAAGAGCACCCGCGTCCTTGCAGATCTTGCCCCTGCTGGATGTCAGTGACCTGACCCAGGCCATTTTTGACCTCGAGGGTTCCGTGGCATCTTCAGCCGAGGCTGCCGACAAAAAGTAGACTCAAACCGTGGCAGATCAGCACGCAACGAACCGATCGGTCACTGCCCGCGCGCTCGCCGTGCTCGAGACTTTCGATATGAAACATCGCCGTCAGTCGTTGGCCGCGATTGCGCGCCGCTCGAACCTGCCGTTGACGACAGTGCATCGGCTCGTTCACGAGCTCGAGAAGAATGATGCCCTGGCCCGGGGCTCCGACGGAGACTACGAAATTGGCAGCAAGATGTGGCGCATCGGCCTGCTGGCATCCGTTCATGCCGACCTTCGGGAGGTCGCACTCCCCTATATGGAGGACGTGTACGAGCTCAGCAATGATGCCGTGCAGATTGCTGTGGTTGACGGCCTTCGCTGTCTGGTGGTGGAGCGCATCGCTGGCTCCCGAACCATGTCGGTGATGAGCAAGCCCGGTTCACGTTTGCCGCTGCACGCCACGGGCGTGGGCAAAGTACTGATGGCGTTCGGCCCGCCTGAGCTTCAGGATGCTGTGCTTAATTCTCTCGACCGCTACACCGACACCACAATCACGGATGCCACCAAGCTCCGTTCCCAATTGCTGACTATCAAGGCCCACGGGTTTGCCAAAACGAACGAAGAGCTCGCGGCCGGAGCCACCTCCATCGCCGTCCCGCTGTGGGGCAAGGGCGGCAAGGGGGGCAAGGTGATTGCGGCTCTGGGAATCGTGGCGCCGAGCGACGATGTTCGCGATATTTCGCGCATGCTTCCCGTGCTGCAAGTCACGGCTTCCGCACTGTCGAAGAAGCTGGCCGAGAGCGGGTATTAGCCTTCCGGTATTCGGAATGCACCTTGGTTATTGTCAGCGAAATGCAGTTGTCTTGGAAGATACGCTCAGCGCGGGCATTCGAAGGAGAATCATGGCACGTGTAGTTCGAGGTACGCCTCGTACCCCAGTGGAAATCGTCGATGGCCTAGCCGAATTGGGCGTCGCGACGGTGCACGAGTCGCAAGGGCGCATTGGCCTGCTCGACATTCGCCTTCGCCCCATTTTCTCTGCCAAGATCGCTGGCAATGCTTTGACCTGCGAGGTCGCTCCCGGGGACAACTGGTCGATTCACGTTGCCGTGGAGCAAGCTCAGCCCGGTGACATTTTGGTCGTCACTCCGACCAGCCCGTGCGATGACGGTTACCTCGGTGATCTGCTCGCCGAGAGCCTGATGGCCCACGGCGTTCGTGGTCTCGTTATCGATGCCGGCGTGCGCGATGTGGACACGCTCACCGAGATGGGCTTCCCTGTCTGGTCAAAGAGCATCGGTGCCCAAGGAACGGTCAAGCAAACCATCGGTAACGTTCAGGTGCCCATTGTCATTGCGAACCAGCTTGTTCGCCCCGGTGATGTCATCGTCGCCGACATCGACGGCGTCGTTGTGGTTCGCCGCGAAGATGCCGCCGATGTCCTGAAAAAGGGTCGCGAGCGCGAGGCCAACGAGACCGCCAAGCGTGCGCGTCTCGCATCCGGTGAACTCGGCCTCGACATTTACGGCATGCGCGAGGCGCTCGCCGCCAAGGGATTGGTCTACGAGGATTACGCGGCCTCTGAGAATCACGCCGAATGAAAAATTCTCAGGTAGCAATTCCCTGCTCGGTCATGCGCGGTGGAACCTCCAAGGGCCTGTATTTCTTGGCTGAGGATCTGCCGAGCAATCGCGCGGCCCGCGATACTTTCTTGCTGGCGGCCATGGGTTCGCCCGACGTGCGCGAGATCGATGGCATGGGGGGCGGACATCCACTCACCTCCAAGGTGGCGGTCGTGAACAAGTCGACACGCCCCGGCATCGATGTGGACTACCTCTTTCTGCAGGTATGGCCCGACCGCGCAGAAGTCAGCGATCAGCAGAACTGCGGCAACATTCTGGCCGGCATCGGCCCCTTCGCCATCGAAAAGGGTCTCATCGAGCCTCAAGATGGCATCACTCCTGTGGCCATCTATATGGTGAACACGGATTCAAAGGCCACGGCCTTTGTTGAGACACCCGACTACATCGTCAACTACGCCGGAGATGCGCGCATTGACGGTGTCCCCGGAACGCACGCGCCGATCAACATTAACTTCGAGGATGTCGCGGGCTCCAGCTGCGGCTCCCTCCTGCCCACCGGCAACGTGGTCGACGTTGTCAACGGAGTGGAGGTCACGTGCATCGATAACGGCATGCCCGTGGTGTGCCTGAACGCCTCCGACTTCGGCATCACCGGCTACGAGACGCCCGCAGAGCTTGAGGCGAACCCCGAGCTGAAGGCCCGGGTCGAGGAGATTCGCTTGGCCGTGGGCCCCATGATGAATCTGGGCGACGTCACGAACAAGACCGTGCCCAAGATGAGTCTCTTGTCACCGGCCAAGGATGGCGGACTGCTCAGCACCCGCACGTTCATCCCGCATCGCGTGCACGAATCGATCGGGGTGCTCGGTGCTGTCTCAGTGGCCACCGCCTGCATGCTCGACGGTAGCGTTGCGGCTCAGATCGCCGGCCTCACCACTATTGGCTCCAGCCTTGAGGTGGAGGTCGAACACCCCAGTGGTTTCTTCACGGTTCAGATGGAAGTCGACAACTCTTCCGGCACGCCGGTCGTGACCAAATCCGCATTGCTCCGCACGGCTCGCATGCTCATGTCGGGCTCCATCTATGTCCTTGAATCCGCTTGGGAGAACGCATGATCATCGATTGCCACGGCCACTACACAACGGCTCCCGAACTCCACAACCAGTGGCGCATCGACCAGCTCGCTGCCTACAAGGCTGGCCAGCCCAGCCCTGCTTACCCCGAGATCTCCGACGCAATCATCATCGAGTCCATTGAGTCCAACCAGTTGCGGCTCATCAACGACCGAGGCACGGACCTCACCATCTTCTCTCCCCGCGCCTCCGCTATGGGACATCATGAGGGCGATCAGCGCATCAGTCTCGAGTGGACCATTGCGTGCAACAACCTGATCAAGCGCGTCGTCGATCTCTTCCCGGGGGTCTTCATCGGTGTCGGCCAACTGCCGCAGTCACCCGGTTCCGACCTGACCCAGACCATCAAAGAACTCGAACGGTGCGTCAACGAGCTGGGCTTCATCGGAGTCAATCTGAACCCAGACCCCAGCGGCGGCATGTGGAACACGGTTCCCCTCACGGACAAATTCTGGTACCCGCTCTACGCGAAGATGGTAGAACTGGATGTTCCCGCCATGATTCACGTGTCGGCATCGTGCAACGCCAACTTCCACGCCACCGGCGCCCACTACATGAACGCCGACACCACAGCTTTCATGCAGCTTCTTCAGGGCAACCTGTTCGCGGACTTCCCCACGCTGAAGTTCATCATTCCTCACGGTGGCGGAGCTGTTCCTTACCACTGGGGTCGTTACCGTGGACTGGCCGACATGTTGAAGCAGCCCAACCTCTCCACGCATCTCATGAACAACGTGTTCTTCGACACGTGCGTCTATCACCAGCCCGGAATCGACCTTCTCGTCGATGTCATCGATAACAAGAACATCCTGTTTGGCTCGGAGATGATTGGTGCCGTTCGCGGTATCGATGAGACCACCGGCTTCTACTTTGATGACACCAAGCGCTACATTGATGCGGCCAAGATTACGGATGCGGAACGCACCAGTATCTTCGCCAGCAACGCGCGCGCGGTCTTTCCGCGCCTCGATGCCCAGTTAGTGGCGTCTTCCACAGGGCAGAGCGCATGAGCACCGCCTTCGTCAAAGACGCCGATTGGCTGGACTGGCACCCCAACCCCAGCAAGCCAAAGTTTGTGGTTCCCGCGGGTTCCGTTGACGCGCACTGCCACGTCTTTGGTCCCGGCGATATCTTCCCGTTTGCTCCCGAGCGCAAGTACACCCCGTGCGATGCCAGCCGCGAACAGCTCTTTGCCCTGCGTGATTTTCTTGGCTTCGAGAAGAATGTCGTCGTGCAGGCGACCTGCCACGGTTCCGACAACTCGGCGCTGCTCGACGTGCTCGAGCACGCCAATGACAAGGCTCGTGGCGTCGTTACGGTGACCCCGAACGTCACGCACGAAGAGCTCGCGCGCATGCACGAACTCGGGGTTCGCGGCGTTCGTTTCAATTACGTGAAGCGCCTCGTTGATCCCAAACCGGATGACTACTACCGCGAGATCATCGAGAAGATCCGCCCGCTCGGCTGGCACGTCGTGCTGTACTTTGAGCCCGCCGATCTGACCGAAAAGTGGGACTTCTTTACGTCGCTGAACATCCCCATTGTCATCGACCATATGGGTCGCCCCGACGTCACCAAAGACGTGGATGGCCCGGAGTTCGCCGAGTTCTTACAATTCATGCAAGAGAACTCGAACGTGTGGTCGAAGGTCAGCTGCCCCGACCGCATCACCGTCACTGGCGCACCGCTGTATGCCGATGTCGTGCCGTTTGCCAAGACCATCGTCGAAAAGTTCTCCGACCGCGTGCTGTGGGGAACCGACTGGCCTCACCCGAACATGAAAAAGGAGATGCCGGATGACGGCATCCTCGTTGACTACGTCCCTTCTATTGCGACGACCCCGTCGCTGCAAGTGAAACTACTTGTGACCAACCCCAACAACCTCTACTGGAGCTAACAATGAAGCCCAATTTTGAGCAGTTCAAGGACATCCCCGGCACCACGATCTTCACCATTGAAAAGACGCGTCAGGGTTACCACCTCAATGAATTCTGCATGAGCCTGCGCACGGCGGAGAACCGCGTGCGATTCTTGGCCGACCAGCGCACTTATCTCGACGAGTGGGCGATGACCGAAGAGCAGAAGCAGGCCGTTCTCGACCGCGACTTCCAGAAAATGCTGGATAACGGCGGCAACGTCTACTTCTTGGCGAAACTCTTCGCCTCCGACGGACTGTCCTATGTGCAGGCCGTGAGCACCATGACCGATATGAACGTGGAAGAGTACACCGCGATGATGGTGGCCGGCGGCCGCAACATCGAAGGCTGGCGCTCCAAAAAAGAACGAGGAGAAGCCTAATGGCACGCATCACCGCAGGAATTGCCACCAGTCACGTGCCCGCCGTTGGTGCCGCCATCGACATGGGACGCACCGAAGAGGACTACTGGAAGCCCATGTTCGCGGGCTACGAGTTTTCCAAAACGTGGATGAAAGATAACAACCCCGACGTTGCGATCATCGTCTACAACGACCACGCCTCGTACTTTGGCATGGACATCATCCCCACCTTTGCCATGGGCATTGCCGAGTCGTTCGCGATCTGCGACGAGGGCTATGGTCCCCGTCCCGTTCCTGTCGTTCAGGGTGCTCCCGAGTTGGCAACGCACCTGGCCGCATCCTTGATTCTGGATGACTTCGACATGACGGTTCTCAACGTGCTCGAGGTCGACCACGGCCTCACCGTTCCGATGTCCCTCATGTTTGGCACCCCCGACAAGTGGCCCACCAAGGTTATTCCGTTGGCCGTCAACGTGGTCATGTACCCGCAGCCCTCGGGCGAGCGGTGTCTCGCCTTGGGGAAGGCAATTCGCGACGCCGTGGAGCAATTCGACGAAGACCTCAACGTTCAGGTGTGGGGAACCGGTGGCATGAGCCACCAGATTCAGGGTGCTCGCGCTGGTCTCATCAACCTGCCGTTCGACCGCAAATTCATGGATGACCTCGTTAACCAGCCCGAGGTGCTGCAGTACAAGCCTCACCTTGAGTACATGATTGAGGCGGGTTCCGAAGGCGTCGAACTCATCATGTGGCTCGTCATGCGAGGAGCCCTCGGAGACCACGTTGACGAGGTCTACCGTTTCAACCACGTGCCCGCCTCAAACACCTCGGTCGGTCACCTCATTTTGACGCCAAAGGAAAACGCATAACAGTGAGTACTCCCGTGAATGTTGCCGTCGTCGGTCTTGGAGCCTTCGGGCAGAAGCACCTCGACGCACTTGCCCTGATCGATGACGCCAACATCCACTCGGTTGGTCACAGCCGAATCGGCATTGCCGAGGAGATGGCCGCCAAGTATGGTGTCACGTCGGCAACCGCCCCGACAATTGCGGCCTTCGACGACTTCGCCGCACTGCTCGCGCAGCCAGACCTCGATGCCGTCATTTTGGCCACACCGACCCACATGCACCACGATCAGACGATCCAGGCTCTGCGTGCGGGGAAGCACGTCATGGTCGAGATTCCGATGGCCGATAACCTTTCGGGCGTTCAGGAGATTGTCGACGTTCAGCAGGAGACAGGCCTCATCGCGATGGGCGGCCACACCCGCCGCTTCAACCCGTCGCACCAATACGTGCACCACAAGATCACGGCCGGAGAGTTTAACATCCAACAAATGGATGTTCAGACGTACTTCTTCCGTCGCACCAACATGAACGCGCTCGGCCAGCCCCGCTCGTGGGCCGACCACCTGCTCTGGCACCATGCCGCACACACCGTCGACCTCTTCCAGTACCAGACGGGTGAAAAGATCGTTCAGGCCAACGCCATTCAAGGACCGAAGCACCCTGAGCTCGGCATTGCCATGGACATGTCGATTCAGCTTCGAACGGAGACCGGCAAGATCTGTACGCTCTCCCTCTCGTTCAACAACGACGGCCCGCTCGGCACCTTCTTTCGGTACATCGGCGACACGGGAACATACATTGCTCGCTACGACGACCTGTTCACGGGCAAGGAAGAGCCCATTGATGTGTCGAAGGTTGACGTGTCGATGAACGGTATCGAGCTTCAGGATCGCGAGTTCGTTTCGGCCATCCGTGAGAACCGCGAGCCCAACTCCTCGGTCGCACAGGTTTTGCCGTGCTACATCGTTTTGGATGCCCTGCAGCAGCAGCTCGACTACTAAGGAAGCTTGCTGAAGGGGATCTTCTTGCCGTGCAGGATGCGGCCGTAATTGAACTCGATGGGCCCAATCATGGTGCTCTCGTAGCCGCTCTCGTTTAGCATCTCGACCACGTCGAGCATCTCGATTTGGCGGCGCTTGACATGCTGCGCAGTGCCGGAAAGGTACCGCTTGGCGGTTGCCGCCGAGCTGGAATCGAACTCGCGCAGAATTTCTTCGTACGCCCAATCCTGAAGCCCCATGCTTTCGGCGGCCCACAGGGTGTCGATGATCACGCCGGCCATTCCCTTGGCCAGAATGCTGCGGATCAGCTTGCGTGCGGCAGCCTCACCGGGAACCTCCGACACATATTCGAGGTCGAGACCGAACGGCGTCAGGAGCTCGATGAATTTCTTTGCCCCGGTACCGGCCACCCCCAGCGGTACTTTCTCGGCGAGCCCGGGAACGGGGCGCATGATGGCGACATCCACGAAGACACCGTCGGGAAAAACCGCCGCCATTCGCTTCTTGATCGCGGGGGTTCCCGTGTTGAGGTCGGCAAAGAGGGCACCGGGGCCCAGCAAAGGAGCGACCTGTTCGGCAATTGTGGCGGCAACACGTGAGGAGTTGATAGAGAGTACAAGGTCTGCCCCCGCAACGGCCTCCTCGATCGTATCGGTCAAGGGCACCGTGGGATTCGCTGGCGTTGCAGGATCGAAACCGACGACCTCAAGCCCGGCGGCCGCCAACCCACCGGCAATGAGGGATCCGGCTTCACCGTGACCGATGATGGCAACCTTGATGTTTTTCGTCATGACGCTATTCTCCCGCAGGAACGAAGTTGCACACACGGCCGAGGCAGCGATAACGAGCGCTCGCCGTGATCCAAGGCTCCTAGCGGTCGAAGGAGAGGCTCTGAGCTGGTGTGTGGTGACCGCCCTCGGGTTGCGTTACGGTGTCGAGCGCCAAGACCTGGGACGCAGTCAGGACGACGTCGGCGGCAGCCATGTCTTCTTCGAGGTGAGGGATCCGAATGGTTCCGGGAATGGGCGACCAGTCGTCACCCTTGGCGAGCAGCCACGCGAGCGAAACCTGCGCGAGGCTCACTCCAACCTCATCAGCAACGGCCTGAACATCGGCCAGTCGCTGGAGATTTGTCTGGAGTGATCCCTCCAGGAAGCGAGGATTTGTCAGGCGCCAGTCATCGGAATCCAACTGATCACGCGACTGAATTTTGCCGCTCAAGATGCCGCGCCCCAGAGGGGAGTAAGGAACGAATCCGATTCCCAATTCACGCAAGATATCAAGTGTGCCGTCGTCAGCATCCCGAGACCACAGTGAATATTCGGATTGGAGAGCCGTTATGGGATGAACCGCATTCGCGCGACGAATTGTGCCCTGCCCCGCCTCGGACAAGCCGATGTAGCGGATTTTTCCTTCGGCAACAAGCTCCGAAAGCGTACCGATGACATCCTCAATGGGGACCGTCTTATCGACCCGGTGCTGGTAATAGAGATCGATGTAATCAGTATCGAGACGCTTGAGCGATCCTTCAATAGCGATCCGGATGTTGGTTGCCGAGCTATCGGTTGCACTGGGGTTGCCGACGTGCGACATGAGCCCAAACTTGGACGCGAGCGTGACCTGGTCGCGGCGACCCTTCAGAGCCTTGCCGACGAGCGCTTCGTTCAGAAACGGTCCATACATCTCGGCTGTGTCAAAGTGCGTCACGCCGAGGTCGAGGGCGTGGTGAAGGGTGCGGATTGACTCTTCTTCTGACTGATCGCGGCCGGTGTAGATGTGGGACATTCCCATGCAGCCAAGGCCAATGCGGGAGACGGTCAAGTCACGAAGGTGAGTGTATTTCATGCTCTTAAATCTACAACAGACCGTCGAATGACCAGATCAGGAACGGTACCAAGCCCGCTCAGTTTTCCGCCATGTCTACGCCGACCACATAGGGTAAAGGCATCATGATGCCTATTGAACACAACACTCTTGCCATCGATGCGGGGCAGACCGGCATCCGCGTGCGCCACGACGGCTCAAGAATTCGTGACTACGCCGGAATCCGGACCGACCTCGACATCGTGCCCCAGCTCGTTGACGTCGTCGAGCAGTTCTGTGCCGAAACCCGTCTCGCCGTGGAAACGGTTGCCGCCGGTGCATCAGGATTGACAGCGGACGAGGCTCGCGCCGATGCGTTGCTTGACGGTGTTCGCCACCTCGGAGTCACGGCCGCCTTCTTGGCCCACGACTCGATTACGGGATTCCTAGGGAGCCTAGGTCCCCACGAAGGTGCCGTCGTCGCGGCGGGAACAGGCGTCGTCACTCTGGGCGTCGGCCCGGCGGGGATTGCGCGCGTCGACGGTTGGGGCCACATTATCGGTGACGCGGGCGGCGGGTATTGGATTGGTCGCTCGGCCCTTGAAGCAGCGCTTCGAGCCTTGGACGGACGCGGTGAAGCGACGACGCTGACCGCGCTCCTGAAGGACAATTTCAGCTCACCCGAGGCGGCCTACGTTGAACTTCAAACGAATCCGGATCGTGTTCGCCTCGTCGCCTCCTTCGCTAAGCAGGTCGCCGCGCACGCCGAATCTGACGACGTTGCCCGCCACATTATTCGACGGGCCGGGGTCGAGCTCGCGCTCTCGATCGTCACGGCTTTGGGCAGAGCAGGCCTCTTGGATGAGAAAGCCCCTCGCGTGAGTTGGGCTGGCTCGCTTCTGACGGGAGTGCGCTTGCACACACAATTCGAGGCGGCCTTGTGGAAGCTCGCGCCTGGCGTCGTCATCACGCCTCCGCTGGGCCTTCCTTTGGACGGAGTCGCCCTCCTTCCCTCACTCACGGAAGATAATCCCCTTCGCTCCGCCATTTATGTCGCGAGGTCCCCGGCTTGATTCCATCCTGAACCTGGCCGCCTAGGGTTAAGACATGTCATCTCCCGCAGAATTGTTGGTTATTGCCCGTCGCATTGCGCTGGAAGCGGGAGAGTTGATTGTGCGCCTGCGGTCTGAGGGCGTGGAAATTGCCGCCTCAAAGTCCAGCGCTGAAGATGTCGTGACGTTTGCCGACCGGCAGTGCGAAGAATTCATCCGGGGACGTCTGCGTGAACTTCGCCCTGAAGATGGATTCTTCGGAGAAGAAGGAGGAGCCGACACAGGAACCAGTGGCCTCACCTGGGTTGTCGATCCGATCGATGGAACCGTCAACTACCTCTACGGAATCCCGCAATACGCCGTGAGCATCGCCGCTGTACAGGGCGCGCCAAACCCGGCAACGTGGACGGCACTCGCCGGCGCGGTTATCAACCCCGCCAATGGCGACCTGTACACGGCGGCACGGGGAAGCGGTGCATTCTTGGAGGTCGGCTGTCTCGATCATGGATCAGAGGGTTCGAAAGATTCTCAAGCCCGACGCCTCAGCATCAACCCGGTTACGGAGCTGTCACTTGCCCTCGTGGGGACTGGCTTTGCCTATAGTTCGCAGCTCCGTTCCCAGCAAGCCCAGGTTCTCACACGCCTGTTGCCTGCTGTCCGGGATATCCGTCGCGCGGGGGCAGCCTCGCTCGACCTCTGCGCTGTGGCAGCCGGGCAGCTTGACGCGTACTACGAGCGCGATACCAAGCCGTGGGATCACGCTGCTGGCGCGTTGATTGCGCGCGAGGCGGGCGCGCACGTTGGTGGCGTTAACGGGGAACGCGAGGGACAAGAGTATGTTATCGCCGCCCATCCGGCACGATTTGCAGAGCTCGAAAAAGTGCTGACTGAAGAGCATTTAGCCACATCTAATTAGCTTTTATCCAGCTTCACGAGTTAGCCTGTAATCGTTCCGTTACATTTCACTTAGGGTGCGTTTATTCCCCCGCCTTAGCCCTGAGGAATTTTCAGTGGGTAGTCACGAAGAGAGTACAGACGCTGTTGCGTCGCCGCTTTCCGACGTGAGAACTCTTATTGCCCCTGTCCCACTGACACGTCGTGAGATTCGTGCCGCTGAAGCAATGGACCAATCGATCTCCGAAACGGCAGCTCTTGGCGGGGCATCTACTGCAGGGTCGGCGACTGTGGAGGCTGCTACCCCCGAAATTGCCATTCTTGTCGTGCCGGCAACGGAACCGGTCATCGCTCCTCGTCGCCAACGAGCGCAGCTTCGCGCGACGCTTCCCTCAGCCGCAGAACCCTCAGCCGCAGAACCCATAACTTCAGAACGCGCGACGTCTAGTGCCGAGGCGAAGGCTGAAGCGAAGACCAGTCCCGCACTCAAGAAGAAAACCTCTCGAACCCGGCGCAAATCCTCGCGTCGAGCACAGGCCCCTCAAGGCCCGGCAGGCCCTCCCCGCGGTGTCATCTCCCATGACACACGCCCGCACCGCAAGCACCGCCGTACCACGCGGTTCTTTTCCGTGACGGCCATGGTGTTCGTGGCGGCGATTGCCGTCGCCACGTCGGTTCCCGCAAACGCCCTGCTAACGGCGAAAGAGGTTGACGCCCTTAATGGTGCGCAGACGGTGGCAGCAGCTCCCGTGCTGCGAAACGGCCAAACAATCGAGGCTTCCGGAGAAAACGTTGTCGCCGGTCGAGATGGAGTTTCTGTTTCAGGGGCGGAGCCCGTCAAGGCCTACACCGACGTTTCCTCCAACCGCATTACACCGATCGTTCCGAATTCCACGAACCCGATCCTGTGGCCATTCCCTTCGGCGGTGCCACTGACGGACAGCTTTGGGCCGCGCGCGGGAATGTGGACGTACGGCGGCTACACCGGAAACTTCCATTCGGGGCAAGACTTTGACCCCGGTTACGGTACCCCTATCCGGGCCATCGCTGACGGAATTGTCACCGAAGTCAGCCCGAGTCTCTGTGGAACCGCTGTTGTCATTTCTCACAACGTCAATAACACAAAGTTTGACAGTGAGTATTGCCACATGATTTACGGGAGCCCCGGCGTCTCGGTTGGCCAGAGCATCATGGCTGGAACCATCATCGGCAACGTAGGCCAAACCGGCATGGCGACAGGCCCACATCTCCACCTGGAAATTCACGTCAGCGGCAATGCCATTGACCCCCTTGCGTTCCTCCGGTCACACTCCAAAGAGTGGTAAGCAGGGCGTAACTTAGTCCCCAGCGAACAAACACACCCCCGCGGAGATGCTAATCTCGTACGGTGCCAATTTACTGATCGTCAGTATGGCTCAACGCCCCGATAGCTCAGTGGTAGAGCATCTCCATGGTAAGGAGAAGGTCGTCAGTTCAAGCCTGACTCGGGGCTCGATCGTTCACAGTGATTATTCACGACGGATGTTCGTGGCTGGGTAGCTCAGTTGGTTAGAGCGCACGACTCATAATCGTGAGGTCGCGGGATCGTACCCCGCTCCAGCTACAAGATAAAACCCCTGTTCAGACAGGAGTTTTTGTCATTCTGTGTGCCCGTGTCGAGGGCTTACCGCGCAGTCGTCTCAATTGACGGCAGCGTGTGGCTCGTGCCAAGGTAAGCCCGGGAATTGCTCGTGAGCTGTGGCGCAACTCCGCTGATCCAGATACAATATGATTTCCGAGTCATATTCAGAAGGAGGTTCCGGTGGCAGTCGCATCGACGCTCGTGCGCGCAGCACGCAAAAGCCAGCAGCTCACTCAGGCGCAGTTGGCTGATCGTGCAGGCATTGACCAGGCCACGGTTTCTCGTTCAGAGCGTGGGCGTGACGCTGAGTTCAACACCGTCGATCGCTTGCTAGCTGGGGCCGGTCATCGCCTCTATTCGGCGCCCACTCGCCGCGACGACGCCGCGACAATCGCAGCCGAAATACGTGAGCGGCTTCGTGTCGGCGACAAGGATCGGGCGCTGCGTGCTCTTATCCAGCTGAGCGACAATCTCGTAGCAGAGCGAGGCCTCGTCCGCGGCGTCCTTGGACTCGCCGAACCAGAGACGACCAAAGACTTGGTATGGGACGCGGCACTTGCTGCAATCGTCGCATGGCGCCTCGGCGAAGACAACCTCCCTTCACCCGAATGGGTCAATGCGCGAAGCCGCTTCGTGCATGGCCCGCGTGGCCTCGATGTCGATCCCGCGGACCCGGTTCCGCCGATCTCCGAGGTGCCTCCGGAGTTCGCGAAGCGTGGCGTGCTCGCCTGGCGAGACACCTTCGCGAGCGTCTGACCGTGACTGCGTTGAACCGCGACGACATCATCACCGGGCTTCGCGAACTCATCGCCGAGCTTCGCGCGGCCGATCAGGTGGCGGGCATCCGACTCGTCGGCGGTGCTGCCTTGGCTCTGTGCTACTTCGACCGTGGGACAACTCAGGATCTCGACTCACTCCATGTTCGCCCGGGAAGCGATGAGGCAGTGGCGGCTGCCGCCGCGAGAGTCGCTCGGCGTCACGACTGGGACCCGGCCTGGCTGAACTTCGAAGTCACTAAAGCCGACGCCCTCCCGACGCTCGGGCGCCCAGTCGAATGGGAGTCGATCTACGACCAGGATGGCATCGTCATCGAGATAGCCTCCAAGGAGGCCCTGCTCGCGATGAAGCTGCGGGCCAACCGGCCCGGCCGCGACACCCGCGACATCCGCCTGCTTCTCGGTCTCTGTCACATCAGCACACTCGAGGGAGCCGAAGACCTCTATGAAGAGTTCTATCCCGGCGATGTTCTCACTCAACGCGCGGTGAGCATCGTGACCGCGATTCTCGCCGACGGGCCACCTGATGCGCCGGACGCACCCGAACCCCTTGCCTTGTGACGCAGCGCGGGTCCCAGATCTACTCGATCTCGCAGACGGGAGAGGACGAGCCGACGGCCGGAGCCTCGAGGCGTGCAATGTCGGCCCGGATTAGGAAAAGGCGACCCCGCTAAGGTGGGGAACTTGCAACGCTATTTGGCGGATTGCCCCCGGACCGGTGGCCTATAAATGGCAAGTGCATTCACGTTGGCGGGGCTGACCATAGGCTGAGGTCTACGATTAGCCCCGCTCTTTTTCGATGATCCTCCTTGGTGGCAGTGGGGATCGTCGTGCTCTTGTGGTCAATGAGCTTCGGAATCAGCGCCGAAGTCCTGCAGACGGCGTCGCCAGCGATGTTGTCGGTCGGACGATTCATGATCGGACTGCTCGTCCTCGTGCCGTTGGCAGCCCGTCGGCCTGGCTTCACACGGACCCTGCGGCGACCGCGCACAATCATCCTCGGCCTCTTGGGAGCGGCTCTTTACTATTCGTTGACTAACGTCGGCCTCGTGTTCACTAGCGCGGGCACTGCCGCACTCAGTAACGCCGCGTTGCCCGCGTTTACCGCGCTCCTAGGTCTGCTCGTTCTCCGGGAGCGACTCGCTGTCCGTACGATTGTCGGTTTGGGCAGAGCGACCGTAGGTGTCATCATCGTGGCTGGGTCAGGGCTGAGCGTCGACATCGGCGTGATCCTCTGCCTAGTCGGTCTCGCCTGCTATGCGCTGTACACGGTACTTCTCCGCAAAGACAGCATCACGGCATCCGCGTCCCCACCGTCATGGGGACGCGGCGCAACGGCCGGTCGGCACACATCATGGCGCGTTGAGCCTCTTGTCTTAGCCACAGCCACCGCCATCTGGGGCACAGCGATCATGTTGCCTTGGCTCGGATTCGAAGCGGTGACGGGCACCTCATCCCTGCCGAGCGGATGGGTGGGTCTCGGTGGCCTTCCTTTCCTTGGCGTCGTTATCACAGCACCGACACTCGTGCTCTTCAACTATGGTGCCGAACGGTTGCCCGCCGCTATCACTGGTGTTCTGACGGCTGCCATTCCTGCACTTGGCTATCTTTTCGCCCTGCTGCTCGGCGAGCAGCCTGACACGTTCACCGCCCTCGGTGGCGCGATCGCTCTCGTCGGGGTGGTGATCGCGTCATTCGCCCCACCGGGGTCGATGCTCCCGCCGCCCGACGACCTGGTTGGTGGCGGAACACACCGGGGCCGCTGACCGCGACAGAACAGAGCGACGGACAATAGCCGACATGCGACCAAGGTTCACGGCTTGGTCTTCCGTGATTGGGGTGGTCCGCTAACGACCGCCCAGGGAACACGCACGCCCGTAATCCTGATATTCGAGATAGGTGAATCGACATCGTGAATGTTGCGACGAGTGTTTCAGTCAATCAGTCAATCAGTCAGGTCGACGATCCATTATTGACCGTTTTCAGTGCGCTTCAGCGTGATATCGACGCTTTGATTGATTGCAATACGGGCCGGGCACATTTCGCAGAGTTCCACGCGTGCGGACGGAACAGTGCCGTAAGTGCTAACTCGCGGTGCGGAGAGAAAAGGTGCGACGATATGCGGTTGGTGTCGTCTGCAGCGCCCTGACGAAATGGTGGCGCATTACCGACGCCGTTTTGAAGCCGGTGTCCTGAGCGACCTTCTCCAGCGGGGCATCCGATTCTTCGAGCAATTGCCGCGCGCGGATCATGCGTTGCCGATTCAACCAGGCTGACGGCGTCGTGCCCATGTCCGCGCGGAAACGCCGAGCGAAGGTCCTGCTTGACATGAGTGCCCGCCGCGCGAGCTGGTCGACGGTGAGGTCATCGCCGAGGTTCGCGAGCATCCACTCAGTCACCTGGGCGAACGAGTCTGCACAGTCCGGTCTTACCGGTGACTCGATGTACTGCGACTGCCCCCCATCGCGCTGCGGTGGCACCACCATGCGCCGGGCGATTACGTTCGCCATCGATGCGCCGAGCTCGCAGCGCACAATATGAAGTGCAGCATCGATTCCTGCCGCGGTACCCGCGCTCGTCACCACGGAGCCGTCCTCGACGAAGAGTACGTTGGGATCGACCGTGATCCCCGGATACTCTGCGGCCAACTGATCGGTGTGCATCCAGTGCGTGGTGGCTCGCCTGCCATCAAGGATCCCGGCCTGTGCCAGTGTGAATGCCCCGCTGCACACACTCAGAACCCAGGCACCTCTGGCCTCCGCCGCGCGGATTACCTCGAGATATCTTTCGTCCACGTCGCCGATGCGATGCGCTGCCACGGCGATTAGGTCTGCAGACGCCGCGGCCTCCAACCCGGCAGAGATGATCATGTCAAATCCCAGGTTCGTCTCGACGGGCCCGGGGTCGGCGGTGACGATCGTGAAATCGAACCGGGGACCGCCCATTGCACTGCGGTCAATGCCGAAGACCTCGCAGATCACCCCGAACTCGAACGGCGCCACTCCCGGAATAGCCAGTAGGACGACTGTATTGAGCATGGAGCCTCCGAAATTGTTACCACGAGAACGACTTTGGCAGCAATAGTACTATTGCTGTCAATCCTGCCACTGTTGTCACTAAATTACCACTCATAGATTTACTGCCATGGTAGTTATTGTGAGCGCATTCATCGTTCTAGTCATCTGGGCTGTTGTGGGAACCATTGTTCTTGTTGCCCGGGACGGCTACGGCAGTGTGCCCGACGCGAAGCCACCCACCGTAGAGGCGGTGCCCGGCGCACCTCTCCAAGTCCTGCGCGAATGAAAACGGAAGACCCCATGCGGGGTCTTGGCCCTTACTGACGGCGCCGGTTGCGGTCCATCGGACCGCCGTGCTCGGGTTACACCAACTCGTCAGGCTTCTTCCCCTTGCACGCCTCAGCCAAGAGCGACAGCTCGTCTTCGAAACTCGACAGGTATTGGTCTGGGCGTAACAAGAGCCTTACAGGGAAGACCCAATCCTCAAAGCAATATGGGTAAGCAAACTGTAAGGCAGGTCATTTGCAAACCGAGACCTCCTGAGGCTCGGGGGATCCGTTCTGTACCACACGATGTTTTTCGAGATACGGAATTTCACAGTCGGACGGCCGATACCAGCGCGATCATTGCGTGAGAGATTGCGGAGCGAATCGCTTCGTCGCGCACGATCCCGTCTTCGCCGATAAGTGACCGCGGTATTGGCACATCGACGCACGCCTGATCGACGGGGTTCGCGTCGGTGTAGCTCAACACGATCCGCAGGGACGCGTATGTTTCTGCGGCGCGGTTCGGCATAGTTGACGGGTTGACCCAGCCGATCGGTTTGTTGGTTATTTCTGTCCCGCCGACCGTCCACTCCAACAGATTCTTCAATGCACCGGGCATCGCGCCGGCGTACTCAGGTGAGCTAAAGAAGAGAGCGGAGGACTCCCCGATCATTCGCCGAAGCTCAGCAACCTTGTGTGGCAATGGCTCCCGATCCAGATCAGGATTGAAATGTGGCAGATCAGCGAGACCCGAGTAAATAACCGGCGTCATATCGGCTGGCAACAACTCGGCCGCCGTCGCAATCACCGCCGAGTTCACCGACCCGCGCCGCACGCTACCGCTAATCATCAAAATGCTGACCACCAGCCAAACCTATCCTGCCCTGCCCCAGGGTTAAGTTTCTCGGTTCGGAGGTTCTTCATCATCTGCCAACTCGAGAGTTTCATCGGCAGCTCGAATTTCACAAGGGTGATCTGATACCGAGCACATTCAATCGGCGTTTTTGGATCTCACATCAAGAGATGCGCGCAATCACCTGTAAATCGTTCTGCTACAGGACGGCCTGATAGTGCTCTACGACTGGGAACGGTTCGTAGAAGTGGTGCAGTAATTCTCTCCATCGGTCGTAGTCGGGCGACTGGCGGAATCTAACAGTGTGGTCCTCCAAGCGCTCCCATTCGACGAGGAGTAGGTAGATATTGGGGGACTCGACCGACCGGGAAAGCGAGAGGTTCCGGAAGCCGGGAATCGCGCTGATGATGAATCGTGCCTCACGGAATGCGGTCTCGAACTCATCTTCTCGTCCGTGGATTATCGGTAACAACGCGTGCTCAGTGATCATCTCGTAATCCTGACAGGAAACACACCGTCCTGCGTTGATCACCCGACCGAAGACCTCAACCTGTTCACTTAATCCGCCTCCACTAGCCTCTTTAGAACATGCGGAGTCAAGGTCGCTCAAAGCCTCACCAGCGAGAACTGCGCTGCAACGCGGCCGCGCGCAGATCGCTTATCGAGCATCGATTCTGCTGTGGAAAGCAGACCTGATGCACAGACGCCCGAAGACGTCATTACTGGTATCCGATGACAGGCTATGTGACCCAGAGTCATCAGCCCCTCTTCGAAACGTAATGCCTTCGCTTTCCCGTTAGGTCAATGCCCTGAATCACATCGGAAGACCCAGCGCAGCAGCCAGATTCCGTGCCCACATTTTACCCACAATTGACGCGAATTGATGAGTATCACCGTGATTGAACAGCATCCACTTTTCAATCAAACAAAGGTCATGTGAGTCGGGGGCATCGTACGAATGGCATCCGGTCACGACTCATAATCGTGAGCTCGCGGGATCGTGGCTCAGGGGCGGGACACCTGACGAGCCTGCCAGCAATTTCGGCAAGACACAGAACGCGTTAGGAGCTCTCCTTTGAGATGCCAAGTTCTTCGCGTCGAAGTTCCTCCTGGCGTTCCACGGCGACTTCGGCCTCGGCAGCGGCGACTTCGGCAAGTGCTGCAGCTAACCCTGCCCGCGCAGCGGAGACCTCCTCCTGCGCTTCTGCTACTTCTGCGATCGCGGCTTCGTTCTCAGCTCGTGCCACTTGCCAGTCCGCGAGGGCGTCCTTCAATTCCGCTTCGGCAGCGATGCGCTCATCGCGTGCCGCGGCGACATCCTTTTGAGCGGCAGCCACAGCAATTTTTGAAGCTTCAAAGTCTCTCATTGCCGACAAGTAATCGTTCGATAGTTCTGCCGACGAAGCTGGAATCCTGGACGTGTCCAGTGGTAGCGCTTCCCTACCTCGGGGACACCTATCGGCTGCCGCTTTAGTTTGGTGATTTGTATCGCAACCTCTATGTCGCCAAACTCTCGCCTTTCGAGACCGATTTGAGAGCAACGGTATGTGGAACCTCAGCGGACCGAGCCCGAATCCGAAACCTATACCCATGGCTGGACTCTAGCTTGATGTTCAACGCTCGTGCCCCGCCGAGGAAATTTACTTGCCGGTGGATTGCAATTCTCCGTCAACGCTCATTTGCCAAACCATGCGCTAGTTGCAACGTCGCCGCGTGTTTTAGACTTCATCTCAGAACCACGTGCGCGGCCAAGTCCATTGATTTACTGAGGAGTTATGAAGCTTCTTATGTCAGGAAGTGTGTTCGAATCGAGAAGTTCAAGTACTCCGCCGCTTGAAGAGACAGCACATTTTCGGGCAGATGGATTTGAAAAACTGAACACAAAATGAACACACTTTTCTGAAATCGTGCCACGTCGCACAAATCAAAAAAAGGCCAAAAACCCTTATATTTACCGGGTTTTCGGGAATAGAGACCATGCAAAATGGGCACTGGGAGGGTTCGCGTGCCTCGGAAAGCTTTAGTTTTTCGAGGCGCTGCGGCTCGGTTAGTGTCTTGCCGAGAGTTGCACTCGCCGAATTTGGGATCGGACCACCCGTTCCAGGCTGTCGCTTCTTTCAGACTTGCTGGTGCGAGAAGGCGGCACATAGTGGTGGTGAATTTCCAGCGATGGTCATCGGCATGCCCCCAGGGGCATTGACAGGTCGGTTGAGACAGCAGCCAACGGCGCGCCGGAGGTGTGAAGAACGGTCCCGGCCGGCGTAATGACCGGTGGGCTGTTCTGTCAGTCGCTTTCTATCGTTTGCGTCGGGTCAGGATCTTGACGAGCAACACCGCCGAGGCTGCGACGATGAGGCCGACGGACACG
>NZ_JACGWU010000004.1 GCF_014137865.1 Alpinimonas psychrophila | reverse complement strand
CGAGAAGAATATTTGCGGCTCCGCGCTGAGGGGTTCACCCGCCGGGAAGCGACACTGAAAACAGGGGTGTGAGTACTCAACGCGCCTCCGACGATGTTTCCTTGCTGATGTTGCAACGCACACTTTCCCCGCGGTTTCTCTCTCTGGTGGATCGGGAGATGATCAAGAATTTACATGCCTCGGGCACATCAGTGCGCGCGACGGCGGCGATCATGGGTCGGGCACCGTCAACCATCAGTCGAGAACTGCGCCGCAACAGCAGTAACAACCACAGCAACAATCACAGCGATAACGACCGTGACGGGCAAACGTATCAACCTTATATAGCTCATCGTTACGCGGCGAGGCGACGGTTGCGAGCCAAGGAACGCAAACTTGTCACCCTGGAACCTCTGAAGGACTTCGTCCAGAACAAGCTGGGTCTTAATTGGTCTCCTGAACAAATCTGCCACGCTTTGATCGAGGAGTATCCAAACAATCAGGAGATGCGTGTGTCACCGGAAACCATCTACCAAACCCTGTACTTGCAAGCTCGTGGTGGTCTGCGCCGTGAAGTTCAGGCAGCACTTCGCACGGGGCGAACCAGACGCAAACAACACAACACAGGGTTAGAGCGCAGATCACGGTTCGTGGGCCCCATGGTCATGATCTCGGAGCGGCCAGCCGAAGTTGAGGACAGGGCTGTTCCTGGGCATTGGGAGGGTGACCTCATCGTTGGGACCAATAACCAGCACCGAGACTCCCCCAAATCAAGCAACACAGCTACCCCTTGCGCCGAGACTTCACACAGCTTTTGGGGCCACAAAGGGCTGCTTTCGTGGAGTCTCGACGACGAGGAGTCGATGCGACAGGACTTTCGTGTCCGACGAACGTATTAATGGCTCGTTAGAAGGGGCGCGGCACGATCTTGGCGGTCCACAAACCACTGACCAGGGTCAGCAGCGCCGCCCCCGTCACCACCCAGAATGCGTGCGAATAGCCCGCCGAGTCCGCGAGCGCACCCGCAATCGGCGCGCTAATCGCTGTTCCGGCAACAATTCCGCTGGACATCAGAGTGAGCACCACCGTGACCCGGTCGCTCGGCGCGGTGTAGGAGGCCACGGCAAAGATGCTCACCAGCGACGGGCCGATTCCCAGTCCGATCACGAACAAGATTGGAAGAAGGGTCGATACCGAGTGAACCATCGGCAGAAAGAGCGTGCCAATCAGCATCATTGCAGCGCCGGCTACCCAGCGCCACGGCAGCCAGAATTTGCGGGGCAGCATGGCGGTGGCAAGCGCCGTTATGGCGGATCCAACCCCCATGGCCCCATAAAGGAAGGCCGCGTCGGCAACATTTCCCCGCTCCCCGGCGAACGCCGTGACGGCGGTCAACATGGCTCCAAAGACCATGCCGATGGTCAGCATGCCAAATACGGGAACGGAAACACGGGGGGCGAAGAGAGCCATCATCGGGGTTCGAGCATCCTGCGTGGCTGGCCCTGGCCTCACACTCTCAACCGTCGGGTGGTAGGCAAAGCCACTCACGAAAATAAAAGTCATGATGGCTGCAATAAGAAGGGGAGAGTATTCGCCCAACACGAGAGCCGCGGCTCCGACGGCGACTGGCCCAAAGACGAATGCCATCTCGTCGGCCATCGACTCCCAGCTCATGGCCGCCGAGAGGGTTCGTTCGCCGCTAAGGCCGCTTCTTCTCGTTTTCACGAGCGCAATCCAGCGGGCGCGGGCCAAGGGGCCAACTTGCGGGGCACTAAAGCCGATGAGGAACGAGACCAGCAAAATCCACCCCAACGGGCTGTCAATTTTCACGAGCCCAACGAGACCAACCATGGCCAGGCCGTTGAAGGCTCCCACCAACTGCATGACCAGTCGTTGACCATAGCGGTCGGCAAGAGCGCCAACAAGGGGTGCGCCGATCGCCGAACCTAGGCCCAGGGCACCCGAAGCGATGCCCGCCTCCCCATAGGAATCTCGCGCCCACGCAATGAGCATCGTGATGCCGACGGTGAACATCGCGAGCGGGAAGCGTGCCAAGAAACCCAGTGGCATGAATACAAGGCCGGCGAGTTTTGGAAGATCCCGGTAGCCGCCCCGCGTTTCGAGAGCCGGGTTGAGATAAGTCGGGAGGCCAGCGCCAGCCATGATGAATCCTTTGTTCTTTTCGGGGGTTCCGTGCACAAGAACTCTACGCGAGGGCGAAATCAACGGTTGAGCAGCGTGGATTGCCCGATGGGTGCCATTTGTGCCAGAAGTTCCAGCCCGTGGCGAACATGACGGATGCGCGGCGTGCGGTCCGGCTAGTGTCGAAGGCGGAGAAAAATCAATGACAGACAGCGCTCTTCCGGCACCTCGCCCCAGCACTTTTCGCGCGCTCCTTCGCATTTACCCCTTCGTGCAGGGCGCTGTTCCGCGCTTGGCGCTGGGTGGCGTGGCCGCACTTTTCGCCGCGGTTGTGGCCCTCAGCATCCCGTTGGCCTTGGGCTGGATGGTGGATGGCCCACTGGCATCCGGCGACACGGCTCAAATTCTGCCCACGGCAGCCGTCGTCCTGGGCCTAGGCGTTGCTGAAGCGTTCTTCGTGTTCCTCCGCCGGGCTCTCGTGCTTGGCCCCGGCACTCACGTGGATGGCAAGATGCGCAATGCCATCTATGTACACCTGCAAAAACTTCCCGTTTCATTCCACGACAAGTGGCAAAGCGGTCAACTACTTTCCCGTGCGATGGGCGATGTGAGCACTGTGCGCCGCTGGCTCTCGTTCGGCATCGTCATGCTCGCGGTCAATGGCATCACGATCGTCATCGGCTTCACCATGCTCTTTGTGTTCAATCCAGTGCTCGGTGCCATTTTTACGCTTTTCTCCCTCCCCCTCTTCTTCTTTAGTGCACGTTTTCAGCGGCGTCTGGAAAAGCTGTCGCGGCGAGCGCAAGACCAGCAGGGCGATCTGGCCACCATCGTTGAAGAGTCGGTACACGGCATCCGCATTCTTAAAGCGTTTGGTCGTGAGTCGCATGCCCTCGAGGGCCTCACCGAGCAAGCCAGTGCCGTTCGCACCACCGAACTTCTCAAAGGTCGCACCATGGCCGGCATGTGGTTCTGGCTTTTGTTCATTCCTGACTCGGCTTTTGCCGTCACCCTCGTACTCGGCATCGCACTGGCCAGCACCGGTTCCGTCACAGTGGGCACGCTCTTCGCTTTCTTTGCCACGGCCACCATCCTGCGCGGACCGATCCAATCCATCGGGTTCCTACTGTCCCTCACCATTGATGCGCGCAACGCCCTCGACCGTTTCTTTGACGTGCTCGATACCCCCATCAGCATTCTGGATGCCGACAACGCCCTCGACCTCGCTGCTGGCAAGGGCTCGCTCGTGTTTGATAACGTGCATTTTCGATACGAGGATGCGTCGGCAGCGACCCCCGATATTTTGCGCGGCATCACGCTCGAGATTCTCCCCGGCGAAACCATGGCCCTCGTGGGGCTTACGGGTTCCGGCAAAACAACCCTCACGGCGTTGACGACCCGACTCTTCGACGTCACGAGCGGACGCATTCTGATTGATGGCACGGATATTCGCGACGTGACCGCGGGCAGCCTCCGCACTCGGGTGGCCATGGCCTTCGAAGATGCAACACTTTTCTCCTTGCCCGTGCGCGAAAACGTACTGCTGGGCCGAGCCGATCTTGTTGGTGGTGAACCCGACGCTAGCGGAGCAATGCCCGGGGTCACCCACTCGGGGCCCGGAGCCGAGGCTGTCCTCAACCAGGCACTCGACGTGGCCCAGGCCGGTTTTGCCCGTGACCTGCCCCGCGGTCTGGACACGACCATCGGAGAGGAAGGACTCAGCCTTTCTGGCGGTCAACGCCAGCGACTCGCCCTCGCCCGAGCCATCGCGGTTGCCCCCAGCATCCTGGTTTTAGATGACCCGTTATCGGCTCTGGACGTCACCACCGAGGCCATGGTCGAGGAAGCGCTGCGGCGCGTGCTCGCCACCACCACCGCGTTGATCGTGGCACACCGCCCCTCCACTGTTGCCCTGGCCGATCGTGTCGCCTTGTTGCATGAGGGTCGTATCGAAGACGTCGGCACGCATACCGAACTCATGAAACGCTCGGAAACCTACCGCTACGTCATGTCTTCGCTGGATGAAGAAGCCCGCGAGACGACCAACACCGGCTCCATCAAGACCGTCGAACTTGAGCGCGAATACCGTGCACTGACCCGCGATGAGGAGGCGGCACTGTGAGCGTCGCGGGAGTTCAGGGGGAGGAGCGCGCCGACTTCACAAAGCGCGAGGCCAAACGGCTCCGCCAACGCTCGCTGACGTTGCTGGGTTCCCTGTTGCGCCCCCTACGCCGCCGCATCACGTGGACCATGACCATCGTTGTGATCAGCACCTTAGCCCAAGTGGCGGGGCCAACCCTGCTGGCCCTCGGTATCGATCAGGCCCTCCCCGCGGTCCTGAATGACGGCAACTGGCAACCCGCCATGCTGATTGTCGGCGCGTACCTCATCACTGCCCTGACGAGCTCGATTTTGATGTCCGTCTACACGCGGTCGACCTCCCTCATCAGCCAAAACATTCTGCTCACACTGCGCCAACGCATTTTTCGGCACACCCAGAACTTGAGCATGAAGTTTCACGAAAGCTATACCTCGGGCAAAATAATCGCCCGACAAACCAGCGACGTCGACACCTTGCGCGAGCTGTTAGATGGCGGCATCAGCAACCTTGTACGTGGTGTCTTGTTCATGGTCTTTACCGGTGTCGCCCTCGTTCTTCTCGATCCCTCCAGCACGATTCCTCTGGTCATTTCCCTCGTACCACTGGCCTTCTTTACCCTGTGGTTCTCGAACGCCTCGCGGGCGCAATTCCGCGCTTCGCGGCTCTACTCAGCACGACTGATCGTGCAGTTCGTCGAGACGATGACGGGTATCCGAGCGGTCAAGGCGTTCCGTCGCGAAGCTCGTAATGAACGCGTGTACTCCGTGCATGTCGATAACTACCGCGAAGCCACAAGGGCGACAATCTGGTTGTTCGGCATTTTTGACCCCGGTCTGCGCCTGCTCGGCAACATCACCATGGCCGCCGTTCTCGTGCTCGGTGCTTTCCGTGTTGCCGATGGCACCATGGCCATTGGCATCCTGCTGGCGGCTGTGTTGTACACCCGCAAGTTCTATGACCCCATGGAAGAGTTGGCGATGTTTTACAATTCCTTCCAGAGTGCGGCCTCGGCGCTCGAGAAAATCTCGGGCGTGCTCGAAGAGGAGTCCACGGTTCCCGAAACTGACGGTCCCACGCCTTTGCCCCGTGCCGCTGGCGCCGTCACCTTTAGCCATGTCACCTTTGGCTACTCCCCCGCAACACCCATCCTCCCCAAGCTCAACCTCAACATTCCTGCCGGGCAAACGCTCGCGCTCGTGGGCACGACCGGCGCCGGTAAATCAACATTGGCCAAATTACTGGCCCGTTTTTATGATCCGGATGTGGGTGCCATCACCCTCGATGGTATCGACCTGCGCGACCTCAGTCATGACGACCTGCGCCGCGCCATCGTCATGGTGACGCAGGAGGCCTACCTGTTCTCGGGATCCGTGGCCGAGAACATTGCGCTGGGGAAACCCGGGGCCAGTGCCGCCGAGATCGAGGCTGCGGCCCGCGCGGTTGGGGCTCACGAGTTCGTCATGGCAATGCCGGATGGCTACGAGACGGATGTCAACAAGCGCGGCGGCAGGCTCTCCTCCGGTCAACGTCAGTTGCTCTCTTTTGCACGCGCGTTCATCGCCGACCCCATGGTGCTCATTCTGGACGAGGCGACGGCATCCCTCGACATCCCCAGCGAACGACTCGTGCAGCGCGGCCTCGAGACTCTTCTGGCCGACCGTACGGCCATCATCATCGCGCACCGACTCTCCACCGTCGCCATTGCCGACCGAGTGTTAGTTATGGAACACGGCGAGATCATCGAGGACGATACTCCCGTGCATCTCATTGCGGGAACAGGCCGATTCGCTACCCTACACGCCGCCTGGCGCGAGTCCCTGGCCTAAGAATGGCTTAAAAACCCCTGCAGTTTCTTTGGGGGCAGTACTCTAATGCCATGACGAGCACTGACACGGTTTCCGCAGTCCGCATCCCCCGACGCCAAATCTTTGCGTGGGCCAGCTGGGACTGGGGGACGTCGGCGTTTAGCGCGCTCATCACCACCTTTGTCTTCGCGGTGTACATCACCAGTGATTACTTCATCGATCCTAAGATTGTGGCTGCCTACACGGCTGCCGGTGGAGACGCCAGCGCATCAGGCGCCCCCAAAATCGCCTACGACAGTGCCATCGCCGCTCTGACATCCGGGCTCGGTTGGGCCCTGGCAATCGGTGGCATTCTCGTTGCCGTGATCGCCCCCATCGTGGGTCAGAGAACGGATGCCGGCGGCAAGCGCAAGCTGTGGCTCGGTGTGAACACGGCCGTGGTTGTTGCTGTCACATTCCTGATGTTCTTTGTGGAGGCGGCGCCGGCCTTTTTCCTGCTCGGCATCACCCTCCTGGCCATTGGCAACGTCTTCTATGAGATGGCCAACGTTAACTACAACGCCATGCTGTTGCAGGTATCGACCCCCAAGACCATTGGTCGCGTGAGCGGCTTCGGATGGGGCGCTGGTTACCTCGGCGGCATCGTGGTGCTCATTATTTCGCTGGTGGGTTTCATTCTGGGCGACCCTCCGTATTGGTTTGGGATTACCGCTGACGGCGGAATGAACATTCGCATCATCGCTGTCTTCGCCGCCATTTGGTCGCTGGTCTTTTCTCTCCCCGTATTGCTAGCTGTGCCGGAGAACACCGCGGTCGACCCCGACTCCAAACTCGGTATTGTGGCCTCGTACCGCAAGCTCTTTTCTCGCATCAAAGACCTGTATCTCAACGAGCGGCCCACGTTCTACTTTCTGTTGGCCAGCGCCGTCTTCCGTGACGGCCTCGCTGCCGTTTTCGCGTTCGGCGGGGTTCTCGCCGGGGTGGTGTTTGGTTTCAGCCCCACCCAGGTGATTTTCTTCGCTATCGCCGCCAACGTGGTTGCCGGCATTGGTGTCTTCGCGGCCGGGTGGTTTGATGACAAGTTCGGGCCCAAGCCCGTGATCATCACTGCTCTCGCGGGACTTGTTTTGACTGGCCTCGCATTGTTTCTCTTCCACGACGGCGGCCAAACAGCCTTCTGGATTGGCGGACTGATGCTGACCCTCTTTGTCGGACCCGCTCAGTCCTCGAGCCGCACGTTCCTCGCCCGCTTGGCACCTCACGGAGGTGAGGGCGAGATCTTCGGCCTTTACGCCACAACCGGGCGCGCCATCAGCTTCATCTCCCCCACCCTCTTCGCGCTCTTCGTTGCCGTAGGTGGGGCCGCGTACTGGGGCATCCTCGGAATCGTCATCGTGCTTCTCGCGGGACTGCTGCTCCTGATTCCCCTGCGCAACAAGCGCTAGAGGAGCAAGTCCAGCATTCGCACAGGTCGCGGGAGGAGTTCGGGCGTAGGCTTCGAAGTTCCCTCCCGAAAGCAAGGTGTCTTTATGACCTCCACGCACGCGTACGGCCCCGGAACAGAAATTACCCTCAATGACGGCGTCATCATGCCGCAGGTTGGCTTTGGTGTCTGGCAAGTAAAGGACGACGAGGCTCAGCCCGCCGTCGAGAAAGCTCTCGAAGTTGGTTATCGCAACATCGACACGGCTGCGGTTTATCAGAACGAAGCCGGTGTTGGCCGCGCCATCCTGGCATCTGGATTGGCTCGCGTCGATTTCTTCGTCACCACCAAACTGTGGAACGACGATCAAGGAACCGACACGGCATTTGTTGCGTTCGAGAAGAGCCTTGATTTGCTCGGCTTGGACTTTGTCGACCTCTACCTGATTCACTGGGCATCCCCCAAGCGTGGCCTGTACAAGGAATCGTGGGAGACGCTCATCAAGATTCAGGAATCGGGTCGCGCTCGCGCCATCGGTGTCTCAAACTTTGCCATCGAGCATCTTGAGGTTCTGAGCAAGGCAACAGGAGTCGTTCCGGCCGTCAACCAGATTGAACTTCACCCGTTCCTACAGCAACGTGAACTCCAGGAATACAACACGGCGCACAACATCGTCACCGAAGCCTGGAGCCCACTAGCTCAGGGCAAGAGCCTTGATAACGAGCTTCTTCTGGGGCTTGGCGCCAAGCACGATAAGACCGTTGCCCAGATTGTCATCCGTTGGCACATGCAAAGCGATCGCTTGGTCATCCCCAAGTCGACCACTCCCCACCGCATCGCTGAGAACTTTGACGTTTTTGACTTTGCTCTGGATGCGGATGACATGAACATCATCGCCGAGCTGGATTCAGGAAACCGCCTCGGGGCAGATCCCGCAACAGCGGAGTTCTAGTCACTCCCTCTCGACGGCCGCCATCACGGCGGCCGCGACGGCAAGCGCAACTCGCTCATCGAGGGGGCTCGGGATGATGTAATCGGCGGCGAGGTCATCGCCCACAATGCCCGCAATAGCATGGGCGGCAGCGAGCTTCATGTCGGGGGTGATGCGGCGAGCGCCGGCATCCAGAGCGCCCCGAAAGATACCGGGGAACGCCAAGACGTTATTGATCTGGTTGGGAAAGTCGCTGCGTCCCGTGGCCACAATCCGTGCGTACTTGATGGCCACGTCGGGGTGAACCTCGGGAGTGGGGTTGGCCATCGCGAAGATCATGGCGTCGGATGACATGGTCGCCAAAAGTGATTCTTCGACCTGGCCCGAAGAAACGCCAATGTAGACATCCGCGTTCTCAAATGCTTGAACCGGTCCTCCGACGACGTTGCGCGGATTACTGCGGGCGGCAAAGCGCTCTTTAACGTCATACATGTCGGTACGGTCCACGCTCAAAATTCCGCGGGAATCCAAAATGATGACATCGGAGATCCCGGCAGTCAGGAGCATTTCTGCGACCGCTAGCCCGGCGGCTCCAGCACCAGAGATGACCACGCGCAGTGACGTGATGTCACGGCCGACCACTTTGGCGGCGTTGGTGAGCGCGGCCAGAACGACGACGGCGGTGCCGTGTTGGTCATCATGCATGACGGGCATGTCGAGGGCCTCAATGACTTTGGCTTCGAGCTCGAAGCAGCGGGGGGCCGAGATGTCCTCGAGGTTGACCGCGCCAAAGCTGTGTCGAAGGCGCACAAGGGTCTCCACAATCTCATCCACATCGGTGGTATCGAGAACGAGCGGTATTGAGTTCAACCCGGCGAACCTCTGGAAAAGCGCAGACTTACCCTCCATGACGGGCAAGGATGCCGCGGGACCGATGTCACCGAGGCCCAAGACAGCCGTGCCATCACTGACAACCACTACGAGACGCGAAGCCCAGGTATAGGGGCCGGCGAGCGTGGGGTCGTTGTGAATAGCACGACTCACCTCAGCGACACCGGGCGTGTAGGCGATGGAGAGGTCGCGCTTGGAATCAATCGGGCTGGAGAGTTCCACGCGAAGCTTGCCTCCCTCGTGGGCGGCGAAGATTTCTTCGGAGGTGGGGGCCAAAAGGGTAGGAGTTGCGGAAACAGCGGAAGCATTCATGAGTGAACTCTTTCGAGAGGGGGGACGGCAATGACACGACCACGAGAGGGCCGAGATAAGTTTCAGCGACGCGATTGATTTACGCGGTGAAATGCTGAGCTGCCGATTGATGTTACGACACTGCAAGGGGGAACTGAGCGGATAGAGCCCATGACCTGCTTCGCCAGACTAGCCCACCACGGGGGTGCACCCTAGCGAATCGAGAAAATCTGAACGTTACTGACCGCGAAGAAGCTCGAGAAACTCGTCTGCCATGCCGAGCTGTTTTTCGAGGGTTTCGCGGCGATGCGCCGCATCCTGAATGAAATTTTGCAGCTCGGCACGAAGCTCGGCCCGCACCTTGGTGGCATCAGTTGCTGGCTCGGCGGCCGGCTCTGGGGCCTGGAGGGCGTCGATGATACGCAGGAGATCCATCATCTGTTCGAGAGAGAATCCCAGCGGTTTCATGCGGCGGATCAGCATGAGGCGCGTGACGTCAGAGGGCGTGTACAACCGAAATCCGCCCTCGGTGCGACCGGATGCCTTGAGCAACCCGATCTCGTCGTAATGGCGAATGGTGCGGAGGGATAACCCGGTCTTTTCGGCAAGCTCGCCGATGTGCATGTGCATGCCGGACGCCGTGTTCGCCATGATCCCACCTGCCCCTTCTTGTCTAACTCTACTCTAACGTTAGGGTAGAGTTGAATTCAACAGGAAGGCCCCATGGCTATTCTCTCTCCGTCCACACCACCCCGCCCCAATGAACCGAACCGCTACAAGCCCGAGCCGTCCGTGCTCACTGCTTTACGCACCCCCCGCATTCTGACCCGCGAAGTTCTTGCGGGTCTTGTTGTGGCGATGGCCCTCATTCCCGAGGCAATTTCGTTCTCCATCATTGCCGGAGTGGACCCCGCCGTCGGCCTGTTCTCCTCCTTCGTCATGGCCGCCTCGATTGCCTTCCTTGGAGGGCGCCCCGCCATGATCACGGCCGCAACCGGCGCCATTGCGCTAGTGATTGCCCCCGTCGCCCGCGAATATGGGATGGATTACTTCATTGCCACCGTCATTTTGGGTGGGGTCATTCAAATCGTGCTCGGCGTGCTCGGCGTTGCCAAACTCATGCGTTTTATCCCCCGCAGCGTCATGGTCGGGTTCGTGAATTCCCTCGCCATCCTGATCTTCATCGCACAGCTCCCCCAGCTGCTCGGCGTTCCCATGCTGGTCTACCCACTGGTGGCTGCCGGCATTGTGATCATGGTGTTCATGCCCCGCATCACCCGCGTGGTGCCCGCGCCGCTGGTTGCCATTGTCATCTTGACGGCAATCACGGTTTTTGCCGCCATCAAAGTACCGACCGTCGGAGACCAGGGCACGCTGCCGACGAGCTTGCCCGAGCTGTTCATCCCGAACGTTCCATTCACGCTCGAGACGCTGGGCATCATCGCGCCGTACGCTCTGGCCATGGCCTTGGTGGGCCTGCTCGAGTCCCTCATGACGGCAAAACTTGTCGATGACATCACGGATACCCACTCCCACAAGACCCGCGAAGCCTGGGGGCAAGGCGTTTCCAACATGCTGTCGGGATTCTTTGGCGGCATGGGCGGTTGCGCCATGATCGGGCAAACCATGATCAATGTGAAGGCCTCCGGCGCCCGCACGCGCATCTCCACTTTTCTCGCGGGAGTATTCCTGCTGATTCTCGTGGTCGGCCTCGGCGATGTGGTTGCCATCATTCCCATGGCCGCCCTGGTCGCCGTCATGATTATGGTGTCGGTGCTCACTTTCGATTGGCACAGCATCCGCTTCGCCACGTTGAAGCGCATGCCAAAGAGCGAAACCGCTGTCATGGTCGCCACCGTCATCGCGGTCGTCATCACCCACAACTTGGCCATTGGCGTCATTATCGGTGTGATCGTGGCCATGGTGGCCTTTGCCCGCCGAGTGGCCCACTTCGTGACCGTGGAACGCACCGTCAGCGACGTTTCTACCGCAAGCGGCGCGATGCCGACCGCCCGCTACACGGTCACCGGCGAGTTGTTTTTTGCCTCCAGCAACGACTTGACAACCCAGTTCGAGTACACACACGATCCCGACACAATCGTCATTGACATGACGAATGCTCGCGTGTGGGATGCGTCAACCGTTGCCGCGCTGGATGCCATCACGGTCAAGTACGCCAGTCGCGGCAAGAGTGTGCAGTTGGTAGGAATGAACCCGGCGAGTACCACGATGCACGAACGCCTTGCGGGAACATTCGGCGACGGGATCTAGTGTTCTGCGCTGGTAATTCGTTCCCGCTCTCGACCCATTTGCGAATGCCGCCAGTTGTCTAGTTTTCGCGGATACCGCTGGCTATCTCTTCTGTCTCTTCTGTCTCTTCTGTCTCTTGCCGGACATCGGAGGATCGTGGCTCGGCCCATTCCGGCTGGTCTGTTCCCCACGGGCGGCCGATCCACCTGTATTGATCTGTGCCGCCGCTGATGCCGATCGCAGGCGCGGCGCACGTGACTGTACCGCCGAGCGTTTCCGCGGTCACGGTTTCGATCTCGTATGTGCCGACGGCGGGTACCTGAGAGTTAGGCGCGACGGTGAGTAGCTCTTGAGCTACCCTGGCCAGTGAAATGTTGACGGTCCACCCGTGCCCGTCGAGGTGCCGACGTCGAAGCGCTGACATAATCCCGGCGGCAAGTAGGTACCCAGCAGAGTGATCCAGAGCTTGGACGGGCAAGGCGCCTGGTCTGCCGGTGCCATCTGCGTGTATCTGGGCGATGCCACTGGCTGCCTGGACGATACTGTCGAATCCACGGCGCTCAGCCCAAGGGCCCTTCAGCCCCCACGCGCTCACCCGGCCGATAACGAGCCCCGGATGGCGGTCGTGGAGTTCGACCGGCGACAGGCCGAACCGGTCGAGGCTGTTCGCCCTGTATCCCGTGACAATTACGTCGGCGTTCGTCAGTAGCTGTTCGAGGCAGTCTCGATCCGGTTTATCGTCGAGGTTAAGGAGCGCAGAACGCTTCCCTTGCCCAGTATCGAGGCTCAGCCAAGGTAGTTCCGGCGTGTCAGGGTTGTCGATGCGCAAGACATCTGCCCCGAAGAACGCGAGACTGCGAGTGGCCACTGGTCCGGCGATGACTCGGGTTAAATCGAGCACTCGGACGCCTTGCAGAGGCGCGTGGCCTGCGGCTGAACCCAAGCCGTAGAGGCCTGGCTCTCCGTGCTGCCGCTCTAGGCTGATGAAGGGTTCCGTTTCCAGGATCTGGGCTTGAGGATGTGCTCTCCAACTGCTTGGGCTGCGAACCGCGCTGATGACCGCGCCAGAATCTGCGGCTTCATCCTCCAGATCGAGGGCGTTACGTCGCGAAATTGCAACAGCGACAGCCTCGGCACTTGCGGAACCTTCCAATCTCAAAAGTGAGCGCAAGGCCGCTTCATGGTGGGGATAATTGGCGTGAGTACGAACCCAGCCGTCGCTCGAGGCGAAGAAACCGGATAGAGGCGCCCACGCTGGCACGAGGTTCCCGTTCCACCTGAATAGTTGGTCGCTCCGGTAGGCACCGGCGACGAGTTGCGGCGCAATGCTCACCTGCGGAACTTCGTTCGACGTCGGATCACGTACTCCCTCGCGAACAAGGTGCAGCAATGAGGCCATGAGTTTGGTCGCCGCGATACTATCAGCGGCAAGACCCGCAACCGGCAGTGGCGACGAAAACGGCACCGGACCCGCTGAACGAACGCGATCGGCCAACTCCGGAAGTTCAGCGGAATCGGAGAGAAATGTGCTGAGGAAGGTGCCCATCGGTTACCTCCGTAAGCCTTTGACCGTTCACAAGGGCGTGAAGTTAGACAGCCATAGTTCAAGCATATTTTATCGTCCTCACCGCACGAATCCCAATTGATGACATGGGGGTCGAGCATGCCTGCGATGGTTTTCAAGAAACTGTACTGCATCGAGTTCTCTCAAGCATTAGTGGTCAATATTGGAGAAGATTGTGCCCGGATGCACGGCAAGCACACAGAATGGACTGATGACTCACGACGAATCCAGTAAGATCGCAGGACTCCTCGCGGCCTATGACGAACAATTACGCACCGACGCTGAGACGCCGAGTGCGATCAAGGTCACTCAACATGGTCCGCTGCGGCTAGTGACCTTCATGAACGGCCGTGGATTCGTCACTTACCAGAACCTCGGCGTAGCGAACAAGGACACTATTCGACGACTCGTTCCCGAGGTGCTGGCATATTACCGGGCTGACGCTGAGATAAACCGGGTCGAATGGAAAACTCGTGGGCACGACAAAGCGCCCGGGCTGCACGACGCGTTGCTGGAGAACAACTTCATCCCGGATGAGCCGGAATCAATCATGGTGGGTGAGGCGGCGGCGCTGGCAGTCGACGTTCCCCTGCCCGAAGGCGTGACGCTGCGCCGGGTTACTGAGGAGTCCGACGTGCGGGCAATGAGCACTATGCAAGACGAGGTCTTTGGCGATCCTGTATCGAACGATATGGCGAACGCGCTGCTTCGCCGTCTCTGCGCCGGAGACGGGATGGAACTGTGGGTTGGCGAGGTCGAGGGTCAGATCGTGACTGCGGGACGTCTAGAACCAGTTCGAGGTACCAACTTTGCCGGAATTTGGGGCGGCGCGACCCGCGAAGAGTGGCGTGGTCGTGGGATCTACCGTGCTTTGACGGCGGCCCGCGCCCGCTCAGCACTCGACATAGGTAAGACGCTTATCCACAGCGACTCAACCGAATATTCGCGTCCGATCCTCGAACGCTCTGGGCTGTTGAAAGTGTCAACGACGACGCCTTACCACTGGAGACGTTAGCGGTCACGGCGCGAGAACGAGACTGGACAACCCGCACATTGTGAATGTGGGAAGTTTTTGCCCTCGCCGAACGTTACCTGTTCACGTACATCATCGAGAGAAACGTATCCATGAGCAAGACTTGGTTCATTACTGGCGCATCCAAGGGTTTCGGCCGCGAGTGGACAGAAGCGGCGTTGGAGCGCGGTGACAGCGTCGCAGGCACCGCAAGAAAGCTAGAAACTCTCGACGCCCTCGTTGATAAGTACCCCGAAACCTTCCTGCCGCTCCAGCTCGACGTCACGGATAGGGACGCAGACTTCATGGCCGTCCAAAAGGCGGCCGAGTACTTTGGCAAACTCGATATCGTCGTCAACAACGCTGGGTACGGTCATTTCGGCATGATTGAGGAGCTGACCGAAAGCGAGGCCCGCGCTCAGCTCGAGACGAACTTGTTCGGTGCGTTGTGGATCACCCAGGCGGCATTGCCGATAATGCGTAAGCAGGGTTCGGGCCACATCATCCAGGTATCAAGCATCGGTGGTATTAGCGCCTTCCCAACCGTCGGTGTTTATCATGCGTCGAAATGGGCACTTGAGGGCTTCTCTCAGTCACTTTCACAGGAAGTCGCGGGCTTCGGTATCAACGTGACACTGGTGGAACCCGGTGGCTTCTCGACCGATTGGTCGGGTCCGTCTGCCTCGCGCAGCGAGCAGATGGAAGAGTATGCCGATGTTCGAAAGGCCGCGGCGAGTCGTCCCACTGCGAACAACCCCGGTGACCCCACGGCAACCCGGGGTGCGATCCTCAAGATCGTCGATGCGGAGAAACCGCCACTGCGCATCTTCTTCGGCAGGGCACCTCTCGACACCGCGACAAAGGATTACGAATCACGCTTGGCAACATGGAACGAATGGCAACCGGTTTCGATCGAGGCGCACGGCAACTGAGTCCTCAACCTCAGCCCCCAAAAACAATGAATGCCCCCCCTGGAACACCTACGCCCTAGGCAAGGGTAAAGCGCTGGTCGCCGATCTCCACCTCGAGACGGAGCGTTCCTCCCACGGCTTCGACGTACTTGCGCAGGGTGTCGACCTGAGACTTCTCAATGTCGCCGTGTTCGATGCGCGAAATGCGATTCTGGCTCACGTCGATTTTTGCCGCGAGCTGCACCTGCGTGAGTTCAAGCGCTTCGCGGAGTTCGCGCAGCTTGTAGGCGCGAACCGCGGCGCGCATTTGCTTCACTATTGTTGCGACAGCCTCCTTGTTGAGAGGCCGAATCTTGTCCAGATCATCCAAAATTGTCATTACCGTTCTTCCTCTCTTCGGCGTAAGTATCTTTCATAAAGGGTGTCGGCCCGCGCGATGCTGGTTTTGTACCACTTCGTCCAAATTCCGGACTTGTCTCCTGCTACGAGCATTATCGCCCTGCGCTCAGGGTCAAACACAAATAGAATTCTTAGCTCCGACCGTCCGGAAGAGGCCGGGCGAAGTTCCTTCATGTTTTTGAATCGAGAACCCTTGATCGAATCGACAAACGGCCGACCCAATTGCGGGCCCTCCGCCTCAAGGAGAAAAAGTGCGGCGCCGACATGCTCGTAGCTTTGGGCGTCGAGCCCCGCCATCCACTGTCTAATGAGTTCCGCGTTGATAAACCATTTCTCCACTGTACAACCTTTGAGTTATATAACACAAGGGGTGTATTTATCACGACACCCTCAGGGTCAAGAATGTGCCGCGTCGATTCGCCGAAACGAGGCCGGCGCCCAAGGGGGGTCTCGCGTTACGGAACGCGCCCTGTGGAGGAGTGATGCCTCACCCGGAGTTCGGATGGACTAGGTGTTTTTACGCGGAGGGCCGTTAGGACGCGACCCAGTGCAGAATCAGCAGCATCGTGATGACGAAGCCGACGAAGAAGTTGATGGCCAGAAACTTACGCCAGCCACGATTGGCTCGCTCACAATCGGCGTCGCTCAGGTTTCTAAACGGCCAGACCATCAGGATGTAGGGCACAGCCGTCGCGGCGGCAACCCAAAAAGACCACGCCGCTGCCGCAAAGAAGGCGCCGCACGCGATGAGCACGCCGGCCAGCGCGTAACACACCAACGCGAAACGCGCGGTGTAGGCGGCGCCGATAACCGTTGCCACCGAGGCCAACTGCCCCTCGCGGTCGGCCTGAATATCTTGCACCGCGCCGAACGCGTGCGAGGCCATTCCCCAGAGGAAGAAGGCCGCGAGAACAAGCCACAAGACCGGCGTGAAAACGGCTCCGGCCAGCACCGCGCCGTAGACGGCCGGGCTCACGAAGTGCGTACTCGAAGTAATCGAGTCCAGAAATGGCACCTCCTTAAAGCGCAGGCCCTTGATCGAGTACGCCACCAGGGCAAACATGCTGATGGCCAACACGAGCCACGACAAGGGACTGCCAATCGCGACGAGGTACACCAGAAAAGGCACGTTCGTGACGACCACGGCCCACAAAGTGATGCGGTGAAGGCTGCGATCCAAGACCGCCCCTTCGACTCCACCTTTGCGTGGGTTGCGCAGATCCGATTCGTAATCAAAGACATCGTTGATGCCATACATCGCGAGGTTGTACGGGATGAGAAAGAACAGCGTGCCCACGATAAATGTGAGGTCGACCGTGCGGGTGGTCATGAGATAGGCCGCCGCGAACGGGAACGCCGTATTCACCCACGAGAGTGGGCGAGACGACAGGAAGAGCTGACCCATGATGCGCATCATTGCCGCGGAAATCGAAACTTTATTTTCGCGCCGGAGGCCATGAGTTGCCACAGTGAGGGAAGGAGAACAACCGCGGCGAGTGTGTAGAAAAAGTCCTCAATGGGGGCGACTCCGATAAAGATTCCCGAGAGCTTTGACGTGTCGTACGCGACCAATCCGAGCAAAATAATGACATTGTCAAACACCGCGGAGAACGCCAACAAGACGACAAATGCGATGCCGCGCGGAATCCAAAAAGCGCGATTCCACCCGGACTTCAGCAGGGACCGCACCCAAAACATAAACCAGAGTGAGAGCCCGAGAAAAAGAATGTTAAGCGTCAAGTAGGTCATGAGACCACATCAGGCGTGGGGGTCGTAGGAGTCGGCGTTGGTCCAGCAGGGGGCGCACCCTTCGAGCGTGCCTCAAACCAGGCAAAGAGTTGATTCGATGCGCCGAACAAATTCATCGTCATGTACGTCAGCAACGTCAGGAAAAAAAGTTCCTCAATGGGTAACTCCGGTGCCAACACAATGCCCGTCATGATGGACGTCTCGCCTCGAAAGAACAACCCTTGACCGATGCCGTAGACATCCCAGATCAGAAAAAACACAATTCCGATGATGTGAACGATGGCCGCGCGCCGCGCATTCACCCAATAGAAAAGACGAAAGCGCCGATCCAGCACGACCATACCCGTGAGGGACACCAGCAATGCGATGAGGTAGACGAGACCCATCTTTTAGTGCCTAACGGTCGACGGTGGGGAACAGGGGTTCCGGCAATGGCTCGGTCGTCGTGTCTCCGCGCAAACGCTTGATGAGAATCTCGGCGCTAATCAGACACATCGGCAAACCAATACCGGGAATAGTGGTTCCCCCAGCGTAGAACAACCCGTCGACCTTCTTACTCACATTTCCGGCCCTAAAGAAGGCGCTCTGCGACAGAATGTGGCTCGGCCCGAGGGCGCTTCCCTTCCACGAGTTGAGGTCGTTAACGAAATCTGCGGGGCCGACGGTGCGGCGCACGACGATGCGTTTCGCCAAATCGGTGATACCAGCCCACGTGGCAATCTGGTCAATCACGTTGTCAGCGATGGCTTCAACCTGAGCGCTACCGGTGTGATCCAGCCCACCATGGCCAATGCTCGGGTCGGCGGGAATGGGCACGAGGACAAAGAGGTTCGTGTCACCCGCGGGGGCAACATCCGGGTCGATAACGCTCGGTTTGCACACATAAATGGATGCCGGGTCCGGCACCGAGGTCGGCTCGTTAAAGATTTTGCCGAAGTTATCGTTCCAGTCCTTCGTGAACAGAAGCGTGTGATGTTCGAGCTGGGGAACCTCTCCCGTGACCCCCAAGTAAAGCAGCACGGCGCTAGGGCCGGCCACACGCTTAGACCACCACGCCGCGTTGTAGGTCTGCAGAGATTCAGGCAGCAACTTGGTTTCCGTGAAGTGCAGGTCGGCACTAGAGACAACGACGTCACCGGCCAGACGCAACGTCTCCCCTTGGGCATTCGTGTACTCGACCCCAATGGCCTTGGCCTTCTTCGCGTGACCAGCTGGGTTAACCGCGGTCACAATGCGGGTCACGGAGGCTTCGGTAATCAACTGAACCCCCGCAGCCAGCGCGATGTCACGAATCGAATGGATGACGCGGGTGAAACCTCCCTCGGCGTAAAGCACACCATCTTCCATATCGAGGTAGCTCATCAGGTGGTACATGCTGGGCGTGATAAACGGGCTGGATCCCAGGAAAACGGCCGGATAGCCAAGAATCTGCTGGAGGCGCGGGTCGCTCACATGCCGGGCAGCGAACTTCGACAGCGGCTCACGAAGCATGCGGGTCAGCTTGCCGGAACGCGTCAGCACATCGGCGCGCAGCAGGGGTCCGAACTTCTCAAAGGTTGTGTAGAGGAAGCGCTTGGTCGCCATCTGATACGTATCTTTGGCCGAATCGAGATAACGAATCATGGCCGGACGGGATCCCGGCTCGATGGATTCGAACAGGTCCAGGTTGGCCTCACGGTCGGCACGAACATCCACCGGGCGAGAAGGGAAAACCCCATCCTCTTCGAATAGCACTCGGTACGCCGGGTCGAGTTTTTGCAGGTTCAACTGCTCGGCGCTGGACGTTCCCATGAGCCTGTAGAAGTGATCGAAGACCTCGGGCATGAGATACCAAGAGGGGCCGGTGTCGAAACGAAAACCTTCGTGCTCCCACGAGCCGGCGCGGCCGCCCACGTCAGCGTGCTTTTCGATCAAGGTGACGTCATATCCGTCGCGAGCGAGGAGGGCCGCCGAGGCGAGACCCGCGATCCCGCCGCCAATGACAATTGCAGTCGTCGTCATGAGGTGCGTCCCATCAGTGCAGCGAGGGCGAGGCGAGCCTTGACTAATGTCGGCACGCTCACGCGAGTTTCTTTCAATTCGGATGCCGGAGTGCGTTCTATTCGACGGTTCAATGCGGCAAAAAGACTCTGCGCCAACGCAACCGCGCGGCGACTGGAAGCAGGAAGTTCCGGAACAATCGTCGCAGAAATTGCGAGGTCCGCTTTAATGTCGGCCACCAAACGTGCCTTGTCTTCCTCCGTAAACGTGGCGATGTCCAGTCCGGGAAAGTAACTACGGCCGAGCGCGTCCACATCGGAAGAAAGGTCCCGTAAGAAGTTGACCTTTTGGAACGCCGCCCCTAGCCTGCGAGCACCGTGCACGAAGCGAGCATCCTGTTCGGGACTCACCGCGACATCCCTCAAAAAAGCCCGCAGACACATGAGGCCCACAACCTCTGCCGAACCGTAAACGTACCCATCAAAGCTTTCGGGCGTGTGGGAGACCTCGGTGATATCCACCCGCATGGACTCAAAAAATGGGCGCGTCAAAACGGGCTCGATCCCCGTGCGCCGTGCGCTGAGGGCGAAGGCGTGAACCACCAGATTGGTGCTGTACCCGGATGCCATTGCACGCTCGGTCTCAGTCTCCAGCTCATCAAGCAGTCTTCGTGTCTCGGCAGCATCGGCACCAGCTTCGGAAGCCACGCCGTCAACAATTTCATCGGCTAAACGCACCAGAGCATAAATATTGGCAACATCGCCGCGGACTCCTTTTCGAAGAAGTCGCGATGCCAAACCAAAGGAAGTCGAATAACGGTGGATCATGATGCCGGCTGTTTCCTCGGCCACACTGTCGTAAAGGGCACTCTGTGTACTCTGGGCACGAACGGCATCGAGGGGACTATTCAGATTCACCGAACGCGCTCCAAGACTGCTGCAACAATCGGGGTCAGTTCATCGACCAAACGTTGCGGAACGTTTCCGTCGGCAAGAGCTGCCACGGCGCGGTCGGCATGCTCGCCCGCTAATCGCTCGGTGAAATCCTTGGCTCCGCATGCCTCAAGTTCGGTCCGCACAATCTGGGCTTCGGCAGGCGTGAGGCTACTCTTGCCCACGAGGTGGGAGATGGCCGACCATTCGGGGCGGGTCGATGCGTAGGCAATCAGCGTCGTGCGCTTTCCTTCACGGATGTCCCCAATAGTGGTCTTCCCCGTTGCGTGTTCATCGCCAAAAACGCCGAGCAGATCATCCACTATTTGATAAGCAATACCAATTTCTCTACCAAACTTTCCGAGGGCCGATATCACCGATTCCGGGGCGCCCGCCAGAACTGCGCCCGCTTGCAGGGGTGCTTCAAAGGAGTAGACGGCCGTCTTCAAACGCTCCATATCGACAATCTCTTCGACGGAGGGAACCCCCGAGTACAGAGAAAAATCAACGTCGATGAGTTCTCCGGCCGCGGAGGCAAAAACGGCATCGTCCAGAATGTTGAGGAGGCGTGCTCGTGTTGCGGAGTTGGTCTCGGCTAAACCCATGAGACGGAAAGCACCGGTGAGCGCGAGGTCTCCCGCGATGACCGCAACCGACATCCCCCGGTGTTCTGCAGTGGGAATCGAGAGCCCGGCAGTGTGCGCAATGTCCCGATAACTGCCAGAAACGTTCGGGATGCCGCGGCGCACAAAATCGCGGTCGATGACGTCATCGTGCACAATCAAGGCGGTGTGGAGTAACTCGAATGACGCCCCCACGTGAGCCGCCGCCGCCAGGTCTTCGCCGCCAAGTCCCTCATACGCCGTCATCACCATGCGCGGACGAAAACGCTTGCCCCCGTTTGTGTTCGAGCGCAGGGTCTTCCACAGTGCTTCGTAAGCAGGGGCGAGGGTGGCTGCCCTCGTCGTCGATAGGCTAAAGAAACGATCAAGAACTTCGTCGACGCGCGCCGGGCTGCGCGTCGTTGCATCCACGATATTATTGGCGTTCACGGTACGAGCCTAACCGACAGATGAGGGGGAAAGCCATGCAGTTACCTGAGGAACTGGTTGTCTTGCTCTCGGAGGAGGGAACAGCCATCGGCACTGCGCAGAAGGCGACCGTCCATACACGCGAGACCCCCCTTCATCTCGCATTTTCTTGCCACGTTTTCAACGCTGCCGGGGAGCTTTTGGTCACGCGTCGCGCCATCACCAAGCTCACCTGGCCAGGCGTGTGGACAAACTCTTTTTGCGGTCACCCTGCCCCTGGTGAGGCCATGTTGGCTGCCGTTGCGCGGCGCGCCGAGCGGGAACTGGGCATCACGCTCGATTCTGTTGCCATGGCCCTCCCCGACTTTCGTTACCGCGCGATCGACGCCTCGGGCATGGTAGAAAACGAGATCTGCCCTGTCTTCATCGCTGTCACGAGCGATGTGCCACGCCCCGCGGCGGACGAAGTTGTCGAATGTGAATGGGTCGATGCCCGCGCGCTGCTCGAGTCGTTGGAGAAATCTCCCTGGGCTTTTAGCCCGTGGCTCACGCTGCAACTGCCGGCCCTAGAGGCCGCAGGCTTGCTGGGCGCCCATAACGACTAGAACTTGGGCGTTACTACTCGCCCTGCGCACCCGCATCGGTAACGCTGACATCCGAGCGATAAAAGTTTGCGAACGAGCGCGAGGCCGTCGGACCACGCTGGTTCTGGTACCGCGACTTGTATTCTGCTGAACCGTAGGGCTTTTCCGAAGGTGAGCTGAGCTTGAAGAAGCACAGCTGACCAATCTTCATTCCGGGCCACAGCTTGATAGGGAGCGTCGCCATGTTCGAGAGTTCAAGCGTGACGTGACCGCTGAATCCGGGATCGATGAAACCAGCGGTGGAGTGCGTTAGCAGCCCCAGGCGCCCGAGCGAGCTCTTGCCTTCGAGGCGTGCGGCCAAGTCATTGGGCAGAGTGACCTGCTCGTAGGTGGCACCGAGAACAAATTCACCGGGGTGCAAAATGAAGGGCTGGTCCGGCTCAACTTCGATAAGACGTGTGAGGTCCGGTTGATCTTCTGCCGGGTCGATGAACGGATACTTGTGATTATCGAAGAGACGAAAGTAGCGGTCGATTCGTACGTCGATGCTCGACGGCTGAATCATCTCGGGGGCATAGGGCTCAAGGCCAATACGCCCGGCGTCAAGTTCGGCACGAATATCGCGGTCAGATAGCAGCACGCGATAATTCTAGCGAAATGGCTGGATGGCTCGTTGGTCTCGGCGATCACTCAAGAATTGCTAGGGTAAAGGCTGGCCCTTTATGGGTCACGCGCGGGTGTAGTTCAGTGGCAGAACTTCAGCTTCCCAAGCTGATAGCGCGGGTTCGATTCCCGTCACCCGCTCCAGCCGCGCCTACCAAATGAGCGCAGCAGCATCCAACTGGTCCGCGGTACAACTATTCGTGTACGTGCCGGTCGAATAGCCGAAGAGAGGATGTCCTTCGCCGAGGACCGTCGCGTCGACTATCGTGGCACCATGAGCACACGTTTTCGCATTGACTCCCCAGGCGAGACCCTCAAATTCGGAGAGGTCGGTCGCCCGACGGTCATCGTGTCGCACGACTGGTTTGGTCGGCTACCGTGGCTGACCGCTTTTGCTAACAGCCTTGTCATGGAAGGTTTTCGGGTCCTCGTTCCCGACCACTATCACGGATGGGCCACAACCGACCCGGGGGAGGCCGGCGCCATGATGGCCGCCCTCGACACGGAGGAAGCGCTCAAACGTCTTGACGCATTGCTCCTATCGTCTGCCCCTGCTCGTGTTGCCCTGCTCGGATTTTCGCTCGGTGGCCGCCTCTCGATCATGTCTGCCAGCCGCGGTGGCGCCGACGCCCTGGTCACGTATTACGGCAGCGCCGCAGCCTCCGAGCACGGCATTATCCCCTGCCCAGTGCTCCTGCAGTTGGCCGAAATTGACGACTGGGCTCCGACACGGGATCCCGAGCACTTGATGACACGGTTGCGGGATCACGGAACATCCGTCACCGAATTCACCTACGCCGGCGCCCAGCACGGATTCGCGAATGAACAAAACCCAGCCGCCTACGATCGCAACACGGCGGCGCTTGCCTTCGCGCGAACGGTCGCATTCTTGAATCTGCATCTCAGCGACGCGTTATAACTCGCCCGCTGTCGATGCAGGTCAGGCGGAAGATTTAGCGCTCGAGCGCTCGCGCCAACACCAGAAGTCGTCGTGCTTCGGCGCGGTCGAGTAATCCTCGAGGACCATAGGTTGCCCCGGCGACGCGCGAATCGATCGCACACACCGCAGCACGTCCCCAGATTCTGATGCGGCGGCTGGCGACCGCGCGGTAGGCAGCATCTCGCCAGCCCTTCGGCACAATGCGGGCGGCACCCGCGAGTGCCCGATACCACCATGGCAATATGCTAGCCAGCGCCAGAACGGCACTCGATTCGGTCAAGACGACACCGTCTGAGACAACCAAGACTGAGTCAAAGTCATTAACGGATGCCCGGCGCAACACTTCGCCCCCCACATCGGATTGCCCCGGAACGAAGATCACGGTTTGCGGCGAAACCGGTGTGCCCTTCGCAAGCCGGCGCCCCATCCACTCGACGAGTCCAATACACAGGGCGCAATCACCGTCGACAATGACCACGAGCGGCGTCATAGTAGCCGAGCTTTCAGGAGACATCGCGGGCCTTAGGGGGATGATTTACCGAGGTTTTAGGGGATGATTTACCGAGGTTTTAGGGGATGATTTACGGAGGTTCTAGGGGACGATTTACCGAGGTTCGGCGGCAGACACCAGAGCAGGATCGACATAGGGCGCAGCGGGATCAGCGACGGGATCATCGATGGGTGCCATGAAGCGCTCCACATCCGGGTCGACAATGATGTCGGAGGGGCGAAGTCCTCGCGTGAGAAACAGTCCGTCCAAGGTTGTAATGCGGCTGAGGGCGACATAGGTCTGGCCCGGCGCAAAAGCGCGAGCCCCCATGTCGATCAGGGCGCGCTCATACGTTTGCCCCTGCGACTTGTGAATGGTGACGGCCCACGCCAGCCGCAACGGGAATTGCGTGAACTCAGCCACGACATCCCGCTTCAGCTCATCGTTACTTTGCGAGTACGTGTACTTGTAGCGCTCCCACGTCGCGGGATGCACCTCCACCTCGGTGCCGGCAATGTCCACGAACACCGTGTCAGCGATGCGCGTGACATGCCCGATGGTGCCATTTACCCACCGCTGATCGGAGTCATTACGCAGAAACATAACCTGTGCGCCCACCTTGAGCGCCAACGCTTCTTCAGCCGGGAACATGTTCGCCCCGAACTCCCCCGATACCTCGGCCTCGGCCGTGAGCGTCTTGCCCTCAAGTTTCTCGAGGCGAGCCGTATTGATCGCGTTTACTCGCGCGTTCGTGGTGGCCAACGTGATGATGCCCTCGTCAGGAGGCGGCCGATTGCCTGCCGCGTTCAGTGCCGCCCCAATTTCGGGGGTCACAACGCCGTGACGCACGGCGTTCAGCATGGCCTTGAAATCGTCGTCGCGCTGACGGTGAATCTCGGTCAGCTCGATCGTGCGCAGCTCGGCCGCCTTCCAGACCGCAGCGTCAAAGAACCAGTGGGAGGCGTACCGATCGGCGAGGTAGGACTTCTCTTCGAGTGACCGTGGTGGAACCGGTGCCAGCTGATACGGGTCGCCAAACATGATGACCTGTACGCCGCCGAACGGCTCCTTCTTGCGCTGACGCGACTCCCGCAGGGCGCGATCAATCGCATCCATCACATCCGCATTCACCATCGATATCTCGTCAATAACGAGGGTGTCGATGGCTTTCAAGATTTTGCGCTGGTCGGGCCCGTGATTGAGGTCGGAGGTGCCGATCAGCCCGATGGGAAGCCGAAACAGCGAGTGAATCGTCTGACCCCCGACGTTGAGCGCGGCCACGCCAGTGGGGGCGCACACCGCAATCTGTTTTGCCGTGACCTGACTCAGGTGATTCAAAAGGGTCGATTTGCCCGTGCCCGCGCGCCCGGTGATGAAAACATGCTCGCGCGTGCTCTCAACGAGGTCGTACACCTCTTGTTGCTGAGGGGACAGAGCTACCGAGATCACGCACACATCCTCTAACAAAGACCGAATACCCCCAGTTTACTGGGAGTTAGCCTCGCGGGAGCCGGTCGTGCACCATCTGTGTTTGTAAGATGAAGGCGTGACAATTTCCCGAAGAGACACCATCCTGTTGGGTGTCGTCGGGATCCTCTTTCTCTTGGCCGCCTGTTGCGCTGTCGGATCGTTAAACCGTGAGGTCTTTAGCGCTAAGGGTTTCGTATCCTCTTATCTCCACGCGCTCGAACGGCACGACGCGGTCTCCGCTCTGTCGATGCCGGGAGTCACCCCGAGCGCCGCAGATCTGCCCGAAGGCGTGAGCCTTGCCCTCCTCCGAAGCAGTGCCTTGAGTGACCTGTCCAACATTCAGATTCTGGATGAGGCCGCCCAACCCGACGGTTCGCACATCGTGTCCGCTTCGTACAGCCTCAATTCCCAGAGCGCTCAAGGGATGTTTCGGGTCACGCACGTGGACAACAGCTTTCTTTTCTTCCCAAACTGGGCCTTCGTGTCCCCACCGCTCGGCACCATCACCGTGAACGTTATGCATGACACTGTCTTCTCCGTCGGAACCAGTGGCCTCATAGACCTGCGTACCACCCATCCGGACACCACCGACACCTCCTTCGACCACACCGAGACGTTCGCCGCCTTTGCCCCCGGTGCTTACACGTTTGACCATACCTCCAGCTTGCTGACAGCCAAGAAGTCAACCGTCACGGTTGCTGCCCCCCGCGCCGCGGTAGATGTAACCGTTGATGTGCAGGCGAACGCGAAATTCAACGCCGATGTTCAAGCAGAAGTAAACGCCTTTCTTGACTCCTGTGTGACGCAGGTCGTCCTTCAACCCACCGGATGTCCGTTCGGCTACCAAACCGGAAATCGACTGGTCGGGGAACCCTCGTGGTCAGTTGTGGCTTACCCCACGGTGAACGTTGTTCCCGGCGAAACCGGGTGGGTCGTGCGCAACGCCATCGCTCACGTGGAGCTGACAGGCGAATTGCAGTCCCTCTATGACGGCAGCATCACGCCGCTCGACCAACCCATTGACGCAAACTTCAACCTGAACATCACCATTCAGCCCGACCGCAGTCTGCTGATCTCGATCATCTAGCGACGATCGGTTGCGGGCCGCCTGGAACCTACGGGTGGGTTAGCGAATCGTCCCGCTGAGCAGTGCGTGTCAGCATGTCGTTATAAGCCTTGAGCTCGGCATCGCCCGTACGATCCGCATTTCGGTCTACGCGCTTGGCCAGTTTCACATCGCTACGGTTCCACTGAATCGCGATGATAATGGCCATGATGGCGTTCGGGATCTCGCCCACACTCCACGCGATACCGCCACCATTTTGCTGATCCTGCAGCGGGGTGACACCCCACGTGCGACCCATTGCTCCGTACCAATCGGCGAGCAGCAAGGCATTGCCGCTCATGATTGCCAGGCCGAAGAACGCATGCATCGTCATGGCAATGAGCAATTGGAGGAGTCTGAAAGGGTAGGACAGTCGAACCGGTACCGGGTCGATGCCGATGAGCGACTGCACGAAGAGATACCCGGCGATCAAGAAGTGCACGATCATCCACTCGTGACCGATGTGGTCCACCGCCGCCCACCTAAAGAGAGGGGAGTAATAGAACAGCCAGAGGGAGCCCACGAAGTTAATGGTGGCGAAAGCGGGATGTGAGATGAAGCCAGCATATTTTGAATGGACTGCCTTGAGAATCCATTCGCGGCCACCGCGAGATCCGTCGGTGCGTTTGAGAATGGCCCGCATCGCCAGGGTCACAGGAGCACCGGGAACGAGCAGAATCGGCACCATCATGCCGATGGTCATGTGAGCGGCCATGTGGGCACTAAAGAGGTACGCCTCGTAGGAGTTGATCCCGCCGTTGGTGACGTAGAACAACAACAGCATGCCGCCGATCCAGGACACCGTGCGATACCAGGGCCACTTATCGCCGCGGCGGTGCAAACGGTACACGCCCACGAGGTAGAAAAAGATAGCGAAGGCGGTGACCAGCATCCAGATCAAGTCGAAATTCCAGGCCGTGAAGTATTTTTCGAGCGTGAACTCGGGGGGCAGGATGTCGCCTGTGAGGATCTCCGCGGGGGTGGGCGCCTGGTTGAGGCTTTGCGTCACCGGAGTCGCCGTGCGGGCGAGTGCCCCGGCAACACCCGAGGCGGCACCCATGACGGCGAGCTCGACGGTGGCGAAGATCCAAAAATAACGGGCTTTGGAAGTCGCGGCGAGTCGCCCAATGAGGAAGCCGCGTTGCCACAGACCGAAGACTCCGAGCAAGACAAGCAAGGCAACCTTGACGAGCACCAACATTCCGTAAGGAGTCGTGTACAGGGCCTCCCAGGTACCGAGGCGCACGACAGCGTTGGCGACACCGGAGACGACCACGACAATGAAGGACACGAGCGCGATCGTGGAATAGCGCTGAATCACGGCGGGTAAGCGGACCGGGTCAATCGAGCCCCAGAGGAGAGTCAGCACGAGGAGCCCACCTAGCCAGGCTGAAACGGACACGATGTGGAGCCCGAGCGAGGTAATGGCCATCGCGTGTCCGGAGATTCCCGCGGAATGTCCGGAGAGGGCCATGGGAACCAGTGTGCCGACAGCACCCAGACCAACAAAAAATAATGCCGTCTGGTTGGTGACGGCAAAACAGAGCACGGCAACAAGGGCGGCGATCAGTGTTGTACTCAGCCACGCTTGACCAAGGCTAATTTCAGTGAAGAAAAAACCGAGAGAAGTTCCAAAAGATCGTTCCGCGGAAAACGCCGTTTGACTCACGTTCAAAAAGGTCAGAATTCCAGTGAGCGCGGATGCGACGGTGAGTACCATCGCCGAAGCGGCGGCCACATCGATCGCCTTGAAGTACGCAGCTTCGGTCGTCGCGAACGCCCAGAGGGCCAACATCAGTGCCCCAATGGTGGTGGCTGCCGACAGATAGACGATCACCGTGGCGATAGGCAGACCGAAACGCACGGTGGCACCGGGGTCACCGATGCTGAGTGGTGCTGCGCCCCCGCCGTAAAAGAGGGCCGCGATGAGCGCGCAGCACGCGACCGCCAAGACAAGGGCGGGGGTGCTCAGGCGCAGGATTCGTGACACAACTTCAAGCCTAAGCAGTTAAGGGTCGAGTTAAACGCACAACGGGCGTCCACCAGAAGGTGAACACCCGTTGAAACGTATGAGGTGAGACTAGGCCTTGACTGCTGCCTTGAGCTTGCTACCAGCGGAGATCTTGACCGAGTGACCGGCGGCGATCTGGATGGTGGCACCAGTCTGGGGGTTACGGCCCGTGCGTGCTGCACGTGACGTGCGCTCTACGGAAAGGAAACCAGGAATGGTGACCTTGCCGCCCTGAGCGATCTCAGCGGAGATGGTTGCGAACAAAGCGTCAAGAACGCCGTTCACTGCTGCCTGCGAAAGGTTGGTGTGAGCGGCTACTGCTGCGACAACCTCAGACTTGTTGAGAGCCATTTTTGTCCTCCTGGACGTAGTTGCTACCGGAGTAGCTACGGATATACAAGGGAAAACTTACCAGCTGGACTTGGTAATGCCCGGTAATTCGCCTCGGTGCGCCATATCGCGAAAACGAACACGCGAAATGCCGAACTTGGTGAGAACTCCACGGGGCCGACCGTCGATGGCGTCGCGGCTGCGAACACGAATCGGCGATGCGTTGCGAGGAAGCTTCTGGAGGGCTACGCGAGCAGCCTCACGGGTTGCGTCGGTACCGTTGATGTCAACGAGTGCCTTCTTGATTTCAAGGCGCTTGGCGGCATAACGCTCGACAATAACCTTGCGCTGCTCGTTACGGGCAATCTTGCTCTTCTTAGCCATTAGCGCTCCTCGCGGAATTCCACGTGCTTACGCACTACGGGATCGTACTTTTTCAGTACGAGACGGTCTGGGTTGTTACGACGGTTCTTACGCGTGACATAGGTGTAACCCGTGCCTGCGGTCGACTTCATCTTGATGATCGGGCGTACGTCATGTGCCTTAGCCATTAGATTTTCTCCCCACGAGCAAGGAGGTCCTTGACGACGGACTCAATGCCACGAACGTCAATCATCTTGATGCCCTTAACAGACAGCGTCAGTGTGACGTTGCGACGAAGCGAGGGTACGTAGTACTTCTTCTTCTGAATGTTCGGGTCGAAACGACGCTTAGTGCGTCGGTGCGAGTGTGAAATGTTGTGACCGAAGCCAGGAATGGCTCCGGTAACTTGACAGGTCGCAGCCATGTCTATCCTCCTAATACCGTAAGGCGAGTGCCTTACCCAAGATCTCTTGTCGACACGCAACAAACCCAACAATCTTGCGACTGCGGCGTGAAGCGCGCTACCGAACGAGGAATTCCGTCCAGCCAAAGAATGACTCTATGTCAGAGCAGGCATGTCGCGCAAATTCGTGTCGCGCCCGAGTTCCGCACCCCAGTTCCGGGCGACGACCCATCGAGAAGTCGCAAATCGTGGCCGACACGCCGACGGAGGTCGCCACATGAGGCATCTCGATGAACGCGACAGCCGCTTAGCCCACCATTTGCGCCGAGTCGGCAAACCAGTGGCCTCGAGGAGATGGGTTTCTGGGTCTAGTCCGATGAGCTGGGACTAACGGCTCGAACTAAGCACTCGAACCAGACGCGGGCTCCAGGATTCAGTGCGCGGCGAGCTTCGTGCAGGCGGCACACAGCCCAAAGACGTCGACCACGTGCTGGGCAGCCGTGAAACCATGTTCGGCCGCAACATCTTGAGCCCATGCTTCTACGGCGTGCGCCTCGATTTCCACAGTAAGACCACAGGATCTGCAAATCAGGTGGTGGTGGTGACCACTACTCGTGCAGGCCCGAAAGAGGTTCTCGCCGTCGGGCGACTGCAGACTGTCGGCCTCGTCGGCGGTTGCCAAGTCGGCGAGTGCTCGATAGACCGTGGCCAGCCCGATGGGCGAACCGCCTTCGCGAAGCACGGCGTGCAAAGCCTGCGCGCTAACAAATCCGTCATTATGGCCGAGCGCCTCGCGCACGGCTTCGCGCTGCCACGTATTGCGCTTGGCTGGCGTGCTCATGAACGTGCTCCCGACCGCACCCGGTTTATTCCGAGGGCTACTAAGAAGATACCCGCCGCGACCAGTGCAACGCTTGCTCCAGCGCTAACGGCCCACAAGCGTGAAATGGTAAGTCCGAGGAGCCCCGCAGTGACTCCCAATGCTGGTGCAACGAACAACATGGTCGTCGCTTTCGAGGTCAGCAGGCGAGCGGCTGCGGGAGGCGCAGCAATCAGTGAGATAGCGAGGATGGCGCCCACCGCCGGCAGCGCTGCAACCACGGTGAGAGTCGTGAGGAGCAGGAGGACAACATCCATGCCCCTCTCATTGAAACCCGCAGCGCGATAGCCACGCGGGTCGAAGACCGCAAAAATCAACTGCTTGCCGGCAATCAGGAGCACGACGACCGTCACGGCGAGCGCAATGCCAGCGAAGAGGGCATCGTTCCAGGACGAGGCCAGCACCGACCCAAAGAGAAAGCTATCGACATGAATAGGAATGTTGGGATTAAGTGCCTGAAGCAAGACACCGAAGGCGAAACCGGCCGTGAGCATGACACCGGATGCCGCTTGCGTCCCCTGCCCGCGCACACGACCGAGTAACGCAAGCCCGCCCACCAACACCAGGCTCGCGATGGCCGCACCGATTTGGATGTTGACACCAGCGACGGCAGCTAACACCGCCCCCGGGAAGGTGGCGTGGGTGAGTGCCTGCGCGAAGAGGACTCGGCGGCGCAAAACAACGAAGGTTCCCACGAGACCGCTGAGGGCGCCAACGAGGGTGAGAACAATCATGGCGCGATCGAGATAACTCATCGACGAATCCCCCGCCACCCCAACATGAGCAGGTATCCCAGAACGAAGAAAAGTACGACGGTGGCGCCGCCGGGAATGGCGACATCGGCACTGACCGACAGGCCGAAGGCCGTGGCCAAGCCGAACCACGAAGCCAGCATGGCGAATCCCGCAGAAACCACAAACAAGAGGGCGAGTCGTCTGGTAGCCAAACGTGCGACGGCTCCAGGAACAATCAGCACCGCCAGGACGAGCAGGTTTCCCACCGCGCTGGAGGCTGCCACAACGACGAGGGCGATGGCGACATTGAGGGTGAGGTTGAGGAGCAGAGGACGATAGCCGACCGCCTGCGTGGCCGATCGATCGAACGCCACGAAAAGCTGCCCCCGAAAAGTAGTCACCACAAGAAGCAAAGCGATAATGGCCACAACCGAGGTGACCACAACCTCGGTGTGGGTGACCGTGAGGAGATGCCCAAAGAGCAATGATTCCAGTTGCCCGGCGTAATCGGTGGACCGAGAAACAAAAATGACACCCAGACTAAACATGGCTGTGAGCACAATGGCAATCGTCGCATCCGAGCTGACACGCTTATTCGACAGCAACGTGAGAACAACCGCGGCGGCAATGGCGGCAATCAAAGCCCCCACGTAGAGACCGTCGCGGCCGCCGAGAACGAACCCCGCCGCAATACCCGGGAACACCGCGTGCGTGAGACCGTCCGATAGGAATTCGAGGCCACGCAGGTTGATGAAAACACCAATCACACCGGCAGCGAGGCTCAACACGAGCAACACAATCAGCGCGCGGCCCATGAAGGGCAGGGCGAAGGCGGTCGTGAGGGAGTCGAGGAACACCATGCTTAGTGACCGTCGTGACCGGGAAGAACGACAGAGTGCTCATCGACCTCAACCTGAAAGCCGCTAAAAGCTGCCTGTAGATTTTGGAGCGTGAGCACGTCGGCGAGCGAGCCAAAGGCAATTTGGGTTCCGTTCACCAACAGCACCTTGTCACACACTTCGCGGGCTAAAGCGAGGTCGTGGGTGGTCAGCAACACCGTAACGCCTTCGCCCTTCAACACCCGGATGGTCTCCACCAAAGCCTCCCGGTTGGGCTGGTCGAGACCGTTGAAAGGTTCATCTAAGAGGAGCATGCGGGGGTTGGCGGCAAGCGCTCGGGCCAGGAGACCCCGCTGTTGCTGACCGCCGGAGAGAAGCCCGAATCGTTTCTTGGCGAGAGTCGTGAGACCCGTCAGGCGCAACGCTTCAGCCACCGCGGCACGGTCGGCGCGAGCGGGCAAACGCCACCAGCCCATGCGGCGGTAACGCCCCATCATGACAACTTGTTCCAGAGACACCGGGAACTCCGGGTCAACCTCGTCACTCTGGGGAAGATAACCCAGCGATCGCGCTGTGTCCGGGCCACGAACAGCGCCGAAGATCTCCATGGTTCCCGCAGTTACGGGCAACAACCCCAAGACCCCCTTGAGAAAGGTCGACTTTCCTGACCCATTCGGACCAATCAACGCCAGAGCTTCACCCTCATGCACGGAGAGTGTCACCTCATCAAGGGCGACGTCGTGTCCGTAGGAGAAGGCAGCGCCTATGAGCTCAAGAGCCACAGGCGTTGCCGGGGTGTTCACAAAGTTCATACGGCCAGTGTGGCAGGAAGTGGTGTCACAGCGTAGCCCCATGAATCCATCAGGACCGTGACGTTATGGATGGTCGCCGAAAGATACGTTGCTCCCGGTGATCCGGCTGCCCCCAGCGAATCAGAGTAGAGCGCGTTCTCAACGGAATACACCTGCACACCGGCTTCCTGTGCGATGGTCTCCGCGAGCTTGGGTGACAGTGACGCCTCCGAGAAGACAGCCTTCGCTCCAGATGCTTGGATCGCCGCAATCAATGTGTCGAGTTCGGCGGCACTGGGCTCAGCATTGTCATCCAAGCTCGGGATGATCGACCCGACGAACGTGATGCCGTAGGCATTATAGAAATAGGTGAACGCATCGTGATTGGTCACGAGCAAACGCTCCGCGAGCGGAACCTGGTCGATGCTGGCCGTTGCCCACGCATTGAGAGCGGTCAATTTCTCGACGTAGGCTGCAGAGTTGGCCTCGAATGCGATGGCCTGAGCTGGGTCTGCGGCGACAAATCCTGCCGCGATGTTCTGCACCATCTGGACGGCGTTGGCCGGGTTTGTCCAGACGTGAGGGTCCATGGCTCCCGAAGCTTCGAGCGACGGCAAAAGGGTCACACCGGTGGATGCGTCAATAACGGTTCCAGCAAATCCGGATGCGGCAATCGCGTCATCGAGCCAGGATTCTAAGTCGACACCGCTGGTGACCAGAACATCCGCGGCGCCCAAGTCGAGCAGATTCTTGGCGGAAGGGTCGAAGCCGTGCACGCTCTGATTGGCTTGGACGAGTCCCGTCACGGTGCCCGCGGTTCCGGCGACCTCACGGGAGAAATCAGCAACCTGCGTAGTCGTCGCGACAACGGCGAGCGAATCGGTCGCGGCGGTAGTGGAGGTCGCTGGGGCGCATCCGCTGAAGGCAAGCACGGTACCGGCGGCGATCAGGGCTGTTGTGATGGAAATGGCCTTTTTATGTGACGTCATTTCTCTAACCTAGGCTTATTGATAATGATTGTCAATATGAGTAACGATGACAGCTCGGGGCGCCCGCCCGCGTCGGGGGCGTAAAATTGCATCGTGGCTGTTCCCAAGATTCTTCTCTACTACGCGTTCACACCCTTGGCTGACCCCGAAGCGATTCGCCTGTGGCAGCGCGACCTCTGTGAGTCGCTGAACCTGCGCGGGCGTATTTTGATTTCACGCCACGGTATCAATGGCACCGTGGGTGGTGACCTCACCAACATGAAGAAGTATCTGCGCAAGACGCGAGAATTCGCTGGTTTCAAAGAGATGGATGCCAAGTGGAGCGAAGGTACCTCCATCGACACCGAAGGTTTCAGCACTGATTTTCCGCGTCTCAGCGTCAAAGTACGCGATGAAATTGTGAGCTTTGGCGTTCCCGATGAGATTACGGTCAATGAATCCGGGGTCATCGGCGGTGGCGCCATGCTCACCGCAGACTCCCTCGATGCCCTCGTTGCCGAGCGCGGAGATGACGTCGTGTTCTTCGATGGGCGCAACGCGTTTGAGGCCGAAATCGGCCGGTTTCGTGGAGCCATTGTGCCGGATGTTCGCACCACCCACGACTTCATTGCCGAGCTTGAAAGTGGCAAGTACGACCATCTGAAAGACAAGCCCGTTGTGACCTATTGCACCGGTGGAATTCGTTGCGAGGTTCTCACACCACTGATGAAGGCCCGCGGGTTTTCCGAGGTGTACCAACTCGACGGCGGAATCGTTCGCTACGGCGAAGCGCGTGGCAATGACGGACTATGGGACGGCTCTCTCTACGTTTTTGATCAGCGCATGTCGATTGACTTCGCCGCCGGTGCTGCCATTCTGGGTACCTGTGTCGCCTGTGGAAACGCCACCAAGCACATGATGAACTGCGTCGAACCCGCATGCCGCGAACAGCTCGTTGTCTGCGATGGCTGCTCGGGGAAGCACGTGACGTGCACCGAACACGTCGGGATTTCGTTCTAGGTCGACGACACTAGAGCATTGGCAACGAGAAGGCGGATGAGAGAGTCAACGTCTTGCTCAGCGGCGACCGCGTCGATCCGCAGGCCGAACGCCCGGGCATCCTTCGCCGTGCGCGGGCCAATGGCGGCAACAAATGTTCCGCTCGGGATATCGCCCATTTGAAGGGCAACCTGCTCACCGACACTGCCGGAGGTCACCAGCACGGCGGTAAAGCCCCCCTCGCGAACCTCACGAATAATGGCATCCTCTACGGGAATGCCAACTGTGCGATAAGCCACAACCGAGCGCACATTGTGACCAATGCGCTTCAAGCCTTCCGTAAGCACCGGAATGGCAATCTGAGAACGCAAGGTAAGGATGCGGAGCGGGACGACACCCATCGTTGCCTGTGCCCAGGACTCAAGAAGGCCATGGGCGGTGTTCTCTTCGCTGGGAACGAGGTCGGCCTTGTACCCAGCCGCCCGCAATGCGGAAGCCGTTGTCTCCCCTACGGCGGCAACACGCGTCGAGGGCGGGATGACAGCACCATACGCGGCCAAAACGTCTACGGTGGTGGCACTCGTCATCGTGACCCAGTCGAACTTGCCCGCCGCCAGGTCAGCAAAAGCTGTTTGCAGCGCCTCGACGTCATCCGTGGTTTCAAAATTAATCATGGGGGCAATAACAGGTGTCGCCCCTTTAGAGCGAAGCGCTGAGGCAACGGAATCACCCCAAGGGCCGCCTCGGGGAACCAGAACCTTGCGACCGAATAACGGGCGCGTCTCAATCGGTGAAGTTAAAGACATCACTTCCCATTGTGAGACGGTCGAGCCGTTCATCCAAATTGAAAGCGCTCCGCAAGGTCACGAATAGGTGACAACTTTTGAGCAAAGTGCACTATCGGCGTGTTATTGAGCGATATCCGGCATAGGTGATGAGACCCACGACCGCAATCGCCCCTGCGACTATTGCCGCCAACGCCACAGGGTTCTCTTGACGCATGATGCGAAGTTTCCCTTTCAGGCGCGTGGCCGCCTTGTCTAACCGTTTGGGAACATTGACCTTCTCCTCAACGGCATCGAGGGTGGCGCCGAGCTGAGCTCGCGTTCGCTTGAGGTGGGCAATGAGTTCTTCTTGAGTGAATCCAGATACGGATGCTGGGTTAGCGCTTGTCATAGTGGCCCTCCCCCTTGAGTGCGTTGGCGTCAGCGACAATGCTGTCAAAGGTTTCGGTCGGCAACGGGGGAGACCCCTTCTTGAACCTCGTCACAGCAAGACCTAGGAGAACCACGATGATGACCAAGAGAATTCCCGCTACGGTCAGGGCGGCAGCCCACGGGGGCATGATCTCCGCAAAACCCAAAACTGCGGCAGCAATGAGGGTGCCAAAGAAGAACGTGGTCAGCGAGAGTGCGATGACAACGAGGGCCGCACCGACGCCAAGATTTTTGAGCTTGCGCGCCATCTCACGCTTGAGCTGCTCAACTTCAACGCGCACAAGCTCAAGGAGCAAGCCCGGAAGGTCGCGCAAGAGAGAGAACAACGAACGTTCCTCGGTAGAAGTTGCCTCCGAAGGAGTGGGTTTTCCCTGTGGTGCGGTTGCCATTTAAGCCTCCAGTGTCGACTTTGCTGCCGGTTTCCGGGCAGCCGGCTCCGCCGTGGGTCTGGCGGTTTCCCTTGGGGCCGTTTTGGTGCTCGCCCGCGTGGTGGCTGATTTTGCTGCCGGCTTTCGAGAAGCGCGCTTGGGCGCAGACGTGGCGACGGGTTTGTCCCCCGTCACCTGATGAATGACGCGCTTCGCGGCAGTGAGGACGTCCTCCGCCACGTCGCCCACGGCGTCCTGTGCCTGGTGGACCGACCACTGAATGGGTTCGGACTCCCAAATGTTTTGCGCTGCAGCCTTAATTTGTTCGTATCGACGGCGACCAGCGCGGGTACCAAAAACGTATCCAATGGCTAGGCCAAGAAAGAACAGAAACTTGCCTCTCATCGTTACTCCGTTCAGTTCGTTTTAGAAAAAGTGCGTGGTCGAAAAAAATATGTCACGAATCGCATATGCGACACGTCTAGCCTAACCCTCGTGACCTAAAGGACCCAAGGGAAGCCTCGTGGGATCACTTAACAACACACGACGAATTGAGGCGGATGCGCTCCGAGATTCCGGGACCGCAGATTCCAAACCGGGGAATTGCTCGGAGATTCCCACGACAGCGACGCGCTCGTTGGCAGGACTCTGGGCGGCCAGCGCCTCGCCCGCCGGTAGCAGCGCGGCCTGCGTGACAACAGTGATGGGTCCCGAAGGAGCGAATGCCGAGGCACCGAAGGCCGTTGGCCGATTTTCGCCATCCTCAATCAGGGTGAGGTGAACATCCGCGACATCGATGATGCGGGCGGAGAAGAACGCCAGACGCTCGCGAAGAACGGTCTCAATGTGCCCCACCCCGCCGGCAACCTCAACGACCTGAGCGACCCGAGGATCAGCGACAATCAGATCAATGATCCCGGTAGTGAGACATCCCGCACGGGTCATCGCCTGGTTGAGTCCGGGCACCACGGTGGCAACCGGAATCTCCTCAGCGGAAAGACCGTACAGCGCCTGGAGGACGGGGTCAACGAGCAGGCGCTCAGCGCGCTTGCCGAGGCGCCGCCGCACGATATGCCCAAGATTGGTTTCGGTTCCGATGGTGAGCAGCGGGATCAGGCGATCGAGGTAGACCCTCCACGCCCCGCGCCACCCCAGAACCTCGCGAACGTTTAGAGCAAATGGGTTCGCCGGAATCCCCACGATGCTGCCGGTGGCCGCCCCCGCCGTGGAGCGGGACTCGTGACCCTTCACGGTGACTCGCTCACGAATGGAAAAGGGAATGTTCAGCTCCGTGAGCAGGCTCGCAACGATGCCGGCGCGATGGCTGAAAACTGCTGGGCGGTGCTCCGCTGGCGGGGTTGCCAGAAGGACAACCCTCAGTCCGATCCGTGCGCAATCCAAGGCCGCCATCAGCGCGGCAACGTCACTGCCCACAACGAGAACGTCATAGGAGGTGGGCGAAGAGGATTCGGTCATGGCTGTTGCCTCAGTTTTCAGGGCATCCAATGAACGCCCGCGAACTTAGGCGCCTTTCAGCGCCAAAGCGAGGTAGGCGTGCAGGTCAGCGATAGGCACGCGCTGCTGCAACATCGTGTCGCGATCGCGAACCGTGACTGCCTTATCATCGAGGCTGTCGAAATCGACCGTGACACAGAACGGTGTTCCTATTTCGTCTTGACGGCGGTAGCGACGGCCAATGGCACCAGCGTCGTCGAAGTCGATGTTCCAGGACTCCCGAAGTTCCGCCGCGAGCTCGCGGGCTATGGGCGACAGTTGCTCGTTGCGCGACAGCGGAAGGATCGCTGCTTTCACCGGAGCCAGGCGAGGATCGAGCTTGAGCACGGTGCGCTTGTCCGTTCCACCCTTGGCATTAGGAACTTCTTCTTCCACGTACGCGTCGACGAGGAACGCCATCAGCGATCGTGTGAGTCCGGCGGCCGGCTCAATAACGTAGGGGAACCATCGCTCGTTCTTCGTCTGATCGAAGTATGAAAGGTCTTTGCCGCTGGCCTCGGAGTGTGTCTTGAGGTCGAAGTCGGTACGGTTGGCAATGCCCTCAAGCTCACCGAACTCGCCACCGACGAACCCGAAGCGATACTCGATGTCTACGGTGCGCTTGGAGTAGTGCGAGAGCTTTTCGGCCGCGTGCTCAAAGAGGCGCAGGTTGTCGGCGTCGATGCCGAGACCGACGTACCACGCCAGGCGCTGGTCGATCCAGTACTGGTGCCAATCTTCATCGGTGCCGGGCTCGACGAAGAATTCCATCTCCATCTGCTCGAACTCGCGTGTGCGAAAGATGAAGTTTCCCGGCGTGATCTCGTTGCGGAAGCTCTTACCGATCTGGCCAATACCGAACGGAGGCTTCATGCGGGAGGCCTGAAGCACGTTGGCGAAGTTCACGAAAATACCTTGAGCCGTTTCGGGGCGGAGGTAGTGCATGCCCGACTCATCATCGACGGGGCCCAGGTTGGTCTTCAAGAGACCGGAGAATGCTTTGGGCTCGGTCCAGGCACCACGGGTTCCACAGTTGGGGCAGGGCAAGCCAGCCATTCCGCCCTCGGGCGCACGACCCTTTCGTTCCTCGAATTCCTCGAGCAGGTGGTCCTCACGAAAACGCTTGTGGCAGCTGGTGCACTCAATCAGGGGATCACTAAAAACCTCGACGTGACCGGATGCTTCCCAGACCTTGCGAGGCAAAATGACGGAAGAGTCCAGACCCACGACGTCGTCGCGGCGCTGAACCATGAAGTTCCACCACTGCTTCTTAATGTTCTCTTTGAGGGCAACACCCAGGGGTCCGTAGTCCCACGCCGAACGCGATCCGCCATAGATTTCACCGGCTTGAAAGACAAAACCGCGGTGTTGCGCGAGGGCAATAACAGAATCAAGACGCGAGGTCGGGGCCACAGGATGCTCCTAGTGTGTGGGGCAATAAATAAGGTAAAGATGCGCGTCAACCTTGGTTAACGTGCCAGTTGTCAATCCTACCGGCGGGGTCCCAGTGCCCCACATTCGCATCCATAGAGTCCTGCCAGTAAACTTTCAGGAAACTCCCATACCGACCTGCTGAACTCAGGGTTCTACGAGTGGCTTTTTTCCCTGAGATCCGTAACCACTTTTCACCAATGTCAACAGGCCAGTGGAGGCCCTCGTGCTCGATCTCAACATCTCTTTTGGTGCGTTCCCCGTGGCGGTGTACGTCGTGAGCCTGGTCATCATGGGGTTGCTCATCCTGCACTCTCTTCTTCGCGGGCGCCGGGACGTTGTCTGGCTGATGATCGCGGCTGTCGCCGGTCTCTTCGCCGCGTGGCTAACACTCTGGATTACGGTTGACACGCTCAATACCTTCGGTGGCCCGCTCGACCCCGGAGCCTACGGCTGGATTTATGCGGGCTTCGCCGGTCTTTGCGTGGCTCTTCGCGCGCTCCTTAGTTTTAGAGGCTGGGGCAAGATCATTCCCGCTCTCGGAGCCGTGCTTTTTCTGGTTTCCGCGACCCTGGGGGTTAATGCGGCATATGGGCTGACGCCGACGCTGGCTTCCTTTTTGCATATTTCGACGAGCAAGATTGTGGTGCTCCCGGCAGTGACGGTATCGAGTGCGGCGCCACAAACATCCCCGCTCTATGTCACCTGGAATCCCCCCGCCGACATGCCGCGCCGTGGTCTGACGGGCATCATTGCCGGCGGGATCCCCAACGAGGTTTCGCATTTCCCCGCTCGACCGGCCCAGATTTATCTTCCGCCGGCCGCTCTTGTGGCAAACCCTCCCAAACTCCCGGTGGTCGTGTTAATGATGGGGGAACCCGGCGATCCCGATCCGACCATCATTGCTCGCACGCTAGAAACTTTCGCCGCTAAAAATAAGGGGCTCGCTCCGATTGTGGTCGTCGTCGATCAACTCTCAAAACCCACGTTTGATCCTCTATGCCTCGACGGCCCGCGCGGTAACGTCGACACCTACGTCGCCCGGGATGTTGTCCCCTGGATTTCGGCGAACCTGAACGTTTCACTGGACCGCAAAGACTGGACTTTTGCGGGATTCTCCAACGGTGGCGGTTGCGCCGCGTACTTTGGGGCAAAATATCCTGAAACATGGGGCAATATATTGGATGTCTCCGGCATCGAATTTGCCGGTCTAACAGAGGAAAGGGCCGTTTTGAAAGAAGAGTTCGGCGGCGATCAAAAAGCCTACGACGCGATCAAACCCATCAACATCATGGCGGGGCAAACCTACGCCGATACCGTGGCCATCTTCACGACCGGCGAACTTGACTCACATTATGGACCGGGTCAGGAGGCAGTATCCAAGGCCGCCGCCGCCGCGGGGATGACCGTCACGTTTAAGCGACTGCCCGGGGTGACCCACAACAACACGTCGCTCATCCTGGGGTTGCCGGTGGGTTTCGATGTACTGTTTCCCCGCTTTGGGCTTTCGGCTCCGGTGACAAAATGAAATTCATAAGCCGCGCTTCGGTAGTGCTCCGCACTTACCCGGTCACCGTATCCGTCACGATTTTATTGATCATGACAGCCATCGTTACCGGAAACCTCACCCAGGGTGCTGCGCACCTGTCGTCGCTCGACTTGGGGGCAGGGATTACGTCGACCCTCCAGGACCAGCGCTGGTGGACCATTTTGACGGATCTTTTTGTGGCTCACGACCTCACCCAATTCATCATCGACCTGATCGCGTCGATTGTGCTGCTCGGTGTCGCCGAACGGCTCTTGAAACCTTTACGAACAGCGCTCGCTTTTCTGATTACCGGGCTCTTGGGAGTCGGCCTCGGGATCACGCTGCAGGTTCTCGGCACCGCCGCTGGCGAGTGGTGGGCGACCGGGACGCGCACCCTAGAGACGCTCGATCCGTTGACCCCCGTCGTGGGGGTTCTGCTCACGGCGACGGCGTACATGTCAACACTGTGGCGGCGGCGGGTTCGTGTCGTCGCCATCGCCGCCTTGCTGGTCTTTGTTTTGTACAGTGGTGCTCCCTCCGACATCTATCGGCTAATTGCGGCCGGCATCGGAATCCCGCTGGGCTGGCTCCTAGCTCGCGGCAAGACACGTCGCAGTCTGGAACATTCCCCGCGGCTCGTTCGTCGCCGTCTCCTGGCCACGATGACAGCCGTCACTGCGGTGGGACCGGTCATTGCTTTGACCCAACCCAGCGGGCTTGCCCCATTCTCGCTCGTGTCGGGAATTATTTCGGGCAATGTCGTGAGCGCCTCCACGGTCTTGGAACAGTGTGGACAGCTGGTTCACTCCGCCTGCACCAAGAGCCTTCTCCTTGCGAGCGGACATGGCACGGGAGGCGTCGCGATGGCGTTTGTGCCAATTGCCGTGTTGCTGGTCGCGGCTTGGGGACTCGGCAGGGGGAGGCGATTTGGTCTTTCGCTGGCGATTGTCGTCAACGTTGCCCTCGCAATCCTTTCCTTCATAGCCTTTAACATTTTGTCCCTATTTTCAGACCTCCCCGAACCGGGTTGGTCCACACTAAGCGTGGTTGAACTCGTCGGAAGCACGCTCCTCGCCGTTGCGCTTCCCCTAGCGGTGGCCGTTGTGCTGTTTCTCAATAGAAGCTACTTCCCGATTCGTAGTTCGGGGCACCAGATTCGGCGCTTTGCTGTCGTCATTTCTCTGAGCTTCGCTGTTCTCTTTACCGTCACACTCGTCACGCTCGTCATCGGGGCGGCCTCGACCAACCGCGGCGAGTCCTCGTGGGCACTGATCTGGACCAGCCTGAAACCGTTCGTTCCTCTCCACCTCTTTGGCTGGGTTCACGTTGCCCACCAACCGGCTTTCGCCATTGGCCTGTTGATCTTCCACTGGGCCGGACCGCTCTTCTGGGTCATCTTCGTCATCGGTTGCATCTACGTGTTGGCGAACGCCAAGTCCGAGACGCTCGTGCGTGATCAGCGTCGGGTGCGCGAGATTCTGAAAACCGGTGGCGGCTCGCTGGGCTTCATGGCCACCTGGCCGGGCAATAACTATTGGTTCAGCCCTGACGGGAAAGTTGCCATTGCCTACCGGGTCATCAACGGAGTCGCCCTGACGGTCTCTGATCCGATAGGTGCAGCGGGCAACGACTTGCAGCGCATCCACGAATTTTCGTCATTTTGTGATCGTCATCACTGGACCCCAGTTTTCTACAGTGTTCACGAACATCTTCTGCCGGCTTTCGAAACACTCGGCTGGCAAAAAGTGGCCGTCGGCGAGGAAACGCTCATCGACCTCGCGTCCTTAGATATTGCCAGTAAGGCGTGGCAGAAAGTGCGTCACGCTCTCAACCGCGCCGCCCGCGAAAATGTCACCACGTCGTGGACGCGTTGGCCCGATTTGACCCCCGACCAGGTCTCTCAGATTCGGGGGATTTCTGAGGGCTGGGTCTCGGCACGCGATATTCCCGAGATGGGCTTTACGCTTGGCACCGCAGCAGAACTTGAGGATCCGGATGTGCGTCTCATGCTGGCCATCGACGGTGACGGTCGCATCCATGGCATCACGAGTTGGCTTCCCAATTACCGGGATGGCGTTGTTATTGGCTGGACCCTGGACTTCATGCGCCGCGGTGAAAATAGCGTCAACGGCGTCATGGAATTTCTCATCGGTTCGGCCGCGCTCCATATGAAGGAGGCCGGCAACGCCGTGATGAGTTTGTCGGGGGTGCCTCTGGCACGCAAGCCACAATCGCCCAAGAGCTCCGACGTCGGCGAGGGGGAGATTCCTCCGTCGGCAACACCGGCATCGACAACTCTGACGCGGCTGCTGGACTTCTTGGCTCAGCGCCTAGAACCCGCCTACGGATTCTCCTCGCTCATGTTCTTTAAGGCCAAGTTCAACCCTCACTATGAGACGCTGTACATGGCCTACCCCGACCCGGTGGCCCTGCCGGCGATTGCCATCGCCGTTGGCCGCGCGTACCTGCCCGATGTCTCGGCCCGCAAGGCGCTGTCCATGTTGCGCAACCTCGCGGGTTAGGCGACTCGCTACCAGATGGTGACACGCTTGGCGGGCTCCAACCAGGCGGCATCTTTTTCGGTCACGGCAAAGGCATCGTAGAACGCGTCGATGTTGCGCACGATCTGGTTGCAGCGGAACTCGTTGGGCGAGTGAGGGTCGATTGCCAGGAGGCGAATTACCTCTTCGTCGCGGCCCTTTTGCTGCCAAGACTGCGCCCAGCTCAGGAAGAATCGCTGCGCGCCAGTGAGTCCGTCGATGACGGGCGACTCAGCGCCCTTCAAAGAAATCTTGTACGCCCGCCACGCGATGGCGAGGCCGCCGAGGTCACCGATGTTCTCACCGATGGTGAGTTCACCGTTGACGAAGTGACCCGGAACCTGCTTGGGAGCGAGCGCGTTGAACTGCTCAACGAGAGAGGCGGTGCGTTTCTCGAACGCCTCGCGGTCCTCTGCCGTCCACCAGTCGGTGAGCTTGCCGTCGCCGTCAAAGCGTGAGCCCTGATCGTCGAAGCCGTGACCGATTTCGTGGCCAATAACGGCGCCGATGGAACCATAGTTGGCGGCGTCATCCCACGCAGGGTCAAAGAACGGAGGCTGGAGTATGGCTGCTGGAAAGACAATCTCGTTGAAGCCCGGGTTGTAATACGCGTTGACGGTCTGCGGGGTCATGAACCACTCGTCGCGGTCAATGGGCTTGCCGATTTTGCCAAACTCCCGAGCCGACTCGAACTCGGCGATGCGCCGCACGTTCCCCATGAGGTCCGTGGCACTAATCACGAGTGCCGAGTAGTCACGCCACTTGACGGGGTAGCCCACCTTGGGGGTGAACTTGTCGAGCTTCTCCAGAGCCCGGCCGCGCGTTTCTTTGCTCATCCATTCGAGGTTGGTGATGGATTCGCGGTAGGCCTCAATGAGGTTGTCGACCAAGACATCCATGTCGGCTTTGGCGGCCTCGGGAAAGTGACGGCTGACATAAATTTTTCCTACGGATTCGCCCATGGCACCCTCAACGAGGGAGACACCGCGCTTCCACCGGGCGCGCTGCTCGGGGGTTCCGGTGAGGGTGCGGCCGTAGAAGTCGAAGTTCTCAGTGACGAACGCGCCGGGCAGGAAGGCGGCGGCCGAGTGGATGATGTTCCAGGCCAACCAGTCTTTCCATGATTCGAGGTGGGCGGGTGTTAGCAGCGAACCGAGGCCCGAAAGAAAGCTAGGTTCGCGAACAACGACGGTGTCGAGGGCTCCCGCGGGAGCCTCCATGGCGGTCGCCCAAATGTCGAAGTCGGCAACGTGATCGCTGACATTCAGGCCGGAAGCGGCGTCATCTTCCAGGGCAGCGCGAGCACCCTCGGCCACAAGCTCGTGCACCGAGGCCCACGCGAGCGGGTTGTAGGTGGCGACACTGTCGCGCGTGCGCACGTTGTCCCAATGGATTGCGGCGAGCGAAGTCTCGAGCTCGAACACACGGCCGGCCCGAGCCGCGGCATCATCGAGACCCTCCGTGGTGGGGAGTTCTTCGGCGGTGAGTTCGAACATCCGTTGAATGTGATTGACGTAGGCCTCGCGCGCGGAGGCAAACTTCTCGTCGCGGTAATAGCTCTCGTCGGGGAGGCCCAGGCCACCCTGTTCGGCGAACACAAGGTAGCGCTCTGGGTTGCCGGGGTCGTTATCGACAAACAGGTCAAGGAAGCCGCCCACGCCGTGGCGTTCGAGGCGCGCAACGGTGTCAAGAAGCGAGGAGATGGTCGTCACGTTTCCGGCGAAGGCGAGCTGGCTCTCGATGGGGGCTACGCCCAAGGTGTCGATGAGGTCGGTGTCCATGAAGGAGGCATACAAATCGCCCACGGTGCGCTGCTCGGAACCGGGCTCGGCTTCCTGGCCTTCGATGATGATGTCGCGAACAGCCTCTTCGGCGTGCTCGGCCAAAATGTGGAACGAACCGTACCGAGCCTTGTCGGCGGGAATCGGGGTGCGCATCTCCCACTTGCCATTGACGTGACGGTACAAATCGTCTTGCGGGTGCACGGTGGCATCCAGTTCATTGATGTCGATTCCGGATGTTGCGCTCACGGCGCCACGTGCACTCTCACTCATGCCTCCAGCCTAGAAGATGTCCGCTGAGAGCGAGCACTACGAGGGCCCGCCTCGCACTCGTTTAAGCTGAAGGCATGTCTTCCTTCCCCCCGGCCTCACAGGCTGCATCGCAGATTTCAGCCCTGACGGATCTCACCGGCAAAACGGCGCTCGTGACGGGAGCTGGGAGTGCGACGGGTATCGGCTTTGCGAGTGCCCGTCTCTTGGGCGAAATGGGTGCCAGGGTTATCGTCACCGGAACGACTGCGCGCATTCACGATCGGGTCACTGAGCTCGAGGCTTTGGGCATCGACACCGTTGGCCTTGTCGTGCGGCTAGACACCGCGGACGGTGCTGACGCCCTTTCGAAGGGGCTGGCGGATGTGGCGGCCGGCGTTTGGGACGTGCCGAGCATCCTGGTCAATAATGCCGGCATGGTCACCGTGGATGATGCCGAAATCGCGCAGGGTGGCATCGAGATGTCGACCTCCGATTGGGAAAAAGCGCTCGCCATCAACCTGACCACGGCCTTTCACGCAACGCGTGCCGTTATTGCGTTTATGCGGACCGCCCGCTGGGGCCGGATCATCAACATCACGAGTGTGACGGGGCCGGTCATGGGCGCCCGCGGGGACATCGGTTATGCCGCTGCAAAAGCCGGCATGGTCGGCATGACCCGCGCACTCGCGGTAGACGAAGCGCCGCTTGGCATTACCGTCAATGCGGTGGCCCCCGGCTGGATCGAAACGGGATCGCAGCTTCCCTCCGAGGCGATTGAAGGAACCCTGGTTCCCGCCGGAAGAAGCGGTACCGCCGTCGAAATTGCCTCGGCCGTCGCGTGGCTCGCCAGTCCCGGCGCCTCCTACATCACGGGCCAGGTCATCGTCGTTGACGGTGGCAACAGCGTGGGCGAAGAACGGACGCAACGCTCATGACACCCTGGACTCCGATACTTTTTGACATGGATGGCACTCTCGTCGACTCGGCTCCCGCCATCTCTGCGCGCCTGCGCGAGACCCTCGAACACTTTGGGGTCACCCCGCCCAATGAGGCCGGCATTCGCCTGTTGATTGGCCCGCCGACCGGATCCTCGTTGCTCACCTTCGTTGGTCCCGAGCGCATCTCCGAGGCCAACGCTTTCTATAAGGCGCTCTCCAAGCGTGACGGCCTCATTCACCAGGAGCTCTTTCCCGAGGTCGATCGTCTGCTCGCCACCCTCGTCGAAGCCGGTATTCCGCTCGGGGTCTCCACCAGTAAACCTCAACGCGAAGCCGTGCACACGGCCGAGCACTTTGGCATCGCCCAGTACTTCACCGCCCTTGTGGGCAGTAGCTCGAAACGTCCCACCAAGTCGGACGTCGTGGGCGAAACGTTGGCACAGTTGCAGGCCATCGCGCACTCTCCGACGCCGTTGATGATCGGCGACCGCAGCTTCGACATCGAGGGGGCCGCCGAGCACAACGTGCCCACGGTTCTCGTGCGCTGGGGCTATGCCGCGCCCGGCGAAGAACTCGCTGCGCTGGCCGGAGTCGACACGATCGATGAACTTCTCGCGTTTGTGCTGGGCTAAATAGATGCGCCTGGTCGTGCATTCCGATGGTGGCTCGTACGAGCCGTTGAACTGGATGAGCCGCGCTTAGGTGTGTATTTCACCTAGCGAAACTTTCTCTTTCGTATTACGATGAAGTTATGAAGCGCATCATCCAAGGCCGTGAGGTCGGCGAATCGCAGGTCGACCAGTGGGTTGCCCAGGCTGAGACGGGTTACGACGTCGACCAGCTCCGTGCCCGCTGGGGTCGCACTCCACGTGGCACCGCGCCTGCACAGGTCATTCCGGTGCGCCTGACGACCGACGAACTCGCCGCAGTCATGGCTCGGGCGGAACGAGAAGGGCTGAATCGTTCCGAGGCAATTCGCGCGGCGATAGACGCGTGGACCCACGTCGCGTGATCGTTCGCCCGTCTGCTCGGAAGCACGGCGTGAGCGACGAAGATACCCTTGCCACGGCAGGTAACCCTTCGGTTTCCGGACCTCTCGACGATGAGAACCCCCAGCGTCAACTGCGGATTGGGTTCGATACGCAGGCGCGACTGCTCGAAACTGTAGTGCTCGTCTGGGACGACGGTACTGAAGAGGTAATTCACGCGATGAAGTGTCGTCCGCGGTACCTGGGCCTGCTTGACTAATCAACGAACGTCGTTGGCCTGCCGTACAAGAATTCCCCTTCATGACCGCGGGCAGCATTACCCACGAGCACCTGGAGCACGACACGGCTCGTCTGACGTGCCTTTTACGCGTCTACCGGACCGCGGTCGATACGGGGTCCAGCAGGAGCAAGCACGAGCTGGCTTCGTAGTTGAGGACCTCGGCGGTGACGTTCAAATTCGTTCCCACACCGATTGTGTCTGGCGTGGTTCCGACGAAGCGAAGATCGCTCGTCGTGTTCACGTCCCGGAGCCCAGCTAGGGTTGAGCCCGCCCCCTGCGCTTAGGGTTGAGCCGACCCCGTACTCTGGTTAAGTGAGACTTGTTATCGCCCGTTGCTCGGTGGACTACGCGGGGCACCTCAGTGCGCACCTCCCGCTGGCAACCCGGTTGCTGCTCCTCAAGCAAGACGGGAGCCTGCTCGTTCACTCCGATGGTGGTTCGTACAAGCCGCTGAACTGGATGAGCCGTGCTTAGGTGTGTATTTCCCGTCGGGCAGACTTGACCTATGAGTGAATCGTCATCGAAAGGCATGCGGGTTCGTCTTTCGGCGCGCTACGCCACCGATGACGACGTCGCCCACGACCTTCTCCGCGTGGCCGAAGAACTGGGGCACGGGTCGCTCACTCGCGAAGAGTACGAGCGCTTCGGGCAGTACCACCCGACGACCATTCACCGACGGCTCGGCGGTTGGACTGAGGCAATTGGACGCGCCGGGCTGAAGAGTGGTCGCCCTGACCTCGGACACGATGACACCGAGTGGATGACGAACATCTTCGAGGTATGGACGACTCTCGGTAGACAGCCTTCCTACGGCGACATGAGAGGTACCCGCCATACTCCCGAGGGCTATGCGAAGCGCTTCGGGTCTTGGGGGAAGGCACTCCTCAAGTTTCAAGGGTGGGCGGACTCCGCTGATGACGCCGTCGTTGTTCCCCCGACCACCGAAGTCGTAAAGGGCCACACCACCGGGAGAAGCCCTAGCCTCCGTTTGCGGTGGGAGGTTCTCCAACGGGATGGGTTCACCTGTGTCAGTTGCGGGCGTTCACCTGCCACCGAAGTCGGGGTAGTGCTCCACATTGACCATGAAGTCCCCTACAGCAAGGGCGGGGAAACTCTCCCAGAGAACCTTCGAGTGCTCTGCGACCGCTGTAATCTCGGCAAGTCGGATCGATAGGCCTGCCGACGCACGGCACCATAGCCCCACTGCCGCGGAAGACTGCGACTCGGCATAGCTAGGCGCTCCGTGGACTGCGCGCGGAGGCTCACCGCCCACATTCCTCCCGCACTTTGGCTTCTGCAGCTCAAGGCCGACGGCAGCGTTCTCGTGCGCTCATACTCCCCGAGCTGGAAACCCTAACGTCGCCTTTTGTATGGCGTAGCTCGTAAGTCGAGCGCCTCCCCGACCGTGATGTTGTCGATGTGGGTCCGCAAGAGGTGGCCGCCGCATCTGAGGGCAGGCGCGAAGGGGCGCTGAGGACTGTCCGACCCCATCACTACGCTCGATCAGTGTCAGGCATGTTCGGTACGCTCGGAACCAGGACAAACTCGCGTAGGGAGCTTGAATGGAGTGGCTCTACGAGCGCACTGAGGACAACAGCGCACGCTTTGCGCTAGGCGCCGTCGGCGAAAGGCCACTGGTCTGCATCGGTCTCAACCCGAGCACTGCAACTCCCACCCGATTGGACGCCACGCTAACGCGGGTCCAAGCTGTTGCCGCATTCCACGGGTATGACAGTTTCCTGATGCTCAACGTGTACCCGCTCAGGAGTACGGACCCTGCGGGGCTCCCAGTGGAACTCGACTCAGAGCTAGTTGAGGCCAATGCACGCCAGATCAGGAAGGTCCTAAACGACTGCGACCCTGACGTGTGGGCTGCGTGGGGAGCCCTGATCACGAAGCGCCTGTCCCTCGTGCCGACCTTGATTGAGTTGCTCGAGCTGCCGGAGCTGACGAACGCCAGGTGGTTCTCACATGGCCCAATCAGCAAGGACGGCCACCCGCACCACCCTCTGTACGTCAAGGACGCTGACCCGTTAATGCCGTTCGACATCGAGCCGTATCGCGACAAGTTACGGCGGCTGCTACCCGTCGAGCGTCCCCACACCGTTTTCCACACCCGAAGGACATCCCCACCGGCATCTTAATGCCGACGAAGGTTGAGCCCGCCCCCTACGCTCGGGGTTCACCCGACCCCGTACTCTGGGTAAGTGAGACTTGTCATCGCCCGCTGCTCGGTGGACTACGCCGGACGCCTTAGCGCCCACTTGCCTTTAGCAACAAGGCTTCTGTTGCTGAAAGCAGACGGTTCGGTCCTCGTCCATAGCGACTCCCTCAGCTATAAGCCTTTGAACTGGTTGAGCGGCGCTTAGGTGTGTATTTCATCTCGCGCCGTCTGAGTGCACCAACTGGCACGCTGCCGTAAGGAACGGAATCGGGCGCGGCGGCGGAACAGGCTTGCACACCGCGGCAAGATCGATGGAGCTTCCGCCTACTTCAACGTCGTTGAACACAGCAGAGAGGTGCGTATCACCGACCCCAATACTGAGGATGGAGAACCCAGGAACGTGCATCGTCCGAACACCGCCCGAGGCGTACATACCCCAGTGCACGGCTGACCCGTCTCGCCGAAGCGCAAAGCTGGACTCGCCGCCAGCGTCAATGGCGACCACATCGCGCAGACCGTCCGGGACGTCGGTCTGCGCGATGGTAGAAAGAGTCATGCGGTCATGATTACACGGCCGGATATTGAAGAAACCGGGCTGGATCCCCGACGGTGGCGGATGGCGCGCTCATGGCAGGTCCGAATCGGTCTGGGGTCGTGGGATCGGGTTCGATTGCGTCCGCGTCGTTATCGACGACCACAGCCGCCTCGCCTATGCCGGGCAGTTCGACTGGGGACGCGAATTTCTCGGCTGTCAATCCGCTTGACCTTCAGATAGCCAGGACTCGGCTATCTGAAGAAAGGGCGTGTAGCTTCCCGGTGAATGCGTTTTGTCCGCCACACTGTCTCTATGCGCCGTCAATCGATTCCCGTATCCAAACTCGAATTGGATTCGGGGAACCCGCGCCTTGAGGGCGAAGGCATGACTGAAGACGATCTTGTCTACGCGCTGTTGGAAGCAGACCGCGGCGAAATCGAGATGATCAACCTCATCGACGACATTACGAACAATGGGTTGAGCCCCATCGATCTAGTAATGGTGTTCGAGGAGGAAGACAAGTTCGTCGTCCTCGAAGGCAACCGGCGCATAGCCGCGGTCAAACTCATAGCCCGCCAGATCGCCGCACCCGAGGACTTCCCAGCTCTTGCCAAGACGCTTTCGGCCGTGAAGCCGTCGAGCGCGCCCAAGGCCATAGCCTGCACCATTGCACCGAGCCGTGAAGCAGGTCGACACTGGATCGAACGCAAGCACGCCGGTCCTGCCGGGGGCGCGGGCACAAAGCAATGGGGGCCGGAACAGAAGTCTCGTTTCTCAGGCGGCACGACGGGCCAGACTGCGATCGCCATAGCCATCACCTCCTTTCTTTTGGAACGCCACCCCGACAGCCCCGAACTCATAGCGGCCGTCAACAAGGCCCGGAAGAAGTCCACGAATCTTGGTCGAATCCTTCAGTTTCTGCCATTTCAAGCTGAGTTCGGGATACGTGTTCGCGGAGGGAAAGTGGAGTCTGCGAATCAGATAGAGGAGGACCTCGCATTTTGGATCGCGGTTCTCAACGCTCTTGGTGACCTGACCGTATCGACCATCCACACGCGCGACCAGAGAACGGCGTTCGTGCAGCGGGCGGCGAGCTTTCGAACGCCGGCCGAAGACGAATCACCGACCGCTGCGCCGGAGACCACGGAGCCCGATAGCGCCTCCACCGAGAGTGGCACCGCGGCAGAAACCCAGCCCCCAGCCCCAACGCCCGAAGGTCTAACTGGAGACGAGACGTCTGACCCGACTGCCGAATCAGGGTCTCAAGAGACCACCGTCAGCACTGAGAACGACCCAGCACCTGCACAAGAACGGCCTACCCCGGCCGGAGTCACTACTACACTTGCACAGCCAAAGCCCAAACACACCTTGTTTTCCGGGCTGTCGCTGCATCACGTCAGCACGCGGGTTCAGGCGCTGCTTTGGGAGGCACAAAAACTCGAGCTGAGTAAAGCGCTGAACACCGGCGCGATTCTCATAAGAGTCGTGGTGGAGTTGGCGACAGACGACGCCGTCGCGGCTGGCGTTGTGCCAGGTACAACCATCGACGCACGGCTCGGCGCCAAGATCGAGAAAGCGCTCGCGGCGCTCACAGCCTCTGGCGTTCACAAGACCGTGACGGGTCCCGTAAACCGGTTCGTCTCAGGCCCCGATTTTCGATCGCTGCACGACTACGTTCACAGCACGTCCGCATTCCCCACAAGCGCTGAGGCCGTTTCCAACCTGTCGGCTACTTTCGTAAGCTACCTCCGGGAACTAGACGGCATGATCAAGAACGCGGGGCGTGATGGAAACGCCTAGCCCGCTGCGGTACCCGGGCGGAAAGACCGCTCTCACACCCTTTTTGGCGGAGCTGATCAGCGCGCAATCAATGCCGAGGCTCACCGCCTACGCCGAACCATACGCAGGAGGCGCCGGCGCTGCGCTGTCGCTGCTCCGGCGTGGAGTGGTCGAGCAGATCTTCATCAACGACCTGGACCCGCGTGTCGCGACATTCTGGAGTCACGCCGTTGCCTCAACCGCGGACTTGATCGCAAAAACCTTGTCCACGCCCGTCTCGATCGACACCTGGCACGCGCAACGAGCCATCTACCTCGATCCATCCGCCGAGGGCTCCCTCGACCTCGCTTACGCGGTCCTTTTCCTCAACCGTACGAATCGTTCTGGAATCCTCAACGCTCGACCGATCGGTGGACTGAATCAGGACGGAAATTGGAAGATCGACGCACGATTCTCGGTGCCGCGCATCGTCGAGAAGCTCGTCGAAGTCGGTCGCCTCGCCGATCGCATCTCCGTCTCACAATTGGAGGCGCTGGACTTCTTAGCGGGGCTGGATCGCGAAAGCACTTTCACCTATCTCGACCCGCCCTATATCAAGCATGGCCCTGGACTTTACATGAACAGCCTCAAATGGGCCGATCACATGGAGCTGGCGAAGTACCTTCGCGACGGCCCCCGATCGTGGTTGCTGAGCTACGACCACGACCCGCGGGTGCCAGAAGTTCTCTACCGCGGACTCCGCTGTGCGGAGTTTGCGATCAAGCACACCGCCTCATCTCAACAACGAGTTGGAGACGAGTACGCCCTGTTCTCCCCCGGCTTGCGCGTCAAGTCTCTTTCCAAGTTGGGTTCGCGCGGCGGCGAATGGGTTCGGTCACGTTCGCGCCTCGAGGAATTCTTGGATCTCGAACGTCTCGTCTCTCATCAGCGTGAGGTTACGCAGCAACTACCGGCTTAGTCATTCCGCGACCGCCCCTACGTTGAAGGTTGCGGCAACCCGTTTCGCACACGCCCTATCCAGTCGGCAGAGCTCACCCTGTAGCGTGGTCCCGTGCGTTTAGTTATAGCCCAGTGCTCCGTGGACTACGCCGGCCGCCTCAGTGCGCACCTCCCGCTGGCGACGCGCCTGCTGGTGCTCAAGCAAGACGGCAGTCTGCTCATTCATTCCGATGGGGGCTCCTACAAGCCTTTGAACTGGATGAGTCCGCCCTGCCTTCTCACCGTGCACGAGCCCGAAGAAGAGCAAGCCGAGTTTGGGGTGACGCAAGTTTGGCGCGTCACGCACTCGAAGACGGCCGACATGCTGGTGGTGAGCATCCATGAAATATTCAGCGAGGTTATTCATGAGTTGGGCGAAGAACCCGGCCTGATCAAGAACGGTGTCGAAGCTGACCTGCAGAAGTTATTGGCCGAGCAAATCGAGCTTCTCGGCGAGGGGTTCACGCTCGTGCGGCGCGAGCACATGACGGCGATTGGGCCGGTAGATATCTTGGCCCGGGATGCCAAGGGTGCCGCCGTGGCCATCGAGATAAAGCGCCGGGGTGATATCGACGGGGTGGAACAACTCACGCGATATCTCACGCTCATGAACCGCGACCCGCACCTCGCGCCTGTCGCCGGCGTCTTTGCCGCCCAAGAAATCAAGCCCCAGGCCCGAACCCTCGCAGAAGACCGCGGTATTACATGTTTGGTACTCGATTATGAAGCAATGCGCGGGATGGATGACGCGCACCTGAGATTGTTCTAGGCTTACTCAGTTATGACTACAACGCTCACACGCAATTGGACCAGCGTGCTGTTCGATCTCGATGGCACCATTCTTGATTCTGCCCCCGGAATTGTTCAGTCCCTCGTCGACACCTTCGCGTACCTCGGTTTGCCAGTTCCTCCGCACGACGAACTGATGCACTACGTGGGGCCGCCTCTTCTGGACTCATTTCGCAATCGCGCCGGTCTCAGCGAAGAAGCAGCTCAAAACGCCCTCCGGGTCTATCGCCAGGACTTTCGCAAAGATGGCGCCTTTGACTCGGCGGTTTTTCCCGGAATTGTCGGCCTTTTAGAGTCCCTGGCCGAAGCCGACGTGCCGATGGCGATTGTCACCAGCAAGCCCGAAGCACAGGCGTCCCGCATTCTCGATCACTTCGACTTGCGCCATTTTTTCACGGTTGTTGCTGGGGCCACGGAAGACGAGACCCGCGCCACGAAAACCGCCATTGTCGGTCATGCCCTCGCTGAGCTCGCCGCCTTGGGCCATGACACTTCGCTCACCGTTATGGTCGGGGACCGCATCTACGATGTGGAGGGCGCTGCTGCCTTTGATGTTCCCTCGATCATTGTGGAGTGGGGCTACGGCTCCCCTGCCGAAGCCAAGGGTGCCATGGCCACCGTTTACTCCACGGATCGCCTGCGCGGGTTGTTGCTCGGCGGTTAGTTAGCGACGAGCTCCACAGCAACAGGCGTTGCATTGGAGAACAGATCAAGTACGGGGCAGTGGGCATCAACGAAGGCGTGCAGTTCGTCGTAACGTGCTTGTGTTTCGGGTCCGGTCACGTGAATAACGAGACGGATGGCAGAGAAGCCCGGGCGCACGGTCTCATCTATGCCGAAGAGACCCTGAACATCAAGGTCACCCTCTGCCTTGGCGTCAATCGTATCAATCGTGATGCCGAGGTTCTGAGCGAATAAGCGGTACACCACAATCTGGCAGGCAATAAGAGCGCCGAGAGCAACCTCGACCGGGCTAGCCGCGATGTCATCGCCGGCAAGCCCGGCAGGCTCGTCGATAAAGAACTCGTGCTTGCCAGCGGTGATGCGCGTGGCAACAGAGCCTTCGCCGTAGCCCTTGACCAGGTATGTCAGCTTGGCGTTGTTAACACCCGTGGCGATGTGGCCGCCCCAGAACGTTCCGGCTTCCGTGAGCCGCGTCGCGCGGTCCTCGTCAGTAATAGTCGGGACAATGCTGGTCTCGAGTGTTGCGCTCATGCTGACTCCTTGAAAAAGTAGGGGCCCGACTTTCTCGGGTGTCTCTACGTTAGGCAGGCGCCAAACTAAAAGCGAAACTGTTTGTCACACGACGTAACAGAGAAAAGTTTTACGTGGTGGGTGGCGCTTTGTGGCCGCCTGCGTGTCGCCGCGGGATGGTGGCAATCACGGCGGCGGCGAGTGTTAATCCAGTCCCCACGATGGTGGCGACGGCGAGATGATGCGCCGAAGGAAAAATAACGTCTAACGTCAAGGCGGTTATGAGTTGCCCCGCGACGGAGCCTAAGCTCAGCAACAAAACTCCGATGATTCTCACAACAAGAGCCGTCGTCGCGATGAAGATAACACCGGCCGCGCCGCCGAGGTAAAGCCACAGATCGCTCGGAAGGACCGCAGGAAATGCCGTGGCCGGCCCTACAGAGACCGAGTGAATGGCGACCGCCACGATCAGAACCCCGGTTCCGACTAAGAAGTTCAAAAATGTTGCCGCCCATGGTGTCTGTGCCACCATCGCAAGGCGGCCGTTCGCCGCTTGTTGCCAGGCAACAAGCACCCCGAAGAATGCCGGTAACACGAGAGGGAAGTAAGAGATCACCGTGGTTGGTTGGCCCACAAGAGCGATGATGACCGCACTAATCGCCAGAAGGGCACCGGCCACTCGAGGAATTGTCAGGGGTCGATGACCGGCAGGACCGATACCCCACATGTCCAAGAGCAACCCGCCAACCGTGAGCCCAGCGATGAAAGCAACCGTAAAAAGAGCCACACCCGTGATTCCAATGACGAGGCCCTGCGAAAGCACATAGCCCGCGCCAATGCCACCAGCCAGGGTGAAAGCCCAAGGGAACGAGCCATCTTTGATGTGCGCTTTCACGAGGCGAAGACCTTCCCGGCTTCGCCTCGACGCCAGCATGACCACGCACAAAATCAAGAGCCCGCTCCCGAAGGAAATTGTGGCGGCCACGAATCCGTTATCGATGCGCGTCGCCAATTCACTATTAACGCGCGCCTGAACCGTCATAAGAGAGCCCGCCAGCGCAGCAAAAATCAGCGCAAGCCAAACGGGGAGAGGCGAGGTGTGGCGTTGAGGTGACATCGGTTACAACACTAATGGCCCCATCCCTCTCAGGATGAGGCCAGCACCGCTTGGTGAAATTAGTTGACGGTTACCGTGAAGTTGTAGACCTTACCGGTCGCGGAGTCGGTCAGAGCAACCTTCGTCATGCCAGATGCAACGCCGGTAATCCCGGGGTTGAAGGTGGCTGATCCATTTTTGCCACCCGCGGTGAACGTTGCGATTTTGGTGTCGGCAATCTTTGCCGTGAAGGTAGCGGGGTCCAGGTTGCCCGTCGTGATGTCAATCATCTGACCCTGGTTGACGGTGACATCCGTGCCCTCGAGTGTGGCGACATCAACGACGATGGGGCCAACGAGCTGGCTCGTGCTGGAGTTATCCACGTCGGAATCTTTGTTGGCGTCGGTACCGGACGAACATGCTGCAAGGCCGAAGATTGCGGCGGCAGAAATGGCCGTGATGGTCGTGATTTTGATGAATGTGCTGTTCATGTGCGTGTGGCTCCTTGGGTTACGGGCCTCAAGGCAATGAAGACCTTCGAGGCGTTCAAACACTGGAGAAGAGTTCCCCTTGAACGAAACTAGTACGCCGGCAGCCCAAGTGGGGTGCTTTTTGCTGAGTGTTTACTGAACGTTATCTGAACGTTATTGGGCAACGGCCAACAATGCGAGTGTCCCAAGGGGGATCGTCACGGCCACCACAACGAGGCCGGCGAGCGCGAATTTACCCCATGACACCCTCACTCCGAGCGCACTAACTTTTTGATACCAGAGCAGGGTTGCCAGGGAAGCCCATGGGGTAATGAGCGGTCCGAGGTTGACGCCAATTAACAGGGCTGCGAGCCGAACGGAAGACGTACCAACAGGCTCCAAGACCAGATACGCCGGCAGATTGTTGATGCCATTGGCGACCAAAGTGCCCAGCGCCGACAGCTGGAGAAGACTGAAGAAGTCTGTTCCGGAGCCGGCAACGGTGCCCACAATGGCGGCTAATCCATTGACCTGGGCAGCATCCACGAGCACAAAAAGGCCGAACGCAATTGCCACCGGGCGCCACGGCACAAGCCACAGACCCGCAAGCCCAGAGACGGAAGCTGGTTGCCGAACTGCAAAAACTATGACTAGCACAATGGCGGCGACTGTCGCTGGCATCCAGACCGGCAGGCCGGACACGAGAAAGGGCAACAGCACAATGAGAACGGCGGCGCTAACGAGAAGAAGGTGCCTGTCATTGACGGGGGATCGCGGTGGAACGACATAGGCACCCCGAAGGGAGCGACGAAACATTACGCTCAACACAGCCACGGGAACAAGGATCCCGACGAGTGCCGGGGCCCAGACGAGCGCCGCGAAGCCGACAGGCCCATCCATTGCCATCTTCGTTTCAGCGAGGAGGTTCGTGAGATTTGAGACCGGTAACAGTAGGGAAGCCGTGTTTGCAAGCCAGATTGTGGCGAGGGCAAAGGGCATCGGAGGCATGCCGACGTGAATTGCGAGCAGCACCACAACGGGGGTGACGAGGACCGCGGTTGTGTCCAGCGACAAGAAGATGGTACTTACGGTGGCCAACCCCAATACGAACAGCCACAGGATCCAGCGTTTCGCGAAGCCCCACTGAGCGAGCCGTTCAACGAGTGCTGCGAAGACCCCGGCGGCCGCCGCGAGTTCGGTGACGACCGTTATTGCCACAACGAATCCGAGGACAGGAATAACCCGGTCTTTCAACGTCACGAATTCGTTCCACGGCAGGATTCCTGTGGCGACCACAATGACGGATGCCACCAGCAGCGTAACGGCCGCGATCAGTCCGCGGTAGGACGTGCCGGGAATCAAGGGCGAAGAAGTCAAGGGGGATATGGCCCGAGTCTAGAGTGCGCGCGAGCTTTTACAGGTTGAGGCCACTCGCCTCAAGAGCTGCGTCGAAGGCCTGAGCCAACGCAGCTTGGCCCGCAACGTTGGGGTGAACGCCATCCGCTTGCATCAGGTTTGGTATGCCCGAGAGGGGCTGCCCGATATCGAGGTAGGCACCGCTGGCTCTGGCCGAGGCTAGCTTGACCGAAGCATCCATTTCGCTCAATTGGCCAGGAAAATCGGTGTCGCCCCAGATGGCATCCACCGTCAGAATGATTGTTTGAGGAAGCACGAGGTGAATCCGTTCGATGAGGGCTGTCGTTGCATTGGCTAAAACAGCCTGGCTCACCCCAAGATCGTTGCTACTGCCACTCAAAATGATGACATCCGGATGCAGGCTAAGCGCCACAATTGTTTGATCAGAGAAGGTATCGCCGTCGTCTCCGACCGTCACAAATCCCGATCCGTCGCTGGCAAGGTTGGTGAGTTTCCATCCGTGAGACTCAGCAACAATGGCGAGCCACGATTCATCGTCATTAAGCCCACTACCCGCCATGATCGAGTCCCCGATGGCCACCACGTTCAGCGCCGAGCTGCTGGCCGGATCCACGATAGGAGCGGGGTCATCCAACGGAGTGAGATCAACTGTGGCGGAAGGGTTGACCGTAGCTGCAGGTGATGCGGCAACCTGGGCCGCCTCGAATGTCGAATTCGTGCCCGCAAGATGCCCGTCAGCCCACGCGGCGACGCCCGCTGCTAAAACGACGAGGGCAAACACAGAAACGCCGCCGAGAATGGCGCGCTTGCGGGTGCGACGAGTAGGCATGCCTCCACGATAAGACCATGAGCTATGAGTAAGCCTTGAGCCGGCCGTGAACGGGACTCCCGCCGGGCGTAGGCTGGAGCACGCGGCGTTGCGGTTCGCGTTCTCGAACCTCTTGCCGAAACTCCCCTAAGGAGCATCCCCCATGCACGGTGAATATAAGGTTCCCGGCGGCAAACTCGTGGTTGTCGATCTCGACACGACCGATGGCCGCATTACAGACTTCCGCCTTGCCGGAGACTTCTTCTTGGAGCCCGACGAAGCCTTGCCGCTGATCAATGCCGCGGTCAACGGCTTGCCTGAGACAAGCGACGCGACCACCATCGCGGCCGCCGTTCGTGCCGCACTCCCCGAGGGCGCGACCCTGCTCGGGTTCACGCCGGAGGCGGTGGCCATTGCGGTCCGACGCTCCCTAGCCAAAGCAACGGCGTGGCGGGATTACGAGTGGGCGATCATCCATTCGAAGGCAGTCTCGCCCGTTATGCACATGGCGCTGGATGAGGTGCTGGCCAACGAGGTCGGCGCCGGTCGCCGCCAGCCCACCCTGCGCATTTGGGAATGGAATCAACCCGCCGTCGTTATTGGCAGCTTTCAGAGCCTCAAAAACGAGGTCGACCCCGAACAGGCTGCGGCCCACGGTTTTGAGGTCGTGCGCCGCGTCTCGGGTGGCGGCGCCATGTTCATGGAGGCCGGCTCGGTCGTCACCTATTCCATCTATGTTCCCGGTGATCTCGTGCAGGGCATGAGCTTTGCTGACTCCTACGCCTTCTTAGATGAGTGGGTCATCACTGCCCTGAAGTCCCTCGGTATCGACGCCACCTACATGCCGCTGAACGACATCACGAGCCCCACCGGCAAGATTGGCGGGGCCGCCCAAAAGCGTCTTGGCAACGGCGCCGTACTTCACCACGTCACCATGAGTTACGACATGGACGGCGAGAAGATGGTGCAGGTGCTGCGCATCGGCCGCGAAAAGATGAGCGACAAGGGCACCAAGAGTGCCGCCAAGCGTGTCGACCCTTTGCGCAGCCAGACCGGTCTCTCCCGTGCCGAAATTATCGAACGGATGAAGGCCACCTTCGCCGGCCTTTATGGAGCCGTACCCGGTGAGATCACCGAAGACGAGTACGCGCAGGCGGAGGTTTTGGTGACTGAGAAGTTCGGTACACAGGAGTGGCTCACCCGCGTTCCCTAGTTAGTACGGGCGAGCACCCCCGCTTCGCCTTGTATTGCACGACTCGACTCGGGCGTGTTGCGCGAGCGCCCCCTCGCGGCTAACATAAAGCGTTCCTATTAAGTGACCGACTGTTCGGTTACTTATACTGAGATAGGGAATTGTTCGCGCTTTTGTGCGCGCACGGAAGCAACCATATTGAAATACAAAGGAGTATTCCATGACAGCAACAATTGAAGCCGCCCCGCCGACGAGCGTCACCCGTCGCGAACAACGTCGAGTCTTGGTCGGCACCATGGTGGGGACAACCATCGAGTGGTACGACTTCTTTATTTATGCTCAAGCCGCTGGGCTTGTTCTGGCTGGGCTTTACTTCGCCCCCCTCGCAAGCAACAACGCTCCGTTGGCACAGCTCATTGCTTGGGCTTCTCTGGGTATTAGCTTCCTGTTCCGTCCACTCGGCGCTATCGTGGCCGGCCACCTCGGTGACCGAATCGGCCGCAAAGCAATGCTTGTTTTCACGCTCGTCGTCATGGGTGCCGCAACCGCACTGATTGGTTTGCTGCCGACCTTTGACCAAATCGGCGTCTTGGCACCAGTCCTGTTGATCGTGTTGCGAATCCTTCAGGGATTCTCTGCCGGTGGGGAATGGGGCGGTGCTGCATTGCTCAGCGTGGAGCACGCACCCACGAACAAACGGGGATTCTTCGGGGCCTACCCACAAATCGGCGTTCCCGCAGGACTCATCCTTGCTGCTGGCGTCATGCTGTTAGTGACCACCTCCATGAGCTCCGCAAGTTTCCTTGCCTGGGGCTGGCGAATTCCGTTCCTCGTCTCCGTGATCCTTATCATCGTCGGATTCATCATCCGTCGCTCGGTCGATGAAAGCCCCGTTTTCACTGAGATGCGAGCTCGCAAGAAGGAGTCTGCTGCTCCCCTGAAGCAGCTCTTCACGAAGCACTGGCGTCAGGTAGTACTGACCGCACTCATCTTCATTGCGAACAACGCTGCCGGTTACCTTTTGATTGCCTTCTTCTCCTCCTTCGCCACCAAGCCGGTTGCAGCCGGCGGCCTTGGCATGGAGCGCTCACCAGTCCTTCTGGCGAGTACAATTGCCGCCGTATTCTGGTTGGCCTCCACGATGGCTGGCGGAATCCTGTCAGACAAGATTGGTCGTATTCGCACGTTCCAGCTGGGCTACCTTTTGCTCTTCGTCTGGGCAATCCCCATGTTCCTGCTCATCGGGACCGGAAACATTGTCTTGTTTGCTCTCGCGCTCGTTATCTTGGCGAGCGCTTTAGGCTTCTCTTACGGGCCACAGGCTGCACTCTATGCAGAGATGTTCCCGGCCGAAGTCCGGTACTCCGGTGTATCGATTGGCTACGCCCTAGGAGCAATCCTTGGTGGCGCTTTCGCGCCGCTGATTGCCCAGTTGTTGCTTGATCAGACCGGATGGGCACCCTCCATTGGTCTGTACATCATGGGTCTCGCCGTCATCTCGTTCATTGCGGTCAGTCTTGTGAAAGAGACCAAGGGCATCCCGCTCGGAGTTTCGGAGCACTGACTCTGCGCCACAGAAAAGTCGGCACTAACCTGTGAGGGTTGGTGCCGACTTTTCGTATAGTACGTCGCGGTAAAACTAGCCAATAAAGACGGCGGGGCGCTTCTCCTGGAAAGCTGCGAAGCCCTCGAGATAGTCATCCGTAGCACACAGGGCAGCCTGAGCCACATTCTCATTCGCCATGCTCTGCCAGAGACCAAGGCGGTCGTCGCGCAGAGAATGCACCAACTCTTTGCTGGCCAAGAACGCTTGAGTGGCGCCTTGAGCGGCATGTGTGGCAGCCTTCATCGTGGCATTTTGCAGGTCATCGGCAGGGAAAACTTGGCTGAACAGTCCTGCCGTGACAGCCTCTACGCCCGTCATAAGACCCCCCGAGTAGATGAGGTCAAGCGTGCGGTGCGCCCCGAGCCGTTCCACGAAGAGGGCGTGGCCACCCGAGTCCAGCGTGGCGCCGAGGTTGGCAAAAGGGGAGCCGATTTTGGCGGTGTCGGCGACGTACACGACGTCGGTGGCAATCAACAGTCCGAGGCCAACTCCAAGACATGCGCCGTGGGCGGCCGCAAAGGTCGGTGCCGGAAAGGCACTCATCTTCTGCAGTAAAGGGGTGACGAGATCCCCGAGGTAGGCGAGCACATCATCCGTTGCTGGATTGACGGCAGAAATGTCACGCCCGGCACAGAACGCCCGGCCTTCACCACTCAAGATGAGAGCACGAACGCCGGCCGCCGCCGCGTCCTCGTAGGCCTTGCTCAACTCAGAAATGCCCGCTTCGTCGAGCGCGTTCATCTTGTGAGGAGCGTTGAGCACAACGCGAGCGATGTTGTCCTCAATGGTGAGATCAATCATGCGGGCAGTCTCCTTTAGACGTCGTAGTCGACGACGACGGTGTCGCTCACGGGATGCGACTGACAGGTCAGTACGTAACCACGCGCTAGTTCGTCGGGTTCCAGTGCGTAGTTCTCGGTCATTTTGACGTCACCGCTGACAACGCGAGCGCGACACGTACCGCACACGCCACCGGCACACGCAAAGGGCACGTCGGGCCGCACGCGCAAGGCCGCGGTGAGAATACTCTCGTTGGCATTGACCGGTGTGGTGACGGTGGCACTCTCGCCATCCAGCGTGAAGTTAATCTCAAAGGTCTTGTCGCCACTCAAAACGACCACGGGGCGCTGGTTGCCATCCTCGGGCTTGTAGGGTTCACCGGTCGAGAAGAGCTCAAAGCGAATGTCCGAGGCGGGAACGTGCACGTCGGCCAACGTGTCGCGGCATAGCTGCACCAACTCGAATGGTCCGCACAGGAACCATTCGTCCACCGTGCTCGGCCGAATGATGGTGGCAAACATGAGACGCAGCTTCTCTTCGTCGATGCGTCCCGAGAGAAGAGGAGACGATCGCTGCTGGCGCGAGAGCACGTGATACAGCTCAAAACGGGCGGGGAACTTATCTTTAAGGTCTGCCAGTTCGTCGAGGAACATGACATCCAGCGCGGTGCGGTTTGTGTACACCAAGACGAAATGTGACGTGGATGATTTCTCCAGCACCGTGCGCGCCAACGACATCAATGGAGTGATTCCCGAGCCTGCCGCGATGCCTACGATTCGGCGGTTGTCGAGATCGTCAAGGCCTGTCGTGAACGTTCCCTGAGGCGTCATGACGTCCATGGCCATCCCCGCGAGCAACTCACTGTTGGCCCACGTGGAGAAAACGCCCCCAAGATCCCGCTTGATGGCGACACTCACCGAGCCCACCGTGGGGGGCCGGCAAATGGAGTAGCTTCGGCGCAATTCACGACCGTTCAGGGTCGAGCGCAACGCGAGGTATTGCCCCGGCGCGTAGTTGTATTGCCCGTGAAGCGCCTCGGGCACCGCGAACGTCACTTCCACGCTGTCGGCGGTAAGTGGGCGAACACTCTCGACCATGAGGGAGTTGAACCGCGCCCGGTTTTTGGGAGCGATCAGTGTTTTTGTGACCTGTGTTTCTATGACCATGTTTTACAGCACCTTGAAGTAATCGAATGGTTCGAGGCAATCGCGGCATTCGTAGAGGGCCTTGCAGGAGGTAGACCCAAACCGGGACAACTCCGTGGTGTTCAGCGACGAGCACTGCGGGCATTTAACAGCCATCTGCAACCGCACAACGCCGGGCTGGCGGGCCGTTGCGTGACCGTTGGGGGCAGCAATCCCATAGGTTTCCAGCTTCGCCTTGCCGTCGTCACTGATCCAGTCGGTGGTCCACGCGGGGCTCAGCACAATCGTGACCGCAACATTCTTGTAACCGGCTGACGTGAGGGCCGTGTGCACATCCGTTTTCATGGCATCCATGGCGGGGCAGCCGCTATAGGTGGGCGTGAGAGTCACGGATGTTCCCGCAGCCGTCACCTGAACCGACCGCAAGACCCCGAGATCCTCAATGGTGAGAACGGGAATCTCTGGATCGGTGACAAGCGCGGCAACGTTCCACGCTTCGCGGGATGCCGCATCGTGGGGAAACGGCCGCGCGATTGTGGCGAAGTTTACCATGTCGCTCCCGGGTGAGCCCGGGCGAGTACCTGCATCTCTGCCAACATGAAACCGAGGTTCTCGGAGTGCTTTCCGCGACGTCCCCCACCGGAGGAAATGAAGCCGCGGGGTTCCTTGAGCTCGCACTCCGCGAGAACGGTGAGCATGCCTGCTTCGACGACGTCGCGCAGTGTCGACGGACGAACGGCAATGCCGTCCAACCGGTCGATGAGGGGCTCATCGGTGAAGATCTCATCGACATACGGCCAGATATCGGTCAGCGCGATAATGAGCCGCTCACGAGATTCCTCGGTGCCGAGCGCGAGGCGCAGCATCCATAGGTCGGCGTGTTCGCGGTGATAGTCGACCTCTTTGAAAGCCTTGGCCGTGATAGCCGCCAGCGTGGAATCCCCCGAAGACTGCAACCGGCGGTAGAGCTCAAAGTGGTAGTGCGAGGCAATGAATTGGCGCACGATGGTGTGGGCGAAATCACCGTTGGGTTGCTCAAACAGGTGCGCCGAGAAAAACTCGGGTTCGTTACGCCAATAGGCCAAGTCGTCTTCACTCCGGCCGGATGCCGAACCAGCGAAGTGCAGGAGTGAACGCGCGTGCCCGATCAGGTCAAGGGCGATGTTGCCGAGTGCAACGTCTTCTTCGAGCTCGGGAGCCCGTGAAACCCACCAGCCCAGAGACTGGGACAGCATGAGGGAATCATCCCCCAACCAGAGCGCGTATTCGGCGATGTCCGCGGTGGCTACCGAGGCGCCCACGATCAGTTCGGCCGACAACACGACGTCATCCACGGCTACGTGACCATGTTGGTCTAGACCGTGTTCGTCGATGCCTGCTTCGTGTCCAAGATTACTGGCACTCACAGGTGCTTCACGCCTTCGCTCTTGGTGTAATAACTGGCGTGGCGATAGTTTTTGCCCGCGGGAGATTCGAAGAAGGCACCCTTCGCATCCGGATCGCTGGTGGTGATGGCATCGGCCGGAACGACCCACACCGAAATTCCCTCGTTACGACGGGTGTAAAGGTCGCGAGCGTTGCGCACGGCCAAGATCGAGTCGGGTGCGTGCAGGGACCCCACGTGGGTGTGGCTGATTCCGCGGCTCGCGCGCACGAAAACCTCCCAGAGGGGCCAGATTTCTTTTTCGTCGTTGCCGGGAGAAGTCATGAAGCAACCGCCATTTCCTGAGTTTGCTTACGGGAATAGGCTGCCGCTGCATCGCGCACCCAGCGTCCGTCTTCGTGAGCTTCGCGACGACGCTGAAGGCGACGACCGTTTGCGGGACCGCGGCCAGCGAGAATCTCGTGAAACTCGGTCCAATCAATTTCTCCCAGATCGTACATTCCGGTCTCGTCGTTCCACTTGAGGTCAGGGTCCGGAAGGGTGAGCCCGAGGACCGCGGCTTGAGGAACGAGCATGTTGACAAAGCGCTGGCGCAGTTCGTCGTTGGAGAAACGCTTGATCTTCCAAGCAGTGGATTGCGCCGAGTTGGGCGAATCGTCGTCGGGGGGGCCAAACATCATGAGGGCGGGCCAGTACCAACGATTCACAGATTCTTGGGCCATCGCGCGTTGAGCGGGGGTGCCGTTCATGAGTTCGAGGAGAATTTCGAATCCTTGACGCTGGTGAAAGGACTCTTCTTTACATATGCGCACCATGGCGCGTCCATACGGGCCATAGGATGCTCGGCACAACGGCACCTGGTTGCAGATTGCCGCGCCATCAACGAGCCAGCCAACGGAACCCATATCGGCCCAGGTAGGGGTTTCATAGTTAAAGATCGACGAGTAACGGGCCTTGCCGGCGATGAGCTGGTCCGTCATTTCTTCGCGCGAGATTCCCAAAGTCTGGGCAGCAGAGTAAAGGTAGAGACCGTGGCCGGCTTCATCTTGAACCTTGGCGATGAGTACTGCTTTGCGCTTGAGGCTGGGGGCGCGGGTAATCCAGTTGGACTCAGGCTGCATCCCGATGATTTCGGAATTGGCATGCTGCGAAATCTGGCGAATCAGTGTCTTGCGGTACCCATCCGGCATCCAGTCACGGGGCTCAATGCGAGAGTCAGCTTCTATCAAGGCGTTGAATTGCTCTTCCTCGGGAGTGGGGCTCGCGTTATTTCCTGCACCGAGCGCACTGCGGATAGGGTGGGGAACCCGGGGGCTTGTCATCATCGACTCCTCTGTCTTTCACACTTATTACCAACCGAACGTCCAGTTAGTATATAGTGTCTCTTACGGGTCGGCAACATTTTCCCGTGCGAGACGTGAGACGCCGTTCGCTCAATGAGGAGAACCACAATGACGGATGTCCGCCCGCCCGACAATAGGGTGCTGATGCGTCGCGATCGTGTAGCGGACCACTTGGGTTTCGTGGTCACTCGAGACGAACCCGGACTGACCGTTATCTCCATGGCGGTTCGCGATGACATGCTGAACGGTTTTGACGTCACGCACGGTGGCGTTATTTTCTCGCTGGCCGATACGGCCTTCGCTTATGCCTGCAACGATGACGACCAGATCACTCTTGCCGCTGGCGCAGACATTGCTTTTCTCAAGCCGACCTTCGTAGGCGACACCCTCCGGGCCACCGCCGCTCTGAGAACCCAGGCCGGCCGCTCCGGTATCTATGACGTCTCCGTCACGAACCAAGACAACCTCGTGATCGCCGAATTCCGCGGGCGCAGCCGCAAAACCACCCTTCCTCTTCCCGGTTCAGCCGGTAAATAAAGCCCCCGTACCGTTAGGACAAACATGTCATCGTTGACCAAGACTCGACTTCACGCACCGGCCCTTGCCGAGCTCGATCCCGAAGAGCGCATGTCGCGCGATGAGATTTGCTCCCTTCAGCTGACCCGCCTGCAACAAACCGTACGCCACGCCTACGCTAACGTTCCTCTATATACGCGCAAGTTTGACGAGGCTGGCGTGCACCCCGACGACATCCGGACGCTTGATGACGTCACGAAGTTACCCTTCACCACCAAGGATGACCTGCGCGTTTCGTACCCCTTCGGGATGTTTGCCGTCCCCATGGATCAGGTCGCCCGCATCCACACCTCATCGGGAACGACCGGTCTCCCCACCGTCGTCGGCTACACCAAGGAAGACCTGCGCATGTGGGCTGGCCTCGTCGCCCGCAGCTTGCGTGCCGCTGGCGTTCGCCCCGGCATGAAGGTGCACAATGCCTACGGTTACGGGCTCTTCACTGGCGGACTCGGTGCCCACGCTGGCATCGAAGCCCTCGGCGCAACGGCCATCCCCATGTCGGGTGGGCAAACCTCGAAGCAGGTGCAAATGATTCGGGATTTCGAACCCGACGTCATCATGAGCACCCCCAGCTACCTGCTTACCATTTCGGATGCCATGGCGAAAGTTGGCATGGACCCCCGTCGCTCCAGCCTCAAGGTGGGCGTCCTCGGTGCCGAACCCTGGACCAATCAGATGCGCCTTGAGCTGGAGAATCGTCTCGACTTTGATGCCCTCGACATTTACGGCCTCAGTGAAGTCATGGGGCCCGGTGTGGGAAGCGAATGCATCGAATCCAAGGACGGGCCGCACTTGTGGGAAGACCACTTCCTTCCTGAGGTCCTCGACTCGGCAACCCTCGCGCCCCTCAATGATGGCGAGACTGGCGAACTTGTCTTCACCTCCCTCACCAAGCAGGCTTTCCCCGTCATTCGCTACCGCACCCGTGACCTCACGCGACTTCTGCCAGGCAGTGGTCGGCCCGGAATGCGTCGCATGGAAAAAATTACCGGACGCAACGACGACATGATCATCCTGCGCGGAGTGAACCTTTTTCCGACTCAAATTGAAGAGATCGTTTTGGGAATCACCCATCTTTCCCCCCACTTCGTCATTGAGCTCACCCGTCCAGAACGCATGGACCAACTCACGGTGCGCATCGAACGTCACGAAAGCTCCAGTTCGGCGGATTCGACGCTCGCCTGCACCGTACTCGTCAAGAAGGTAAAGGACCTCATTGGCTCAAGCATCGCGGTGACCATTTTGGAACCCGGAGAACTTGCACGCAGCGAAGGCAAACTTCGCCGGGTCTACGACTTGCGCTAGAACATGGCCGCCACAGTAGGTCCCCTGCGTGGGATAATAGGCACGATGTCTGAGAGTCCTTCGCCCAAGCGCGGCCGCCCCGGTTACGACCAACGTGCCGTCCTCGAAGGGGCGGTGGCCGCGTTCAACGACTTCGGCTATGACGCGACCTCCATGGGAGTGTTGGCGGCCCGGCTTAACTTGTCAAAGGCCGCGATCTATCACCATGTTTCCTCCAAGGAGGAACTGCTGCAGTTGGCTTTGGACGAAGCCCTCGACGGCCTCGAAGGTGTTTTGCTCGAAGACGGCGCCCTCCAAGGGCGCGCCATTGATCGCCTCTCTCACGTGCTTCGCGGAGCCGTCTTCGTGCTCACCGACCGCCTCCCGTATGTCACATTGCTCTTGCGGGTTCGCGGCAACTCGCTCATCGAACGGGCCGCCCTGGAGCGTCGCCGTAACTTTGACCGCGCCGTCACGGCGCTGGTCACAGCGGCTCGCGACGAAGGTTCTCTGCGCGACGATATCGACCCCGGCGTTGTCACCCGCCTGCTGTTCGGCATGGTGAACTCCCTTGCCGAGTGGTACCGGCCCACTGGGCATGAAGATGCCCTGCAGCTTGCTGACGACGTGCTCAACGTTGCTTTGAACGGATTGCAATCGCGCTGAGCTGCCCTAGTCTTTCTCCACCAGGGTCAGCACGTCGTAGTTCGCGACAATCTCTTCTTTTTGGTTGGTCAGCACGGCATCCCAGCGAACCTCACCGTACTCATCGGTCTCGCGGGGCGTGATTTGCTTGGCCGTGAGGGTCACCCGAATGCTGTCGCCGGGGGAAACTGGCGTGATAAAGCGCAAGTTTTCCAAGCCATAGTTAGCCAGAACCGGGCCCGGTGCAGGGTCAACAAAAAGGCCGGCGGCCCACGCGATCAGCAGGTAACCGTGCGCCACGCGCCCCGGGAAGAAGGGATTCGCGGCGGCAGCTTTCTCGTCCATGTGGGCATAGAACGTGTCACCGGTGGTGTGTGCGAACGCTTCAATGTCGGCCAGCGTAATGGTGCGTGCCGCCGAATCAATCTGGTCTCCAAGACAGAGTTCAGCCACGGTCTTGCGGAACGGATGGCGGTCACCATGCTGCACTGCAGCCCCCGCGTGCCAAATACCGGTGATGGCGGTGAGCATGTCGGGGGAACCCTGAATTGCCGTGCGCTGCATGTGGTGGAATACCGCACGGATGCCCCCCAATTCTTCGCCGCCCCCGGCACGGCCGGGCCCGCCATGAACAAGCTGCGGCACGGGAGACCCGTGACCGGTGGAGCTGCGGGCGTCATCGCGGTCGAGTAAAAGCACGCGGCCGTTGAAGGCGGCAATCCCCTCCATGAAGGCCATGGCCAGTTTGGGGTCGTGGGTGGCCACACTGGTGACCAGCGATCCACCGCCGCGGCGAACCAAGTCGACGGCTTGAGCCACGGTGTCGTACCCAATGACGCTGGCTACCGGACCAAAGGCTTCAATCTCGTGCACGGCATCAGCCTGGGCATCGGTGAAGCGCAAGAGCATCGGTTCGAGGAAGGCACCGGCAGCCGCATTCAACACGGAACCGTCCAGACCGCGCACCACAGGAATATCGGTGGAACCCATCACGATTTCGCCGCCGGCGGCCCGCAAGTTTTGCACCTGACGCAGCACCTCATCGCGCTGCTCCAGTGAAGCCAAAGGCCCCATGGTGACACTCTCAGCGCGAGGATCGCCGAGCACAATGCGCTCCGCGATGCGTTCGGTAACCGCTGCTACCACGGAATCCACGAGCGCATTTGGCACGATAACGCGACGAATAGCGGTACATTTCTGGCCGGCCTTGACCGTGATTTCCGTGACAACCTGCTTGATGAAGGCCCCGAACTCCGGGGTGTCTGGGGTGGCATCCGTGCCCAAGATGGAGGCATTAATCGAGTCGGTTTCGCTCGTGAAACGAACACCACCAACCTGCACGTTGGCGTGCGAGCGCAACTTCTCAGCCGTAGAAGCCGAACCCGTAAAGGCAACGAGGTCGCCGAGCTTGAGGTGGTCAAACAGGTCGTGAACACTGCCAGAGACCAACTGAAGCGAGCCAGCCGGGAGAAGACCAGACTCAACGAGGATGCGCACGAAAGCCTCCGCGACATACCCAGTTGGGGTGGCGGGTTTCACTACGGTGGGCATACCGGCGAGGAAGGCTGGCGCAAATTTCTCCAGCGAACCCCAGACGGGGAAGTTAAAAGCGTTAATCTGCACGGCGACTCCGGGCAGTCTCGTGAAGATGTGGCGGCCGAGGAACGAGCCATCCTTCGACAGCGGCTCGACAGCGCCGTCCGCATAGATCTGAGCGTTGGGAAGTTCGCGGCGACCCTTCGACGAATACGTGAAGAGCACCCCGATACCGCCGTCGATGTCGACCATGGAGTCGATCTTGGTTGCCCCGGTGCAGCTCGAAAGAGCGTAAAGCTCCCTCTTGCGCTCGGTGAGAACGAGCGCCATCTCCTTGAGCAACAATGCGCGCTGGTGAAAAGTCAGCTCACCGAGTGAAGCTTGGCCAACGGTGCGGGCGTAATCCAGAGCGCCTGCTAGATCGAGACCGGCGGTGCTGACGTTCGCGACGATGGCACCGGTGGACGCATCACGAACAGCCACAGCCGTGCTCGTGTCGGCTGGGGTCCACCACGCATCATTGACGTAACTAGGCAAAATGTTGTTCATGGGAGATTCTCCTTTGAAGGGGGTTCGGGCGACGCAGAGGGGTGATGTGGCGGCGCTAGGTCAGTCTTTGTCCCACGAGTAAAAGCCTTGGCCGGTTTTGCGCCCAAGCTTTCCTTCGGCGACGAGGGTGCGCAGGAGCGCTGGCGGCTCGAATCGAGCGCCCAAACGTTCATGCAGGTATTCGGCAATGCCGAGGCGCACGTCGAGACCCACCATGTCGGTGAGTTTCAATGGGCCAACCGGATGCTTGTACCCAAGCGTCATCGCAGCATCAATATCCTCGGCGGAAGCAACGCCCTCCTCGAGCATGCGTATGGCTTCCAAGCCGATCGCGACGCCGAGGCGAGACGAAGCGAATCCTGGAGCATCATTCACCGTGATGGGAGTCTTACCCAGTGCGCGAACCCAGCATTGGGCCTCAGCGGTCAGCTCCGCGGGAGTTACTGAGCCGACCACGATTTCCACGAGGTCGGAGGCGGGAACCGGGTTAAAGAAGTGGAGTCCAAGAAATCGTTCCGGGCGCTTCAGCTGAGCGGCGAGGTCATTGATCGAAATGGACGAAGTGTTCGACGCAAGTGCGGCGGTGGCGGCGAGCTGGGCTTCGATTCCGGTCAGAGCGTCGATCTTGAGGTTCCATACTTCTGGCACGGCCTCTACGACGAGATCGCTACCCGCAAACAGCGCAACATCGTGACCGACGGCGAGACGCTCCGTCAGCGCCTCCAAGGTTTCAACGGTGACCCCGCGAGTGATGCTCGCCTCGATAGCCCGAACAACCCGCCCCTTGGCCGCTTGCGCCTCTTCATTGTTGCGCTCCACAACGGTGACGCGGGCTCCCGCCAGCAAAAATGCGTGGGCGATGCCCGCACCCATCCGTCCCCCGCCGAGAACTCCGACCCGGTTCGGGACTTTCGCGTTACTCACGTTTTCGGTCATCGTTTTTTCCTCTCGAGGAAAGCAGTCATTCGACGAAACTTTTCCGGAGACTCGAACAACACGGCTTGAGCCTCGTTGTCGGCTTGCGGATGTCGTTCGCGGGGAAGGTGAAAGACTTCCTTGGTGATTTGCACGGCCAGCGCATCCTGACTCGCAATGCGGTCGGCCAGAGCGTGGGCGCCGGCGAGAAGGGTCTCTGGCGGATGGATCTCCGTTATCAAGCGAACGGCGAGAGCTTCGTCGGCGTTGAGGATTCGCCCGGCCATCAAGATTTCTTTTGCGAGCGGTTCGCCCACGAGTTCGTTCAAACGCCAGGATGCTCCGGCGGCAGCCAGAATTCCGAGCCCCGTTTCGGGGTTGCCAATTTTGAGCGTGGGCGTGCCCACACGAAAGTCGGCAGCGTACGCAAGCTCGGCACCACCGCCGAGGGTGTAGCCGTCCAGTGCGGCAATAACCGGCATCTTCAATGCGGCAATGCGCACGAAGATGGTGGAGTTGATGCCTTGTAGGGCATCCGCCGCACGCCGTTCCCGCAACTGGGCGATGTCCGCACCGGAGGCAAAAACGCCACCGGAACCCGTGATGATCAGGATCTTGGGGGCGTCTTCGAGTTCGCCACACAGCGCATGCAGCTCATCGACGAGAGACTGGTCGATGGCGTTTCGAGTCTCCGGGCGATTAAGCGTGGCGATGACACGATCCTCACGCCACTCCAGTTGCAGAGCACCCACTAGACGCGCTCAATAATGAGGGCGGAACCTTGGCCAACCCCCACGCACATGGTGGCGAGGCCGTAGCGCTCATTTTCGCGTTCGAGGCGACCAAGCAACGTCACGATAAGGCGTGATCCACTGGAGCCGAGCGGGTGACCCAACGCAATTGCCCCGCCCAGACGGTTAACTTTTTCAGGATCGAGACCCAGAAGACGGATGCTGGCCAGCGACTGAGTCGCAAAAGCTTCGTTGATCTCCACGGCCCCGAGGTCCTCGATAGACAGGCCGCTCCGGGTGAGAGCCCTCTGCGTGGCACCTACTGGCCCAAGACCCATGATCTCGGGGGCGAGTCCCACACTTGCACCGGTGACGATGCGCGCGCGGGGGGTCAAACCGTACCGCTCCACGGCCTCGCCGCTGGCCACGAGAATCGCCGAGGCGCCGTCATTCAAGGAACTGGAGTTGCCAGCCGTCACCACGTTGCCGCCAGGGACAACCGTTCGGAGGGCGGCCAAGCCGTCGCGTGTGGTTTCCCTGCGGGGACCTTCGTCCACCAGAACGTCACCCTTAGCGGTGGGCACGGCCACGATCTCGTCGACAAAGTGTCCGGCGTCGATGGCCGCGATCGCACGCTGATGGCTAGCATAGGCGAAATCATCTGCCGCCTCGCGGCTGATGCCCTCATGGCGGGCGACTTCCTCTGCTGTCTCGGGCATCGAGAAGGTGGCTTTGTCGCGGGCCACCAAAACGGGGTTCGCGAAGCGCCACCCGATCGAGGTATCGAATTGAGCACCCGGCTTCGCAAACGCACGTTCCGGCTTGGACTGAACCCAGGGGGCCCGGGTCATTGATTCAACACCGCCAGCAACGATCAGGTCGGCGTCGCCCGCGCGAATGGCCTGGGCGGCCATGGTGATGGCTGACATTCCCGAGGCGCACAACCGGTTGACAGTGATTCCGGGAACGGTGTCGGGGAGACCCGCCAAGAGCACGGCCATACGTGCAACGTTGCGGTTGTCTTCACCGGCCTGATTGGCGGCGCCAAGGATGACTTCTTCGATGAGTTGCGGGTCAATCCCGGCACGGCGCACGGCTTCCCGAACAACGATGGCCGCCAAATCATCAGGCCGAACCATGGCCAGTGCCCCGGCGTAACGCCCGACAGCGGTGCGTGTTCCTCCAACGAGGTAGGCTTCAGCCATGTTTTCTCCCGACAACGATGTCTCTGGAACGTGTCCCAATTCATCCGAATAAATGACCGGACGTTCGGATAGTAATTCTCGCAGATTGGGTTCCTGCGTGCAACCCGGCGAGCGCGTGCAGAAACCGTCGACGCGCTCGGCTGCAATGAGGGCACGGTTCTGGGTCGGCTATGTTAACGTCTCGTTCTCTTCAGTAGGCAAATTTAGTCTCAGGCTACTGAGGTGAGAATGAGCCCCTTCAGATCAAATAGTGGCGACAGCGAACTTGATTTCATCGTGCTCTGTGTAGTCTGTGCGCATGACGACAACCCCCGGGGATACTCCCGCCCACGAACATGGTTGGAAGGGTCAATACCTTCTTCTGGGGCTGATCTGGGGAAGTTCTTTCTTCCTCATTGACGCGGGGCTCACTTTTCTGAACCCCTCCGGGGTGACTTTCTGGCGCTCCCTTCTTGGTGCCCTGACGCTGTCTGGACTACTGCTCATGGGCCGCACGAGCTTTCGAATCGATCGAGGAACACTTCTGCACCTGTGGGTAGTGGCGCTACTGCTCAACGTTGTGCCGGGCCTACTTTTTGCTTTTGCGCAGGAACGCGTCAGTACCGTCGTTGCCAGCATTGTTAATACTGCGACCCCGATAATGACGCTTGTGGTGATGGTCGCGTTGTTCCGCGGCGAACGGGCCACCCACCGTCAAGTACTGGGTGTTTTCATTGGATTGGGGGGCGCTCTTGTGGCATTGGGCGTCGGTGAGGGCGGTTTTGGCCAGAACGACCCCCTCGGAGTCATCGCCATATTCGGGGCGATCACGTGTTACGCCTTCGCGTTCCCCTACGCCCGCAAGCACGCCCTCACGCGGGGCCACAATGCCTCGAAACTGGCAACTTGGCAGCTCATCCTCGCCGCCGTCACCCTCCTGCCTATCTATCTTGCGTCGGGCAACCTGATGACAGCGCTTCCGTCCTTGGGTGCCGTTATCGGCTTTGCTTTGTTGGGAATCGTCGCATCCGGCTTTGCCTATGTCTGGAATTTCAACGTTGTTCAGCGCGCCGGCAGCGCCGTCGCAAGCTCGGTGACGTATCCCACACTCATCGTCTCATTGGTCATCGGATGGCTCGTTCTCGGTGAGCCCTTCACGTGGAACCTCCCCATAGGAGCTCTGCTCATTGTTGTGGGCTCCGCGATTGCCCAGCAGGGCTCGATGCGGCTTTTAGCGAAGCTGTCGCGCCCAAGTGCCGCGAAAATTCTTCGCTGACTTCCCTGACGACAATCCCAACTTGATCCAATACCGGTGCAATCCTTGTCTTCGGCGCGCTCAGATTAATGACACCCACAATGCGATTCGACGAATCTCTGATGGGGGCTGAAGCCCCTACGAGGCCCATCTCAAACTCTTCATCAACAACGGCATAACCCTGGCGACGTATATTTGTGATTTCTTGGAGGAGGTCGTCGAAAGTGTTGATCTTCGAGCGTTTGGCATCTGGCAGAGCTCCGAGTGCTTCGTTCTCTCCCTGGATTCCATTGAGAAGCTCCCTCTTTGTGACAAGGGCATCTGCACTGTGCTCGTTGTACCAATCGCGGAGCTCCTCCTTGGTCCAGTCGCTGATCAGTGCTCGGCCACTGGATGTGCGCAAAGCAGGAACGCTCACGCCTTCCCACCCAATTCCGCGAAATGCTTGGTTGGACATCTCGCTTTTGAGTGTCAGAACGTTACCGCCGCGCAGTACGCAAAGGTGCGCGGTCTCATGGGTTCGGTTCGCAACCCTGCGAAGGAACTGACCGGCTTGTTCGACGAGACGAGCCTCCCTGGTGCGAGCAGCGAGCGCGTAGAGCTGGAAGCCCAAAACATATTTCGCGTTCTCCGGATCTCGGCTAACGAAGCCCGTCTCAGCTAGCGTTGCCAAAGTTCGAGAAATCTGTCCCTTGTCACGCCCAGTAATTTCAGCGACTCGCGAAACACCGAGACCTCCTAATCGCAGGGCTTCCGGAGTGGCAAGAACCTCGAGCAATTCCAAATCACGACGCAACCCCGACGTGTTGAGGCGCGGTGTGCGTGACGGCGTTTGCACCATGAAACTTCTCCTTGTACCCAATCGTTACCAATTCTTGTTGACATATTAGCAACTCTCGTTGTGACCTGAGCAACCTTGGCTTATGTTTAGCCAGCTGGAAGAAACACCCCACTTTTTGCCGAAAGGCTCTCAAAGACGAGAAGACAGAGGAATACATGAGCGGCAAAGGCTACGACCTTGGCCTTATTTGGGCGTTTCTCGCCAATAAATCCGAGGAAATTCTTGAGCTGACGGGGCAACATATCGTCGTCGTGATCATTTCTGTTCTCATAGCGGCTGTGATGGGCGTCGGAGCGGGCATCCTGGTGTGGAACAAACCCACCGGACGCGGCTTCGTGATTGCTGTGGCCGGCGTGATTTTGACGATTCCGTCCATGGCAATGCTGGCCCTCATGATTCCCTCTCTGGGGTTGGGGTGGGTCCCCACGGTTGTGGCGCTGAGTTTGTACTCTCTGTTGCCGATTGTGCGAAACACCATCGTGGGGCTGAGAGAAGTTTCGCCAGCTGTTCTCGAATCTGCGGCCGCCATGGGAATGACTCCCCTCAAAGTAATGTTCGCGGTGCAAATCCCCATCGCGTGGCCCGTCATTCTTACCGGACTTCGTGTCGCTACCCAGCTGGCCGTGGGCATTGCCGCGATTGCCGCCTACGTCGCCGGTCCTGGAATGGGAACCTACATCTTTAAGGGACTCTCGATGCTGGGCGCCAAGAACGCGCTCAACTTTGCTCTTACCGGCACCATTTGCGTCATTCTCATTGCGCTTGTCCTGGACGCATTCTTTATTCTCATCACCCGCATAACAACCTCAAGGGGCCTCCGTGATTAAGACAACTTCCACCAGTGGCGTCGGTATAACGCTGGAGAACGTTTCAAAGTCCTATAACTCCAGCGCTCCTGCAGCCGTGGATAATTTTTCGATGAACATCAATCCTGGTGAGTTCATCATGCTGGTCGGTCCTTCCGGTTGCGGAAAAACAACCACCATGAAAATGATCAATCGCATCATCGAGCCCACCTCGGGCAAAATCATCATCGACGGTCAAGACGTGCTCTCGCTTAACCCGAGCTTCTTGCGGCGCAACATCGGGTATGTCATCCAGCAAATTGGCCTATTTCCCCACATGACCATTGCCGAGAACATCTCGGTTGTCCCCAATCTCTTGGGATGGTCGAAAGACAAGACAGCAGACCGCGTCGAAGAATTGTTGGCGCTCGTTGAGCTCGACGGCGGAAGTTTTGCGCGCCGGTACCCTAAAGAACTCTCCGGTGGCCAGCAACAGCGCGTCGGTGTTGCCCGCGCCCTTGCCGCAGATCCTCCCGTCATGCTGATGGATGAGCCCTTCGGTGCTACGGACCCCATCACCCGCGAGAAGCTTCAGTTGGAGTTCCTGCGCTTGCAGGAGTCCATGCACAAGACAATCGTTTTCGTCACGCACGACTTCGATGAAGCTTTGAAGTTGGGGGATCGCATCGCCGTCCTCAGCGCCGGTTCTCAGATTGTGCAATTTGATACGCCCGCCAACATCTTGTCCAATCCTGCAAACGAGTATGTCTCCTCTTTCATAGGGCAAGGCGCAGCGCTCAAGAGCCTGGCCCTGATTGATGTCGCTCAGGCGAAATTGCTTCCGGCTTCCGCAGCAACATCTTCGCCCCACTCCGTGGCAACTTTTGACAACTTGCGAACCGCGCTGGATCGCGTTGTTTTGGCGGGAGGACATCCCGTTGCGGTGCTCGACGAGGCAGAGCGTGTTGTTGGCGCCATTGGAATTGAAGAAATTTCTGACGCCCTCGGAGCGGATGTTCGGAATTTGAGCCCAGAAAAGGCTGTGTGATTCTCCGTGACGAATCTGGCGCAAACCCAGACCCAACTCTTGAGCGTCCAAACCGCGCCGTCTCAGAAGCGTTTCTTCACTGCGAAGCGTTTCCTGACGCCTCTCCTTATCGTCGTGGCACTCGGCGGCCTCCTGATTTTCCTGGCCGCACGCGGGGAGCCTGACAAAATTGAAGCTTTCGCCCTCAACTGGCCCTACATGTTGGCCCGGGTCTGGGAGCACACCGTCTTGGCCGTCTCAGCGACCCTCTTAGTCGCAATCATTGCCATTCCCGCCGGGATCATCTTGAGCCACACCCACAACCGCTGGGTGCGAGGCTTTGTTCTGGGCATTGCAAACATGGGCCAAGCGACCCCCGCGGTGGGCGTCATTATTTTGTTCGCGTTGATCTTCGGTATTGGGATTCCGACCGCGATTGCGGCCCTCGTGATCTACGCGCTCTTACCCGTTCTGCGAAATACCATGGTGGGAATATCCCAAATTGATGCGTCGGTCATTGAGTCAGCACGCGGAATGGGCATGACAACGATGCAGATTCTGCGTCGGGTGGAGCTACCCCTCGCAGTTCCCGTCATTCTGGCCGGATTTCGAACGGCCCTTGTTTTCAGCGTCGGCGTCGCCACCATTGCGACCTTCATCAACGCTGGCGGGCTTGGCGAAGTCATCATTGTCGGGCTCAAGCTAAGCCGACCAGCCGTCCTCGTTACAGGCGCAATCGTGGTCTCGTGCATCGCGCTCTTAATGGACTGGCTCGCAGGACTGGCGGAGGATCACCTCCGACCAAAAGGTGTCTGAATCCGGGGTTTTTGAGATTCAGCAAGCAAGAACGGTAATTACATCAACTAAGGAGCTCTAATGAAACGCAGCATGAAGACCGTTGTGGCTTCGACGATTCTCGTCGGTAGCCTCGCACTTGCAGGGTGCGCCCCTGCGACAGGAACCGATCAGAACGCGGGCAAAGATGCCCCCCTCACCGGATTGACAGGAACCGTAGGCGCAAAGGATTTCTCAGAGCAGTACATCCTGGGAAACATGGTCAGCATTCTTCTCAACGACAATGGTGCCAAAACTGACTACAAGACCATCGTGGGTTCTGCCAACGTGCGTACTGCTTTGACGTCCGGTGAATTCATCGGATATTGGGAATACACAGGAACATCGTGGCTGGCATACAACAAAAAGGATGCTCCCGTAGTCGGTGTTAAAGCACAGTATGACGCCGTGAAAGAAATCGATGCCACTCAAGGTGTCGCTTGGCTTGACGGAGCACCCTTCAACAACACGTATGCCTTTGCCATTAAAAGCGACAAAGCAAAAGCGCTCGGTGTCAAGACTCTCTCCGACGTTGCCAAGCTGCCTGTTGCCGACCAGACCTTCTGTGTCGAAAGCGAATTTGCTGCGCGCCCTGATGGTTGGGCTGGAGTAAAAACCACCTACGGCATGCCTGGCGCAACAACCATCACGCTCGACACCGGTGCAATCTACTCGGTGACCGCTGATGGCAAGGACTGCAACTTCGGTGAAGTCTTCGCAACAGATGGCCGCATCAAGGCTCTTGATCTCACCGTCATGGCTGACGACAAGGCGTATTTCCCCGTGTACCAAGGTGCTTTCACTCTCATGCAGGCAACTCTTGATAAGTACCCGGCAACTGCGGGCATCCTCAACAAGTTGACGGTTTTGCTGACCGATCAGGTCATGCAAACACTGAACGCCAAGGCTGATGTCGACGGAGACGACCCTGCCGATATCGCCCGGACCTTCCTCGTCGAGCAGGGCTTGATAAAGGGCTAACTGCACGACCCGCAGTACCAGCACTAACCGCACCAACAAACGACGTAAGGAAAACTGAGATGACCTTTCACATTGGCGAATCATTCATTGGTTCGGGTGTCAATGCTGCACATATCAACACTGTGTACGGCCACCGTGATGGGCCAGCGGGGGTGGCCTGGGCTTCGGCCCTTGCCACTCCTTCTCAGGGACACGTCCCCTTCGTTGTCGTTCTTCAACCGTCGCTTCCGGTCAAGCCCATGACGCTTTTCGTCACCAAGGCTGCCGCTGCAAGCGACCTGCACGGAAACCTCATTTGGGGCGCCGCGCAAGCCGGTGTCGCCGGAGGCGTAGCGGATGCTGTCGCCGCCGGTGATATCCCGTCAGAAACCGTCGACGAGTTCGCCATCATTTGCGCCGTCTGGGTCAACCCTCAGGCAGACGACGAGCAGGCCGTCTTCGACAATAACCGCCGGGCCACCGCCGAGGCTCTCTCCAATGGAGTCAAGAATTTGCCCCGCCTGGAGGACGTCCTCAATAACCGATCGCGCCCCTTCAATCCATTTTTTGCAGCCAAGGAATAACCCGTGAAAATCACCTCGATAGACCTCACCCGCATGAATCTGCCGCTGACGCCCGCGTTCAATGCAGCGTGGGATCCCGAGCCCCGGCGCAATTTTGAGGCGACCCTCGTAACCGTTCACACCGATGACGGTGTCATCGGTTACGGTTCGGGCGATTCGATGGATGGCTTCGAAGCCTTTCGTCACCTCTTTATTGGAACTAATCCGCTTGAAATTTTGAACCAAGTCAAGCGTATTGAGACCATTAATTTTCATGGGGGTCGTTATTGGCCTCTTGAGGCCGCGCTCTGGGACATCATTGGGAAGGTTGCCAACCTCCCCGTGGCAACACTGTTTGGCGGATCCGTAGATCGCCTTCCGGCATACGCCTCTTTCGGCGAGCTTCGACCAACGGCTGAGCGCGTTGCCGCCACAGTTGCCGCGAGGCAGCTCGGCTTTAAAGCGGCCAAACTTCGCATTGCCCGCAACAACCTTGATGAAGGCATCGCCACCGTTCGCGCCATGCGCGCCGAAGTTGGCGATGATTTCGACATCATGGTGGATATGAACCAGATGTGGCGCATGTCGGGGGATATCGTCGGTGCCCTGAGCTTGGCCACGGTGCGAAAAGTTTCCGAACAGTTGCACGAACTAGGCGTTCTTTGGGTAGAAGAGCCGCTCCCTCAAACTGACATCGTTGGCATCAAGCAAGTGCGCAGCCACGTAGGAATCCAAGTCTCTGGCGGTGAAATGGTCAGAAGCCTCGCTGAGCTGGCGCACCTTGTCGACCAAGACACCTTTGATATCTATCAGCCGGATGTTGTGTTGGCAGTCGGCATGTATCGGGCACGCCAGATTGCCGATGCGGCAGCGCTCAAGCACCGCCAGTTCACACCGCACTCCTGGACAAACGGTCTCGGCGTTCTCGCCAACCTGCACGTTTCGGCCGGCGTCGGTGGCGGACCCTACTTCGAGTTCCCGTTCGATCCTCCAGGGTGGACCATAGAAAGACGCGACTTCTTCCTGGCCCCCACCCCCGTGAATGCCGATGGTGACATCGTTGTTCCGAATGCCCCTGGGCTCGGAGCCGAGATTGATTTCGCGGCCGTCAAACACTTCACGATTTAGGACACACACATAACCATGGATACGCGGCAAGACTGGATCACGCGGGCGAATGCCCTCAGCCCCAAAAATGACCTCTTTATTTCTGGTGCCTTCGTGCCCGCTGAGAGCGGTGATCGTTTTGACACCATTGCCCCCCGGGATGGCACGGTTATTACGACCGTTGCTCGCGGGCAAGTTGAAGACGTAGACCGTGCTGTTCGCTCGGCTGCTTCTGCCTTTGACTCGGGGGTCTGGTCGCGTTCCGATCCACGACACCGCCAGCAGGTGTTGAGTGCGTTTTCCGATCTGATTCTGGAGCACCGCGAAGAGTTGGCGCTTCTGGAATCGCTGGAGTCAGGGCATCCCATTGGCGACGCCCTGAACGTTGACGTTCCCACGGCCGCACGAACATTTCGGTGGTATGCCGAGGCTCTCGACAAGGTCTACGACGAGGTCGCGCCCACACCACGGTCGGCCATGGCCACTATTAGCCGTGAACCCTTGGGCGTTATCGGTGCCGTTGTTCCCTGGAACTACCCTTTGATTATTACGTCGTGGAAAGTTGCTCCGGCGCTGGCAGCGGGTAACTCCGTCGTGTTGAAACCGGCTGAAAACACGAACCTCTCCGCCCTGCGGCTGGCTGAATTAGCTCATGAGGCGGGCATCCCTGCGGGTGTATTCAACGTCGTCACCGGGTTAGGCAACGAAGCCGGTCAGGCCCTGGGGCGTCACCCTCTCGTCGACAAAATCACGTTCACAGGCTCTCCAGCCGTTGGTCGGCTGTTTCAAACCTATGCCGGTGAATCAAACGGCAAGCAGGTGGCTTTAGAACTCGGGGGAAAATCACCGCACATTGTTCGCGCCGATGTCCAAGACCTGGAGGCGTGTGCCACGGCAATTGCGTGGGGAATCTTCTACAACGCAGGCCAGACCTGTCACGCTGGATCGCGGCTGCTGGTGCACGAGTCAATCCACGATGAGCTACTCGCTGCCATCATTCGTGTGGGATCGTCCCTCGTCCTCGGCGACCCTCTCGACCCGGCCACGCAAGTAAGTGCCATCGTGAGCGAACGCCAGCTCGAACGTGTGCTGGGCTATTTTGACGTTGCACGCCAAGAGAACGCTTCTTTTGCCATGGGCGGAAAAAGAATCACACCGGCTGAGGGCCTTGAGAGTGGGTTCTTCATTGCGCCCACCATTCTTGACCACGTCGACAACGCGGGGCGAATTGGCCAGGAAGAAATCTTTGGCCCCGTCTTGGCAGTCTCCACTTTTAGCTCCGACGCCGAGGCCCTCGCTCTGGCCAATGACTCGGAATACGGTCTCGCCGCCAGCGTATGGACCCAAGACATTACTCTCGGTCATCAGCTCGCGCGGTCCATTCGTGCCGGAACAGTCTGGATAAACACTTTTGATGTCTCCGATGTCATTGTTCCGTTCGGTGGTTTCAAGAATTCTGGCTTCGGCCGCGACCGATCGCTTCATGCTCTCGACGCCTATTCTGCGTTGAAAACAACGTGGCTACACCTTGGGCCCGACGTCCTCTCCTAGGCTCCGTTAACGTTTCGCAATCACCCCTGCAACATCCTCCATAGCCCACTCATTCATAGAGAGAAAGAAAACATGTTCACCACGACAAACTCCACCATTGGCTTTATTGGCCTGGGGAACATGGGCTCTGGCATGACCAAGAACCTGCAGTTGGCAGGTTTTAACATGGTGCTCAACGACGTTCGACGTGAAGCCGCTGAGTCATTCATTGAGAACGGCGCCACCTGGGCGGACACCCCTGCCGAAGTCGCACGGCTCTCTGATGTCGTCATCACGATGCTTCCAACACCCAAACATGTCGACCTCGTCGGACTGGGCGCCAACGGAATCCTTTCGGGTATGCGAGACGGTGGGTACTGGGTCGATATGTCGACATCTGTTCCTGAGGTTCTCGAAATTGCTCGGGCAAACTCATGGGAGCGCGGGCTGCACATCTTTGATGCCCCCGTCAGTGGCATGTCGGTAGGTGCCTCAACGGGCATGCTCCAAATCTTTGCAGGCTGCAACGACGACGAGTTTGCCATGATGCGCGACGTCTTTCACGCCATGGGTGATGCCCAGAAGGTGCTGCAAGTTGGCGCTCCCGGCACCGGTTATGCCGTAAAACTCGCCATCAACCAACTCTGGTTCTCACACTTGGTCGCTACCACGGAGGTTCTTGCCGTCGGCGTGAAAGCAGGTGTCAATCTTGAGGTCCTGCGCCAGTCATTGATTGCCAGCCCCGCAAACTCCAACTTTGTCGAGAACGATGTGTTGAGTGTTCTGCAAAACGGCGACTACGACGAGGGCTTTGCCATTGCCTTGGCCTGCAAAGACTTAGGGCTACACACCGAGCTTGCTCGATCGCTCAATGTTCCCGTCGAAATGAGTAGCTTGGTGGAACAAATTTTCCGTCGCGCGAAAGCCCAGTATGGAGATTTGGCGGGGGAAATGACCCCCGTGCGTCTCTATGAAGACTTGATTCGTCAGGCACTTCGCATCGAGGTATCGGTTTGAGCGCCCATGAGTCTCGGGGTGACCGTGAGACCCGTGATCTCACCTCCTACGAACTAGTGCTTGATCCAAAACCAACGGCACACTTCGGTCTCGGCTCGGTGGCGAAGGTTGGGCAGCTCGCCGTTGCGGCCGGCGCGACTTCTGCTCTTATTGTGACCGACCCTTTTCTCGCGAGTTCGCCACTGCTCGAGAAGGTTCGCTCTAGTCTTCTCGGTTCCGGCCTCACCGTGACCGTCTTTGGTGGCGTGACGCCCAATCCCACGACGGCCTGTGTTGACGAAGGTTCCGATGTCGCTGCACAAGCCGGTTGTGACATTTTGATAGCGTTCGGCGGAGGCTCGGCCATGGACACCGCGAAGGGTGTTTCCCTCGGCGCGGTGAACCCGGCTCGCGGAACTGCCTTGGATTACTCCACTGCCTTTGAAAATGATGGCATTCCTATTATTGCTATCCCCACGACGGCGGGAACGGGCTCCGAGGTGAACGCGTTCGGTGTTATTACCGACGAGAAGACGCATCGACGGTTCTATGTGGGGCATGCCAGCGCCCTCGCTAAGGCCGCCATTCTCGATCCCGAGTTGACCGTGGGGCTTCCTCCCAAGGCGACTGCGGCAACGGGCATGGACGCCCTTGTCCATGCCACAGAGTCCTATCTATCTGCACGATCGAATCCGTATTCCGATGGAATTGCCTTGCAAGTAGTTGACATGGTGAATACGTACATTCTCACGGCGGTCACAAACGGCGAAAATCTCGAAGCACGATCTCAGATGTTGCTCGCATCCCACATTGCGGGAGTTGGTTTCTCTCATACAGGGCTTGGCCTCGTGCATGGAATCGGTCATGCCCTCGGCGGCCAGTTTAACATTCCGCATGGAGTTGCCTTGTGCCTTGTTTTTGAGCAGGTCATGCGTTTCAACCTTCGGTGGCGTCCTCACCGCGTCGCGCGTCTTGCGTTTGCCTTGGGAGTGGGTGAAACATCGTCTTCGGACGCAATTAATGGGGATCGGGCAATTGCCCGCATCGCCGAACTCGTCCAAACTGTCGGGCTCTCTGGCAAACTGAGTGACTTTGGCATTGGCCGTGAGCACCTGTCGTCTTTGGCGCAGGATGCAATCGATGATTCCGTGACAGCAAATAATCCTGAGCAGCCAACCCACGCTCAGGTCCTTTCAATTCTGGAGATTGTTCTATGAGTACCACTTCGGCCGACGAAGCCCGCGTTCTTGCCAGCGTTCCCAAGGGAATCCTCATTGATGGCGAATGGCGCGACTCCAGCGACGGACGCACGTTTGATGTTATTGACCCTGCCACGTCACTCGTGCTGGCCAGCGTTGCGGATGCCGCAGCCCAAGACGGCATGCTGGCGCTGGATGCGGCCGCAGCAGCGCAAGACGGCTGGGCAAAAACGGCCCCGCGATATCGTGCAGAAATTCTCCGCGCTGCCTTCGAACGCGTGACGCAACTCGCAGACGATTTTGCCATTTTGATGTCCCTCGAGATGGGAAAACCCGTTGCCGAGGCTCGGGGTGAAGTTGCTTACGGTGCCGAATTCCTGCGTTGGTTCAGCGAGGAAGCGAGCCGCGTCTCCGGGCGTTACGGTATTGCTCCCGATGGAAAAATGCGCATCCTGGTTCACAAGCGACCCGTGGGTCCCAGTCTTTTCATCACCCCCTGGAACTTCCCCCTCGCCATGGCTACGCGTAAGATTTCGCCCGCTGTTGCCGCTGGATGCACCATGGTCCTCAAGCCTGCAGCGCTCACTCCGCTCACGTCCCTGCTTTTTGCGCAGGTCATGCTGGAGGTCGGAATTCCTGCAGGAGTGCTTAATGTCGTGCAAACGACCCGAGCCGGTGACGTTACCGGCCCTGTCATCGCGGACGAACGCCTGCGCAAGCTTTCCTTTACGGGGTCGACGGGGGTGGGGCGACGCCTCATCGCAGACTCAGCTCACAATGTCCTGCGGGTATCAATGGAACTAGGCGGCAACGCTCCGTTCCTCGTCTTTGAAGACGCCGACGTTGACAAAGCCGTCGACGGAGCGATGATTGCCAAGCTCAGAAACATGGGCGAAGCTTGCACAGCGGCGAACCGTCTGATCGTTCATGAAAGTATTGTTGACGAGTTCGCGACAAAACTGACCGCAAAAATGTCGCAACTGACCGTCGCTCGCGGCACGACTGACGGCGCCCAGATTGGCCCCATGATCGACGCCAAGAGCCGAAATAACATTCATGCCATGGTCAAAAATGCCACCTCGCTAGGCGCGCGCGTTCTGACCGGAGGAGAAATGCCCGAGGGGGAAGGGTACTTCTACCCGCCCACTGTTCTTATTGATGTTCCCCGCGAAGCCTCGGTACTTCACGATGAAATCTTTGGCCCCGTCGCGCCCATCGTCTCGTTTAAGGATGAAGCCGAAGCCGTCGCGATCGCCAACGACACCGAATATGGTCTCGTTGCCTATGCGTACACCAGCGACCTCAACCGAGCATTGCGATTGAGTGAGCGCCTTGAGGTCGGAATGTTCGGCCTAAACACGGGAATCGTCTCCAACCCGGCCGCCCCGTTTGGTGGAGTCAAGGCTTCCGGGCTCGGCCGCGAAGGAGGCTCTGAGGGAATCGAAGAGTATCTAGAGACGGTCTACATTGGCATTGCAGACCCCTTTGCAGAATCCGCTTAGGGTGCAACAATCACCTTCAGCGCGGTGCGCTCGGCCATCGCCGCATAGCCTTCGGCCACATTCTCGAGACTGACCGTCTTATCGAAGACCAGGCCGGGGTTCACCTTGCCCGAGAGTACGTCAGGCAAGAGCTGCTCTATGTAAGCGCGAACCGGAGCGGGGCCACCGGTCAACGTGATGTTGCGGCTAAAGAGTGAACGGCTGCCGATAGGGGCTTCCTCATATTGCGGCACTCCCACTCGACTGATTACACCACCGGCACGAACGACACCAACTGCCATGTCATAGGCCTCGCGGTAACCGACGGCCTCCAGCACGGTGTGGGTGCCATCATCCTTGGTGAGTTCGAGCACGCGAGCGATTCCTTCGGCACCGCGTTCGGCGACGACATCCGTGGCACCAAAGAGAACACCGAGATCGGTACGAACTGTGTGACGCCCCATCAAGATAATGCGTTGGGCACCTAGGCGCTTGGCGGAGAGAACCGCCATGAGGCCGACGGCGCCATCGCCAATCACAGTGACGGTCGTGGCCGAGTTGACACGAGCCTTGAAGGCGGCGTGAAAACCCGTGCCGTAGACATCGGTGAGGGCTAATAGTGACGGATAGAGGGCAGGATCTACCGTTCCCGGAACCGGGACGAGGGTGCCATCGGCAAAAGGCGAGCGCACGGCTTCGGCCTGCCCGCCGCCCACATCACCGTTGCCCCAGTAACCGCCGTGACGGCACGAGGTCTGCAGACCCTCGACGCAAAATTCGCAGGTGCCGTCCGAGTAGGCGAAGGGAACAATGACGAAGTCCCCGACGTTGATTTTGTGCACGTCGGAACCGATTTCTTCTACGATTCCAATGGACTCGTGTCCCATTGCTTTGCCCGGCGCGTCTGCCGGCCGATTGCCGTACCCGTGCAGATCGCTGCCGCACACGCAGGCACGTACGATGCGCACGATGGCATCCGTGGCGTGCATTAGCACAGGGTAAGAAACGTCTTCGACCCGAACGTCGCCGGCTCCATAAATCATTGTTGCGCGCATTATTTTTCGCTCTCCCGTGGGTTAGTCATTCTTGTGCGACGTGGGCTCACGTCTATCCATCGTTGGCATGTCAACGCTACTCACTCATTTCTGTGAATTTGTTTTGAGGTTGAGGCGCCTCTGTCGCGGTGGCCGACCTCGTTGCCGCCATGGTCGTGTGATCGGCCGGTAAACGCCACGGTCCCCTTAGGCTTTAATTCGTGATTACTCCCGAGCAATTCTCCGCGTTCGCCGCTTCCCGGCGCTCTACCCGTGACTTCTTGCCCACCCCTATTGATCCACAGATCATTGATGACATTCTGACGGATGCCATGACCGCCCCCAGCTGGTCGAACCTGCGGTCGTTCATGGTCGGGGTGGCAACTGGCGAGCGCCGTGATCGGTTGAGTGCAGAAATGTTGCGACGCTGGGCCGCAGTGGCTCGCGCCCGGTCTGGTGGAGTTCGTGGCGTCTTGGGACTGCTCGGCCGGCCGTGGGCTATCCCCGTGAGTGATTACAACATGGTTCGCCCGTATCCCACAGAGCTCGCACCTCGGGGGCGCAAAATCGGTGCCGAGTTGTACAAGGTGCTCGGCGTTGCGCGCCAGGACACTGCCGGACGTGATGCCCAGACCGCCCATAATTACGAGTTCTTCGGTGCTCCCGTCGAGATATTCCTCTTCGCCCACAAGGGGCTGGGCGTGTACTCGGTCTCCGATGCCAGCCTCTTCGCCGAAAACCTGATGTTGAGCGCACACGCGCGCGGCCTCGGAGCCTGCGCGCAAGGCTCGGTCGCACTGTGGTCCAAGGTTGTCAGGCGCGAGTTTCGCTTGCCGCGTCGCTACAAACTCGTCTACGGAATCGCTCTGGGCTACCCCTCCGAGCATGCCGTCAACAGCTTTCAGGCCGAGCGCCTGCCGCTTTCGGACATCATCGTCGAGGGTGTCTAGCGCTTCCTCCGAATGGGGCTTAAACAAAAAATTCCGCACAGAAGTCTTGCATGAGTTTCTGAAACAGCTATAGTTTTAGCTTAAGAATAGCCGCTAGCGAAACTCAAGGAAAGAGACCCCGTGTCCCCTATTGCCGTTGTCGTCGCCATCATCGCCATCATCCTCCTCGTCACGGGAGGTTTAGTTCAATCCCTGAACTTTCTCCTCTGGGTAGGCCTCGTACTCCTCGTCATCGCCATCGTGGCTTTCCTCTTCCGCTCGCTTTCTGGGCGAAAGTAGGGGGCTGAGCCCCACTCAAGAGGCAAGAAAAATCCCCGACCAAAAGACCGGGGATTTCGATACGTGCGCGAGGGGGGACTTGAACCCCCACGCCCTTGCGGGCACCGGCACCTGAAGCCGGCGCGTCTGCCATTTCGCCACTCGCGCGTAACTGAGCAAATCTATCATGCCAAAGGAGGCCGACGCCATTTGAGACGGTGACTTGCTGACGGGTGGACTAAACGTCGAGCACGAGCTCCTTGCCCACCGCCCGCGAGACGCACGGGTACATCACGCGCAGGGAATCCTTTTCGGCATCCGGCATCACAGAATCAAGGTGCACCGGTTCACCCTCAACGACGCGAACCTCACACGTGCCACACACACCCTTGCGACACGACCCCAGAACGGGAATGCCGTTGAGTTCCATGGCCTCGAGAATGCTCTGGTCCGCACCGACCACGAACTCCTTCTTACTCTTTCGGCAGGTGACATCGATCACCTGGGCAGAAACATTAGAAGTTCGCTCCACAGCGACAAAGCGCTCGGAGTGCATCTGGGCCGCAGGGACTAAGGCAGCCGTGGAACTCATCAGCGACTCCGGCCCACAGCAATAAACCTGAGCCTGCGTGTCAACCACGAGGGAAGCGATGTCGAGGGCGGCATCCTGTTCATCGGCAGCATGCACCGTGATGCGGTCCGGGTAACGCTGAAGAAGTTCCTCGAGAAAAGCCATCGTTGTGCGTGAGCGCCCGGCATACAGCAGGCGCCAGTGTCGGCGTTCGGGCAAGGACTCGATCATGGCCTTGATCGGCGTGATGCCAATACCGCCCGCGATGAAAAGATAGTCGGATGCGGGCTCCAGCTCGAAGTGGTTCAGGGGGCCCGAGACTTGCAACGTCATGCCAGGGGCGAGATTGGCGTGAATAAACTCACTGCCGCCCTCGGAGTGACGAGTCTTCAGCACCGCAATGTCGAAGTGGTCGCGCTCTGCGGGGTCGCCGCACAACGAATACTGACGCTGAAATCCGTTGGGGAGCGAAAGCGTGATGTGGGCGCCGGGATACCAGACAGGCAAGGCGCCACCTCCGCTGCCGTCGCTGCCGAGGGGCACGAGCCGGATGGCTAGGACGCCATCGGCGGCTTGGGAGGTTGAGGCGACAACCATGGTTCGCGTCGCCGGCATAAGAGGCCCGCCCGCGGCGACCGGGGCAACGCTTGGAATAATGCCGCTCTTGTGCGTCCACGCGGCCGCGGTGGGAGCCCGACCCGTGCGGCCTCGCGTCACCACGCGAATGACCACGGCAATCGTCGCCGATCCAATGAGTGCGATCGCCAGGATTTTGTACCAGAGCGAGCCGGCATCCTTGCTACTTGCCCAGCCCGCGTGCAGAGATACCAGTATCAGCGTCGCATAACTGGCATAGTGCACAACCTTCCAAAACTTTCGCGGCAAGCGAGCAATCAGAAGAGATGAACCTTGAACCGCGAGCAATATATAGAAGGCCAGAATGCCCAAAGCAACCGGTACGGGCCGGTAATCCTTGGCAAATGGAACGAGTACCTCCGTGAGCGAGTACCGCAGGAACCCATCGAGCATGAGCGTGACCATATGGAGGGCTACCATGATCAAGGTCATTCCGCCGAGGTAAGAATGCAGATCCCGCAGCCAGCCGGGATTGTCGATGCGGCGCATGATGCGCGTGGACAGCAAAATGCCCCACACCACGGACAACGTCATCAGTGCCCACGCTATAAGAGCGCTCGCTCGGCTGATGTACCACCAGATTTGTGGATCGTTCATTGGTAGCGCATCCAGTTCTCGGAAACCCGTTCGGCTCCCGTGTCATCTATAACCATGCCCGCCGCGCCGACACTCGGCAACCATTTCAGGTAGTGAGTCGTGTCTTGCAAGAAGCCGGGTTTGGTCAACGCCTCGGCGCGCGCGCCCGTAGCCGCAATTACCGTCACCGTTTGCACGGTCGTCTGCGCACTGAGATGCGTCGCGGGGTCAATCAAGTGATGAGTCTCATCACCCTCTTGCCCAAACCGCCGCTTGCGTTGGCTGGAGGTAACAATGGCCCCTTGAGATAACCGGATGATCGCCGCGTGCGTCTGCGTATCAAAAGGGTTCTCAATGCCAAGTCGCCAGGCCACGCCATCCGGAGCGTTACCGGCAACCACAATATCCCCGCCGAATTCCGCCATCGCTCCCCAGGCGCCCTCGGCGAGCGCGAATTCGCACACAATGTCGGCGGCGAGGCCCTTACCGATGCCGCCGGCATCGAGCACGGTGCCCAGAGGCAGCGTGACACTGGTATCCGACAAACGAATGCCCGCAATGTTTCCGGGACTCACCGCTGAGGCCGGAAGTCTCGTGATACGAGTGGGGTCGAGAACCGAGGCTCCATAACCGGCCGTGAGTTCGTCCACCAACAGGGTGGGATCGAACGCGCCTAGGGAGATTTCGTGGCCAACCCTCATCGCAGAAATCAGGCGGAAGGTGAGTGGATCAACCACAACAGGCTTTCCTTCGGCGAGATTCAACCGCGAAATATCACTGTCGGGTGAGAACCTGGTCCATAACTTTTCGCACTGAGACGCGAGCTCCCAGGCCCGCGTCAACAATTGTTCGGAGGCACCGACCAACGTGATGGTGCCGTGGCCGCCCATGATGGCCTGACGCGCGGAAACGGCCCCCGGCTGTGTTCCTGTCAGGGAAAACACAGCGCGAAGGGCGTCTCGCGAAATATCGTTGGGGGTCACGGTGAAGGGTGCGTTGAGCCTTAAGGCTTGACGCCAGACCCACCCGTCGTGGCGCTCACCGGGGCAGGGGCGGCCTGTGCAACAGCCGGGGCGGGGGCAGGGGCGGCCTGGGCCGGCGCCGCCACAGGAGCCGACGCGCTTAAAGCAGTGCCGGCAACAGGAGGAGCACCGACGGCGCCCCCCGCAGGGGCAGCAACCGGAGCTGCGGCAGCAGGGGCTGGCACAGCCTCGGCAACGGGGACCGTCGTCGCATTAGGATTAATTGGCTTTCCTGTTGCGGGATCGATAGCTTGCGCAGTCGAGGGAGCCGCCGGTGTCGTAGAACCGCCGGCAACGTTCGCCGTTTGGGCGTTTGCCGCAAATTGAAAACCCGAAACAATGCCCACAAGGGCCAAGAAAGTGGTCGCACCAGTGAGGGTCCGTGCCCGAGCGGCCGGGTGAATGCGCTTAGTCATCGCCTTCACCGTCGTCGCTATCGTGGCTCTCGGAGGAGCCTTCGTTGTCGTGACTGTCCTCAGATCCAGCAGTGGCGGATGTCCCCCCCGAGCCTCCGGACGTTGCCGAGACCGGAGCGCGCGCGGCCGGCTGCTCAACAGCGACAGCCAGCGGCGTAGACGGTGCTAATGCAGGAACCCCGACAGGTGCAGCGGGAGACGGTGCCGCGGGAGATGCCGTTGGGGTGGGGCTTGCCACTGGGACGACAGACAGCGCCGGTTCAGCGGTAGCCAGAGCCGAGGTTAGCGCCGCCGCGGAATCGACCTTGGCCAAGGTGTCTGTATTGACGGCCAAGGCAGCTGTTGCCGTTCCAAGAACACCAACAACGGTCAGCACCGTGAGGAATTGTGATTTCATATTTCAAATGTACAAAACGGGGAGTAAAGAAGTTCCCCTTGAATATCCAAGACTTGGCCAATTATTCAGCTGCCCCGGCAAGACACCTCACTCCGTGAGCGACAAAATTAGTCGTCGTGCTCGCTCTTGCTCTCGGACGGCTCGGGGGAATTGCTGGGAGCAGGATCGGATTTGGACGTGCTGTTCGAATCCTGTGAGGAATGGGGATCTCCGCCTCCCGTTGCCACCGGTGCGGACGTGGGGGCCGAGGTAACGTTGCCGGGCGCAACCGGCGAGGCGGACGAATTTGGGCTCATCGTCGACCTTGGGGCGCCGGAATTTGGCGTGAGGGGAACAGTATCCGAGACAACCGGCACAAGAACTTCAATGGCCTTGCCAATCGTTCCCGCATCAATCCCTGACAGTGTGTCGGTATTCATGGCCATGGCTGCCGTGGATGTTCCCAAGACCCCAACAATGATGAGAGCAGTGACCACCGAAGACTTCATCTGCTAAGACTACGAAACGTGGAACAGAAAAACCCCCCTGAAAATCCAAGGTTTGTCCAAGGTTTTCAGAGGGCTTCCTCTTCCGAGCTTTCCGTGAGAGCTGTGTGGGTCCTTAGCGGTCGGTACCAGAATCTTCCTGGTTGCCGTCAACATGATGAGTCTCCACTTCACCTGAGGCGTCGACAGCATCAGACGTCTCAAATTCATCCGAAATCTCCACGTGACCTGGGCCGTCATCGTTTGCCGACTCGGACAGCTCTTTCGCTTCGGGCGTCATAGTGGGGTCCGGGGTAGGGGTTACCGAAGGATCGGGAGTGACCATCGGGTCTGGGGTAGCCACAGGGGTAACCAAAGGGTCGGGGGTCGGAGCGTCCGTAGACACGACGGTCACGGGAGCGGGGCTAACAACGGTATCTGCGTTTACAGCCATGGCGGTCGCTGCGGTTCCTAGAACACCAGCGACGACGAGGGCTGTGATGAGTTGTGTTTTCATGTCTCCAACGCTACGAAAACGTCGGTAAAGAAGCGCCCCCTAGACGTCCAAGAGTTATCCAAGACTTAGTAAAGATTGCGACGTGCAGGCGCCGCGCGTAGGTTTTGAGGGCTGCCACCGGCAGAATTGAGAAATGCGCGTGCTCGTGGTTGAAGATGATGATTCCGTTGCCGACGGCATTGTGGATGGGCTGGAAAACGCCAGCTTTGAGGCGCACCGGGTCGCCACCGGCACAGCTGCCCTCGATATGGTCCAATCATGGGGGCCAGACCTCATCCTGCTGGACCTCGGTTTACCCGACATGGAGGGTACCGACGTCTGTCGGGCCATCCGACTGACATCCCAAACTCCCATCATTGTCGTCAGCGCACGTGGTGAAGAAATTGATCGCGTGATCGCGTTGGAAATGGGGGCCGACGATTATGTTGTCAAACCTTTTGGCATGCGGGAACTCGTGGCACGCATTCGTGCCGTTGCCCGCCGAACCGGTGCCAACGTTGCCGAGCCTGCTCCGGCAACTCAACGCACCTTTGGGCCCCTCACTCTGGATGTCCGTGCGCAACGCGTCTCTCTCGATGGCACGGATGTTCACCTCACCCCCAAAGAATTCGAACTACTCGTCTACCTTTCCGAAGACCCGGGAGCGGTCTTTCGCCGCGGCGACATCCTGCACGATGTGTGGGATACCAACTGGTACGGCACGACTAAGACCCTGGATGCGCACATAGCCGCCATTCGAAAAAAACTTGGAAACTCCCACTGGATTGAATCGGTGCGCGGTGTCGGTTTTCGCTTCGGAGAGCCCGCGTGAAGTGGCGGTTTATGGGCGCCCTGATGGCGGTCACATTCCTTGTTCTCCTCACCCAAGACATCCCCCTTGCTTTCTATTTGCACCAGGCCGAGCACGACCACATCGTGACGGGTCTCGAGCGCGACGCCTTCGTTCTTGCCGGACACAGTGAAGAGGCGCTCGAAAGCGCCACGGCTACGGCCGATGCAACTCTGAACGACCTTGCCCGCCGCTACCGTGACGCCGGAGGCGCCCGCGTCGTAATCGTCGATTCCGCCGGCATCGCCGTGATCGCCAGCGATGATGACCAGTCTGTCGTGGGAGACTCCTACCTGAGCCGGCCCGAAATTACGGATGCCCTGTCCGGCAAGATCAGTAGTGGGCATCGCTACTCGGTGACCTTGAGTCAAGAACTTCTCTATGTGACCGTTCCCGTTTTGAGCGGCGAAAAAGTCTTAGGCGCGGTCCGTCTCACGTATCCGGACCAAGCGGTGACGGATGTGGTCAACAGTCAACTCTGGCGGCTCGGCATCGTAGCTCTCAGCTCCGTCGTCCTCGCCGGGATTGTGGGTCTGTTGGTGTCGGGCGGCGTTGCGCGACGCCTGACCCGTTTACGCCGAACGACCGAGCTCCTGGCCGACGGCAACCTGAGCGCCCGCGCCGATGAAAAACGGGGTGCGGCCGAACTCACTTCCCTCTCCCGTTCCTTTAACACCATGGCCGAACGTCTCGAAGAGCTCGTCACTCAACAACGGATGTTTGCTGCCGACGCCTCCCATCAATTGCGCACCCCGCTAACGGCCCTCCGATTGCGGTTGGACCGCGCGAGCGAGCTTCTCGAAACCGATCCGATTGCCGCCGGCGAGCGCCTCGCCGCCGCGCAAGTCGAAGTCGACCGCCTCGGTAATCTCATCGAGGGCTTGCTCCTGCTGAGCCGAACCGAGGCCGCATCCGCTCCCCTGAAGGACTTCAACCTTGCCGAGATTGCCCGTAACCGTGTGAAACAATGGCATGCCTTAGCGACCGAGTCTTCGGTGCGCCTCCGGTATGAAGGTCCCGTGGATGCTTTTGTGAGCGCATCACCCTCGGCAATCGAACAAATCATTGATAATTTCGTCGATAACGCGCTGACTGTGAGTCCCACGAACTCAACGATAACGGTGCGTGTGGTTACCGCCGGCGCCCACACCACCGTGCATGTTCTGGATGAAGGCCCCGGCCTCAGTCGCGAAGACTGCGCTCGCGCGTTCGATCGATTCTGGCGCGCCTCCTCCGATATTGGCGGAAGTGGCCTGGGGCTGGCTATCGTGGCGCAACTCGCACGCGCCAGTAGGGGCGTAGCAGGGCTCGCTCCGCGTTCGGGCTCAGGCCAGACACAGGGCTTGGATGCGACCGTTCGTTTCGAAACGGCTCGCTAGAGTGCGCCGATAACGGCATCCAGCGTGGCCCCAGCCGGGCAAGTATTATGGAGCGGGCCGTGTTTCACCCCCAAAGGAGACGTATTGGGCATTCTGGACAATCTTGAGAGAGGTCTCGAGCGCGCCGTAAATGGTGCGTTTGCGAAGACTTTTCGCTCTGGTCTCCAGCCCGTTGAAATTACGGCGGCGCTGAAACGCGAGCTCGACACGAAGGCAGCTGTGGTATCGCGCGACCGCATTTTGGTTCCCAACATCTTCAACGTGCGAATCGCCAGTGCCGACTTCGACCGCATGGCAGCAATGGGCCCCACCTTGATTGATGAGCTCACGCGCATCGTCACCAAACATGCTCAGTCCCAGAAGTTCCAGTTTGCGGGTGGGATACGCATCACCCTGCAGGCCGACAATTCTCTTTCGCTGGGCGTTGTGGAGGTTGACTCCCAAAACGTGGGAGGTGCCGTCACGTGGGTGGCTGTTCTCGAAATTTCCGGCAAGCGTTACCCTCTGACAAAGTCCCGCACCATCATTGGCCGCGGCACGGAAGCCGATATCACCGTCGATGACTCTGGCATCTCGCGTCGACACGTCGAGGTCCTCTGGGATGGCACTCGCGCTCAAGCCAACGACCTTGGCTCCACCAATGGATCAACCGTGAACGGCCAACGCCTTGTCTCGGCTGCCCTAGAAACAGACTCCGTCATCGAGATGGGCCATACGCGCATCACGTTCCGAATGATTCCGGAAGCAGCCTCCCCGGAGTCGGGCGGATTCTGGGGCCCGCGTGAGTGAGCTCACCCTCCTGATCCTGCGCCTCGGTTTTCTCATCGCGCTGTGGGTCTTCGTCTTCTTCGTCGTGTACGCCGTGCGCAGCGATCTCTTTGGCCAGCGCGTTCGGCGCCTTCCGGCTCAGAATTCCGGTGGGCCAGGGGCCACCGCAGCGAGCGCCCCGAGCGCCGCCAGCGCCTTCCTGACGTCAGCAATACCGCGCCTCCCCGCGGCGGAAACAGAGATCATCGCGTCCTTGGCGGCCCCGGGGTCGGCGACGGATGCTCCCCTACGTCTCGTCATTACCTCGGGCGACAAGACTGGGCAATCTCTTCCACTGACCGGTGACACCATCACGATCGGGCGATCCGCCGACTCCAGCCTCGTCATCAAGGACGACTACACCTCCACCCATCACGCCCGGCTGGAAATCCGCGGCGGAACGTGGATCCTGCGCGACCTCGACTCCACAAATGGCACGCTCCTTGGTGGCGTTCGGGTGACCGGGCCGACGCCCGTACCTTGGAATACGCCCATCACGATTGGATCAACGAGCTTTGAGGTTCGCCGGTAGGCGGGATCATGAGCACTGACAATTCGGCTGTCTCCGATGTAGGCAAGGTCCGCGCCTCCAACCAGGACTCGGGCTACGCCGGAACTCAGCTCCTTGTCGTGGCCGACGGAATGGGGGGTCACGCTGGAGGTGACGTCGCTTCTCACATGGCAATTCGTCAGCTGCTTGAACTCGATCGCCCCTACGACACCCCCGAAGAGGCACGCGGTGCGCTTCTCAAAACTCTGCTCGCCACCAACGACCTGTTGGGGGATATCGTCTACGATCATCCCGAACTCGCGGGACTCGGCACCACCGTCAGCGCCATAATTCGCGTCGGTGACAAGGTAGCGATTGCGCACATTGGGGACTCCCGCATTTACCTGCTGCGCGACGGTGAGCTTTCGCAAGTCACAATCGACCACACCTTCGTGCAGCGCTTGATTGATAGTGGCCGCATTACGGATGCGGAAGCGAAGGTTCACCCTCGCCGCTCCGTCTTGATGCGGGTCCTCGGTGACGTGGATGCGAATCCCGAAATCGACACCATGATCGTAGGCACGCAGCCCGGCGACCGGTGGATGCTGTGCTCCGACGGGCTCACCGGCGTACTTTCTCGCGACGAAATTCACACAATGATGATTGTCGAGGCTCCGGCGCACGACATTGCCACCGCCCTCCTGCAGGCGAGCCTTGACGGTGGTGCTCCCGACAACGTCACAGTTGTTGTCGCCGATGTCACGAACGGAGAACCGGAGCAGGTCTGCACGTTGGTGGGCTCCGCCGCCGAAGCCCTCTCGATAGCGGAGCCCTCTCCGCGGGCCGATGCGTTTCGCGCCGCGCGACAGGCCTCGCGGAGTCTGCCTGTTTCGACGAGCGACGTGCCTCTGCAAAAGCGGTTACCGCACGCGGAGAGTGAGGTGGCACGGTCCCGCCGCATCCGTCGCCGCGTGCTTCTCGTGGGCACCATCGTCGCGGTTATCGCGGCCCTGATCATTACCGGCATTCTGGGCTACCGGTACACCCAAAGTCGCTACTTTGTGGGGGTCGATGCGGGCACCGTAGCTATTTACCAGGGGGTCCCCCAAGATGCCGGGCCCTTCAAGCTTTCGCATCTTTACCTCGACACGGGAATTACCCTTGACTCTCTCACTGCTTTTCAGCGTGATCAGGTGACCGCCACGATTTCGACCGACTCTTTCGCGCAAGCGCAAGCCATCGTTACCCGCCTTGCCCCCGCGGCGGTGAAATAGATGAGCACTCAGCTGACGGCGAGCATTCCTCGACTCAAACGCATTCGCCCTTCTCAGCGCATGCGCAACGTAGAACTCGCGCTACTTCTGGCGGCGAGCGCCATCAACCTCGCGGCGCTCATGCTCGTTCAACTGGGCGCACTGGGCTCAATTGATCTCGGGCCGCTCTCCTTGTGCGGCTTGCTTGCGGTTCTGGTGTTGGCAATCCACATCGCCATGCGCTTTGTCGCTCCTCAGGCAGATGCCCTCATCTTGCCGATAGCGACCCTGCTCAACGGTCTCGGCATTGCCGAAATTTATCGCATCGATATAGCACTCGGTAACACCGGATGGGATTCCCTCGCCTTTAAGCAAATCGCCTGGAGTGCTCTGGCCTTGGGTGGCGCGTTCGCGGTCATCATGCTCATTCGTCAGCACCGAGTTTTACAGCGGTATACCTACGTCGCGGGCCTCATCGGCGTTGTTCTGTTGCTGTTGCCGATGGTCCCGGGGCTTGGTATCGAACTCAACGGCGCCCGCGTCTGGATCCAGATTGGAACCCTCACGTTCCAGCCCGGTGAAATTGCGAAGGTTGCCCTCGCGATTTTCTTTGCTGGCTACCTCGTTCAGGCGCGTGACACCCTCTCGATGGTGGGACGCACATTCTTAGGGATGCGGTTTCCCCGCGGGCGTGACCTCGGCCCCATCCTCGTCATTTGGGCGTTATCGATGGGGGTCATCGTTTTCGAACGCGACCTCGGAACCGGTCTCCTTTTCTTCGGCCTCTTTTTGGTCATGCTGTATGTCGCGACCGGTCGCCTCAGTTGGGTAATGCTGGGGCTCGGGCTTGTCGCCATTGGTGCCGTGCTGGCCAATCAGTTCTTGCCCTATGTGCACGACCGTTTCTTGAACTGGACGAATGCCTTTAGCCCCGCCATCTATGACGAAAACGGCGGCAGCTACCAACTGGTGCAGGGGTTGTTCGGCCTGGCCCACGGTGGGCTGATCGGCACGGGCCTCGGCCAGGGGATGCCGTACATCACCCCGGTCTCTCAGAGCGATTACATCATCGCGAGCCTCGGTGAAGAGCTCGGGCTCATCGGCGTTTTCGCCATTCTCTGCCTTTACCTTCTGCTCGTGGGACGTGGCCTGCGCATCGGCTTCGCTGGCCATGATGACTTCAGCAAACTCCTCGCAGTAGGCCTCGCTTTCGTCATTGCCCTTCAGGTGTTCATCGTCGTGGGCGGTGTCACTCGGGTCATCCCCCTGACGGGCCTGACTACGCCATTCCTGGCCGCCGGTGGTAGCTCCCTTGTGGCCAACTGGATGATTGCAGCATTACTCCTTCGACTCTCGGACAGCATCCGTAATGAACCCCGGTTGGTGGTGGGGCAATGAATCGCGAACTCAAGCGGGTGAGCTTTTTAGTCATCGCCTTCTTCATCACACTTTTTGTTTCGGCGAGCGTCATTCAGGTGGGGCAAGACGCCAACCTCTCGGCCGACGACAGAAACACGCGCACCCTTTACGACAGCTACCGTTCCCAGCGCGGCGCAATTCTGGTGGCAGGGCAACCCATCGCCTTCTCCGTTCCGGTAGACGACAACTATCGTTTTCAGCGTACCTACCCCGCGCCTCTCATCTATTCCAATGTCACGGGTTACTTCACCCTAAGTCAGGGTCTCACCGGCATCGAGGGCGCGATGAACCGGGAATTGAGTGGAACCTCTGGCTCGCAATTCTTGAACCGGATCAACAGCATTCTCACGGGCAAAGACCCCCAGGGTGCCAGCGTCAACCTCACGCTTGACCCCCTTCTGCAGCAGGCCGCGTGGGATGCCTTGGGCGACTACGCGGGATCAGTCGTCGTCACCGAGCCGTCGACTGGCCGCATCTTGGCGATGGTCTCAAAGCCAAGCTTCGACCCCAACGTGCTCGCCTCACACAACACGGATTCTGTCATCTCCGCCTATAACGCCCTGCTTGCCGACCCGTCTGATCCTCTGATTGATCGCTCGATCGCAGGAAACCTCAACCCTCCCGGTTCCGTCTTCAAGCTCGTCGTTGCGGCCGCGGCTCTCGAATCCGGCCAGTACACAGCTGATTCTCAGTTAGACAATCCTTCCAGCTTGCAACTTCCGGGTTCGGATTCTGTGGTGAGTAATTGGAACCGTGGGCGCTGCCCCGGTGCGGGCGCCACTGTCACGATCAAACAGGCTCTGCGCGAGAGCTGCAACATTCCTTTTGCCGAACTGGGATTGGCTCTCGGCCGTCAGGCGCTTCTCGCCCAGGCAAAGAAGTTTGGCTTCAACTCCTCGTTCGAGATCCCCATGATCACGGCGGCAAGTACCTTCCCTACGGTGATGGATGACCCGCAGACCATGCTCGCCTCATTCGGACAATTTGACGTGCGCGCCACTCCCCTCCAAATCGCCATGGTCTCTGCCGCCATTGCCAACGGGGGCAAAGTTATGTCCCCCACGCTCATCCAGAGCGTCCTCGATCCCACCTTGACGTCGCTTTTTGACTTCACGGCGACGCAATACAGTCAAGCCATCTCTGCTGAGACAGCAGCCTCATTAACTGAAATGATGGTTGATGGAGTCAACAATGGCTTGGCCGGTAATGCGAGAATTAGCGGTGTCCAAGTTGCGGGCAAGACGGGAACAGCAGAAAATGGTGTGGGCGAACCTTACACCTTCTGGTTTACCGGCTTTGCCCCAGCGGAAGATCCGCGATATGCCATCACCGTTCTCGTCGAGAATGGTGGAGGACTCGGACAAGAAGGCCTGAGCGGCCCGATTGCTGGATCCATCGCGAAACAAGTGTTAGAGGCGGAGCTAGGTAAATGAGGCCCACAGCAGGGATCACTTTTGGTGGTCGTTACGAATTACAGTCACGCATTGCCATCGGTGGCATGGGTGAAGTGTGGCAGGCAACTGACCTCGTCATCGGTCGCTCCGTCGCGATCAAAATTTTAAAGGACGAGTACCTCGGTGACCCCGGTTTCCTCGAGCGTTTTCGCGCCGAAGCCCGTCACGCCGCGCTGGTAAACCACGAGGGTATCGCCAACGTTTACGACTACGGCGAGGAAGATGGCAGTGCCTACCTCGTCATGGAACTTGTTCCAGGCGAACCCCTTTCGGCCGTCATTGAGCGTGAGCACACGCTCTCGATTGACAAAGTTCTCGACATCGTGGCGCAAACCTCTGCCGCCTTGCAGGCCGCCCACGCTGCAGGGCTGGTACACCGCGACATCAAGCCCGGCAACATGCTGATAACCCCTGAGGGTCGCGTCAAAATCACTGACTTCGGAATTGCTCGCATTGCCGACCAGGTGCCCCTCACGGCAACCGGCCAGGTCATGGGTACGGTTCAATACCTTTCGCCTGAGCAGGCCAGCGGCCACCCCGCCTCGCCTTCCACTGACATTTACTCGCTCGGTATCGTGGCTTACGAATGCCTCGCTGGTCGTCGCCCCTTCACGGGTGAGTCTCAGGTGGCCATCGCAATGGCACAAATTAACGACACCGCCCCTCCGCTTTCGGACACCATTGCCGAGCCGGTGCGCAACCTCGTCTTCTCGTGCATCGCCAAGAAGCCCACCGACCGTCCCGCGTCGGCCGCAAACCTTGCCCGGGCGGCTCAGGCCCTTCGCCGCGGCGACTTGCAGGGTGCCGCTTTGGCCGTGCCGGCCGTCTTGGGTGGTGTTCCCGTCTCGGATGCGACCATGGTCATGCCCCGAACGCTCGAAACCGGAGCCACCACTGTCTTAAACATTCCGGCCGCGACGGCCGCTGTTGAACTTGAAGCCAAGAAGCGCAACCCCTGGACCTGGCCTCTCATTGCCCTCATCGGCGTGCTGGTCCTCGTTCTCGCCGGTGCCGTGTTCGCCCTCGTCTCGGGAGGTTCGCCCACCCCGGGGCCGGCCACCACCTCCTCAAATTCCACTCCGGCCAACACTCCGGCCACCACGCCGGCCCGGACACCAAGTTCATCGCCGACCCCCACGACGGCAGCCATTGTCGAGGGTGACTACATCGGAAAGCCCTTCGACACTGTGTCGGCCGAGCTTTCCGCTTTGGGGATGAACGTCAATCGTGTCGACGGAACAGCAGCCCTCGATCCCACCAAAGTCGGCTTCGTCTATGGTGTGACTCCCTCGGGGCCCACCATTACCAAGGGCACTACCATTGCCGTCAAGGTCTACGGCCCCGTTCCCGTCGTCGCTGCCCCCGGAGCGGCGCCCCTCCTCGATGGAAAGACGACCACCGCAGCGAAGCCCGGTGACACGGTCGTCGTAACCTGGCCTGCGTATGCCGGATGCCCCTCGGGATCCACCGTGTCGGGTTACTCAATCTTCCTCGACGGCGCCTCGGTTGGCACGGTCGCCGGAAGCGCCACCACGTTCAACCTCACGGCGCCGGGACCCGTCAACATGGATCATCCCGTCACCTACCAGGTTGGCTGTGGCCCCTTGGAGTCCGGTATTTCCCCCGCCGCAACCCTCACTGTGAACACGCTGGGCATCTAAGCCTCACTTGCCGAGATCAGAAGCCATGGTGAAGCGAGCAACGATGTTCTCGGGGGAGAAAAAATGACAAACGAAAACCGCACGGTCGCGAACCGTTATGAGCTGGGCAAACTCCTTGGTAGCGGGGGTATGGGAGAGGTCTTTGTCGCCACGGACCTCACCCTCGGTCGACGTGTTGCCGTCAAACTTTTAAGACCCGAGTTCGTCAAGGACACCAAACTCTGCACGCGCTTCAAGCAAGAAGCCCGCTCTGCCTCCAAAATGTCGCACCCGAACATCGTTCGCGTCTTCGACGCCGGCGACGACCTAGAAACCTTAGAAGATGGTCACACGCAAAAGCGCCCATTCATCGTCATGGAATATGTTGAGGGCGTCGAGCTCTCCACGATTATTGCGCGCGGGCCCCTCAAGGTGTCGGAGGCAACCCGGGTTGCCGTCGAGCTTCTGGCGGCCATCGGTTACGCCCACGAGATGGGGGTCGTTCACCGCGATGTGAAACCCAGCAACATCATGCTCACCCGGAGCGGCCAGACAAAAGTTCTGGACTTTGGAATAGCACGCGCCATCACGGATGCCTTCAGCGACCTCACGCAAACCACGACGATTCTCGGAACGGCGGCCTACTTCTCCCCTGAACAAGCCCGCGGGGAAAGCGTTGATGCGCGCACCGATATATATGCTCTCGGTGTTGTTTTGTTCGAAATGCTCACCGGTGCGGCACCGTTTTCAGGGGAGACAGCGGTCATTGTGGCCCACCGCCACATCCACGAGTTGCCCGAAGCACCGAGCACCCTCAACGCCCGGGTCTCTCCCGCTATGGATCACGTCGTTCTTAAGGCTCTCGCTAAGGATAAGAACAATCGCTACCCCTCGGCAGCCGCCTTTGCCCGGGAGCTTGCCCTCGCCGTGGCTGGCCACATTCCCACACCCGAAGTCGTGCTGGATGACGTCGACCAGCTTCTCGGGCCGGCCGCCGCAGCCGGTCGCCCCGTAGCAGCCAAGCCGGTCCTCCCCAGCGATTTCAACACTCTTTTTGGGTCCGGCCTTGACACGGCTCCCAAATTCGAAATATCAAAGCGGCGCCGCCCCCAACGCAGCCGCGTTATCGTCGGGCTTCTGACTACGGTTCTCGCCATCATTGCCATCGTTGGCATGAGTGTGTGGGTTGTCAACATTGCTCCCACGGACTTCTTCCCCAGTGCAAGTCGAACCGTTCCTGATATTCGAGACATGAACTTTTTCGAAGCCAGCGCCGCCCTCGACAAAGTTAATTTGGTCGCCACTGAGGCGAGTGAAACAAGCTCAACGGTTGCGAAAGGCGTTGTCGTGCGGAGCGAACCTGGTCGCGGGGCCATCGTCGACTCCGGCATCACGGTTGTTGTGTACGTTTCAGAAGGATTGGCCAAGGTGGTAGTCCCCGCCACCGTCGGCATGGCTGCCGCTGATGCAACAAAGACAATTGTTGCGGCCAAACTTAAGCAAGGTTCCCTCACCCCGCAAAACTCGCCGACCGTTGCCGAGAACCTCGTCATCGGCACAACGCCCGCGCAAGGCACCCAGGTGGAGGAAGGCAGTTTGGTCACGCTTTTGGTCTCTAACGGCCATATTGAATTGCCCAGCTTGGGCGGTTTGGCTTTGAAGGCCGCCACGGACATCCTTCGCGGCCCCACCCTCCTGCTCTCGCCAACGGTGACCGCTGACCCCAGTTGCCCCAAGCGTGCCGAGCTCGTCGTCAATCGGCAATCTGTGCCGGCCGGTCAGGTGCCGCAGGGAACAGCAATCACCTTGACCTATTGCAGCGGCTGAAGAACAAGTAAAAATACCGCTATTTGGTGCGCGTTATTAGCGGGTTCTTTGTTTTGGCGAGCTCCGCCGCCCCGCTCAGCCCGGTCGTTTCCAGCCAGTTTCCCAGCATCACGTAACCCCCCTCGGTGAGCACCGACTCGGGGTGGAACTGCACACCAACAATGGGCGCACTAATGTGCTGTAGCCCCATGATGACACCGCCGTCAGTTCGACTGGTCACGCTCAGGTCATGCGGCACGGTGTCGGCGACCACGGCGAGCGAATGGTACCTGGTTGCGGTAAAGGGTTGCGGAACTCCGGCGTAGAAGGCTCCGTTGTCGTGCGTGATGAGCGATGTTTTGCCATGCATGAGTTCCTCGGCGTTGGTCACCGTCGCGCCGAAGGCTTCGGCAATGGCCTGGTGGCCGAGGCATACTCCCAGCAGCGGAATGCCCTGCTTGGCTGCCGACAAAACGGTGGCAATGGAGATCCCCGCTTCAGAGGGTTTGCCCGGACCGGGCGACACCAACACACCGTCATACGCGGCAAGAGTTGCATCGAGAACATCCAGTGCAATTTGGTCGTTACGCACCACGTCAGTTTGGGCACCCAGTTCCTGCAAGTACCCGTTCAGCGTGTAGACAAAGCTGTCGTAATTATCAATGACAAGGATTTTCGTCATTGTCTCACCGTGACATCTTTAGGCGTCATGAAGGTATCTACCCATGGAAAGACAAACATCATCAAGGCTGCAACGACAACGCTCGCCGCGGCAACGGAGATCGCAACACGAAGCCACAGCGGCCCCGGAATAATTCTCCACAGTGCAACGTACATCAGTTGGCCTCCTTGTTGACAATGGCGGCAATGGCCGGGGGAGCACCGGACGAGCGCGGTCGCCAGGAGTCAAAAACTCCATAAGTGATCAAGCGTTCTGCATCGCCTAACAAAGGGTTACACGTCGTGATGGTGATGAGCATCTGGTCTCCCACCGGGGCTTCACTGCCCGGGACAGGCAACACCACATTCACGGCCGTGGGAAGCACAAACTCATAATTGCGGAACGTATACGTGTAGTACCCATGAGCGGTTTCGAGATAAATCTTGTCACCGACTTGAAGTTTCGGAGCATCCGCAAAGCTGCTGCCCCATCCGGTGCGGTGAATGGCCACGGCAAAGTTGCCTGGCTCACCCGGCCACTGAGTGTCGGGATAGCGCCCGTAATATCCATGATTCAAAACGGAAACCGGGTCAACGCCGTTGCGAACAGCGCGCTGCGAGTCTGGGCCCAACCTGGGAATGTACAAAATGGCGAATTGCCCACCCTCCTTGACCGGGGCGACAATGGGAGGAGGTCCAAAATCTGTTTGTGCCGTTGTGCCCGAGGCAACGGGGCTTGGGCTAACCGTTGCCCAGGCGAGGGCTTGGTCCTTCGTTATGCTCGCCTGTTCGTTCGCCAAAACGGCATTGTTGATATACAACTGCCAGACCAAGAACAGCAACACAATCGCGCCGATGGTAATGAGCGACTCGCCAACGATTCCCAGAACGCTCGAGGATTTGTCGGAAAAGATGTCGCGGCGGCGGCGCGGCAAGACGACGGACGGTTCCGTTGAGTCCTCCGTTGTCGGCGCTTCCGTTTCACTACTCACGTGACCAAGTTTAGAGCCCCCGCCCGCCCCTCTTGAGCCTGCGCTGAGCGCGCGCATCAGGGCATCCACTAGACTCTGTAGCATTATGGCTGGATCAAAGACACGCTCAAAGGCTCCCCGTTCGCCCGAGGGAAGCGCGAGCGATACCCCCAACCCCGTGTGGTTTAAACCCGTCATGTTTGGGTTCATGCTTTTGGGCTTGGTGTGGATCATTGTCTTCTACATCAGCCAGGGCGCTCTTCCTGTTCCCGCCTTCGGGGCTTGGAACATTCTGGTCGGCTTCGGGATTGCCTTCATCGGCTTCTTGATGACGACGCGCTGGCGCTAACCAGCAGCTTTCACCACGGGGAATTACACGACTGTAATTCTCCCCATGTTGATAACCTGTGGATAACTTTTGTGGCGCGTGCCAGAAAAGTACGCCTTAGGCAAACATTGGTGCGTGGGCAAGGCTCAGTGCTACCACGATGACAACCACGACCAAGGTCCACGCGACCCGCACGCGTCGTTGCGCAAAACGCCTCGTCTGAACATAGACCAGACCCATGACCACGCCGGCGATGAGCCCCCCGAGGTGAGCTTCCCAGGCCACGTTCAACCCCGGCAAGAAGCCGATCACAAGGTTGATTCCCACGAGGATGAGGAGTGACGTTGTATTGCCGCCCAGTCTTCGTTGAATAACGAGGAACGCTCCGAGCAGTCCAAAGATTGCACCGGATGCCCCCACCACAAAAGTGGTCGGAGGTGCGAGATACATGACCCCGACGGAACCGGCCACTCCACACACGAGGTAGAGCGAGAGAAAACGTACGCGGCCGAGCATCGACTCAAGGATCTGGCCAAAGATCCACAACGTGTACATGTTCAACAGGATGTGAAGAAAGAAGCCTGTCGAATGTGTAAACACCGAGGTGATCATGCGCCACGGTTCGTACGGTACCGGCGCGTAGCCCGAAATTTCCATGCCCGAGTAAGCCGGGGCGAACGCGAAGGCATCGGTCACGTTCAGCCACGGAATCATCTGCAGCACAAAAACAAAGCCCGTCAGCGCAATGAGGGAAAGTGTGACAACCGGGGTGCTCGTGCCACCGACTCGAAAATACGAGCCTACCGACCGTTTTGGTGCGGCGGCACGTTGCGCACCACGGCACTCAGGACAAATTACACCGACGGCCGCCTGGGTTTGACACTCAACACAAATCGGGCGTGAGCACCGCTGACACACAATGTAGGTGGGACGAGTGGTGTGGCGGTAGCAGCCATGAGGAGAGGGTTCTAGGCCGGGAGGCGATGAGGGAAGTGTCACGAAAAGAGGGGACCTCGGGGTTAGACGGCTTCTACGGTGATCGACTCAATAATGACGTCGGTCAGGGGACGGTCGCGGCCATCCGTAGCGACAACACCCAACTGGTCGACAATTTTGCGACTTTCCGGGTCAACAACGGCACCGAAAATGGTGTGCTTTCCCTGCAACCATGTCGTGGGAGCAATGGTGATGAAGAACTGAGAGCCGTTCGTGCCCTTGCCTCCCTGCGTACCCGCATTAGCCATGGCCAAGATGTAGGGATCCACGAAGGTGAGCTCGGAGTTGATTTCGTCGTCGAACTGGTAGCCGGGGCCACCCGTTCCGGTTCCCAAGGGGTCGCCGCCTTGGATCATGAACTCGGGGATGATGCGGTGAAAAATAACGCCGTTGTACAGGGGGTCGTTGCTCTTCTTGCCGGTCTTGGGGTTGGTCCACTCGATCTCTCCCGTGGCAAGACCAACGAAGTTTTTGACCGTCTTGGGGGCTTGGTGACCGTAAAGGTTCACCTTGATGGGGCCAAGGGTGGTGTTCATGGTTGCAACTGCGGTGTGAATAGGCATGTCCTAAGTCTTTCACACCCTTTCCTTTACAGAACCAACAATTACTCAGGTCACTTTCAGCCAGAACAGTGCGAAGATGGGAGCATCGTCAATGCCGCAATTGGAGGGGTCACATGGGTTCGTCACGAAAAATCATGAGTGAAGCTGAAATTTTGAGAGCTCACGCCGAAGAACTTCTACACGAGCAGCAGCGCGTACTGTCTCACGCGGCAACCGTTGTTCGGGAAGCAAGCCGCGAACTTGGGCGCGTCACCTCAGAAGAAGTCATCCCCCGCGTTGCCCGCGGCGCTCGGACGACCGCCAAGAATACGCGTGACAAGCTTGTTGACGACGTTCTTCCGTCCGTCGCGGCCGTTATTGGCTCTACCCTTTCGGTCATCGATGCAGCACGCGACCAAAGACTGGGCCAGGTTGCATCACGGGTCACTGCCCTCGCCGCCAAGGGTCGCCCCCTTGTCGTTCCTGCAGTGAAGTCTGCCGGCGTTGGCAAGTACATCGGCCTTGGCCTCCTCGCCGCGGCTGTCATCGGTATCGGTTACGTTGCCTGGCAGACCTTTCGTGCCGACGACGAGCTCTGGATCTCTGAAGACGAATAGTCTGTTGCCCCCGTGGTCATGATGCCCATGTTCCCCCTGGGAACCGTGCTTTTTCCACACATGCCTCTCACACTGAGAATTTTTGAAGAGCGCTATCTCAAGTTGCTTGGCGACATGATGGAAGCAGAAGACCCCGAGTTTGGTGTCGTGCTGATTGAGCGCGGCCAAGAGGTTGGTGGCGGAGAAAAGCGCTTTTCGCTCGGTACTACTGCTCGCGTTTCCCAAATTGGCTCGTCCGAGGACTTCCTTGGCCTTGTCGCGGCCGGCGGGCAACGTTTTCGGGTCACAGAGTGGATGGCAGAATTTCCCTACCCTCAAGCCAACGTCGAGTTTCTTCCCGACCTGGAATGGGACGACCAACACGAGCCCCTCCGGGCAGAGGTGGAAGTCCAGGTTCGGCGCCTCCTCTCGTTCGCCAGCGAATTCGGCAATCTTCCGTGGGACGCCACCATTGCGCTCTCCGATGACCCCGTTGCGTCTGCGTGGCAGATCGCTGGCATCCTTCCCGTCGGCCAACTTGACCAGATTGATCTCCTCAAGGCCGAGTCCGTCCACGAACTCTTGACGGCCACACTGAACCTCGCCGTAGAAGCCGACCAAATCCTTCGCAACAGCCTTCTCAATCAGGCCGAAGACGACGCGCACGAAATTACCAGCGATGACGAGTTTGAGTAATCCCTAGTTCGATTGGGAAAAACTCGCAGTCGCATGCTCGAGGTTCCCGTCGCCGTACACCCGCTCAACCTTGCTGATGATGACGTGATACCCGTCGTACCATTTCGCGTAATTGCGCTTAGCTTCCAGATGATCCGGATGCTGTGAGAAAACTCGCAGGCTCTCCATATCACTCCAATAGTACGTCGCGTTCTTCACGCGACCGTCTTGCGAAACCCAGGTTTCTGAGCCGAGGAACCCCGGAAGCGATCGGGCCACGTCCTCGATGAGGCCGTCAAGCCGGTAAAACTCGGCGTCATACGTGCCGGGCTGAAAGATAAACGCGGCTGAGTACATGCGTTTATTATCTCGCGCGGTCAGCGCCACTGTCACTTGCGAGAAGCCGGATCGTCCGCTCGCATGTAGAGACCGCCCTTGCCCAGCTCGTCCAGCATCTGGTTTAGGCGCTTAGCCCGAATGTCAGGATGGTCGGCGCGCGTCACCCACGCCACGTACTCATTGCGTTGATGGGGTGGTCGGTGATCAAAATCTGCCCGAAGTCCGGCTGATTCAAGGGCCTGCTTGATGTCGGGAGTCATCTCCACCGGCTTTCGCTTGAGGCGACCATTTTTGTCTCGCCGATTGGTGGAAGCCATACTTCCAGCGTAATCTCTTGCCGTGTGTAACGGGGGCCGTCGGAGCCTTCTTCGGTCCCGCCACTGCGATAGTAGGGGAATGAACGCTTTCAGGAACATCGGTGTACAAGCCGCTATAGCCTCCGCTGTACTTTTCGGAGCGGGGACTCCCTTTGCCAAGTTGCTCCTGGGAAACGTGAGCCCCTGGCTTCTCGCAGGACTGCTCTACACTGGTTCGGGAGTCGGGCTCATGGTGTGGCGAATGATTCGCCGCGCCCCGCGAGTGCGCATCCAGCGCCGGGAAGCCTTCCCCCTCGTCGGTGCGGTGTTCTTCGGTGGTCTCATCGCACCCGTACTCCTGATGGCAGGGCTTGCGAACATGCCGGCCTCTGGAGCGTCGCTCCTCCTCAATGCTGAGGCAGTGTTCACGGCCGTCCTTGCCTGGTTCGTGTTTCGCGAAAACTTCGACCGTCGTGTCGCTCTCGGAATGCTTGCCATTGTCGCTGGTGCGGTGGTGCTAAGCGTCCCCAACGGGGCGGACTTTGGGACGCCGTGGCCGGCACTGGCAATCCTTGGCGCGTGTCTGTGTTGGGGTTTGGACAACAACCTCACACGCAAAGTCGCACTCGAGGATGCGACCTGGCTGGCCGCCGTGAAGGGTGTCGTAGCTGGTCCTGTGAACCTTGGACTGGCGTTCGCACTGGGTGCGACCATTCCCAGTGGTTTGGCAATCACGGGTGCAATGGTCGTGGGCCTTTTCTCCTACGGAGTATCGCTTGCACTTTTCATAGTGGGGATGCGCCACGTAGGCACTGCCCGGGCAGGTGCCTATTTCTCTATTGCGCCTTTCTTCGGTGCCTTCATCGCCGTTGTGATGGGGGAACCGGTCACGTGGCCACTGGGAATCGCCGCCGCGCTGATGGCTCTGGGTGTGTGGCTCCATCTCACTGAACGACACGAACACACGCACACACACGAATCGATTACACACGATCACTGGCACTCGCACGACGAACACCACCAGCACGAGCACTCGGAGAGCATGACGGTGCCGGCCAGTGGCAAACATCGCCATGAGCACACCCATGCACCGATTACGCATTCCCACGAGCACTTTCCAGACGCACACCATCGTCACACCCACTAAGAAGCGCCGGATCTGCCGAATTCCAGTGATCGCACCGACCTACCTCGAGCCGAAGCATGACGTGTTCCGGATCTGGGTCCTAAGTAAAGAACGACCGAGCATCAAGGTCGGTTGTGCCTACGGCATTGTTCCAGTCATCAGTGCGTAAGCGACTTCAGGCCGATCCCGCAGCTTCGCAATGTTTGCTGCTGCTTCATAGTCATACTCGATAGCCCGGAACTCAACGGCCCATGATCCTGTTGAGTTGTCGAGGATTGCGTATGAGGCTTCGGGGGCACCTGCTTCCATGACATGTGGAAACGGTTTGTCATCGTCATAGGCGGGCCAGCCAACGCTTCCTGGATTGACAATCTTCAGACCAGTAGCCAATGTCACCGATCGTTTGAGGTGGGTATGCCCGCACAGGATCACGTCAAAGTTGGTCACAGTGTCCAGACGAGCAAGGATCTCCTCTTCTGATGCCGGACGGACACCCTTCTCTGTGACTGTTTCGAGTAGATATGTCAGGTCGTCGTGCGGAGTTGCATGAACCGCAAGGACCCCCGCCGTTATCTCAAGGCTGAATGGCAACGATTGGAGCCAGTCTCGATGTGCGTCCGTGAGTTCACCGTGCGCCGCCTGATCTGAACGGCTCATGTCCTCGTAGCAATCCTCGAGCAATTGACGCTCATGATTACCGCGAATCGTGGGGATGTTCCAGTCCATAAGTATGTCTGCGGTCTCCGCTGGCGAGACAGCACCCGAGAGTAAATCTCCGAGATTGATTGACAGGTCGATCGATTGGTCGGCTATATCGGCCATAACTGCTCGAAGCGCGAACGGATTACCGTGAACATCTGAAATCGCCGCAATCCTCATCGCTCCACGCTACCAGTGGGGTTGTTCCCTCTCGGTGTGGGCAGACGTACAACAAGGCTTACGACAACTTCGATCATCCGAGGGTCTGGCAAAAACAAAACACCCGCCATTTCTGGCGGGTGTTGAGTGCAATGGAACTAACCGTGGAGCCTAGTCTGTTCAAACTAGTTCGCGGTGATGCCTGCGATTACTTTTCCAAACTCAACCGGTGATTCCAACATCATCATGTGACCCACATTTTTTACTTCGGTGTAAGTACTTGCCTGTTCACGTGCCCAAATGGGTACATCCCAGCCCTTCCCAGAACGTTCACCAGCGATTAGGTTTACCGCGGTCGAGTCGAAGACTCTGTGAAGCATAGTTTCGAACTCAGCGGCACCAGTCACTCGGATGATTGCCTTTGCCGACTCCCATACGGTTCGCCATGGCTGAAAGGAAAGCGCACTTTCAGCGCTAGCGATGTTTCTCTCGGTTGTTGCTATTCCATCGCCTTTGAGAAATCCGATGGGGTCCTCGATTCGGGCATTGATTGCGAGTTTCGCAGATGCTTCGTCCAACTCAGCGATTGAGCGAGACCAGAATGCGTCTTTGAGAGTGAAGTTGCCCTCTACCGAAGTCACCGACGCGACGAGGTCAGGCGAATGATCCGCTACGGCAAATGCGTAAACCGCTCCAATCGAATGAGCCACGAGATGAACTGGACCATCTGTTGCTGCATGGCGGACATGTTCGTGTAGGACCTCCACCTGCCTTTCGAAAGTGACACTAGCATCGTGTTCGCTGCCATAACCGTAGAGGTCTGGGGCGGTTGCTGGCCCTTGTAGTTGGGCGAATGTTTCATCTTCACAGAACGAACCGAAGAGCCCGTGAACGAATACATAAGGTAGGGAATCGGTCATATAGCAATACTCGCACTATGGACGAGCTAATCGCCCGGTAACGCATTACATGTGGGTTACAGGTTTACGACAACGTCGGTCATCCGAGGGTCTGGCAAAAACAAAACACCCGCCATTTCTGGCGGGTGTTGAGTGCAATGGAACTAACCGTGGAGCCTAGGAGAATCGAACTCCTGACCTCCTGCTTGCAAAGCAGGCGCTCTACCAATTGAGCTAAGGCCCCGTAGTGCAGTTAAGTATCTCAGACGAGAAACTTGTGGGGCTACCAGGACTTGAACCTGGGACCTCTTCATTATCAGTGAAGCGCTCTAACCACCTGAGCTATAGCCCCTTTTTTGACCAAGGATGAGACTACCGGAGTTCCGGCGTTTGTCTAAATCGAGTCGCTATTGGTTTGTGAAACCTACAGACAAACCGCCCACGATTTTGGCCGACATATTGTAAATAATGGCGCAGACAGCCCCGAGAACAGTGATGATCACGAGATTGATGCCGGCAACCAAGGTCGAGAATCCAAGAACTGACCCGACCGAAATCACGTCTTTAATATTGAATTGTTGACCTCCCAGAACTTGACCGGCCACGGTGTTTGCTCGGTCGAAAATTCCTGTCTGGACAAAAACCATGTACAGCAAGAAGGACGCCACAATGACGACGATGGCCTGGGCCAAGCCGAGCAAGAAAGAGAGCTTCAAGGCCGAAAGAAAGTCGATGTAGACCAGCTTCAGACGAACCTGCTTCAGCTCAGGCCCTTTACTCGGCTTGGGGATCTTGCTCGAAAGCCTCTTCAAGGTGTTACTCATCAGCATCTTCTTCCCCTGTGCTTACGGCTTCATTATCCTCGACTACGTCGTTGTCCAGATCGGCCGCGACCGGGCTGACAGAATCGATGGCCGCTTCGTCTTGACCCTCGAGAGCATCTCCCGTCCCGGGGTCATCCTCGTCGAGATCAACGAGGTTGCGTTCAGAGTTCTTAGCAATGGCCAGAATCCGGTCTTCCTCGGCGAAACGCGCAAAGACAACGCCCATCGTGTCGCGACCCTTGGCGGGAACCTCAGCGATCGACGACCTCACGACCTTGCCCGACTCGAGAACGACAAGAACTTCATCATCATCATCCACGATGAGAGCGCCCACGAGATCTCCGCGGTCGTCGCTGAGCTTGGCAACCTTGATGCCCAGACCACCGCGGTTTTGCGTGCGGTACTGATCGACCGAGGTGCGCTTAGCGTAGCCGCCCTCCGTCACTACGAACACGTAGCCATCATTGGTGACCACCGATGCATCCAACAGCGTATCTTCGCCCCGGAAGTGCATACCGATAACACCGGATGTTGAACGGCCCATGGGCCGCAAGGCCTCATCTGTGGCTGTAAAGCGGATACTCATTCCCTTGCGTGACACCAGGAGGAGGTCAGAATCATCGTTCACGAGCAATGAGGACACGAGCTCGTCGCCCTCCCGTAGCTTGATGGCAATGATGCCACCGGAACGGTTGGTGTCGTATTCCGTGAGCGCCGTCTTCTTGATGAGACCATCGCGGGTGGCTAAGGCCAAGTACTGGGCGGCCTCGTAATCGCGAATATCAAGAATCTGGGTGATTTGTTCATCGGGAGCGAGCGCCAAGAGATTGGCAACGTGTTGCCCCTTGGCGTCCCGTCCGGCTTCTTGCACTTCATACGCCTTGGCACGATAAACGCGACCGGTATTGGTGAAGAAGAGAAGCCAGTGATGCGTGGTGGTAACGAAGAAGTGCTCCACGACGTCATCGGCCCGCAGCTGAGCGCCCTTGACACCCTTGCCGCCACGATGCTGACTGCGGTAGTTATCGCTTCGAGTACGTTTTACGTAACCCCCACGGGTAACCGTGATGACCATCTCTTCTTCAGGGATGAGATCTTCCACGCTCATGTCGCCGTCGAATCCAAACATAATCTCTGAACGACGGTCGTCGCCGTACCGATCCACAATGTCGGTGAGCTCTTCGGTCACAATGGTGCGCTGGCGAGCGGGGTCAGCCAGAATGGCGTTGAACACCGCAATCTGGCCTTCAATCTCGGCGGCCTCGTCCATAATCTTTTGAGTCTCAAGAGCCGCCAAACGACGCAGCTGCAATTCGAGAATTGCGCGCGCCTGAAGCTCATCAATCTTGAGGAGGCCAATCAATCCATCACGAGCGTCCTCAACCGAGTTGCTCGCGCGAATCAACGCAATGACCTCATCCAGAGCCGACAGAGCCGCGAGGTAGGCCCGCAAGATGTGGGCACGCTCCTCTGCCTTGCGCAGCCGGAACTGCGTGCGGCGAACAATGACATCGATCTGGTGATTGATCCAGTGGGTGATGAATCCATCGAGGGCCAGGGTACGAGGGATGCCGTCGACGATGGCGAGCATGTTCGCGCCAAAGTTTTCTTGCAACTGCGTGTGCTTGTAGAGGTTGTTGAGAACAACCTTGGCAACCGCATCGCGCTTGAGCACGATGACGAGACGCTGACCGGTTCGACCACTGGTTTCATCGCGGATATCGGCGATGCCCGTGATCTTCTGATCCTTGACGAGATCGGCAATCTTGATGGCTAAGTTGTCGGGGTTGACCTGGTACGGAAGCTCGGTGATAACCAAGCAGTTGCGGTTCTGAATCTCTTCTACCGAAACCACGGCGCGCATCGTGATGGAACCACGGCCCGTGCGGTACGCGTCTTGAATTCCTTTGATCCCAAGAATCTGGGCGCCGGTAGGGAAGTCGGGCCCCTTGATGCGTGCGATGAGAGCTTCGAGAAGCTCCTCGCGGGTGGCGTCCGGGTTGGCGAGCGCCCACAGAGCGCCAGCGGCAACCTCACGAAGATTGTGCGGAGGTATATTCGTGGCCATACCAACGGCGATACCAACGGATCCATTAACCAAGAGATTGGGAAAACGCGCGGGCAAAATAGCGGGCTCTTGCGTGCGACCGTCATAGTTGTCTTGGAAGTCGACGGTGTCTTCGTCAATGTCGCGCACCATCTCAAGGGCCAGAGGGGCCATCTTGGTCTCGGTGTACCGGGGAGCCGCGGCGGAGTCGTTACCAGGAGAGCCGAAGTTGCCCTGGCCGAGAGCCAACGGGTAACGCAGGCTCCAAGGCTGAACCAATCGAACAAGCGCATCGTAAATCGCGCTGTCACCATGGGGGTGGAACTGTCCCATGACGTCGCCGACCACGCGGGCGCACTTCGAGAATGCTTTGTCCGGGCGGTAGCCGCCGTCATACATTGCGTAGATCACGCGGCGATGAACGGGCTTCAGCCCATCACGCACGTCGGGAAGCGCACGCCCGACGATAACGCTCATCGCATAGTCGAGATAGGAGCGCTGCATCTCCAGCTTGAGGTCAACCTGCTGAACGCGGTTGCCTCCGTTCTCGTCGGTTGTTGTCGTCTTATCGATGCTAGATGTCAAGGAAACGCACGTCCTTCGCGTTCTGTTGGATGAAGTTACGTCGTGATTCGACGTCTTCCCCCATCAGGGTAGAAAAAGTTTCATCGGCGGCAGCGGCATCTGCCAGGGTCACTTGCAACAGGGTCCGAGTTTCGGGGTTCATCGTGGTGTCCCACAGTTCGCGGTAGTCCATCTCACCGAGGCCCTTGTAACGCTGGATTCCATTGTCACGAGGAATCTTCTTGCCGTTGGCCTGGCCTTCAACCAACATGACGTCGCGTTCTTCGTCGCTGTAGACATATTGATGAGCGGCGTTCGACCATTTCAAGCGGTACAACGGTGGCTGCGCCAAGTAGACGTAACCCAGATCCACGAGGGGTCGCATAAAACGGAAAAGCAGGGTCAGCAACAAGGTCGTGATGTGCTGGCCATCGACATCGGCATCCGCCATCAAAACAATTTTGTGGTACCGAACCTTGTCGCCGTTGAACTCTTCACCAATACCACCACCGAAAGCGGTGATCATGGCCTGAACCTCGTTGTTGCCGAGGGCGCGGTCAAGACGTGCCTTTTCGACGTTGAGAATTTTGCCACGGAGGGGCAAGATGGCTTGGGTCTCGGGGTCGCGACCCTGCACAGCAGAACCACCGGCGGAGTCACCCTCGACGATGAAAATCTCGGAGAGTCGGGGGTCTTTGCTCTGACAGTCCTTGAGCTTGCCAGGCATTCCGCCACCCTCAAGCAGACCCTTGCGGCGAGCAGTCTCACGGGCCTTTCGAGCTGCCATGCGAGCGGATGCCGACAGGAGCGCGCGGCGGATGACTTCTTTTGCCTGAACAGGGTTGCGCCCGAACCAATCATTGAGGTGATCGGTCGCAATACGCTGAACAAATGCTTTGGCTTCGGTGTTACCCAGTTTCGTCTTGGTCTGGCCCTCGAACTGAGGTTCGGCAAGTTTGATGGAGATAACGGCCGTCAAGCCCTCACGAACATCGTCACCCGAGAGGTTTTCATCCTTTTCCTTCAGGATGCCCTTCTCGCGAGCGTACTTGTTGATGAGTGTGGTGAGCGCGGCACGAAAGCCCTCTTCGTGGGTTCCGCCCTCATGCGTGTTGATCGTGTTCGCATACGTGTGCACGCTCTCGGAATAAGCGGTCGTCCACTGCATCGCCACTTCGAGGGCCATTGTCTTATCTGGATCTTCGGACTCAAACGAAATAATCTCGGGGTGAACGACGTCGTTCTTCTTGATGTCGTTCAAATACTGAACATAGTCAACAAGACCGTGTTCATACATGTACGAGACAACTGTGTGGTTGCCTTCTTCATCGGTTTCACGCTCGTCGGTCAAGGTGAGGCGCAACCCTTTATTAAGGAAGGCCATCTGCTGGAAACGCGCGCGAAGGGTCTCGTAGTCGAACTCCACCGTTTCGAAGATGTCCGGGCTCGGCCAAAACGTGATCGTCGTTCCCGAAAGATTGGAGGGAGCACCCTGCGCCAGGGGGGCATCCGGCACGCCATTTTGGTAGTGCTGAGTCCAGACGAACCCTTGACGATGAACCTCGACATCGAGGTCACGCGACAACGCGTTTACGACAGAACTACCGACACCGTGGAGACCACCCGACACCGCGTAGCCGCCGCCGCCAAATTTTCCACCGGCGTGCAGGATTGTTAAGACGACTTCTACCGTGGACTTTTTTTCGACGGGATGCTCGTCTACAGGAATACCGCGCCCGTTGTCGATTACACGGATACCGCCGTCGGCACGCATGAAAATTTGAATGTTGTCACAGTGACCGGCCAAAGCCTCGTCTACGGAGTTATCAACAATCTCAGAAACAAGGTGGTGGAGACCGCGGGGGCCGGTGGACCCGATATACATTCCGGGGCGCTTGCGAACGGCTTCTAGGCCTTCAAGAACTTGAATATTGCTTGCGCCATATTCGCTTTCGGAAGTGGCCTTCTCAGACTCAGCTGACATATGTATCGGTGGCTCCATATCCGTCACTTGATGACCCTTCAGTCTACCAAGTGGAAGGCCCCAGGTGGGGGATAAACGGCCGCGTGAGACGTTTTTTATGGCCCGGTGACCTGTTTTGCGTTCCTACCCGTAAGTATCGCGAGGGCCGCGCCCTGGAATTGATCTGGGACCCCTTTTCCAGGAGGGTGCGTTAGGCCCCTGAAAGCGAATCCCTGTGACGTCAGCCTCGGGGAATTTTTGCAGGATTTTTGTCAGAATCTCCGAACTCATGAGCCTGAGCTGTGTTGCCCACGCTGTCGATTCACACGCAACCGTGAGCGTATTGTCCTCAATAGCCACTGGATTTGTGCGCGCCGCAATGTCGGGGCCGACAACATCCGCCCACGAAATAATCAGTTGAGACTTGGCCAGTGTCGAACTCCACCCAAGATCTGCGGTGAGATTCTCGAGTACAGATCCCAACCCGCGAGGATCTCGGCCCGGAGTAAATGGTGCTTCTCCAGGCGCGTCCATGTTGCGGTATTGCCGGGGGCCACCTTTCCGGCGTGATTTAAATGGGACCCCCGTCGCCTTCGATTTGAGGCGCTCATACATTGACGAAGATTCGTTTGCTTCCGCGGATTGTTTCACGTGAAACATCTCTGGCGTTTCTTCGTCGGTCATTTCAATGCCCGAGCAATCGTTCCGCGCTCAACTCTGAAGACGTGCTGGAGGAGGGCCGCCGGCACGTCCTCCACAACAGCCGCTGTGATGAATATTTGCTCAAAATCACTGACCGCGCTCGCAAGGCGCTCGCGACGCGACGCGTCGAGCTCTGCGAAGACGTCATCCAAAATCAGAATGGGGTCCCCGAGCACAGATTCGGCGCGGAGGAGCCGAGCCGCACCGAGGCGAAGGGACAGTGCAAACGACCAGGTTTCACCATGGCTGGCATAGCCTTTTGTAGGCAACGAGTTGAGGGAGAACTCAACATCATCACGGTGGGGGCCATAGAGTGTCATTCCGCGCTCGACCTCTGTAGCGCGGTTCGAATTGAGAACCGCAAGAAACGCCTGCGTTGTCTGGTCAATAGTTGAGTCACCGAGTGGGAGTAGAACGCTTTCTTTCATTAACAATTCCGGATGATGGTCCGCGCCAGCAATGGACTCGTACGCAGCGGCAACAGGCCCGGCCAAATCGCGAACGAGCCGTTGCCGCTCGACCATAATTTCTGAACCGAGTGTCGCCAACCGATCGTCCCAAATATCTAGGGTTGACAATTTTCCCACAGAGGCTTCGGAGAACCTGGCAGTTTTGAGGAGAGTGTTTCGTTGTTTGAGAGCGCGCTCGTAGTCACTCAGAATTGAGGATAACCGTGGGGTCCGCGTGACGATGAGTTCATCCAGAAAACGTCTTCGGCTAGCCGGGTCTCCCCGAATCAGGAGAAGGTCTTCGGGGGCAAATAGAACGGTCGCAATGTAGCGGGGAAAATCACGCAACCGGGCCGTCGAACGGTTGAACTGCGCTTTATTAGGGCCCTCACGGTTCAACTGCGCTTCCAAGAGAATTTGCCGGTCATCGTGCGCCAGGTGCACGCGAATTATCGCGGCGTCTTCCCCAGTTCGAATCATCGCGCTTTCCGTGCTGGAGCGGTGAGACCCCAAAGTGGCCAAAAAGTTAATGGCTTCGATCAGGTTCGTTTTTCCTTGACCGTTGGACCCCACCAGAACAACGCATCCTTGTTCGATAGTAATATCTGCTTCGGCATAGTTGCGAAAATCTCGAAGACTAATCGAACTCACTCGCATGTAAAAACTCTCAGCGTGAGGGAACTAATGCACTAACGCAACAGCAGGTTCGGCTGCAGAAGGTAACGATAAGGATTCTCAGAGTTGCTTTCTTTCGATGTCTGACTCGTAATCAGAACGGGTCCTGGCTTGCCAGGATTATCTACCGATGTAAAAGCGATCCGCGTGAATTCAGAATGGACCGCGCCCAAACCATCCAGTAGAAAATCTGGCTTCAAAGAAACGACGACCTGGGCAGGACCAGTAATGGCAGCATCAATCGTCTCGGATGCTTGTGCCTGTTCGCCGCCGATAGCCTCCAGTGTGAGCGAGTTGTTTTCAAAGGTGAAACGGAGAGCAGCCTCACGCTCGACCACCAATTTAACGCGTCTCGTAGCTTCAATGAGATCACTCGTACTAACGACCGCGTAGTTCTCGACGGTTTCTGGAAAGAGCCGCTTGACCGGGGGGAAATTCCCCTTGATGAGAAGTGACGTCACCGTTTTGTTGTCGGCGGTGAACGCAATTAGCTCGCGGTCATCTTTACTCGTGATCGAAATTGAAATATTGCCGCCGTGACCAAATGTCTTGCCAATTTCTTGAATTGTTCTAGCGGGGACGAGAGCAGCAATATCGCCGTCGCCGTTGCGTGATTCCCAAGGAATATCACGAATGGCAACACGATAGCGATCGGTGGCAATCATGGAAAGATTCGTGCCCGAGATTTCAAGTTGAACCCCGGTAATGACGGGGGTGACATCGTCGCGTGAGGCGGCTACGGCCACTTGAGCAACAGCGGCAGCAAAGTCTTCGGCGGGTATAACACCGGTTTCACCCTCAACCTGCGGAATTGTGGGATATTCATCGACCGGCATGGAGAGGAGCGTGAAATTGGCCTGTCCACAGCGAACGTGAATCCGTGAATCAATCGTCTCAAATGTGACGGGCGCATTGGGGAGCCTATTGGCGATTTCTGACAAGAGTCGGCCCGAAACGAGTGCTCGACCTTCACTTTCAATAGTCGCGCTGATTTTTGTTTGAGTAGAAACCTCATAGTCAAACGAGGAAAGCACAAGACCTTCACTCGTGGCCTCAATAAGGACACCACTCAGGATCGGCAAAGTGGTTCGGGCGGGAAGGAGCTTTACTGCGAAAGAGACAGCTTCACTGAGAACATCTCTGTTGACCTGGAACTTCACTGTCTTAACCTCCTGTTTTTCTCCCGCTGAGGGGTGAGCTTCATGCTATCGGTGTTGGTCGGCATCCACTGGGGCGCGGGAGCCTCCGGAGTAAATGTCATCCTCATGTCATCTCTTTAATAATTAACTCTTTATTCTTATTAACCACTGTGGATACTGTGGATAACTTTGTAACTTTCCTGTTGGCTACAGGGAACTACAGATTTGTAAGTTGTGGGTGAGGGGGTTCAAACTTCGTTATGTTCATTGAACTGTCGATGCCTGTCCAGCGTGTTACGCACAACATTTGCGAAGTTCTTCACAACCCGGACCGGCGTGTTTGCTTTTTATCCACATGATTATCCACAGGTGCACAACTAAGGGCTTTAGTCCTAGTGGATGCCATTGTGAGCGTAGGCGGTTCCTTGCTTTATTCGCGTCGTAAGTTCTGTTACTTGGTTGTAAATGGAACGACGTTCCTTCATGAGCTCGGCAATTTTCTTACACGCGTGCATGACGGTTGTGTGATCGCGCCCACCGAAAAGCTGCCCAATTTTTGGCAACGAAAGATTTGTCATTTCTCTACAGAGATACATCGCAATTTGCCGAGCCGTGGCAATCGCTTGTGCCCGCGAGGTACCCGTGAGCTCATCAATTCCCAAGCGAAAATAGTCCGCGGTGTTATTGATGATGTCGACCGGAGCGATGATGTTGTCCTCGTCGAGAGTGATGAGGTCCTTCAAGACTGTTTGGACCAGGGAAAGATTTATCGGCTCGCGATTGAGAGTTGCAAAGGCCGTGACCCGAATCAGGGTTCCCTCAAGTTCACGGATATTGCTCGTCACCTTGGAGGCAATGAATTCCAAAATATCGTCCGAGGCTGTCAGTTTTTCTCGTTCGGCTTTCTTGCGAAGAATGGCGATACGGGTTTCAAGGTCGGGGGTATGGACATCGGTAATGAGCCCCCATTCAAAGCGGGTCCGCATGCGGTCCTCGAAGCCCGTCAAGTGCTTTGGAGGCAAATCGCTCGTAATGACAACTTGTTTGTTGTGATCGTGAAGCGTGTTGAAGGTGTGAAAGAACGCTTCTTGGGTTTCTGCTTTACCCTGCAAAAACTGAATGTCATCAATTAACAAAATGTCAATATTGCGGTAGCGCGATTGAAATGCAGCACCGCGGTTATTGGCAATGGAGTTGATGAAATCGTTCGTGAATTCCTCAGAACTCACGTAGCGCACGCGAATGGTGGGATACAGACTTTGGGCATAGTGGCCGATGGCGTGCAGGAGGTGCGTCTTTCCCAATCCTGAATCACCATAGATGAAGAGCGGGTTGTACGCCTTAGCGGGAGCTTCTGCCACGGCAACAGCGGCAGCGTGAGCAAAGCGATTGGAAGACCCAATCACGAAGCTGTCGAAGTTATATTTGGGATTAAGGCGGGATTCTGTTTCTGGGGATGCAGCCATGATCGTTGGTGCCGTGGGCGGATTACGATTTTCCGGCTCCGCCTCCAGAGCAAGTTCATCGGGTGCTGACGGAGCACCGAGATCAGGGTTCACCACGATGGCGAAGGTCGTAATTTTGGCGTCGATTCCTAAGAGACCGATAGCGATCAGGAGCGGCGTGCGCAAGCGCTGCTCAATCATGCTCCGCGTGAAATCGTTGGGAACCTCAAGATAGATTGTTCCGGCCATGATGCCCTTGGGCTCAATGAGACTTGCGAAACCGTAGAGGGGGGCGGTCACTCCTGGATCCTGAGTAAGAGCCGTCAAAATTTTGGACCAGGTTAACCGAAGGTCGTCGTCTTCCATGAAATATGCCTACCCTAAATCTGAATAAAAGTTATCCACCGAAAGGTGTGGGGGCCGCGTGAAAATTCCTTGTTGCAGGCGTGCACGGGCTGGGGATAACTTTTATAGACGTTAGCGAAAGCTGTGAATATCAGCAACTCAATTTTTTTCATTCGGGCGTGTCGCTCATTCCAAATCAGCAGATTTCTCACCATAATCGCGTGGTTCACGTCACTCGGTTTGACGCAGGCCCTGTGACCCCTTAGATTTAATCGGTTGATGCCATGTGTGCATCCCTTTGTTTTGTGACCTTTAGTGGGGCACGCGACATCAGTTTTCCTGGAGATTGACTTATGAGCAAGCGAACGTTCCAACCCAATAACCGTCGTCGCGCCAAGGTGCACGGCTTTCGTCTGCGCATGCGTACCCGTGCCGGCCGCGCCATTTTGGGTGCTCGCCGTCGCAAGGGTCGCATCGAACTCTCCGCTTAGTTCCGCACGTGCTCGATCGGGCACACCGCCTCACTCACCCGCGTGACTTCACCCGGGTGGCTCGTCGCGGGCGACGTAAAGCAGGAAAGTTCGTGGTGTGCCACAGCCTCCTCGTTTCCCAAGAGGACAACTCCCCTGTTTCCGTGCCGTCCGATCGAGGAACACGCTTTGGCATTGTCTCGTCAAAGGCAGTGGGAAATGCGCCAACAAGAAATCGGGTGCGGAGGCGGCTACGAGAAATCGCCCGCGAATTGATGACCGAACCCGTGGGCGACGTTGTTATCCGCGCTCTTCCCGGTTCCGCTGATGCAAGTTGGGATCAGCTCCGTACCGAAGTTCGAACATTGTTGGGGGTGACGGCACCGTGAGCCCGACCATCACTAAGAGTGCCGTTTTTCTCTACCTCCTCCCGCGCAATATTGCGGTTCTCCTCCTTCGGGCATATCGAATGCTCATCTCACCGCTCTATGGGGATGTCTGCCGCTATTACCCGTCATGCTCACACTTTGGTTTGCAGGCCATTCAGCAGCGGGGTCTCGTCCTCGGTTCGGCGCTGACGTTGCGTAGGCTAGGAAGATGTCACCCGTGGGCACGCGGTGGGGTGGACGATGTTCCACCTGTACGACATCAAAGATTTCGCGTCACGACGTTCGGTTTTGTCGTGATGAACAGTGACGGAAGGGCGTAAGGCTCAAAACTATGGATATTATCGGCACAATTCTGTGGCCCATTAAATGGGCGATTGAGCTCATTCTTGTCTTCTTCCACTGGGTGTGGACCTCTATTGGCATGGACCCAACGGCGGGAGCGACGTGGGTCTTGGCGATCGTTGGTCTCGTTATTGTTGTCCGCGCCGCTCTCATTCCTGTTTTCGTCAAGCAAATCAAGAGCCAGCGCAAGATGCTCGAGATCGCGCCGCAACTCAAGAAGATCCAAGATAAGTACAAAGGAAAACGGGATCAGTTCTCCCGTGAAGCCATGTCCCGCGAGACAATGGAGCTTTACAAACGCACGGGAAGTAACCCGCTAAGCAGCTGTCTTCCTCTCTTGCTCCAAATGCCAATTTTCTTCGGCTTGTTCTCGGTACTGAACGAGGCCCAGAACAGCAAGGCGGGCGTTGGACCCCTCAGTTCGGAATTGGCTGCCCAGTTCGGTGGGGCCTCATTATTTGGGATCGCTCCCCTGCACAGCAGCTTCTCGAGCGCCGCCAATGCGGTACCTCAGCAGGTCTCTGTCATGATCATCGCTGTCGTGATGGTCATTCTGATGACGGGGTCGCAGTTCATTACGCAACTTCAGATCGTTTCCAAGAACATGTCTGAGGAGACCAAGGCCAGCCCCACGTTCCGCCAGCAACGCATCCTCCTGTACCTTCTCCCCCTTGTGTTTGCTTTCTCCGGTTTCACCTTCCCCCTGGGCGTGATGTTCTACTGGTTGGTTTCCAACTTCTGGACCATGGGGCAGCAGTTCATTGTTATTCGTAATATGCCAACTCCGGGAAGCCAAGCAGCCAAAGCACGTGAGGAGCGCCTCGCTCGCAAGGGCATCGCGCAACTTGCGGACGGCACACCGGACGCTAACGAACCCGAACCCGAACCCAAGCCCACGCAGCGTCAGCAGCCTCTGGGAAAGAATAGATCTAAGAAGAAGCCCGGAAAGAAGAGCCCACAGTGACCGATGTAACAGAAACCGCAACCCCCGCCCTTCCCGCTGTTGATGTGGCCGAAACAGCCCAGGCAGCCGAGGGGGAGACCCCCGCGGTAAACGAACTCGAGCACGAGGGTGATGTGGCGGCAGACTACATCGAGGAACTCCTTGACATCTGCGACCTTGATGGCGATCTCGATATTGATGCTCGCAACGGCCGGGCCTACGTTTCGGTTACGGCAACGGATGAGGGAAACCTTCGCGGTCTATCCGCCCCGGATGCCGTCGCGGCCCTGCAGGAACTCACTCGTCTCGCCGTGCAGAACAAAACTGGAGAATTCTCTCGGCTAATTCTCGATGTCGGAGGCTCACGCCAAGCTCGCGAAAAAGAACTTTCCGCGCTCGTAGACGCCGCTATTTCTCGGATCACCGGCGGTTCGGCTTCGGCAGCGCTCCCATCCATGAGCTCCTACGAACGCAAACTTGTGCACGATCTTGTGTCCGAGCGCGGTTTCGTCTCGAACTCCAGCGGTGAAGGCAAGGATCGTCACACCGTCATCACTGCCGGCAAATAGTTTCACGTGAAACATTGACCACGGTTTATGAAACGGAGCCGGCTGTTGCCGAGCTCATCTTCGGCGAAAACGTGGCCGTGGCCCGCAAATTTACGGCGAACCTGGCTCAGTTCGGCGAAGAACTCGGCCTCATTGGGCCGCTGGAACTTCCACGTTTGTGGACCCGTCACATCTTGAATTGCGCCGTCATGGCGCCCCTGCTCATGACCGACGGTGTCGTGGGGGATGTTGGAAGCGGGGCCGGCCTACCGGGTCTCGTGCTCGCTATTGCCAGGCCCGACGTGGAACTCGTGTTGATTGAACCCATGGAGCGTCGCGTCGCGTGGCTCAACAACCAAATCGCTGAGTTGGGTTTGAGAAACACGACGGTCCTGCGGGAACGCGCCGAAGATGTTCGCATCGGCGAAGGCTTCGACCAGGTGACAGCACGCGCCGTGAGCGCGCTGAAAAAACTGATTCCGCTGACTGTTCCCTTGGTGCGCTCCGGGGGAGAAATCGTGGTCATGAAGGGAAAGAGCGCCGAGGTGGAAATTGAATCGGCAGCAAAGCAAATTAGGACCTACCGCCTCCAAAACCTGGAAGTTCTTACGTTGGGCGAGGGCTTATTGGCCGAAGTGACGCGCGTCGTGAGGGCTACAGTTAACTAGCCAGCAGTTGCCCATCCGCCTCCAGACTTAAGCAAAGGTTTCACGTGAAACATTCGGAAAATTCCCTTGCGGGAGTCTCGAACGCAAACGATTCTCCGTTGGCGCGGGAGTTGGCGAATTTGACGAGCCGCCGCAAGATTTTAGCGGATGTAGCACCCCCGTTACCTGCCTTTACACGCATCCTGACGGTCTCTAACCAAAAGGGGGGCGTTGGCAAGACGACAACGACCGTCAACCTTGCTGCCGCGTTGGCGCGGCTGGGGGCTCGTGTTCTGGTGATTGACCTTGATCCTCAAGGCAATGCATCCACGGCCTTGGGCATCGATCATCACGAGGGAGTTCCGGGCATTTATGATGTGCTGATCGGCGATGCCAAACTCAGCGACGTTATTCAAGCCAGTCCCGAACAGGGTGATATTTTCTGTGCCCCAAGCAACATCAATCTGGCCGGTGCGGAGATCGAACTGGTGGATGCCGAGCGCCGAGAGTTCGTTCTGCGCGCAGCGATTCATACGTTACTCACGGATTCCTCGGCCCCGTTCCACTACGTCTTTATCGATTGCCCTCCCTCGCTCGGGCTCTTGACCCTCAACGCCTTTGTGGCGGCTCGTGAAGTTTTGATCCCCATTCAATGCGAGTATTACGCCCTCGAGGGGCTGAGCCAGCTACTGAAGACGATCGAACGTGTTTCGGCCAATACCAACCCCAACCTCCGCGTCTCGACGATCTTATTGACGATGTTTGACGCACGGACGCGCTTGGCTAATGAAGTAGCCGACGATGTTCGCACGCATTTTCCCGAGCTTGTGCTTTCCTCCGTGATACCCCGCGCTGTCCGCGTTTCCGAGGCACCAAGCTACGGTCAGACCGTTGTGAGCTACGACCCCACGTCCGTCGGGGCCATTTCCTATATCGAAGCCGCCGTTGAGATTGCTCAACGCGGTGCCGTCGACGCGCAGCAAGGAGCCCAATAATGGCGTCACCAAAGAGAACCGGTCTTGGCCGCGGTATTGGCGCGTTGATTCCATCGCAGCCAGTAGGGGAGGAAGGCAAGTCGCGTCCCGTCGACGTCTTCTTCCCAGATCAGCTCGGCTCCGTTCCGACCGGCGCCGGCAATGCGAATGGCCCCATAAAAGCGAGCTCATCGGCAACTTCTTCGCAGAGCGAACCTGAGCTCGTCCCGGTTCCCGGCGCGCGCCTCGCTTTTGTGTCCCCGCACAAAATCATCCCCAATCCGCAACAGCCGCGGAAGGATTTTGACGCGGACGACCTGGCGGAGTTGGTTCACAGCATCCGCGAAATTGGAATTCTGCAACCCATCGTGGTTCGGGAGATTCCGGGACAAGACACCTATGAGCTCATCATGGGCGAGCGCCGATTGCGTGCGTCGAAGGAAGTGGGTCTGGAGAGCATCCCGGTCATTATTCGGGACACCGCCGATGAAGACATGTTGCGCGATGCCCTGCTGGAGAACCTCCACCGTTCCCAGCTGAATCCCCTCGAGGAGGCTTCGGCGTACCAGCAACTTTTGGCAGACTTTGGAATTACGCAAGAGCAACTCGCCACGAGGATTGGCCGCTCGCGGCCACAGATCAGCAACACATTGCGTCTGCTCAAGCTTCCCCCGGCCGTGCAGCTGCGCGTTGCTGCCGGAGTCCTAAGCGCGGGCCATGCTCGAGCGATTTTGGCTACCGTTGACCCGGAGGCCATGCAGCGCCTCGCCGACCGGATCGTGAACGAGGAGCTTTCCGTTCGGGCAGCCGAGGCTCTGGCTCAGCAGACACCCAAGAAGGCTAAAGCCAAGGCCACCGCGGGGGGCCGCCTAGGTCAACTCAACGAGATTGCCGAACACCTCGGTGACCGCCTCGACACCCGCGTAAAAGTATCACTCGGCGCTAAAAAAGGCCTGATCAGCATAGAATTTGCCACTATTGCTGATCTCAACCGAATTCTCACGGAGCTCGGCGAAAAGCCCTTTGGAGGTTAGTTTCGGAGGCTAGTTTCGAACGCGATTGGCTACGGCACGCCGAGCAAGGGTCTCGTATAACGCACCCAACTCAAACCCGGCCGCCTCCATGGCGATCGGCGCCGAAGACGTCTCGGTGAGGCCGGGAAGGGCATTGGCCTCGAGGAACCAGGGCGTGCCGAGCGCGTCCACGATGAGATCGATGCGCGAGAGGTAGTCCAGCCCCAGGGTCTCGTGCACGGACACCGCGACATCCGCGATGCGCGCGGATACGGCATCGGAGAGGCGCGCGGGAACGAAGAAGTTCGTCTCCCCCGCGTTGTAACGGGCTTCAAAGCTGTAAACCCCGTCGAGCGGAACAATCTCCACGGCCGGCAGTGCCCGGGGGCCATCACCGGTGTCGATGACGGTGACCGATACTTCAACGCCGGCAACATGCTTCTCGATGAGCGCGACATCGGAGTACGTGTAGGCATCGACCATGGCACGAGGAAGTTGGTCGGCGCGGGTGACAATCGTCACACCCTGCGCCGACCCCCCGGAAGCCGGCTTGACCACGAGGCTCTGGCCTAGCGCTCCGGAGATGAGCTGGAGAACGGTGGCTGCCCCAAGTTCCCTAAAGGCCTCACGGGCCAACGTAATGGATTCGGGGGTGTCAACACCGGCACGAGCCACCAGGGTCTTCGCAATGGGTTTTGACCAGGCCAAGCGCGCGGCAGCGGCCGTGGGCCCGACATAGGCGTAGCCCGAGACTTCGAGGAGCCCCAAGAGAGCACCGTCTTCACCGCTGAACCCGTGGAGCGCTGGCCAGACAACATCAGGAGCCGAGTCCATCAGGTTGGAAAATAAGGAGGCATCGGGATCGGCGAGGGACACGTTGTGACCGCAACCCTGAAGGGCATCCGAGACACGGCGGCCCGAACGAAGCGATACTTCGCGCTCGTGCGAGATTCCTCCGGCAAGCACAGTAATTGTGAGTGGCGCTGAATTGCTCATAGAAAAAAGCCTTTCGTGGGCTAACTCATGTCGGGCGGAGGGGAAATTACATTGTCTTCACCGGCGGAGGCCGTGAGTGACCCCGTGCCCGCAAAGGTGGACAACAGGTCGAGTTCTCCGTTGATGACAGTCGCAAGGCGGCGAATACCGATGCGAATGTTTTCGGGCGTCGGATAACAGAACGAGAGCCGCAAGTTCTGGCGACCTCCGCCGTCGGCGTAGAAGGCCGTCCCTGGCGTGTAGGCCACGAGTTCAGTGACGGCACGGGGCAACATGGCCTTCGAATCGAGGGCGTCGGGCAGAGTCACCCACACGTAGAACCCACCGTTGGGCACCGTCCACGACAGTTCGGGTAGATGCTCGGCCAGGGAGGTGAGCATCGTGTCTCGGCGCTCGCGATAGACATCGCGAAAACTGATAATTTGGCCCATCCAGTCGGCCGACGCCAAATACTCACTAATGACAAGCTGGCTAAAGGAGCTGGGGCACAAGATAGCCGATTCAGCCGCCAGAACGAGTTTCTCTTTGATTGCGTGCGGCGCGAGGGCCCAGCCCACCCGAAAACCGGGCGCGAGGGTCTTGGAGAACGATCCTAAGTAAATGACACCATCTTCATCCAGGGAGCGGATGGCCGGCGGCACATCCTCATCAAAGGAGAGCAGCCCATACGGATTGTCTTCCAGCACGAGAATTCCCGCGTCCTGGCAAATCTGAAGGATTTCGGGACGTCGCTCTGCGCTGAGGGTAACTCCCGCGGGATTGTGAAAGTTAGGGATTGTGTACAGGAATTTGATAGTGCGACCCTCGGCGCCCATGCGTGTGATGGCGGCCCGCAACGCATCCGGAATGAGGCCGTCGTTATCCATGTCGACGTGTTCAATGTGGGCCTGGTAGGAACGGAAGACCCCAATGGCGCCCACGTAGCTGGGGGCCTCCGCCAAGACGACATCACCGGGGTTGATGAATAGCTTTGTTACGAGGTCGAGAGCCTGCTGGCTTCCGGTGGTGACCACAATGTCGTCGACACTGGCAGAAATACCCTCCAGCGCCATGATCTCGAGAATTTGCTCCCGCAGGGCCGGAACGCCCTGGCCGGAACCGTATTGGAGAGCGGTGGGTCCCTGTTCGCTCATGACGCGCGACAAAGCACCATTAATGAGGTCTTCGGGGAGGGCGCGCACAAAAGGCATCCCCCCGGCGAGAGAAACGACTTCGGGCCGTGAAGCGACAGCAAAGAGTGCGCGCACTTCTGATGCGCTGAGGCCGGACGCCCGGTCGGCGTAGTGACCAAACCAAGGATCGAGCTTGATCGCCTGACCGGCTTCAGTATTTTCGCTCACAGAGCCATGCTACTTGCCGCCATCTCAGGGGATGAATCCCGGTGTTGAATTATCGCGCAAAATGACGGGGATCCACGCACAAAAACCGCCGGGCAACAGGGCCAAGCGGTTTTTGTGGGGTGCGGATTTCGTGAACTAGCCGATGAACGCGGCCAAGTCTGCCTCGATGGCGGGCTTGGGCTTGGCGCCGATGATGGTCTTGACGACCTCACCGTTTTGGAAGACCTTCATCGCGGGGATGGAGGTGATCTGATACAAAGCCGCCGTCTGCGGGTTTTCATCCACGTTGAGCTTGACGATGTCGATCTTGTCGCCGTTCTCGAGCAAGATCTGGTCAAGAATGGGTCCAACGGCGCGGCAGGGGCCACACCATTCGGCCCAGAAGTCAACGAGAACGGGCTTGGAACTTGCGAGGACCTGGGCTGCGAATGTCGCATCGGTCACTGCTGGTGCAGTGGACATGGGGATCTCCTTCGTTTCTTTGTAATTACTGGATTTCGGCCTGTGCGAGTACCGCGACAGGAAGGGCTGACAGAAAATGTTCGGCGTCAAGGGCAGCAACCGTTCCGCTACCGGCAGCCGTAACTGCCTGGCGGTAGGTGGGATCGATGACATCTCCGGCTGCAAAGACACCGCTGAGGTTGGTTTTGGAAGAGCGACCCTTGACGGCAATCGTTCCCTCAGGGGTGAGGTCAAGTTGGCCATGAATCAAGTGGGTCCGGGGATCATTTCCAATGGCGATAAAGAGCCCGTCCAGGGGCAAATCGCGCTTAACACCCGTGACGGTGTCTTCGATGGTGATGCCAGTGAGGGCGTCATCTCCCAGGAGGGCGTCCACGGCTGAATTCCAAACAAACTCAATCTTGGGATTCGCAAAGGCACGATCTTGCATGATCTTTGAGGCCCGAAGACTGTCCTTGCGGTGGACGACGTAGACCTTGTCGGCGAAACGGGTGAGGAAGTTGGCTTCCTCCATTGCTGAGTCGCCGCCGCCGACGATGGCCACCGTCTTCTGGCGGAAGAAGAAGCCGTCGCACGTGGCACACCACGAAACACCGTGCCCTGACAGGCGATCCTCATTGGGCAGGCCCAGCTTGCGGTACGCGGATCCGGTGGCAAAAATCACCGCGAGAGCTTCGAAGGTGTCACCGTTACCGATCGTAATCTTCTTTACCTCGCCAGAAAGATCAAGGCTCGTCACGTCATCCAGTAAGATTTCGGCACCAAACTTCTCGGCCTGCTCCTGCATCTTGATCATGAGGTCGGGCCCCATGATGCCCTCGGGGAAACCGGGGAAATTTTCGACATCGGTGGTGTTCATGAGCTCTCCGCCGGCCTCAACCGAGCTGGCGATGAGGAGGGGCTTAAAGTTGGCGCGAGCAGCATAGATGGCAGCGGTGTAACCCGCGGGACCTGACCCGATAATGATGACTTGACGCATAACTGCTCCTTAGCGTTGCCGACAAACGACGTGCGTGACGGCTCAAAGTTGATAAACACATTCTACGGTCGGTGTATTCCTTGGGGATCTAGCGGGGAGTGAACTAGCGGCCAATTCTCACGCGCACCATGCGAACGACGGCAGCGAGTTCGGAGGTGCGAAAGAGTCCGAGGAGCAGGGCGTAGACCACCGTGACGACGAGGCCGATGCACACCATCGCGATGAGTGCTCCGAAGACCGAGGCAAGAGCAAAGCCGTCCTCAGAATAGGCCCCGAGAACGGCGCCCGCAATCACCCCGGCAACGGTTGCAACACCGCCAGCAACGTAGGAACGAAGGCCGGTCACACGCAGGCGACGGGAATCGAGACCGCTGAGGCGACGGCGAAGAAGCGCGTAGGAAACGATAGCTTGCACGAGGACGGAGGTGATGAGACTGGCGGCCACTCCTTGAGCAATCATCTCGAGGGGTAACAGAGACGAAGCTAAAGCGAGAGCACAGAAGAGACCCACCTGCAGGAGGGTCAGGTTAAAGAGCACTCGAGCTCGGCCCAGCGCGAGAAACACCCGGAAAATAACGTAGAGAGCGCTGAAGGCCGGCAAACCAATCACCAAGATCTGGATGAGGCTTGCCAAACTTGCGATAGCGAAAAAGTCTTGCCCGGCAAAGAGTGTCGAAACCGGGTAAGCGACGCAGGCCAACCCGGCTGCGGCCCAAACCACGAGAAGTCCAATATTGCGAAGTGCTTCGGAGGTATCGGCCTCGACTTCCGCCATCTTTTTGCTCGCGGCGTGCTCACTCATCCGCGTGAAATAGACGGTTCCCATGGACACCGCAATGATCGAGTGCGGGAGCATGAAAATCAACCACGCCGTTGCCAGCGTGAACACGGAAGCCCCAACACCAGAGGCCTGAGAGACAACATTGGTTTCGATAATGCCGCCCAATTGGGTGACCAAGACGATGCCGAATGTCCAGCCGGCAACGCGCCCGGTTTCTCGGAGTCCGACACCCTTCCAGATGAAGTCCGGGCGGAATCCGAGGCCGAGTCGACGCCAAAAAACGATGAGGATGAGGGCCTGGGCCGCAACGCCCAAGGTGGCGGTACCGGCGAGAAGGTTGACCATGGACGACGTCCAGTCGGTAACCGAACGTTCCCCACCGGTGTCAACGCCAAAAACGACCATGAAGGCGATGACGCCTAGAAGTGCGACGACATTGTTCAGAACCGGCGCCCACGTGAAGGGACCAAAGGATCCGCGGGCATTCAAAACTTCGCCCAGAACGGTATAAAGGCCATAGAAGAAGATCTGCGGCAAACACCAGTACGCGAAGGCGGAGGCGAGAGCAAGTTGTTCGGTGGACCAGGAGCCCGCAAAAAGGGCCACAAGCCAGGGTGCCGCGAGGGTTGCCAACAGCGTTACGCCGAGCAGAACCACGAGGGCCATGGTCATCAACTTGTTGATGTATGCAATGCCGCCGTCGCGATGAAGGGCAGACTTCACGATGGCCGGCACTAACGTCGCGGTCAGTACACCCCCGGCAATAATCACGTAGATGCTACTGGGAAGTTGATTGGCCACCGCGAAGGAGTCAGCGCCGGCACTCCCCACGACACCCAGGGTTTGTGCCAAAATGATGGTCTTCACGAACCCGAGCGCGCGCGAGACTACGGTGCCCGAACCCAAAAGAAAACTCGACCGCCCGATCGAGGGCGAACCCGCCGCCCTAACCACGAACATCCGCATGCGTACCGGCACGCACATCGGCGGCTAAAGCGTCGGCGGCAGAAGCATCGTGGCGCTTGCGGACCGTGCGCACGACACCGGCGATGAGTAATGCCGCGAAGAGAACCCCTAACCCGCCGAGGCCCCAACTTTCCCAATCCGCGCGAACGTTGACCGGGAGCGTAACGGAGCTTCCGATCGGCACACCGGTCGGGGAAATCAAAGAAACGGATAACACCACACTGCCATTGCTGAGGCGGGCTTTGACGGGGACTAAGGCTTTCGCCTGGGCTTCTCCCTGAACCGTGATGGTCGCGTCGGAGTCCACACTGATTCGACCATTGGAGGGTGTCGCGTGAACGACGATGGTCACCGGAACAGTCAGCGTATTTTCGATGGTGATCGGAATGTTGACTTGGCCGCCGACCATCTGAATTTCACTGCTGGGCACGACGCGAATCGAACTCAACGTTTTCGAGGTTTGCGCAAGGTGAGCGTCGACAGCGAGGGGCCAACTTTTGGAAGACGTCCAGGCCACGGAGAACAGTGCAAGTTCCTGGCGCGTTGACGCGTCTGTGACAAGAGCGGGGGTTTCGACAACGCTGGAGAAACGGGCGAGGGCGTCGCGGTTCTCCAACAATCGCTGGGCTATTGTGACGCGAGCTTCGCTCTCGGGCTGGTCAACCACCGTGGTGCTCGGAGCCGATGCCGATGAAATTACCTTCCCCAGCGTTCCGCCGTCAACCCAACTGAGATCGTTCAACCGATCGAGAGCCTCCCCGATTCTTGCATCGGAGACGTCACCCAACGACTCCCGGGAAAGTGCTGCAATGGCATCACCTTGGGTGTTGGGATTGAGAGCTGTCGTAGCGAGATAGGCCGAGGCGAGGCTGACATTCGCCATCCAATGCACGTCGTCTACAGCCGAGCCAGTGGCCTGCAGGGCACGGCTCAATTCGAAATTTGTGATGAGCGTGCGCTGGCTCCCGACGGACGTCAACGCCGGGGAATTTGCGCCTGCCGCAACGTTGGACGAGGACAGCACCAGGAACTGCGTACGAACGGGGGCAATAACGGACAGGTCCGTGGCGACAATGGAATTTTCTGCTGGCCAGGCAATTCCGGTGAGCATAGGGGACCACACTGCCGTGGGTACGGAGGGACTTGCGTTTGGGTTCGCTGATGCGTCGGGGACGGGGCTTGCCGTTGGGCTCGGCGTAGCGGGGACGACAAGCTGGGGCTGGTCGGCGAAGCCGGGCGTTGCGAGGGCGGTGGCGCCGGCCTGTGCCTGCAGAGCAATGTCGGCATCGGCGTAGGCCAAGGCGAAACTTTCGTTCGGCAAGGCCGCGAGACGAGCCAGCCACGACTGGGCAGCAGCGGGGGCCTTCTCGCCGAGAGCATCGATGGAGGCGATGATGCGTGGATCGACAGCAAGGGTCACGTTCCGGCCGGTAGCCAAGGCCAACTGGCTTGTGAGGAGACCTTCGGCTGATGTGAGCACGGAGAGTTCTTCGGACGAAAGAAGCCCCGAGGCGGAGGGTGGCGAAATGACGGGAAGAAGCGTGACGAGGTGGGCCGCAGGAGGTGCTCCCGGGGTGGCCCAAATGAGGACTCCTCGCCCAGTACCGGCGCTTGTTCCGCCCACTTCCAGGTCCGCGGCAAGACCGCGTGGACCCCAAGAACTTCCATAGTAAGCATTGGTGAGGGGCAGACGTGCCGTGATCACGGCGTGGGCACCCACGGCCAGGGCTGGGGCGTTCAAAACGCCGAGCCACTGCCCTGGTTTTTTCTTGCCGTCTGACTTCGCGAGCCAGTCGTTCAGGGCGACGGCGTCACCGAGAAGATCCGAACCCGTCGTGACAACGACCTGACCGGCCGCCGTCGCTTTCTGGGAATCGTTGACCAATGACACCGTGACGGCCACTTCTTGACTGTCACTCACGGGCGCGCCCGAGGTGGGAAAAATACTGACACTTACCTCGCCAGAGGCGTTCTCCACCGCAATAGCGGAGGGGACTAAGGCCGCGGAGGGAGCAAGTGAGAAGCCCGCGCCCAGAACGGCGACCACGGTGAGCCTCACGAACATGCGCCGGGCACGTCTCACAGGGGCGGCCAACATGAGTGCAATTCTAGGCGTTTGAGCCCTGCCGGGCTTGAGGCTCCGCGTAGAATCTCAGGAATGCACAGCGCCGCCACTGCCCTCGACTCGCTTCGCCGTCTCAGCGAGACGCCAAGTGTCTCAATGCTTTCGGTTGCCTTTGCTCAGGCGGGCTTCGAACTCGCCCTGGTTGGTGGCCCCGTTCGGGATGCTTTTCTCGGCCGGATCGTGAACGATTTGGACTTCACGACGAACGCGACGCCTGATGAAATTTTGGGCGTCGTCATTCCCCTTTCTGATACCCACTGGGACATCGGTCGGCAATTCGGTACCATCGGCGCCCGCATCGCGGGAGAAGCTGTTGAAATTACGACCTATCGGGTCGACCAATACGATGGAGAAACTCGCAAACCCGAGGTGGCCTTTGGCTTGAGCCTCGAAGATGATTTGGCGCGCCGCGACTTCACGGTCAACGCCATGGCAGTGCGTCTTCCTCAACTCGTGCTCGTGGATCCTTTCGGGGGAATTGACGATCTCATTGCCCGCCGGTTGCGAGCGCCGTCGACCCCCGCCATTTCCTTCGATGAAGATCCCCTGCGCATGATGAGAGCCGCGCGCTTCGTCTCGCAGCTGGGCTTTGAGCTGACCGAGGAAACAGAGTGGGCGATGGCCGAGCGGGCGGCCTCCATTGCCAAAATTTCTGCCGAGCGCGTGAATGATGAGCTGTGCAAGTTGCTGAAGACGGACTCGCCGCGGGCGGGCATCCAACTGTTATGTCGCACGGGGGTTGCCGACCTGGTCATTCCCGAAATTCCCGCACTGAGACTCGAAGTCGATGAACACCACCACCACAAAGATGTCTTCGAGCACACGTTGACCGTGTTGGATCAGGCCATTGAGCTGGAAAAATCACGGCATCCGGATGCGGAACCAGACCTCACCTTGCGCATCGCCGCGCTGATGCACGACATTGGCAAGCCTGCAACCCGCAAATTGGAACCGGGAGGAGTGGTCAGTTTTTACCACCACGACCTGGTGGGCTCCAAGCTCGTGGCGAAGCGCATGAAGGCACTGCGTTTCGATAAAGAAACCACCGTCAATGCGGCGCGGTTGGTGGAGTTGCACCTTCGCTTCTTTGGCTACACCGAGGGTGCATGGACGGATTCGGCCGTGCGTCGTTACGTTCGGGATGCCGGTGATCAGTTGGAACGCCTTCACATTTTGACCCGCGCCGATGTGAC
>NZ_JACGWU010000003.1 GCF_014137865.1 Alpinimonas psychrophila | reverse complement strand
CAATTGCAGAGTCTTCGGGGCACCACCGGCGCGGAGATCAAACGTGGTGACCAGACCGCTTTCCGCACTCACTGCCGCGATCAGCCCCTCCGTTGTCGCCGCGAGGACGGAGTTTTTTCCCACCGAGAAAGCTGGGGGGCCGGAAGCGTCAAAGCTGGCAAGGCTCGCCAGCGGAACGAGCCACACATCGCCGGATGTCGGAGCATGCAACACGATGGTGGTAGGCGTCAAAACAGCGACAGTAACGGCCGGCGGAAGTGGCATACTGTCGGAAATCTGCCCCGAAGCTTGGTCGATCTTCTCCAGCGCTCGTTTGGTGTCATTGACGACGAAGGCGTTATCCCCGTCTTGAATCAGATCCACCCGCGCCGACTCTGTCGAGAGCACCGTGTTGAGTTCGTTGATGTGAGTGTTGGCCCGACCGATAGCAAGTTTGGCACCGCTGCTCACCCAGACAGCGCCATCGCCGAGCTCAATACGCTGCGCTTGATACCCGGTCGAGGCGACGGCGCCCCCCACGACCAATCCCACGACGGCCAGAGTCGCGACCCAAGAAACGAGTGCCCGACGGGATTTCTTTGTGTTCCATAACGATGACACCCACGTGCGAATCATGGCGAGGAAACGCGATCTACGGTGGTCTTCTTGCGTCGCCACCAGGGTGTCGGAACGGTAAGGAGGGAGGAAAGCTCCGTGCGGTCCTCGGGCGGCCCCACCAAACCACCGCTCCACGCATCTCCGACGACGTCGATGGGCGTCTGAGCGAGCCCTAACTCAGATTCAATGGCTTGTAGTTGCCTGGCAAACTCCATGGCTGAGTGGGGTCGATCATCCGTTCGTCGACTCATGGTTGCGGCCAACAAAGACTCGAGACTTGCCGGCACATCGGGCCGACCGAGAGGAGATATTTTTCCCTTCAGGATGCGTCCGGCGAGGTGCCCCGGGGAGTTCTCTTTTCCGACGACTTCGAAGGGACTGCGACCGGCCAAAAGTGAGTATACCGTGGCCCCAAGGGAGAAGATCTCGCTGGCGATCGTTCCCGTGGTTTCTTGGCGAATCACTTCGGGAGCAGACCAGGGCACGCTGAGCCCGACAGCCGTGGAGGAGTCACCAGCGGCGAGCGATGCTGCGATCCCAAAGTCGCTGAGCACAGGATGTCCGTAGGCCGTGAGCAAAATATTGCCGGGTTTGATGTCGCGGTGCAGAACGTTGGCACGGTGAGCTGTCTCAAGGGCTGCCGCGACGCGAATGCCCGTTCGAAGCACTTCGGCCACGGGTATCCGTTCGCTACGAAAACGATCCCCCAGCCCCGTGGGACACAGCTCAGTGACCAAGTAGGGGCGCCCATCGGAGCTGATGCTGGCCTCGAAGACGGTCAGAATGGCGGGATGCGTGCTGAGCTGCGCCATCAACTGCGCCTCGGCTTGGAACATGTTGCGCACCCGTGGGTTCACCACCTCAGGCAGCAAGACTTTGATGGCGACCTGGCGGCGGGGCAAGTTTTGTTCGTACAAAAAAACATCGGCAAAACCGCCCGAGCCAACGGCTCGAACAAAGGTAAATCCAGGCAAAACAGGTGGATTTGAGGGTAGACGTCGCACCATGCCTCCTAGTTTAGGCAGGTCTTCCCGAGTAACCCGTGAGTACACACAAGGACCTGTGGATAGGCTGCTATTGAGCCGTCGGTTGGCTGACACCGAGGACGTCGATGATGACGACGGTCACGTTGTCCCGGCCGCTGTTGGCCAGGGCCGCCTTCGTCAAATCTGCCACGGCGTCTTCGGCTGTGGCAGCCGTTCGCATGAAGTGTTCGATTCCCACGTCGGTGAGCTCCTTCGTTAACCCGTCCGAGCACAGGAGTAGGCGCATTCCAGCGACAACCGGCAACGAAACGTAGTCGGGGAGAGGTTCTTCGGCGATGCCGACGGCCCGCGTGATGACGTTGGAGTGCGGGTGGTAGTCGGCTTCCTCGCGGGTAATTTGCCCGGCGTCCACGAGTTGCTGAACGACGGAGTGGTCTACTGTCACCTGCGAGAAGTCATCGTTGATCAGAGCGTAAACGCGTGAGTCCCCGATGTTGAAGGCGGCCCACTGCAGCTGGGTTTCTTCCTGGATGAGGGCAACCCCGGTCACGGTAGTTCCCGCTCCGCGCTGGTCTTCCGTGAGAGTGTCGCGCAGATCATTAACGGATTTGGCCAACGCCTCTTCTAACGCGTCAAGAGTTGCAAAGCCAGGGGCCTCGAGCTCGGCGAGGCGACGCACCACGGCGTCACTAGCCACGTCGCCGGCGCTGTGCCCCCCCATGCCATCGGCAACGGCAAAAACGGGGGAACCAACACTAAAGCTGTCCTCATTCGCGGCCCGATGGTTGCCGACTTCTGTCGCGGCGGCCCACGAAAGTGTGACGAGCGCACCGGATGCGGGGTCCTTGATGATGAAGCCGGTCGAGTTGGCACCGATTGCAGTCACAACGAACGCTCCAAAGTTAGCTAGCGAGCAATGTCATTGCTGGCGTCGCGAGTGGTCTCGCGCATGACGTCAATTCTATTACCGTCTCCAATGTCGACGACGGCACCCTCACCTATGGCCATGGAATCTCCCGGAGCCAGTTGGCGGCTCACTCCGCTGGCTAACGTGACACGAGTTCCATTTGTTGACCGCAGATCGGTCACGACAACCACCCCGCCAATCTGGCGTAGCTCGACATGGGTGGTGGACACCCGCCCTTCCCGCGAGGGAAGACTCACCAACTGCACGACGTCGCCCCCCGGTATCCGAGCGACCCGCGGAGCCCGTCCAAAGACAACAGCTGTAGAAAGCGAATACCGTTCTCCCGTCACCGTTCGCAGAAAAAAGACCACCGTGGAGCGCGGAATGTGAGGGGCCTCGGCCGCGCCATCCGTGATGCGACGTCTGAGTTCCGGGCTCGCAACAGGCTCGGGAACGGTCATGATGGTGTCATCCACAGAAATCACGGTTTGATCTTCGGCGATGACCGTTTCTTCCGCCGAAATCACCGTGTCCTCGCCACGCTCGTGTTTGCCACCCATGTCAACAAATTTACTCGCCGATGAAGCTCATTACATGTTTGAGACGCGTGTAGTCCTCAAATCCGTACGAGGAAAGATCCTTTCCGTACCCCGAGTGCTTGAAACCACCGTGCGGCATTTCGGCCACAATCGGGATGTGGGTGTTAATCCACACACACCCAAAGTCCAGGCGCTTGGCCATGCGCATCGCGCGCCCGTGGTTCTGCGTCCACACCGAAGAAGCGAGGGCAAAGTCGACATCGTTGGCCCACAGAAGTGCCTCGGCTTCGGTTGTGAACTTTTGCACCGTCATGACTGGTCCAAAAATTTCATTCTGGATGACCTCATCCGTTTGCTTCAATCCAGACACAATCGTTGCCTCATGGAAGTAACCGGCGTCACCGATGGCATGACCGCCGAGCTCAATGGTGGCGTTATCGGGAAGACGCTCGATGAAGCCCGTCACCTGCGCGAGCTGGTTCACGTTGTTGACCGGGCCGAAGAGGTTGCCCGGGGTTGACGGCATCCCCGTGATGGCGTGGGCAGCAGCGTAGGCGACCAGGGCTGCAAGAAACTCATCGTAGACACCCTCTTGCACGATCAGGCGCGTGGCGGCCGTGCAGTCTTGGCCGGCGTTAAAGAAGCCGGCAGCGACAATGCCTTCGACGGCGAGCGCGACATCCGCGTCATCAAAAACGATGACGGGAGCCTTGCCACCGAGCTCAAGGTGAACGCGCTTGAGATCAAGAGCAGCCGTCTTCGCAACCTCCATGCCGGCGCGCACACTGCCGGTGATGGCAACCATCGACGGAATCTTGTTTTCGATCATCGCGCGACCGGTGTCGCGGTTACCGGTGACGACATTGAAAACGCCCGCGGGCAAAAATTCGGCGGCAACCTCCGCGAGCAACAGTGTGGATGCGGGAGTGGTGTCCGAGGGCTTCAACACAATCGTGTTTCCCGCGGCGAGCGCCGGGGCGAACTTCCACACGGCCATGTTCAGCGGGTAGTTCCACGGCGTCACCTGCCCAATAACCCCAATGGGCTCGCGGCGAATCATGGAGGTGTGATCTTTGAGATACTCCCCGGCGGATTTGCCCTCGAGGTTGCGGGCGGCGCCAGCAAAGAAACGAATCTGGTCAACCGACGGCATGATCTCGTATTCGACGAGCGTGTCGCGCGGTTTTCCAGTATCCCGAGATTCAACGTCAGCGAACTCCTCTGCGCGGGCTTCCATCGCATCCGCGATGCGGAACAGGGCTAGCTGACGCTCGCTCGGGGTTGATTCCCCCCATGTCTCAAACGCGGTAGCCGCGGCACCGTAGGCACCAGCGACATCGACCGCGGAGGAAACAGGGCTACTGGCATACCCCTGAGCCGTCGAGGGATCGATGATCTCTAGCCGCTCGTCGCCTGTTGATTCGACGTAGGCGCCGTTGATAAAGTTTTTCAGTTCGTGAATGCTCATGGGTGCCCTGCTCCTTGGTTTTTACCTATCTTAGAACCTCACTTCCTCTGCGTCCGGGGGAATATGCCCTTGATTTCGTAGATTTATCTCCAAAAATGTGCGGTTTCACTTGATTTGGACCATTTCTACTGCGAGAATCGACATATGAATCCCAAGACCCGTGCTGCCGTGCACCTTGATGACGTCTCCAAGGCGATCATCGAGCAGTTGCAGGCCGATGGTCGGCGCTCCTACGCCGAAATTGGCAAGGCCGTCGGGCTCTCCGAAGCGGCCGTGCGCCAACGCGTGCAGAAGCTGACAGACACCGGTGTGATGCAAATTGTTGCCGTCACCGATCCAATGCAGTTGGGGTTTTTCCGTCAAGCCATGATTGGGCTTCGCTGCACTGGCGACACCCGGCTCATTGCCGACAAATTGGCTGCCATGCCCGCGGTCGACTACGTGGTTCTTACCGCCGGGTCGTTCGACATCATGGCTGAAGTTGTCTGCGAGTCAGATGAAGATCTTATTACTCTTCTGAACTCGGAGATCCGCAGTCTTGAGGGCGTCGTCTCAACCGAGACGTTCGTCTATCTCAAGCTTCATAAACAGTTGTATAACTGGGGAACGCGATAGGACTCGATATACATGGCTCTATTTAAACCAAAAGCTGGCGAGAAGGCCACCGAGACGCACGCCACACAGAGTGAGCATGTCGTTGCCGATACGCACGTAACGGCTCCCGTTGCGTTGGACCCCATCTCCGACACCCACGACGACTCCCCCGGTATCGGTGACTCCGGCGTCAACGCACTGGGTTTCGATAACGCAGACCTTCAGAAGAAGGCCAAAGATCACCTCTGGATGCACTTTGCGCGCCAGTCGGTCATGGAGGAGCATGGTGTTCCCGTCATCGTCAAGGGCGAGGGTCACCACATCTTTGACTCCCACGGCAAGAAGTACATCGATGGCCTTTCTGGCCTCTTCGTTGTCAATGCTGGCCACGGCCGCAAGCGCCTGGCTGCTGCTGCTGCCAAGCAGGCCGAAGAGCTCGCATTCTTCCCCATCTGGTCGTACGCGCATCCGGCCGCCATTGAACTGGCCGACCGCCTTGCCGATTTGGCTCCCGGAGACCTGAACCGCGTCTTCTTCTCCACCGGTGGTGGCGAGGCTGTTGAGACAGCGTTTAAGCTAGCCAAGCAGTACTGGAAGCTCATGGGCAAGCCCATGAAGACGAAGGTCATCTCCCGCGCGGTTGCGTACCATGGCACCCCTCAGGGCGCTTTGGCCATCACGGGCCTTCCCGGCATGAAGCAGATGTTTGAGCCTCTGGTTCCCGGTGGTTTCCGCGTTCCCAACACGAACTTCTACCGCGCTCCTGAGCACGGCGATGACCTCGAGGCCTTCGGCCAGTGGGCAGCGAACCGCATCGAAGAAATGATTGAGTTCGAGGGCCCCGATACCGTTGCGGCCGTCTTCCTCGAGCCCGTGCAGAACTCCGGTGGAGCCTTCCCGCCCCCTCCCGGATACTTCCAGCGTGTGCGCGAGATTTGCGACAAGCACGACGTGCTTCTCGTGAGCGATGAAGTAATCTGTGCGTTTGGGCGCATCGGAAACTACTTCGCGTGCGACACGTACAACTACGTGCCCGACATGATCACGTGTGCCAAGGCCATGACCAGCGGTTACTCGCCCATTGGTGCCACGATCATTAGCGACCGCGTCTACGAGCCCTTCAAACACGGTCACGTCTCCTTCCCCCACGGTTACACCTTCGCGGGTCACCCCGTGTCGGCCGCCGTGGCCCTGGAGAACCTCAACATCTTCGAGGAGGAGAAGCTCAACGAGAACGTTCGCACGAACTCTCCCCTGTTCCGTGCCGAACTCGAGAAGCTGAAGAGCATCCCCATCGTCGGCGACGTTCGTGGCGATGGATATTTCTTCGCCATCGAGCTCGTCAAGGATAAGAAGACCAAGGAAACCTTCAACGACGAAGAGGCCGAGCGCTTGCTCCGTGGCTTCCTCTCGAAGGCCCTCTACGAAGCAGGACTGTACTGCCGAGCAGATGACCGCGGAGACCCTGTTGTACAGCTCGCACCACCGCTGACCATTGGGCCCAAGGAGTTCGCCGAAATCCGTCAGATTCTGGATGGCGTTCTCACAGAGGGTTCCAACCTCCTGTAGGTCCTCTCCTCAACAGAGATTCACATTTCACCAACAGAGGGTGTCGCCAATATTCTTGGTGATACCCTCTGTTTTTTCTTTAGATTGAACTCATGACGAAAACACTTCACACCGTTGCCGCCACTTCTGCGGCCAATCCTGTCGCTGGGCTCACTTTTGCCACCATTGACAGCCCCCTCGGGCGTATCGAGCTGGAGAGTAATGGTCACGCTCTCACGTGGCTGAGTATCGAGGGCGATGAGAACTCCGCGCACGGCACGCTTCGCTACGGTGGCGCGAATGGCACTAGTGGCAATGCGGCCAATGCTCCGGATGCGGTCCTCGCGCAGGCCATCGCCGAGCTGGGCGAGTACTTCGCAGGAGAGCGTCGCGAGTTCACGGTTCCCGTCGAGCTTTCGGGCACTCCCTTTCAGCAATCCGTTTGGGCTCAGCTTCAGGGCATTGGCTGGGGCGAGCACCTCTCCTATGCCGACATCGCCGAAGCCATTGGCAAGCCCGGCGCCTTCCGTGCCGTGGGAGGCGCCGTCGGCGCGAACCCCGTTCCCCTCATCGTTGGCTGCCACCGCGTGCTGGCCCGCGACGGCCGCATCACGGGCTACAGCGGCGGTCGCGGCATCATTACCAAACAGTACTTGCTCACCCTCGAGGGAATTGAGTCTCGGTAATGCCGCTCAACTACGTGTCGATTGTGACCGGGGAGGACGGACTCGATCGCTGCGGCTGGGTTGGTAAAGACGCCGAGTACCGGCGCTACCACGACGAAGAATGGGGCGTTCCCGTTCGGGACGACCAGCTACTGTTTGAACACCTGTGCCTTGAGGGCTTTCAGGCTGGCCTCAGTTGGATTACGATCCTGAAGCGTCGCCCGGGTTTTCGTTCGGCGTTTGCCGGGTTCGATATCGCCGCCGTCGCTGCCATGACCGAGGTTGACGTCGAGCGCCTCATGCTGGATACCGGCATCATTCGCAATCGCCTGAAGATCAACGCCACCATTGAGAACGCGCGCATCACGCTCGGTCTCGTCGCTGACTCTCCCGGCGCCCTCACCGATATCATCTGGAGTCACCAGCCGACTCCTGGTCGCGCTCGTTGTCCCGTCATGAACGACGTGCCCGACATCACCCCCGAGTCCGAGGCCCTCAGTAAAACTCTGCGAAAACTTGGGCTTCGTTTTGTCGGCCCCACCACGATGTACGCGCTCATGCAGTCCGCCGGCCTCGTCGACGACCACGTCGTTGGGTGCCATCGAGCAATCTAGCGACACTGGCCTCGGAATTTGCCGCTCTTGCCCGTTGTTCCCGGACGCTTCGTCGAAATACCACCAGATCCGGGTTGTCACGACGCGGGTCCAAGCGGTCAATGCAACACCTGAGAATTGAAGGGTGTTGATTGATATCGCGGATCCATATTCTGAGCGGATGCTCGGAAACGTTGTCCACAAGTTATGGGACTTGAAACAGGCCGGGCTTTCAGCTGAAGACATAGGTCCTCTTATCGGTTGGAATGCCTCGACCGTGCGCAAACACGTGAAGGAGAACGGTGGCATGCGCCCCCGATGGGGGCGCAATCTGAAGGGCCGATCTTTGACGATGGGAGAACGCCAAACGATTTTGGCGTTGCACGCGACGCAGGGCATTCGAGCGATTGCCCGCGAGTTGGGTCGTTCACCGTCAACGGTCTCGCGGGAGTTGAAGCGACACGCTGCCGCGTATTCCAGTCGTCGGGCAACAACGGCTCATGCGCGGGCTTTCGAGAATGCTCGGCGTCCCAAGGTCGCTAAGCTCACCACGAATGAAGCTCTCCGTGAACGCGTTCAGGCGGACTTGAAACAATGTTTCTCCCCGGAGCAGATCTCTGGCCGCCTGCGACGAGACTTCCCAAACGATGCGGAGATGCAGGTGTCACACGAAACGATTTACCAATCCTTGTATTTACTGGCCCGCGGGGGCCTTAAACGCGAGCTGGTAACCCAGTTGCGAACGGGGCGGACCACGCGTCAACCCAATAGGCGACCGGGCGAGCGTCGAGGAAAAATCCCGGACATGATCATGATTGTTGACCGCCCGCCTGAAGCCGCTGATCGGGCTGTTCCCGGGCATTGGGAAGGCGATCTCATCGTTGGCAAAGACATGAAGAGTGCTATCGGCACCGTCGTTGAACGTCGCTCCGGCTCTGTGATCCTTGTTCATCTACCCCCGGGCCAAAACCGGGTTGAATCCGTCCGTGACGGGCTTATCGAAAAGATGGGTGCTCTCCCTGATCAGATACGGCGCACCCTGACCTGGGACCAAGGAAAAGAAATGCACCGCCACAAGGAAGTCAGTATCGCCGCCGATATCGATATCTACTTCTGTGACCCTCACTCGCCTTGGCAGCGCCCTACGAACGAAAACACTAACGGGTTACTTCGACAATATTTTCCCAAGGGCACTGACCTGAATATTTATTCTCAGGATGACCTTGACCGTGTTGCTTTTGAAATGAACGAACGCCCCCGCAAACGATTGGACTTCGCAACCCCGAATGAGATGATGACGGAACTACTGTTGCGCTGACCGCAAGAATCCGCCCGAGAAGAAGTCGGACAACGTGCAATCTCGGCGGCGAGGTTGCTGACGAAGTCAGATTTCGTGGTGACTCGGCAGGCGTGGGCTGCGGCTTGGAGTCCGTCGTGACGGTTAGTTCGACCGAAACTAGAGGGCGCCGGAAACTAGAGCAGTCCAGAAACCACAAGATTCAGCTCGCCGGGTTTTGCTGGACTCTTGCCCGCGGCGGGCACCCCGGGAAGACCAAGCTCTAGGATGACTCCCGCGGTGGCCGCCCAAACGAACAGTTCCTCAAGCGAAGAGATCCCTGCGGTGACGGCCGCATCGATGGCAAGGGTCCGGAGAAACTCGCCCTTTCCCTTCTTGTTGAAGTGGTTGAGCGCACGAACGGCGCCGTCGGCACCGCGGGTCACGACCCTCACGTAGAACACGTTGCCGACCGCGGGTAGCGGTGCGAGATCTGCGTAGCCTTCTGACCGCAGATCGAGCACGAGGTGGCGGCCAGAGCGAACACCGATCGCCTCGCTGAGGGCCTTGCCCGCGGGCACCGCCCAGACCTTCTTCAACGGGCTACCTTCAAGTTTGGGCAGGCGCGAGTCGAAAGACAGGCGGTAGGCCGGGATCATGTCAAGGCCACCAATTGGGCCCAGTAGCGCCGACTGAATGAAGGTGTGGGACCCGAGAAATGCTCGGCTGGCATGCGGAAGAGTCCCCGCGCCGAGCGCCTCAAAGAGCACCCCGGTGTAACGGTCAATTGCGGGCATCGTGGGCGACGTCATCAGTGTGCGATTACGCTCAACCTCAAACATTTGTTTCGCGCTGAGCTTCAGCACCTTTGCCGATTCCGTGGGATGCTTTGCCAGCGCCACGGTTGCCGAGAGAATCCGCTTGCGGGTGCCGGTGAGGGCGGAGGAAAAGCTGAGCGTCGCCAAGTCCAAGGGCGCACCCTCTCCCCCGTCACGCTTTGTTTCGGAAGGTGGCAGCAGAATTAGCATGGTGTCTCCGAAGGTGGCAGCAGAATCAGCATGGGGGCTCCTGGTTAAGCGCGAATGCCCGCGGACCACGAGAAGACGTGATTGCGGGCATCCGTTATGAAATGTTGTGGTGTTAGGAAACAAGCTCCGCGGCCGACGCAACAACCTGAACGGTGTTGTGCTCTACGGAGAGGAATCCCCCTTCGGCGTTGGCAACGATTTTGCTGCCATCCGCCAGCGTTACGCGAACTTCACCACTGGCCAAGATCGCCAGCATGGGCTGGTGGCCGGGAAGGATTCCAATCTCGCCCTCGGTGGTTTTGGCAACGACCATATTGGCCGAGCCTGACCACACTTCTCTGTCGGCAGCGACAACGCTGACCTGCAGTAGGGGGCTTGCCATGGTTAGCCGTTCTCCTTCTGGATGCGTGCCCACTGCTCTTCGACGTCGGAAATGCTACCAACGTTGAAGAAGGCCTGCTCAGCCACGTGGTCGAATTCACCCTTGGCGATAGCGTCGAAGGATTCGATGGTGTCCTTGAGGGGAACCGTCGAGCCTTCAACACCGGTGAACTTCTTCGCCATGTAGGTGTTCTGCGAAAGGAACTGCTGAATGCGACGAGCGCGCGAAACAGTGATCTTGTCTTCTTCAGAGAGCTCGTCAACACCGAGGATCGCGATGATCTCCTGGAGTTCCTTGTTCTTCTGGAGGATGGCCTTCACCGTGGTGGCAACGCGGTAGTGGTCCTGGCCTAAGTACCGCGGGTCCATGATGCGGCTGGTGGAGGTGAGGGGGTCAACGGCCGGATACAGACCCTTCGATGCGATTTCACGAGAAAGCTCGGTCGTTGCATCGAGGTGGGCGAAGGTCGTTGCGGGTGCGGGGTCGGTGTAGTCATCTGCAGGCACGTAGATGGCCTGAAGCGACGTGATCGAGTGACCGCGGGTCGAGGTGATGCGCTCCTGGAGGATACCCATCTCGTCGGCAAGGTTGGGCTGGTAACCCACAGCGGAAGGCATGCGGCCCAGAAGGGTCGACACCTCGGATCCGGCCTGCGTAAAGCGGAAGATGTTGTCAATGAAGAGCAGAACGTCCTGCTTCTGCACGTCGCGGAAATACTCCGCCATCGTGAGAGCAGAAAGTGCTACGCGTAGACGCGTTCCGGGTGGCTCATCCATCTGGCCGAAGACAAGGGCGGTCTTGTCAAAGACGCCTGCCTCTTCCATCTCCATGATGAGGTCGTTACCCTCACGGGTACGCTCACCGACGCCAGCGAATACCGACACACCACCGTGGTTGAGAGCCACACGCTGAATCATTTCTTGAATCAGAACGGTCTTGCCCACGCCGGCACCACCGAAGAGACCAATTTTTCCACCCTGAACGTAGGGGGTCAGAAGGTCGATGACCTTGATACCAGTTTCGAACAACTGAGTCTTGGACTCCAGCTGGTCGAATGCGGGTGGCTTGCGGTGGATTGGCCAGCGCTCCGTGATCTCGAAGGTTTCGCCATCTTTACCGTTGAGGATGTCACCGGTGACGTTGAAAACTTTGCCCTTGGTAATGTCACCAACGGGAACAGTGATGGGACCACCCGTGTCTCGAACCTCTTGGCCGCGAACGAGGCCGTCGGTGGGCTTCAGAGCGATGGCACGAACGAGGTCATCACCGAGGTGCTGAGCAACCTCGAGAACGAGCTTGCTCGTCACATCACCAATGGTGATGGTCGTCTCTAGAGCGTTGTAAATTCCCGGAATCGAGTCGTGAGGGTACTCGATGTCGACGACGGGGCCGTTGACGCGGGCGATGCGGCCCACTGCGGTCTTGATTGCCGTTGCAGTCATGATCTTCTTCTCTCTTACCTTGGTTCGTGAAGTATTTACTTGGCGGAGGACAGGGCGTCTGCCCCACCAACAATTTCGGAAATCTGTTGCGTGATCTCGGACTGGCGAGCGTTGTTCGACAATCTGGTGAAGTCACGGATGAGCGTGTCTGCGTTGTCGCTGGCCGACTTCATTGCACGCTGGCGGCTGGCATGCTCGGACGCCGCTGACTGCAACATGGCGTTGAAAATACGGCTCTCGATGTACACGGGGAGCAGTGCATCCAGAACGGCTTCGGCTTCGGGCTCAAATTCGTAGAGAGGCATAATCTCTGCGTCGCCGGGAGCTTCGACACCCTCGACTACCTCGAGAGGCAGCAAACGGATGACTTCGGGAACCTGGTTCACCATGTTCACGAAACGGTTGAAGACAACGTGAATTTCGTCTACTCCACCGTCTTTGGCATCCCGAAGGAATACTTCGAGAACGGCCTCGCCGATTTGCTTTGCGGTTTCGAACTCGGGAAGGTCGGTACCGCCAGCCCAAACCCGCTCGGCTGCCTGACGGCGGAAGGCGAAGAATGCATTTGCCTTACGACCGACGAGGAAGAAAACGACCTCTTTGCCCTGCTCGCGCAAAAGCTTGGCTAGTTGCTCAGATTCACGAAGAACGTTGGAGCTGAATGCTCCTGCCAGACCACGGTCAGAGGCGAACACGACGACAGCGGCACGCTCAATTTTCGCGGGCTCGGTGGTCAGGACGTGCGCAATGTTGGAATACGTTGCAACGGCCGAAACTGCCCGCGTTATGGCGCGCGAGTAGGGTGCGGATGCAGCGACTCGTGCCTGCGCTTTTTGAATGCGCGAGGCAGAAATCAGCTCCATTGCTCGCGTGATCTTCTTAGTCGTCTGGGCAGAACGAATCTTCTGCCGGTAGACCCGAAGTTGCGATCCCATGTCTCTCCTGTGGTTTCGTGTGAATAATCGTCAGGCAAGCGGCCGTGAGGCTACTTACGCTTCTTTACGACGATCTTTTCCTGGTTGACGTCTTCGACGGCGAGGGGAACAACGTGCTCTCCCGCAACCGAAGCAAGCTGGGTTCCTTCACCGGTCTGGAACTCGAGCTTGAAGCTCACAATTCCTGCTTCCAGCGCCGAAACCGTAGCGTCATCAAGAACGTTGGTGTCGCGCAACGTGGTGAGAACCTTGGTGTTGCGACGCAGGTAGTCCAGGAACTCACCCTCGAAACGCAGGATGTCGGCAACAGGAACCTCGTCGAGCCTGCCCGTGGTACCGGCCCAGATGGAGACAACCTGGTCCTCAACCGGGAACGGCGTGTACTGAGGCTGCTTGAGAAGCTCGGTAAGACGTGCACCACGTGCCAGCTGACGACGGCTGGTCGCGTCAAGGTCCGAGGCAAACATTGCGAAAGCTTCGAGCGAGCGGTACTGCGCCAGTTCGAGCTTCAAGGTTCCGGAGACCTTCTTGATGCTCTTGACCTGAGCGTCACCACCCACACGAGAGACGGAGATACCGACGTCGACCGCGGGGCGCTGGTTAGCGTTGAAGAGGTCGGACTGCAGGAAGATCTGGCCGTCGGTGATCGAGATCACGTTGGTGGGGATGTACGCCGAAACGTCGTTTGCCTTGGTCTCGATGATGGGAAGACCCGTCATCGAGCCGGCACCGAGCGCATCGGAGAGCTTTGCACAACGCTCCAGAAGACGGGAGTGTAGGTAGAAGACGTCCCCGGGGTACGCCTCGCGTCCTGGTGGGCGACGAAGAAGCAATGAGACCGAACGGTACGCCTCGGCCTGCTTGGAGAGGTCATCGAAGATGATGAGAACGTGCTTGCCGGCGTACATCCAGTGCTGGCCAATGGCGCTACCGGTGTAGGGAGCAAGGTACTTGAAGCCGGCCGGGTCCGAGGCGGGAGCCGCAACGATTGTCGTGTACTCCATTGCTCCGGCATCTTCGAGGGCGCCCTTGACGGCAGCAATCGTTGAACCCTTTTGGCCGATGGCAACGTAGATGCAGCGAACTTGCTTGTTGGTGTCGCCCGACTCCCAGTTGGCCTTCTGGTTAATTATGGTGTCGATCGCGATGGCGGTTTTCCCCGTCTGGCGGTCACCAATGATGAGCTGACGCTGGCCGCGACCGATGGGGATCATGGCGTCGATGGCCTTGATGCCGGTCTGCATGGGCTCGTGAACGGACTTGCGGTCCATTACGCCGGGAGCCTGAAGCTCGAGTGCGCGACGGCCTTCAGTGGCGATATCGCCCAAACCGTCGATGGGAGCACCGAGGGGGTCGACAACGCGGCCAAGGTATCCCTCGCCGACGGGAACGGAGAGAACCTCACCCGTTCGCGTTACTTCCAGTCCTTCGACAATGCCGGCGAACTCGCCAAGCACGACGACACCGATCTCGTTCTCGTCAAGGTTCAAGGCCAAGCCAAACGTGCCATCAGCGAAGCGGATGAGCTCGTTCGCCATGACGCCCGGCAGGCCGCGCACGTGAGCGATACCGTCAGCGGCATCAATAACGTAGCCAACCTCGGTCTTCGAAGCCGCGTCGGGCTTGTACGAGGAAACGAAGTCCTTGAGAGCATCGCGGATCTCGTCCGGGCTGATCGTAAGTTCTGCCATTATGCGTTCCTATCTGAGTGGAGCCGAGTGGCTCCGATGGTGTGTGGGATGCCGGCGTTAGCCAGCGAACTGAAGTCGCAAATCGTTGATGCGAGAAGAAATGGAACCGTCAATCACGTCATCGCCGACCTGCACACGCAGGCCACCAATGATGCTGGGGTCAATCTCAATGTTGAGTCGCAGTTCGCGACCGTACATCTTGGTCAAGCTTTTTGTGAGGCTGTCTAACTGCGAAGCCGCAATCGGGGCAGCGCTGGTAACCGTGGCAATTGTTTGACCGCTCTGGTCAGCCACAACGGATGCAGCATGAGCTAAGAGAGCGCCAACGCGACGGCCCAGGGGTTGGCGAACGAGGGCACTCACAATGGCGATGGTCTGCTGTGATGCCTTACCTCCGAGAAGAGACGCAATGAGCGTCCCCTTAGCGGAAGAATCTCCGAGCTTGGTTCCCAACGCCAGTTCCAATTCGTTGTCGCTGGCGACAACGCGGGAAAAGGCAAAGAGCTCCGCGTCAATAGAGAGTGCTGCGGGAGCCGAAAGCGCCGTCACCCGTAACGCAAGATCCTCAATCCCCATGAGGAGGTCATCTTGAGATGACCATTCACTGGCGACGACGGCCAGAAGGAGTTCGGTTGCACCCTTGCCCAGCTTGGTGCCAAAGACTTTGCCGAGGAGGCCTTGCTTTGCCGAAACGTTAATTGCGGGATCGGCAAGCATGGCGCGCAACTGAGAGGACTCGGCAATAACTCGCCCGGCAGCAAACAATTGCTCTGCCGTGGCGAGGTCGACCGTGTTACCCAAAGATGCCAAAGCGGCCTTTGTGCCGGTCGATGCTTGCCTCGTTGCGCTTCCCATTACTTAGCCGCCTTCTCCGACGACTCGAGGTCGGCAAGGAAACGGTCAACAAGCGCCTTCGACTTTGCGTCGTCGGTGAGTGCCTGACCGATGACGCCGGTAGCCAAGTCGAGAGCAAGCGAACCCACCTCGCCACGCAAAGAAACGAGAGCGGACTGACGCTCGGCCTCGATCTGGGCGTGAGCCGTCTGGGTGATGCGCAAAGCCTCAGTCGTGGCGACGTCTTTAGCGTCGGTCACAATCTTTTGACCGTCAACGCGAGCAACCTCGCGAATTTTGCCAGCTTCCGCACGAGCTTCAGCAAGCTGAGCGGTGTACTGAGCCAATGCGGCCTCAGCTTCACGCTGAGCAACGTCAGCCTTCTCAATGTTGCCTTCGATGGCAGCCGAGCGTGCTTCGAGCAGGGCTGAAACGTTCGGCAAAATCTTCTTCCAGAAGAAGACGAGGATGATGGCGAACACCACCGTCGACCAGATCATGTCGTACGGCGCGGGAACCAGTGGGTTCACTGATTCAGCCGCCGTGCTGGCCGCAAATATTGCGTGAAGCATGATGCCTCCGAGTCGAACGCGAAAAGGGGACTATTTAGTGAAGATGAAGTACGTTGCGATACCGATGAAGGCAAGAGCCTCGGTGAACGCGATACCCAAGTACATGAGAACCTGAAGACGGCCAGCAAGTTCAGGCTGGCGCGCGACGGATTCGATCGTCTTTCCTACGACGATACCCACGCCAATGGCGGGACCAATCGCAGCAAGGCCGTAGCCGACGGTGGCGATGTTGCCGTTAATTTCGGCGAGAACCGATGTTGCGTCCACGAGTGTTTCCTTCCGTGTTGGCGAGAATGGCGGTTGCCAGTCTCGTTAGTGTTCCTCAGCCAGCGCGAGCTGGATGTAGACAGTGGTGAGCAGTGTGAAAATGTAGGCCTGAAGTACAGAGACCACAATTTCAAATGCGGTGAAAACGAATCCAAAAGCGAAGGTTCCGATTCCGAAGAAACGTGCCCATTCTGATCCCTCCAACGAAGCGCTGAAGAAGAAGAAGTCCGTTGCCGAGAAGCAGAGCACCAGGAGCAGGTGGCCGGCAACCATGTTCATCAGAAGACGAAGGGCCAGAGTAATCGGGCGCAGGATGAAGATGGAAAGGAATTCAATAGGCGTGACGATGAAGTAAATCGGCCAGGGAACTCCGGGGGGAAATAACGAAGACCTCAGGAACGTACCGGGGTGCTTCTTGAGGCCTGCATAGATGAAAGCGACGTAGGCAATCACTGCTAGCACGAGGGGGAAGCCGAAGGTTGAGCTCGCCGCGATGTTCAATCCGGGGATGATACCGGGCAGGTTGAACGCCAAAACGGTGAAGAAGATGGCGGTCAAGAGCGGCAGAAAGCGCTTGCCATCTTTCTTACCCAGGAGGTCTTCGGCGATGTTGACGCGAACGACATCCAAGCTCATCTCAACCAAGCTCTGAGCCTTGGTCGGGATGAGGCGCAAGTTGCGCGTTCCCAGCCAGAACAAAACAATGATGACGGCGGCGAGGAGGAAACGAATCAGAACGATTCGGTTCATCTCGAAGAGTGTCCCCGCGAAGAAGATCACAGGGGGGAAGAACTCGTTAATGGATGGCCCGGTGAAGCCGCCGCCCTCAGTGGACGTGACGACTAGCGAGGTTACAGCGTTTACTAGCAGCGCTATCTCCTGATTCGGGGCTTCGAGCATCAGCTCTTGCGACGACGAACAAATGGATCCACGTGAGATTCAGACCGGCTTGGCTACATTGTCGAAGCGCGTGCAGTTGAAACTCGTTGTTACCGTGGAATTACCTTTACTTTACAGGGTCATTGAGGTCTCAACTAATCCCCCCAGCGATTCCCGACTAGTGGAATCTGCTATCCGTTGGGGTCGCTGATGTAGGGCATCCGGGTCTTCATGACAACCACGACATCCACTACCAACGAGCCAATAACCCCAGCAATCAGGGCCAAAAAGAGTGACGTCGTGTTGATCCACGGCTGATCACGCAGAGCAACCGCGAGGATGAGAAACACCACAAACTTGAGCAACCAGGCACCCAAAACGATGGCAAAAAAAGCCACAATGTCATATTTAATGGCAATCAAAATGCTCAACGCGGTGATGCCTAGGAAAACCGCTGCCATCACGGCACCAATGACGACGCTGAGGGCTCCTATAGCACCGACACTCAACCATGCAACGCCGCCGCCGATAACGGCGATGGCAGCAGCATAGAGAAAACCGAAGACCAACGTGCGCTTCAAAATCGGTACGGAGCTCGGCTGGGGCTGTGAATTACTCACGGAATGTCCTTTTCGCTGGGAAGGGGGATGTCATCGGTAAACGTGTTACTGGCCGCATCAAGGGGATCGAACTCGGCAAAAACATCGTCACCGGGTGTTTCTTGAACCCTGTGTTCCCTTCGCTGACGGCGGGTCAGCGGCGCCAAGGTCAAGAACGTGCACAAAATCGTACCGACCACGAGGAAAATGACGGCGATGCCGTAGGGCTTGAGAATGAAGAAGAGCAGGAACCCCACGGACACAACGCCCGTCCACGAGTAGAGAATCAGGACGGCTTGCAGATGAGAGTGGCCCATGTCGAGGAGGCGGTGATGCAGATGTTGACGATCGGCGGTGAAGGGCGACTTGCCGGCGCGCAGACGGCGAAGCACCGCCAGAGTGAAGTCGGCCAAGGGCAGCAACAAAATGGCGAAGGGAAGGATGATCGGCAGGAAGGCCGGGAGAAGTTCTGAACGACTCAACGTGGCCGGATCAATCTGCCCCGTTACGGCAATGGCGCCTGTGGCCATCAAGAGTCCGATCAGCATCGACCCGGCATCGCCCATGAAGAGGCGAGCTCGGTGCCAATTGAAGGGCAGGAACCCGGCACATGCCCCGACAATGATGGCGGCGATGAGGGAGGCCAGGTTGAAGTAGTTGGACGGGCTCGTCTCGCGCGCCAGCAGGTAGCTGTAGATCAGAAAAACACCGTTGGAGATGAGGGCGACACCGGCGACCAAGCCGTCGAGACCGTCAATGAAGTTGACGGCGTTCATGACGAGAACGATCGTCAAGATCGTCAAGATGAACGACATCGCGGGCGACCCCACCGTGAGTCCACCGATCGGAAGAGACAGAATCTGCACGCCTTGCCATGCAACGAGGCCGGCAACGAGAAGTTGGGCAGCAAGTTTGATGGTCCAGTCGAGGTCCCAAATGTCGTCGGCGACCCCGACGATAACGATGAGGAATGCAGCCCCCAAGATGGCAAATGTGGGGCCCGGGTTGGCAAAAACTATCTCAAAGAACGGGAGTTGGCTGGCCACGAAAAATGCCGCAACAACTCCCAGGAACATCGCAATTCCGCCCAGCCGCGGTGTGGGCTTCGTGTGCACGTCACGCTCGCGAATTTTCGGATACAGACGGTACTTGTGACTCAGGCGGCGAATGATGAAGGAGAAACCGAAGGTGACAACGGCCGCAACCAGAGCCATCAGGATGAGCGTCAGCATCGCTTAGGCCTCGCTCACATCGGGGCTCGCAGGTGAAGCCCCAAGGATCTCGGTGGCCGGCTCAAGTAGGTCGCCGACAACGTCGCGCAGTGCCGCAGCCGAGATGACACCTTCCCGCAGAATGCGGATACCACCGGTACCGCGCGCCAATGCGGTCGCATCGATGATGGTGGAAGGTTCGCTCCCAACCTCGCCCCCGTTGAGGTACACGGCTACCGAATCGCCGAGTTGCTCGTGCGCGTTGGCCGCAGTGCGGGCCGCAGCAGCTCCCGTGAGATTCGCCGACGAGACGGCCAAGGGACCCGTCTCGGCCAGAAGTTCAAGTGCAATGGGGTTGTTTGGAACGCGGAGCGCAACAGTGCCGCGCGTCTCTCCTAGGTCCCAGGCGAGGGATGGCTGGGCATCCAAAATGATGGTGAGGCCGCCGGGCCAAAACTCCGCGGCCAACGCCCGAACGGCATCCGGCACTGAGGCAGCCAAGGCATCAAGGGTGGCCACGTTGGGAATGAGTACGGGAGGCGGTGCCTGACGGTCACGGCCCTTGGCGGCCAGAAGGCGTGCCACAGCTTCAATATTGAAGGCATCCGCGGCAATCCCATAGACCGTGTCGGTGGGCATCACAACGAGCTGCCCACGAACGATGGCTTGGCGCGCGAGACGCATACCGGTCAGGAGCTCGGCATTGACCGAGGTGTCGTAGATGGCATCCATAGCGATTGTCAGTTTACGGGAGCAACGACGCGACTACGGGCGGGTCGCGCTGGTGTAACGGTCACGCCCCAGAAGATCGCGGTGGGTAGCCGTAGCGCGCCAGCCATTCGTCATCAAAATATTGCGGATATCTTCGCCCTGCAACTCGCCGTGTTCCATCAGAAGAGCCCCCCCGGAACGGGCTAAACGCAGTCCCGTTTGCGAAACGAGGCGCACGATGTCGAGGCCATCTTCGCCGCCATAGAGTGCCAGATGGGGGTCGTGTAACTGAACCTCAGGATCGCGCGGAATAGCGTCGTTGGGAATGTAGGGCGGGTTGGAGACGACCACCGAGACAGTGCCGTTCAACTCGGGAAAAGCATCGGCCAAGTCACCCTGAATGAGCGTCGCGTTATCTGCGCCGAGGTTGACAAAGTTTTTGGTCGTCCAGGGCATGGCCTCGGGGCTTTTCTCGACCGCAAAGACGCGCGCATGCGGCACCTCCATGGCCATGGCCAAAGCGATTGCACCGCTGCCCGTGCCCAAATCCACGCCGATGGGCGACGGCTCGGCAAGAGACCGCAAGGCATCAATGGCCATTTGCGCGAGTTGCTCAGTTTCGGGGCGCGGCACGAAGACCCCTGGTCCCACCAGAAGCGTGAGGGAACGAAACCACGCCACGCCAAGGATGTGCTGGAGAGGTTCGCGAGCAGCCCGGCGGCTGGTGAGCGCGCGAATCAGGTGCGCGTTCTCGTCACTGACGAGATCGTTTAAGACGAGGCGAGCGTGAACTTCCCCCCGTCCTAGGCCCAGCACGTGCCCGATGAGGAGTTCGGCATCCACGTCAGAATCAGTTATGCCAGCAGCGGAAAGGGTCGCCATTACCTGTAAACGTACGGTGTCAAGGGCAAGTGAATTCGTCATAGTCGTCTCTGAACGTAACAGAATGCCACACCGAGACGAGAATCTCATACCCTAGACGTGGGTCTTCCTTATCTGGCGGATGCTCGCACACAACTTTCCTCAAGAGAAAAGGCTTCCTCGTGGCTGCTCGTATTTACGACAACATCTCCGATCTGACCGGCAACACCCCTCTCGTGCGCATCAACCGCGTGAACGACGGTGCCGCTGCGACGATCTTGGCCAAGCTTGAGTTTTACAACCCCAGCAACAGCGTCAAGGACCGTCTCGGCAAGGCCATCGTTGATGCCGCCGAGAAGTCCGGTGCGCTGAAGCCCGGTGGCACGATTGTTGAGGGCACCAGTGGTAACACCGGTATCGCCCTCGCCCTCATCGGGGCAGCTCGCGGTTACAAGGTGATCCTCACGATGCCCGACAGCATGAGCGTCGAGCGTCGCGTGTTGCTTCGGGCCTACGGTGCCGAGATCGTGCTGACTCCCGGTTCCGAGGGCATGAAAGGCACGGTGAACAAGGCGGAAGAAATCGCTGCGGCCACCCCCGGCGCTATCTTGGCCAAGCAGTTCGAGAACCAGGCAAACGTGGCCATTCACCGGGCAACGACAGCCGAGGAGATTTGGGCTGACACCGGCGGCAAAGTCGACATCTTTATTGCGGGGATTGGAACCGGTGGAACCATCTCCGGTGTCGGCCAGGTTCTCAAAGAACGCAAGCCCGGCGTGCAGATCATCGGTGTCGAGCCAGCCGAGTCGCCCATCCTGAACGGCGGCGCCCCCGGCCCCCACAAGATTCAGGGCCTCGGCGCCAACTTCATTCCCGCCATTCTCGACCGCGAGGCCTACACCGAGATCTTCGATGTCAACCTCGAGCAGTCGCTCGTGATGGCCCGTCGTCTCGCAGCCGAAGAGGGAATCCTCGCCGGTATTTCGACCGGTGCCATCTTCCACGCCGCCGTTGAGGTGGCCAAGCGCCCCGAGAACGCCGGCAAGACTATCGTCGCCATCGTGTGCGACTTCGGCGAGCGCTACATTTCGACCGTGCTGTGGGAGAACTTCCGCGACTAAGTCGTCGCCCACTCCGCCCACGGCGTAACGAAGGATGCCGTGGGCCAACACTCGATACCCTTAACAATTGTGTGCAACATTCGAGAAGACATCCGCAATGCCCAGTCTCACGACCCCGCTGCTCGCAGCGCCTTTGAGACCTTCGTTGTTGCCTCGGGATTGCACGCAATTTGGGCGTATCGCTGGCACCACTGGCTGTGGACCCATCACGCCAAGTTCCCGGCCCGGGTCGGCGCCCAAGTTGTGCGCACCCTGACCGGCGTGGAGATTCATCCGGGAGCCACCATCGGCCGACGCTTCTTTATCGACCACGGCATGGGCGTGGTCATTGGCGAAACCGCCGAAATTGGCGATGACGTCATGCTGTACCACGGCGTCACTCTTGGCGGGCGCTCACTCGAAGTCGGCAAACGCCATCCCACGCTCGGCAATGGTGTCGTCGTCGGTGCGGGTGCCAAGATTCTGGGGCCGCTCATCATCGGCGAGAACAGCGCTGTTGGCGCGAATGCGGTTGTCGTGCGCGACGTGCCGGCCAATTCGATCGTCGTGGGCATTCCGGGCGTTGCCCGTCCCAAGGCTGGCCTCGTTGCCGACCCCGTTGTGGCCGCTGGCGACATCACCTGGGTTGACCCCGCGGTCTTTATTTAGTTAGACCTTCGCGCGACTATGCTCGAGCGAATAGCGCGCAATTGCCTGGGTATCGCTGAGATCTACATTGAGCGCGCGGTGGATGTTGGTCCACTTACTCCACGCATAGGCCGGGTTCTCGAGAAGCCACTTAGCTTTCTCGCCCGCCTTGTAATCCCCGTCGCGCAGGATGCGAATGGCCGAACGCGCAACATCCCGCACTGCCCGCAGCTTCGCTTGAGGCCAAGAAAGGCCGGTTCGCCCCTCCCCCAAACGGCGCATGCCGAGATTTTCATCGAAGATGCGTTTGCCGTACTCGGCGAGTGTGACGTCGTTGGAGTGCTCAACCAACGCATCCGGTTGGTAGGCCTTGCGGTATCCGGCAACCAAAAGGTCACGGGCAAAGGCCATGTCCTCCGAGTAGTTCACGTCGCGATACGGGATCACCTTCAGCAGAAAATCGCGGCGCGTGGCCGAGTTCACATCCGAGTAGAAGAGATCACCCTCCCCCAGGGTTTCTGCAGGAACCGTGCTGCCGTCGACTACGGTCACCGTGCCGTCGGAACCACACCGCGCGAAGACACCCTCGATTTCATACTTGAGCAAGGGGAAACAGTTAGCTCGTGCCTCTTGCTTGCCGACAACGGCCACACAGTTCAGACCAGCGGAGTCAAGAGGTTCCACGAGGGCCGACAGCCACTGTTCTCCGACAGGAACAGCATCATGGCTGAGGAACGCAATGTTCGTTCCGCGCGCCAACGTCGCCGCAAGGTTGCGGGTCTTGCCATGACCAAATTCGCGGGAAGGAATCTGCACCAGGCGAACCATTGGATGCTGGGCCATGATCGCTAGGGTCGCATCCGTGGAACCAGAATCGATGACCAGAATCTCAAAGGTATCCGCGAAGTCCTGGGACTCGACCGCGGTCAGCAGGCGCTCAAGGTATTTCTCCCCGTTGAAAGTGGGAATGAAGACTGTGACATCCACTGTGCCAACAAATGTTGGCTGAACCAGCGTCATTCAGGCCGTCCGGTTCACCAAGCGGTCAAAGACCGCGACGACCTGCTCGCCGGCCTCGGCCCACGATCCCCCTTCAGAGGATGTGGCGAGAGAGCGAGAGTACTCGACGGCATCCGGCCTCTCGACCACGGCAATAATGCGATCGGCCATCAGAGAAGGCGACATGGGGACGAATTCGATGCGGGGGTCATTGCGCAACGTGACCCGAGTGTTTTCGCCATCGTTGACGACCGGCACGACTCCGCAGGCCATGACTTCGAGTGGCAACAATGACATGCAGGTGAGCGAGAGCACGAGAGCCGCCGCACATTTGTTGTAAAGGGCGGGGAGCTCGGCGACATCGAGAGTGCCGTGATTGACGAAAGGAAAATCGAGACCGGCCTTCGACATGTCCCAACCGGCAATGTTGATCACGACATCGGGGCGTCGACGATGCACTTCTTCCAGCACGAGCAGCCCGAACTCTGTTCCGCGTCGCGGCGTGGTCGGGCGCGCGTAGAAGAGAATTTCGTTTCGGGGTGCGTCCTTGGTGCGTGTGTAGCGCGCGGAGTTGACCGCGTACTCATAGAAGTCACACGGCATCTCGTAGTCATTCTCGAGTTTGCCCGCCAGCCATGGGCCAATCGTGATTCCGTGAAGACCGAGACGGTACGAATTCTCGGCGACGACGTAGTCGGGTCCGGCCGGGAAGAAGAACGGCTCGAAATCTTGCACCCAGTAGACCCGCGGAACATTCTTTTCATAACGAGAGGAGGCATACGCGGTCGCCCAGTCTGTCGCGACAACAATGTCGAAATCACCTTGGATGCCCGTTGCCGGGTCATACATTTCGTAGGCAGCATCCAGCTGTGCGTAACCTCCGTTGCCGGCCAGCATGTTCTTGATGCCGGCCATGCTTACTCGAGGATACTTACCGGTTGAGTAAAGGAAAATGGTGAGGTCATACCCGGCATCTTCAAGATATTTCATGAACAGGTATGCGTTTTGGTGCCCGCCGCTGGAACGGCTGGGTGGCGAAATTACCCACGCAATCTGGGGTCTGCCTGTGCTCGACACCAGGGGCTCGGCGCGAAAATCACGCTTGATTGTCCAGTCGACGGCGAGAACATCCTGCTTGAAAACGGATGATAAGGGGGCGTCGGTGAACGGGTTGCTACGCGATGTCAGCCACTTTGCCCGTGCCACGCGGTCGAGCGCACCCCTCGTATTTGAGCATGTCGAACGTTCGTGAGAAAACAGACACTGAAAAACCTTTGCTGAGGGGCTGAAAAACTCCTCGACCTAATGAGTGGGGAAAGGGAACCTCTTCATCGTGTCGATGACCTTCGTCACCTGGGCCTCAGACATCCCTGTCCAGAGCGGCAATCGCAGGAGGCGTCCGGAGAAGGCATCCGTCTTGGCTAGCGAACCAGCCGTGCGCCCAAACTTTTGGCCGGCCGCGCTGGTGTGCAACGGAACGTAATGGAAGGTCGAGACAACACCGTGAGCGCGAGTGTGCGTGAGAGCCGCATCGCGCGCCACCTCACTCGGCATGACCATGAAGAAAACATGGGCAGCATGGATGCCCCCGGGAGGCGTCATGAGGGAGACCTCGGCCGACGCGGCCCACTCGCCGAGCCCCTCCTGATAGGCGTTCCAGATCTCGTGGCGCCTGGCCTGAATGGCGTCAAAAGAATCGAGTTGAGAATCCAAAACCGCGGCGTTGAGTTCGGACGGCAGATAGCTGGATCCCCAGTCGACCCACGAATACTTGTCGACCTGACCGCGCAGGAACTTGGAGCGATTGGTGCCCTTTTCGCGCATGATCTCGGCGCGCTCCCGAAGCTTCGGGTTGCTGATCAGAACGGCTCCGCCCTCACCGGAGTGCACATTCTTGGTGTCGTGAAAACTCTGAATGGCGATGTCACCGACGGACCCGAGGGTGCCAAACGGCGTCTTCACTCCCAGGCCGTGCGCGTTGTCTTCGATGACGGTGAGACCGTGACGCCGTGCAATGTCGAGAATTGCCGGCATATCGACCGGAACCCCGCCGTAGTGCATGACGGAGATTGCCTTGGTCTTAGGAGTGATTGCCGCTTCAACAAGAGAAGGATCAATGTTGCCTGTGTTGCCCTCAATGTCCACGAAGACCGGAACTCCCCCGGTGGCCACAATGGAGTTGGCTCCCGAAGTAAAAGTGAAGCTCGGAACGATGACTTCATCGCCGGCGCCAACATCGAGCAGGCGAACCGCCATTTCAAGGGCGTGCGTTCCGGATGTCGTCAGCAGGACGTGCTCGACGTCACTGAGAGCGGCAATCTTGGCGGAAGCCGAAGCCGTAAAAGAGCCGTCACCGTGAACATGATCAGAGTCAATGACGGCGGCGAGATTTGCCTTTTCAAGCGGCGACCGAAAGGGCCGCGAAAAGAGTATCGGTTCGTTCACGTCACCACCCACAGCCATGGGTCAATTCTACTTCGCCGCTAGCCCTCGTCGCCGATGGCGGCTAGGCGCGCTTCTTCGTCGGCCGCGATGCAGGATTCAATGACGGGGCCAACGGCACCATCCATGACCTGGTCAAGGTTGTAGGCCTTGTATCCCGTGCGGTGATCCGCAATGCGGTTCTCCGGAAAGTTATACGTGCGGATGCGCTCCGAGCGGTCAACCGTGCGAATCTGCGTCTTGCGCGCAGCACTCGCTTCGGCCATCGCCTCCTCCTGCTGACGCGCCAAAATGCGGGCACGAAGAACGCGCATGCCGGCCTCACGGTTTTGCAGCTGGCTCTTTTCGTTCTGCATCGAAACAACGATGCCGGTCGGAAGGTGGGTAATGCGCACAGCAGAGTCGGTTGTGTTGACTGACTGACCACCGGGCCCGGATGAGCGATAAACGTCAATCTTCAAGTCGTTTTGGTTGATGTCAACTTCTTCGGGCTCGTCAACCTCGGGAAAGACCAGAACGCCGGCAGCGGAGGTGTGAATCCGTCCCTGTGACTCGGTGGCGGGAACACGCTGGACGCGGTGCACCCCACCCTCGTATTTGAGGTGCGCCCACACGCCCTGCGACGGATCAGAGGAGTTTCCCTTGAGCGCGAGTTGAACATCCTTGTAACCGCCAAGGTCGGACTCGGTGCGGTCAAGCACCTCGGTCTTCCAGCCCTTGGACTCTGCGTAGTGCAGGTACATGCGCAAGAGATCAGCAACGAAGAGCTGGCTTTCGGCTCCACCCTCACCGCCCTTGATTTCCATGATGACATCGCGGCCATCGTCGGGGTCACGAGGAATCAACAGTCGACGCAGCTTTTCCTCCGCGGGAGGAATTGCTTCTTCCAGCGGGGGAATCTCCTCGGCGAACGCCGCATCCTCGGTGGCTAATTCGCGCGCCGCAGCGAGGTCATCATTCAACTGAGTCCACGTGTCATAGGCCGCCTTGATATGGCTGAGCTCCGCATAGCGACGATTGATCTTTTTTGCCCGCGACGCATCCGCATGAACGGCAGGGTCAGAAAGCTGAACCTGCAGGTCTTCGTACTCGTCGAGCAGTGTCTTGACGGACTCAAACACGGATTAGTTATCCTTGGTCGAGGCGCCGGTCTTCTGCATTTGCATCAAGAACTCGACATTGCTGGAGGTATCTTTGAGCTTGCCCAGAACGGATTCCAGAGCCTGCTGCTGGTCGAGACCAGCGAGGGCGCGGCGAAGCTTCCAGGTGACCTTGACCTCATCGGCACCGAGCAACATCTCTTCGCGACGCGTACCGGAGGCATTGATGTCAACCGCGGGGAAGATGCGCTTGTCAGCGAGTTGACGAGAAAGGCGCAATTCCATGTTGCCGGTGCCCTTGAACTCCTCAAAGATAACTTCATCCATCTTGGAGCCGGTCTCAACGAGAGCCGAAGCGATGATGGTGAGCGATCCACCGTTCTCGATATTGCGCGCAGCACCGAAGAATTTCTTGGGGGGATACAGCGCCGCAGCGTCGACGCCGCCTGAGAGGATACGACCGGATGCGGGAGTTGCCAGATTGTAGGCACGACCCAGGCGTGTGATCGAATCAAGGAGAACGACGACATCTTGACCGAGCTCAACGAGACGCTTGGCGCGCTCGATAGCCAATTCGGCAACCATGGTGTGATCTTCAGCGGGACGGTCGAAGGTGGAGGCAATGACCTCGCCCTTGACGGTGCGCTGCATGTCGGTTACTTCTTCGGGACGCTCATCAACGAGCACGACCATGAGGTGAACCTCGGGGTTGTTCTCCGCAATGGAGTTCGCAATCTGCTGCATGATGATGGTCTTGCCCGCCTTGGGGGGCGCCACGATCAAGCCGCGCTGTCCCTTACCAATGGGGGCGACCAAGTCGATGATGCGAGCGGTCAACTTGATGGAATCCGTCTCGAGGCGCAGACGTTCCTGAGGGTACAAAGGCGTGAGGTCGTGGAAGTCGACGCGAGTGGCGGCCTCTTCAACAGTCTGACCGTTGATGGAATCTACCTTGACCAGCGCGTTGTACTTCTGGCGACCGAAGCCCTCATTCTCGCGAGGCTGCTTGATGGCACCGATAACGGCGTCACCCTTGCGCAGGTTGTACTTCTTGACCTGTCCCAGAGAGACATACACGTCATTGTTGCCAGGCAAGTAGCCGGCGGTGCGCACGAAGGCGTAGTTGTCGAGAACATCCAGGATGCCCGCAATGGGGATCAGGACATCGTCATCGAGAATCTCGGGCTCGATGTCATCTCCGCCAATACGGCCGCCACGACGACGGTCACGCTGACGCCCACGAGCGCTGTCACGACCATAGCGGTCGTCACCTTCGATTTCGGGGCCGTTGTTGTTCTGGCGTCCGCCATCACGGTTGTTGTTGTCGCGAACATTGTCACGAGCATTGTCGCGCGTGTTTTCGCGGGGGTTCTGACGGTTGTTTTCGCGCGGGTTGTTCTGGCGTGAGTTTTCGCGCTGGTTCTGACGACCGTTTAGGCGACCGTTCTCGGCACCGTTCTCAGCCCCAGCCTCGTTTTCATTTTCACCCGAGCCTTCGGTGCTCTCGCCACGGGGAGTGCGACCATTGCGGCCACGGCTGCGGCTACGCGAGGTACGGTCACCTTCGGCGCGCTCACCCTCGGTGCCCGAAGATGTAGCGTTGGCAGAGGAAGAAGAATCGCTCTTCTCCATCTCGCCCCATGAGGCATCGTTCTGAGCAGAAATAGCATCGGATGCGGCTTGGGCCTCCGCGGAAACCTGCGCAACCTGGGTGTCTTCAGCAGCAACAGCGGCAGCCGCACCGCGAACGGGGCGACCGCGGCGAGCGCGAGCGGGGGCAACGGCCTCTGCAGACGCGTCAGAAATTGACGTCTCCGAGCCGGAAACATCCGTGTTAGAAGAATCTGAACTGGATGCGACAGAAACGGAAGGCTCCGAAGCGGTGACAGCCTCTGCTGTTGCCTTTGCCGGACGTCCTCGACGACGAGGAGCCTCCACGGGGGCATCACCAGATACGGCGGGGAGGCCAGCAGTATCGCCGGCATTGACATGGTTGACAGCACTCACGGAGGAGGTGCTGGGGGTTACGGCGCTCACAGCGTCTTCGGCAGAGGCAGCGGCTGCCTTCGTCGAGACGCGGCGTGAGGCGCGCTTGAGGGGTGCTGCTTCTGCAGCGGGAGTGTTGTTCTCGGTGATCTCGTCCACGAGGTTTCCTTACTAAGTAATTGTGTGTGCACCAGAGCTGTTCCATGCCTTTTTCCCTGAAGTTCAAGGGCGGCACATGAGGAAGTAGTGCGAAGAGTTGCTATGGCCGAGTGGCCGGTGAATGCTCCGGGAGGGCTCCCGCGTAATTGCGCGGCTTCAACCGGGTGCAACAACACCCTAGCATCCTTCCCCGCCCGTTTTCTGTGCGTCGCTCAGGCGTGTTCGAAAACCACGACAATGGGTGCTTATAGAATGAACTCCAGAGTGAATGACGTGAAGAAATCAGAGAAGCGACCCGCTAACGTCGCCGTTATTACGGTTTCTTATAACTCCAGTTCTCAGCTCGACGATTTTCTGGCCAGCGCCGTCACTACGGTCGCCGAAGCCACGCAAATTCTTGTCGTCGACAACGCCTCGAGCGATATCGAGACCACACGGTCCCTCACGGAACAGCATGGTGTGATGCTTCTCGAGCTTTCCGAAAACCGTGGGTACGGCGGTGCCGTCAACGCCGGAGCAGCAACCCTCGATAACACCATCGATTTCATTGTGGTGGCCAACCCCGATCTTGTCTTCCAACCGGATGCCGTGGCCCACCTTGTCGCTGCCGCCGAGGCTGATCCCGGGGTTGCAGCAACGGGCCCTCACGTTCTGAACGTCGACGGCTCGGCGTATCCTTCGGCCCGCGCCATCCCCTCTCTGCGAATCGGCATCGGCCATGCCCTCTTCGCCAACGTATGGCCGCGCAATCCCTGGACGCAGGCGTACCACTCCGACGTCACGACGCACAGCACGCAAGCGGCCGTCGGTTGGCTATCGGGCTCCTGCCTTTGTGTGCGGCGAAGCGCCTTCGAGAGCGTCGGAGGCTTCGACGAAGGCTACTTCATGTATTTCGAAGATGTCGATCTCGGATACCGGCTGGGCAAGCTCGGCTTCACCAACCTGTTCGTCCCGGCCGCAGAGGTGACGCACATCGGCGGAGTCTCCACGGCAGCGCATTCCAAGGCCATGCTCCGCGTGCACCACGACAGCGCCTACCGCTTCCTCGCCAAGAAATATCCGGGCGCCTTCTTGGCACCGCTCCGCTGGCTCCTGAGGTTAGCGCTCACCGCGCGCGTCAAACTAGCCCGACAAAAGTAACGGCACGACCGCTTGAGCACGACCGCTTGAACTAAGCCGCGACGTCGTTTGTCGTAACCGTCGCACCCTTGAAGTCCACAGCCAGCATGAGAGCCTGCCACGGAGTCTCCTGGTGCTTTGCCACGAGCTCAGCGGCAACAAGACGCTGAGCGGGATCGCTGCACAACACCAGCACGGAGGGCCCGGCACCCGAAACAACAGCAGCGAAGCCGTGCTCGCGCAGCATCTTGATGAGGGTGTTCGTCTGAGGCATCGCCTCGGCACGGTAATCCTGGTGAAGTTTGTCTTCCGTGGCTTCGAATAACAGCTCGGGGCTCTGGGTCAGTGCGGCGACCAGCAGTGAGGAACGTGAGACGTTGAAGATCGCATCCTCATGGGGAACACTTGTCGGTTGCAGAGAACGTGCCAGCTTGGTCGACATGGTGAACGAGGGCACAAAAACAATGGGTGAGACACCGCGGTGCACCATTAGCTTCTTCTGACGGGGCCCCTTCTCCGTGGTCCAGGCAATGGTGAGACCGCCGAAGAGTGCGGGAGCCACGTTATCGGGGTGCCCTTCCATCTCCGTCGCGAGATCAAGCATGGTTTCGTCATCGAAGCTAAAGATTCCATCGAGCAAACCCTTGGCGGCCATCAGCCCCGACACAATGGCGGCACTGGATGAACCCATTCCGCGACTGTGGGGAATCGTATTGTGGGCTCGCAGCGAAAGCCCCGGCATTGCGATTCCAGCGTGTGTGAACCCGCGCGCAATCGACTGCACAACGAGGTTGGTCTCGTCGGTGGAGACGGGCGCCGACGAGTCGGCGGAACCTTCACCAATGACATCAACGAAAACACCGGGTTCCGGGCGAACACTGACGACCAGTTCGTCGTAATAGCCCAAAGCAAGGCCGAGAGTATCGAAACCCGGACCAAGGTTGGCCGATGTTGCCGGAACGCGAACGGTTACCGAACGCCCCGAAAGTGATGCATCGGCCGAGGCCATTAGTGCGATCCGCCCTTGACGAGGCCAAGAACGTCGGCAATCTCGGGAACGTCCACGGGAACGACGGTGGGCACAACATCGGTGCCATCGGGCAATCGAAGCGCCCACTGAGGGTCCTTCAAGCCGTGACCGGTCACAGTGAGCACTACAACGGAACCGGCAGGAATCATTCCCGCATCGGCACGCTCAAGTAGACCAGCAACGCTGATGGCGGATGCCGGCTCAACGAAGATCCCAACCTCAGCGGAGAGAATGCGCTGAGCGGCAAGAATACCGGCGTCCTCGATGGCCCCAAAGTAGCCATCGCTCACCTTGTGAGCGTTGATCGCCAAGTCCCACGAAGCTGGATTACCAATGCGAATCGCGCTGGCAATAGTTTCGGGGTTCTTGACCGGGTGACCCAAAACGAAAGGGGCGCTTCCCGCAGCTTGGAACCCGAACATGCGAGGAAGCTTGGTCGTGGCACCGCGCTCCAGCTCTTCGCTGTAGCCCTTAAAGTAGGCCGAATAGTTACCGGCATTGCCGACAGGCAGGAAGTGGAAGTCAGGGGCATCTTCGAGAACTTCAACGATCTCAAAGGCGGCCGTCTTCTGACCCTCAATGCGGTCGGGGTTCACCGAGTTGACCAGGTGCACGGGGTAGTTGGCCGACAACTCGCGAGCAATGTCGAGGCAGTCATCGAAGTTTCCCTGAACCTGCAGCAGCTGCGCGTTGTGAGCAACGGCCTGGCTCAGCTTGCCCATGGCAATCTTGCCCTCGGGAACCAGAACAGCGGCGGTGATTCCCGCGTGCGTAGCGTAGGCGGCGGCCGAGGCACTCGTGTTGCCGGTCGAAGCGCAAATGACTGCCTTCGCTCCATGCTCGACGGCCTTGGAGATGGCCATCGTCATGCCACGATCCTTGAAGGACCCAGTGGGGTTCATTCCCTCGTACTTCACAAAGACGCGGGCACCCGTTCGCGCCGAGAGAGTCTTGGCTTCGATGAGAGGCGTGCCGCCCTCCCCCAACGTGATGATGGGCGTTGCCTCAGAAATATTGAGACGGTCTGCATATTCATGCAGAAGTCCGCGCCATTGCTTGGCCATTAGGCTCCTTCAACTCGTAGAACCGAGACCACTGAACTCACGGCATCCAGCTGCGCAAGGGCGGAAACGGTGGCCGCTAAATCTGACTCAAGAGCCGCATGCGTACCTATGACTAGCGTAGCCGTGGGGCGACTCTCCCCGTGCACTCCGCCGCCGTTTCCATACAGTCCCTGCTCGACCAATTCGACCGAAACGCCGTGGTCCTTGAACACTCCGGCAACGGATGCCAGCACGCCCGGCTCATCCAGAACGGAAAGGGTCACGTGGTACCGGGTCGTGACGAAACTCATGGGCAAAATTGCCATGTTGGCATGCGTGGATTCGCCCATCCCGGGGCCCCCAATCACGTGACGACGGGCCGCAGAGACGAGGTCGCCGAGCACTGCCGAGGCTGTTTCCGGGCCACCGGCACCGGCACCGTAAAACATGAGGCTTCCGGCGGCCTCGGCCTCGACGAACACAGCGTTGTTGGCCTTGTGCACGGCGGCGAGCGGATGATCACGCGAGATGAGTGCGGGATAGACGCGTGTGGAGACGCCCTCTTCGCCCGTGACCAGATCCGTGAGGCGCTCGCAGATGGCGAGCAACTTCACGACGTAGCCAGCCTTGCGCGCCAACTCCACCGTTTGGCTCGTGACGCCACGAATACCCTCACGGTGCACGGATTCCAGGGGAACGTTGGTATGAAACGCCAAGCTTGCGAGGAGAGACGCCTTCTGAGCAGCGTCGTACCCGTCAATGTCAGCGGTGGGATCAGCCTCGGCGTACCCGAGCTCGGTTGCCACAGCGAGGGCGTGTTCCAGTGAAGCGCCGTCCGTGTCCATCATGTCGAGAATGAAATTGGTGGTGCCATTCACGATTCCCAAAATACGTTTCACGCGGTCACCAGCGAGGGAATCCCGCAGTGGGCGAATAATCGGAATAGCCCCGGCAACGGCGGCCTCATAGTAAACCTGTGCGCCGACCTGCTCGGCGGCCGCGAAAAGCTCTGTTCCGTGGGTCGCGAGGAGAGCCTTGTTCGCGGTGACAACATCGGCGCCGGAGTTAATGGCCTGCAAGATATAGGATCGGGCCGGCTCGATGCCGCCCATCACCTCGATCACAATGTCGGCCCCCAGAATCAGGGATTCCGCATCCGTTGTGAAAAGTTCCTTGGGAAGGTCGGCACTGCGAGGAGCATCAAGATTTCGCACGGCAATGCCGGTCAGCTCGAGGCTGGCCCCCACGCGCGCGGCAAACTCATCGGCGTGCTCCAAGAGGAGGCGTGCCACTTGGGCTCCCACGGTGCCGCCACCCAGCAGGGCTACGCGCACGTTGCGGTACTCGATCATTGCGGTGCTCCATCATTTGGTTGCTTTAGATTGACGCCCATGTCGCGCGCCAAAAGATCTTGTTCGGTTTCGCCGCGCACAATCACGCGTGCGACACCGTCACGCACTGCCACAACGGGTGGCCGTGCAAGGTAGTTGTAGTTGCTAGAGAGGGAGAAGCAGTAGGCGCCGGTGGCGGGAGTCGCCACGATGTCACCGGGCTGAACATCCCCGGGCAGGTAGTCGGCGTAGACGACAATGTCACCGGACTCGCAGTGCTTGCCCGCGATACGCACCAACTGCTGTGGGGCATCCGACACCCGATTCGCGATACGCACCGAATAGTCCGCCTCATACAAGGCGGGGCGCGCGTTATCGCTCATGCCACCATCGACACTGACATACCGGCGGATCGCGTTGGTCCCATCGAACTCAACCGTCACGTCCTTGGTGGTGCCCACCGTGTAGAGCGTGGCGGTAGAGGTGCCGATGACGGCGCGACCAGGTTCCAGCGCGATGAGGGGAATCTCGATGCCAAGGCGCGCGCACTCGGCCGCCACCATGTCGGCAATCTCGGCGGCAATGGCGCCAATGGGAGTCGGCTCATCGGCAGGAGTGTAGGCGATGCCGAAGCCGCCGCCGAGGTTGAGCTCGGGCACAGGGCCGCCAGCAAGCAGCTCGGAGTGCAGTGCCAGTAGGCGCGAGGCAGACTCGGCAAAACCAGCGGTGCCGAAGATTTGCGACCCGATGTGGCAGTGAATGCCCACAAAGTTGAGCGCGGAGTGCTCGCGAATGCGGGCGACGAGAGCCGGAGCATCCGTAATGGTGACACCGAACTTTTGGTCCTCATGGGCGGTGGCCAAAAAGCTGTGCGTGTGGGCATGCACGCCGCTATTAACCCGCAACCGCACGCGCTGCGTGACACCTTGGCGCGCGGCAGATTCAGCAACCCGCTCGATTTCCCACAGCGAATCCATCACGATGGTGCCGACCCCCACCCCAACGGCACGATCAATCTCGGTCTGAGACTTATTGTTGCCGTGAAAACCGAGGCGCGCGGGGGCGACCCCAGCGGCGAGCGCCACCGCAAGTTCTCCTCCACTGGCAACGTCAATGTTCAGCCCAGCCTCGGTGACCCAGCGCGCAACCTCCGTGCACAAAAAAGCTTTACCCGCGTAATAGACGGATGCCCGACCGCCGACGCGACCGAGCTCGCGCTCAAATGCCTCGCGCACCTCGACAGCTCGGTTTCTCGCGTGGGCTTCATCTACGACGTAGAGAGGAGTCCCGAACTGCTCGACCAATTGCGATGCCGCGACGCCGGCCACAACGAGCTCCCCATCCGTAGCGCGCACAGTGTTCGCCGACCACAGGCCCGGCCACAACGCATTGGCGTCGACGGATGCGTCGAGCCAGTCAGGAGCAAGAGGGTTCGACTCCAGCGGGCTCCCTCCGAGCAGGTTGGCAGCCACAGAAACCTCACAATAAATAACGGATGTGGGGCGAGCGGACCCGGATTGGTCCCTGAAGCCATAAAACGGGCCACGTCTCATCCGTGAAACGGATTGTGGCACTTTTCAATTCTATTGGAGGTCGATAACCAACCGTGCGCCTGTTGTTACATGCGCTCCGGCGCGGAGACTCCGACAAGGGCCAGACCATTACGAATGACCTGACCGGTCGCGTCATTGAGCCATAGGCGCGTGCGGTGCACGTCTTCAACGGCGTCTTCGCCCTGCGGAATAACTCGGCACTTGTCATACCAGCGGTGGTAGTAGCCGGCGACCTCTTCGATGTAGCGAGCCACCCGGTGCGGCTCGCGCAGTTGGGCGGCCTGGGCAACGATGCGCGGGAACTCCTGCAAGACACCCAGCAGCTGAGACTCTGATTCGTGAATGAGAAGTTCGGGGACGAACCCATCGACCCGATTCACCCCTGAGATTTCGGCATTACGCGCGACGGCACAGGTACGGGCATGCGCGTACTGAACATAGAACACAGGGTTGTCGTTGGTGCGCTTGCCTAAGACATCCAAATCGATATCAAGTTGAGAATCGCTGGAGGAACGCACGAGCGCATAACGCCCCGCGTCAACACCGACAGCCTCAACGAGGTCTTCGAGTGTGACAATGGTGCCGGCTCGCTTGCTCATGCGCATCGGCACTCCGTCGCGAACGAGGTTGACCATCTGGCCGATCATGATTTCAAGGTTGACCGTGGGGGTGTCCCCAAAAGCCGCACACATGGCCATCATGCGCGCCACATACCCGTGGTGATCGGCCCCCAACATGATGATGTTGCGTTCAAACCCGCGCTCCCGCTTGTCGAGATAGTAGGCCAGGTCACCGGCAATGTAGGCCGCTTCACCATCGCTCTTGATGATGACGCGGTCCTTGTCATCGCCAAAATCTGAAGTCCGCAGCCACGTCGCGCCGTCATTTTCGAAGACGTGACCCAGCTCGCGCAGTCGCTGAAGCGCACGTTCAACAGCGCGGGACTCATGCAACGAGTCCTCGTGGAAGTACACATCGAAGTCGACCCCGAAGTCATGCAGTGACGCTTTGATCTCACCGAACATCAGCTCGACACCGATAGAGCGAAAGACCTCCTGCATCTCTTCGCGCGGGAGCACCGACATATCCTGACCGTAGGCCGCGACAACACGCACAGCAATGTCATGAATGTAGGCTCCGCCATAACCGTCCTCGGGGGTGACTTCGCCGAGGTGAGCCGCGATCAAACTTCGAGAGAACCGGTCAATCTGGGCTCCGTGATCGTTGAAGTAGTACTCCCGCGTGACATCTCCACCTTGAGATTTCAGGATGCGTGCCAGCGAATCCCCTACAGCCGCCCACCGCGTACCACCCATGTGAATGGGGCCGGTCGGGTTGGCGGAGACAAACTCAAGGTTCATCTGAACGCCACGGTAAAGATCACCGTTGCCGTAGGAGTCCCCGGCCTCCACAATTCTCTGAGCCAGAACACCGGCAGCGCCGGCATCCAGGCGAACGTTAATGAAGCCGGGCCCGGCAACCTCGACACCGGCCACGCCCTCAAAACCGCCAAGTTCCGTCGCCAACTCTGCAGCGAACTCACGTGGGTTCAGCCCAAGAGGCTTCGAGATCTTGAGCGCGATGCTGGTGGCCCAATCCCCGTGATCACGGTTCTTGGGGCGCTCCAACACAACGTCATCGACAGAAAGCTGTAGAGGTTGCGCGGGGGCGTGCCGGGCAACCACGACGAGGATGAGTTCGAATAACTGGCGCGATAAGTCTTGAGGAGTCACAAGAGTCAAGTCTATCTTTGGGCCTGCAGTCTCTTGGCTTACTCCCCAGCAGCTGCTGAGTGATACCGTTGGTACGTACTGAGCCCCCATAGCTCAGCGGATAGAGTGTCTGCCTCCGACGCAGAAGGCCGCAGGTTCGAATCCTGCTGGGGGCACCATCTATGATTCCCGCGATACCTTGGCGGCAGAAGCCACGGCACGAAGAAATTCTTCATATTCGTGAATGTAATCTTCTGCGTCGTAAGGATGCGACGCGAGGACCAAGAGCACAGCGTCCGGCGAATAGTCATACTGTGCGCCCCACGTGAGCGGAGGCATGTGCAGACCTTGGCCATTACTTGACAGCGATATCACTTCGCGATGCTGTCCGTCATCAACCATTGCCTTCACCGAACCGGAAACACAGACGAGAAATTGGTGACATTCCTTGTGCGCGTGAATTCCTCGAGGCTCTCCCTCGGGCACGTTCGAAACGTAAAAAAATCTCTGAACGCTAAAGGGAAGTGACACCGGGTATTCTCCGACAACCAAGCTACCCCGCTGGTCATTGAACCCCGTCAGTTCGATCCGGCGGGGGTCATGTGTCGAACGTTCCTCAGCCATTAGACAAGCTTGAGTGCGCGGGAAATGCGAGAAACTTCCTCAGTCGAGAGCTCCGGAAAGAGGGGAACAGAAAGAATATTACGCACAGCCCACTCCGTTACTTCCAGAGGCATCGCTCGTGGCATGAAATCGGCGTATTTCTGTTGGTGGTCCGGGATGGGGTAGTGCACGTCCGTTGTAATTCCTGCAGCGGCAAAGTCAGCCCGCACTTTATCGCGATTCTCAATCACGATAACCGCGAGGTGTCCGTTGAATGATTCTGATGAGCGATTCAGGATGCGCATGCCATCGTGTGCCGTTTTTTCATACGCAGAATGAATGACCCGTCGTTTCTCATTTTGTTGATCAAGGAACGGAAGTTTGATTCTGAGAATGGCAGCCTGAATCTCATCGAGACGACTATTCCTGCCGTGCGCATATTCAATGCTGTACTTTGATGCCCAACCGTACTGCCGCATCCGCCGAACGGTATCGGCGAGGTCATCATCGTTGGTGAAGACGGCCCCCCCATCGCCAAGGGCTCCCAAATTCTTCGTGGGGTAGAAGCTCGTGGTCGAAAGGTCCGCGAAGCTCCCTCCGCGTCGACCACTTTCAGACGCTCCCATTGACTGCGCACAATCCTCAATGATCCGAATACCGTGCTCGCGAGCAACGATCACAAGTTCTTCGATGGGGGCAAGTGCTCCATAGAGATGAGTCACCACGATTGCGTGAGGCTTTTCGGGGAGCAAGCGCAACGTTTCGTTGAGGGTTGCTGCCGACATGAGCAACGTCGTTGCATCCACGTCGCAATAAACGGGCTCTGCCCCTAATAGTCGCGCTGCAATGGTCGTGTACGCACCAGCGTTCGCGACGGTCACAACTGTGCCGCCCCGGGTGACTCCGGCCGCAGCCAGCGCGAGCTCCAACGCGTCGGTTCCATTTCCAACGTTGATGGCGTGTTTAACGCCTACGTACGAGGCCAACTCTCGTTCCAATGCATCATGCTCCGGTCCCATCACGAACCAACCGTTGGAGACAACCCGGGCAATTACACCATCGAGTTGACCGCGAATCGCTCGTGTCCCGCGCCCCAAATCGTTAAAGGGAATTTTCGAATTGTTGTGCATTCACATCCAGGGCTGTCAAAGGTTGGACGGCCCGATACGAAGGCCTCTTTATAAGAATAGAGAAGGAACGAGGCTCAAGCGAACGTGGGAGACCGTAAACTGGTCTAGCCGTGCTCCCAAAAATCCTGAAATCGAAACCAATGAAACCTCAGTCGCTCATTCTAATTCCCGGATATGACCCAGGATACCTTCGAGTCTACGAACATTTAGTAAGAAAAGCTGCCGGACAAGGCTGGAGCCCCGTTGTCCTGGACATTACGATGGCAGCGGCAACTCCCGTCGATAGTTTCCACCGTGAAACCCTTCACCTCTTTGGGATTCCTCATCCCGGCCACGACATCCAACAAAGGCTCGAAACTGCCGGCGCAAAGTACTTGCGAATCGATGACGTTTTGGCTTCTTCCCCTTCCTTTGGGATGACGGCCGAAGAAAGCGACATCCTCGAAATATCCATTCAATCCGCTTTGATCACGTATTACCGAACCGACGCTCCCGATAGAAATATTCGCCGCATCGCAAAGACAGCTCAACGTCTTCGCCGCGAAGGGGAACAGACATACAGTGCTGTGACAGCACTCCTGCGGCAGGGAAACTTTGTTGAGGCTTATCTCCCGAACGGGCGTTTTCCCTGTCAGAAAATGGCCACGTTGGCTGCCCGCGCGCAACAGACACCGACCATTCATTATGAAAAGGGCGAAACCCCGAACGGGGCCTATGTTCAGCCCTATGCACCGCAAGATCGTCTGGCGTCCCAAGGTGCAGTAAATCCCCTCCTGTCTGCTTTGACACCGAGCGAGATTGAGGTGATTGCCGATAAGTGGCTTGCCCGTCGAGCGCCATCGAAAGAATCACGCAATGAATTCGCCGCGGGTTGGACAGAAGGGCTACCTGCTGAATTCGTCAGCCGGATGGCCGGCCACAAAGTCGCGGGTTTCTTCACCTCGTCACAGGACGAGTTTCAGTTTCTGGGACCTGAGTGGCAACTTCACACCTGGGAAAGCCAAGTAGAGGCGTTCGACCTCCTGATGTCACGCTTTGAACAGGAAGGTTACGTCTGTTATCTTCGGGTCCACCCGAACCTTGCAACGAAGGCCCACGAGTGCTTTCTTCGTGAACGGGAAGGAAGCTGGGAACTCGCGCGACGCCATCCCAACTTGGTTGTTATCTGGCACGACGACCCCACCAGCTCCTATTCCCTCCTCGAGAATACTAATTCAGTCGTTGTCTGGGATTCAACTGTCGGTCTGGAAACGAGCGCGAGTGGAATCCCTACCTGGACCTGCGCCACGTCTCGCTATGGACTCGTAGCAGATGTAAGAGAACTTCTCGGGCCCGAGAACCTTGCCGAAAGTTCCCTGATGCCCTGGAACGTCGTCACCGAAGGTGCAAAGCGATTCATCGCCTACCTCGTGCTGAGAGACGACCAAATGCCAGAGCTAACAAGACCATGGATAAGTTGGGACAACGCACATCCCCCGCTCCCTGTGAAAATAGCCGCGCTGTTTGTGAGCGGAGGAGCACCTTCTATCCGAGACGCGTTGACGGCAACATTTGACGTATGGCGCCACCGGAGGGCCTCGTTTAACAAATCTGCGCTGAAATCGCGCCTAGCGCGATAGGCGTTATCGGACTCGCGGCCCCATCTCGCCAACAACTGCTTGGAGAAGTTCGTGAGCGTTACCTTTTGCAATTGCGCCCAAGATAATGGGGAGCGTCTCCTCGTAGGCCAGCGCAATGGCATCCAAAGCATCATCGTCGTGAGCATCCATGACGTTGTGGGTCGCAATCATGAGAACGCCACGCTTGCTCATCTCTTGCATAAAAAGGATCTTTAGGTCAGACATTGCGTCGCCTAAATCCGGGTTCCAGACCAAGAACATCCAGGCCGGGTGACCCTGCAACGACACGACGTCCGAGGCACCTGTGCGCTCAATGACGGCGTTTACCATCTCGGTCAGTCGTTCACCTTTTTTGGCAATGCTGGCGATGACGTCGGTATTTTTAATCCGCTCCAGAACGACCTTGGCTGCCGAAAGCGATAGAAGCTCCCCCCCGAAAGTACCGGTAAAAAATGCCTTCTCGAGAACGAGCATCAGATCACGACGCCCGACAATGGCCGAGAGCGGGTAACCGTTGGCCATTCCCTTCCCAAACGTCGAGAGGTCGGGAGTTACACCGAAGTATTCCTGAGCTCCACCATTCGCAAACCGGAACCCTGTGACCATTTCGTCGAAGACAAGAACGGCGCCGAACTTCGTCGCCAATTCGCGAACACCTTCCAAGTACCCCTCAGCCGGCCACTCGAGCGTCATGACCTCCATAATGATGGCGGCGGTCGAGTTGCGTTTTAGCTCAGCTTCCATCGCATCAAGATCATTAAAAGGAACCGAGTGAGCAAGGGCGACGACGTCTAGGGGCACTCCGAGGCTGCGCGAAGGGACTGAGCCGATATACCAGTCGTGCCACCCGTGATAGCCACAGACGATTACATGGTCCCGGCCGGTGAAGCCACGAGCGACTCGAATGGCCGCACTCGTGGCATCCGACCCATTCTTGCCAAAACGCACCATTTCCGCCGACGGCACGAGTTCCACGATGAGTTCCGCGACCTCTGCCTCAATGGGGTGAGCAAGGGATATGGTCACTCCCTGAGAAACTTGAGCGACAACCGCTGCTCCAATTTCGAGATCACCATAGCCAATATTGACAGCAGCCAAACCCGAAACAAGGTCAATGTATTCGTTCCCATCAACATCCCAAATTCGGCATCCCGCCGCGTGAGTCGCATAGAGGGGAGCGATACCGGGAGGAAGAGTTAGCCGAGACTTGCTTACAGTTTGGGCGCCGAGAGGGATAACCTTCTCAGCACGCACCAACTGCTTGAGCGATTGCGCGTAGCGGTGTTGCTCTTCCAACATGGTTGGTCTCCTTGACTACTTATTTTAGAGAACCCGCGTTGCGGGCATCATCGACGTCGGTTCGAGAAAGTGCCGGTTTCTGCTCCAGAAACTTCAGGATTTCGGCTTGGCCAAAAGCATGATTGTCATCATAAAGATTAGAGAAGATTGTTCGGATGAAGTCCAAATCTTCTTGAACGTCCACGGTCCACCGCAGGCTATTGAGGTTTGGTTTCTGAGTCACAGACTCGAGCGAATATAACTCCGGATGCGAGTAAATCCCTAAGGTGACATGTTCCCGCTCAGCGGCCGTCAAATCCTGCGCGCGAAGGGCATCAAATGCATCCCGACGAATACACTCGACGTCGAGCCCATCCGGAAACGTCGGTTCCAAAACGTTGGAGGTGTACGACACCCCGCGAGAAATGTGTTTGCGAATGACATCGTCGATGATTGCGACATCCGCAACGGGACAATCCGCCGTCAGTCGAACAACGGTTTCCGGCTGAAATTCATCCACCACAATTCCGAAACGCTCCAAAACATCGTCAAGAGGGCCTCTACGAAAACCGACTCCCGAAGCCTCAAGGACGGCAACGAGCTCATCGTCCGAAGAATCGGTTGACGTTGCCACAATCAGGTCATCCAACATGACGCTTCGTCGAAGCCGTTCGATTTGTCGAAGAATCATTGGCTCGCCGTGGACCTCCTTAAGAACTTTGCCGGGCAAGCGAGTAGAGCTGAGCCGCGCCTGAAGCACCCCAAGAATCATGAGTCAAGTCTAACGGCAGGCCAGTTTCGTGGGTCGAGCAGCTGGGCAGGCACAACAGGCAAAGCCACCTTTTGCGAACTCTCAACGATCTGCCATGCCCGAACAATTCCCTCAAGCTCAGCCTCGCTTGTTGCCCCAACAAGAACTGCATCCACTGAAGGGTGATGCCGCATCGCCCCTAAGGCAAGCGCGAGGACGGCAATATTCTTATTTCGCGAAAATTCATGCAGTGCGTGCAATGCTGGCCGAAGTCCATCGAAATACGCAGGCAACGAAGCTGGTTCTGAAAGGAGAATTCCTTGCAGCAAAACGCTTCGAACGTGTATTTCAGCGCCGCCGCCTCGAAGGCGCGTGATAGGTTCAGACTCTAGTAGCCGCGAATCCAAAATGTTGGCGGGCAGTTGAAGAATATCAAGATCAGGGAAAACGTCCAGGGCATTCTCGAGATCAGAAGCGTTATAGATACTCACGCCAATTCGAGAAACAATTCCCGCCGATCGAGCTTCTCGAAGGATCTCAATGGCTTGTTGGCAGCGGATATCAGCGAGGTCGGCAATTTTGTGAAAGAGCACTGCGTGAAGGCTCTCGGCGCGTAATTGCTCCATTGACGCGCCATAAAGGTTCTCTGGTGAAGGCACATTTCCATCGCTGGATAGCGAGAACTTCGTGACGTATCGATTACCACCCTCGCTGGAAGCGAATTCTCCGAGACGTTGTTGAGAAGAACCGTAGTTAGCAGCGGTATCAAAGAGCGAGATTCCCGCTTCCCTGGCTACTCTCAACATACCGATAACGGCATTATCTGAGAGTTCACCCGACGCATTCGTAATGCCATAGTTCAGTCCGAACTGAACCGTTCCCAACGCAAGCTGACTCACCCGCCCGCTCCGCCCACAGCATCCGCAGGATTGAGCTTTCCAAGGAGAACCACGTCGTCGCGTTCTCCCGTGCGAAGCATTACCTGTGACTCTTGGAGTCCTTCTTGCCTGAAACCACAGGTCAGAAAAGCTTTTATCGAGCCCCTGTTCGACGCGTAACTTCCCGCGGTAATTTTTGCTAGTTTGAGCTCGGCAAAACCCCACTCAGACAGCGCACCAATCACTTCTGTGGCGACACCTTTACCCCACCACTCATGCTCGCCAATGACGAGTCCAATGGCTGCCGATGAATGTACTGGATTGATGGGGCCAATCTTGATGTTTCCAATGTGTGCGCCAGATTCTCTAGCGACAATCGCAAATAGATACGAGTGAACCGACTCCAGAATCTGATTCACGTAGGCGATGAGAGCATCTCCATCTTGGGACAAAAACCGTGTCTCAAGGTAGCGATTGACATTCTCGTTTGAAAGCCAGCCTTGATACCGCTCACCCGCAAACGAGGCATCCAAGCTGACCAAATCGAAGCGGCGGGTTGGGATTGGGAGGTCGGTTCTCATGGTGCCCCTATGGCTTCTAGCGCAGCTACAACACGTTCCTTGCCCAAACCGTCATACGAAAGAAGGCACCGGCGAGATAAATTCTCTCGTTTCGCCCTGTCCGTAAGAAGACTGGTCACACGTTCCACGATAGCCCCAACGGCTTCTCCTTCACTCACTTCGAGGGTCAGGTCTAGACCGGTCACGAGTTCATTTTCGACGAGGTGGTGGAGCGATTCACGCTGGTTATCGACCACGGCCAAGAGCAACGAGGGAGTCCCTAGCGTGCAGAGCTCCCACGCGCTCGTGCCGCAGGCCGAGATGGCGATGTCGGCGGCTCCCAGCAGAACCGGCAACTCAGTCGTGGGTGTGGCGACCTGAAAATTGGGAAATCCTGCAATAACAAATTCAACCTCTTGGCGCCGGGCAGGCGGGACAATGAGCGTTGTCGTAAATGTTTCGTCAATCCTCGCGAGAGCACCTGCTACGAGAACAATTGTCCCCGTAGGGTCAGACCCTCCCATGAAAGCGACAAGATGAGGAATCCTCCCCTTCATCTCCCATGGTTTTTCCCGGCGTTGGCAAAGAATGGCGTCACGGATGAGAGCAAATTCATTGCCGGCCAGCAGGCGATCCTTTGTCGACTTTCTCCAGGGACCATCCTCCGCCCCCAGATTATGGTCGACATAAAGGTCGGCCTCTATCCCCCGATCGTCTCCGTCCACTATCGCCAAGACATGGCACCCGGGTCGGAGAGCGGAGATTTCGTCGGCATCAATTTCGTACGAGTCTGTAATGACCCAATCGGGGCTCAACCCAAGAATTTCGTCGAAATCCATTGAATGTTGTGTCGTGCGCACGACGGTAATTGACGCGTCGAGAATTATGCTTTCCAGCCAGTCGACACCGGATTCATTCGTGAGCAGGAGAACTTCATGGCTCCGGAGAATCAGTTCCTCGGCCAACGTGAGGCACCTCATGACATGCCCGGTGCCTTGAGTTGGCGAAGCATCCGCTCGAAGAAGCACTTTCATTCTGACAGTCCTTGAGTTGCGGTAATGGTCGACAAGTCTTTGGTAGGCTCACGGAGGTAAGTTTTTAGCGTATTTTTTGGAGGTTTGGCTGTGTCCATTCTAGAAGGCTCGTCAATCCTAATCACCGGTGGAACGGGCTCATTTGGTAAAGCCTTCATTGAGTATGCCCTTGAAAACCTGAACCCAAAGAAGATTGTGATTTTCTCGCGCGATGAGCTAAAACAATATGAAGTTCGCCTCAAGTTCAACAATGACCCACGGCTTCGTTTCTTCATTGGAGACATCCGCGATCAGCACCGTCTCATGCGAGCAATGCACAACATCGACTATGTCGTTCACGCTGCAGCCTTGAAGCAAGTTGATACGGCCGAGTACAACCCCTTCGAATATGTGCAAACGAATATCATCGGTTCGCAAAACGTCATTGAGGCAGCAATCGACACGGGCGTGAAGAAAATTGTCGCTCTTTCGACGGACAAAGCCTCCAGCCCCCTTAACTTATATGGCGCAACGAAGTTGGCTGCCGACAAGCTTTTTCAGTCAGCAAATCACTATGCCGCGGGCTACGAGACGCGTTTCTCCGTGGTTCGTTACGGCAATGTCATGGGTAGTCGCGGTTCAGTGATTCCTTTCTTCAAGGAGCTTGCAGCAAAAGGGGAATCCCTCCCTATTACCGACGAACGCATGACCCGCTTTTGGATTACGCTGCCACAGACGGTTCAGTTCGTCGTTGATTCTTTTGACCTAATGGTTGGCGGTGAACTCTACGTTCCTCGCATCCCTAGCATGCGCATCCTCGACCTCGTCGAAGCTGTCGCCCCCGGTTCAAAAACTCACTCGGTGGAGATTCGCCCCGGAGAAAAGCTTCACGAAGAAATGATTTCTCAGGATGACAGTCGCCGTACTTTGCTCTTGGGAGATCGCTACGTCATCCTTCCCACGATTGCCGAGTGGGGATTTGTCGCCCCCGTTGGTCAGTCAGTTCCAGACGGCTTTGCCTACCGTTCAGACACCAACGACCAGTGGCTCGATGTCGAGGCGCTCCGCGACCTCATCGAAAAATTTGCATAGATGACTATCCCCTATGGTCGGCAGTCGATTTCTCAAGGAGATATTGACGCCGTGGTCTCCGTCATGACGACCGACTGGCTCACTATGGGACCAGTCGTTACTGCCTTCGAAGACGCAATCGCTACTTTGTCGGGGACGCCTGACTCGACTGTCGTTTCCTCCGGAACCGCTGCACTGCACTGCGCCTACGCGGCTCTCAATGTGTCGAACGGTGACGAAGTAATCACGTCCCCGCTGACCTTTGTAGCGACTGCGGCCACGGCAATGGCCCTGGGGGTAAAGGTTCACTTCGCAGATGTTGCTGCCGACACAGGGAACATCGATCCCGGCTCTGTTGCAGCGCTGATTACACCCCGCACCAAGGTCATCGCTGGCGTCGACTACGCGGGCCACCCGGTTGATGCAGACGAACTGGCCTCTTTAGCTCATTCGACCGGTGCATATTTTCTTGAGGATGCGGCACATTCAATCGCGTCGACGTACAAAAATCGCCCTGTGGGATCTTTGGCCGACATCACGGCATTTTCTTTTTTTCCAACGAAGAACATGACAACGGCCGAGGGCGGGGCGGTCGTCTCCCCCGATGCCGCGTTGGTCGAACGTGCCCGCCGTTTTCGTTCCCATGGCCTTGTTCGTAATAAAGAAGAACAGCGTTACCCCGATGAAGGGCCGTGGCATCAAGAAGTTCACGAGATTGGCCTGAACTACCGCCTTCCTGATGTTCTAAGCGCCCTTGGACTGAACCAAGTCAAGCGAATTGCGGAGTTTAAAGCTCGTCGAACCTCGATCTTTGAACGTTATAAGGAAGAACTCTCTGACGTGGCCGGCCTTATTTTGCCGACCAAACGGGACTATGTCGATCCAATGTGGCACCTCTACCCCGTTCGCATTCCAGAAGGGCGGCGGCGTGAAGTTTTTGATTTCATGCGCAACGCGGGGGTACTGGTGCAGGTGAACTACCTGCCGGCCTATTGGCATCCCGTTTTTGAGGACCTCGGGTACAAGCGCGGCATGTGCCCCGTCGCCGAAGCATATTATGAACAAGAAATTTCGTTACCCATGTACGCGGATTTGAGTCACGATCAGCAATCGATTGTTATCGACGTCTTACGCAAGGCCTTGGCATAACTTTTTTGTCCGCCACGATAGGAGAACCGCAATGAGTAGCCTCCCCCTCGGCCCCGAAAAGGGCCCTCTGATTGTTGCTGAGATTTCCGGCAATCACAATGGATCACTCCCTCGCGCACTGGAGATAGTGCGGGCCATAGCTGACACGGGCGCGCATGCGGTGAAAATCCAGACGTACACTGCGGACACCATCACGCTGAACGTCGATTCTCCTGCATTTCGAGTCAGTGACGGGCATGAACTCTGGGCATCTCGCAAGCTCTATGACCTCTACGAAGAGGCCCACACTCCGTGGGCTTGGCATGAGCCCATTTTTAACCTTGCTCGCGACCTGGGAATGATTGCCTTCAGCACGCCTTTTGACGACACTGCTGTCGACTTCCTAGAAACTCTCGACGTTCCCGTCTACAAGATTGCCTCACTCGAGATTGTTGATTTACCGCTGATCACTCAGGTTGCCCAGACGGGCAAGCCCATGATTATCTCCGTGGGAACCGCTTCAATAGCCGAAGCTGCAGAAGCCGTCGCTGCGGCGAAGGCTGGCGGATGCACTGACATTACCTTGCTGGCGTGCACCAGTTCATATCCCGCGCAACCGGATGATGCAAATCTTCTTCGAATGCCGGCAATGGCTCAGATTTTTGGCACAAAAGTTGGACTCTCTGATCACACGATGGGTCTCGGAGTATCCGTGGCGGCAGCGGCCCTTGGCGCATCCGTTATAGAGAAGCACGTGACTCTTCGCCGCTCGGATGGCGGTGTCGATAGTGCCTTCTCCCTCGAACCAGCAGAACTCGCACAACTAGTTGAGGCGTGCGACATGGCCGTTCGGGCCTTGGGCTCCGCAGATGCATGGGCAACCTCAGCAGAAAACGAATCTCTGCGCCTTCGCCCTTCACTATATGTTTCCGCCGATGTTCGCGCTGGAGACGTTGCATCGCCGTTGAACGTACGCTCCGTCCGTCCGGGTGGAGGTCTACCTCCCAAAGAGATCGATCGGACTATGGGGCGCATTTTCAACACCGACGCACCGGCAGGAACACCAATCACCTGGGACCTGTTTTAAATTACGAAGTCAAACAAAAAGGAGAAACCTATGAATGAATCGGAACTTCGATTGCTGGCGGTCCTCGCACTTCAGAAGGACCCAGAGACTGAACCGGAGAATCCACAATGGGACTCTCTGGACAAGCTGGAAATTATCTCGGCGCTCCATGACGAATTCGGTGACAAAGTTGCCTCCCTCGACGAATTGGATAATTTTTCGGACTTTGAAACCCTGCTCGAAATCATGAAAAAGAACAACCTTGTCAAGTAGCTTCTGGATTCATCCGGTCGGCAGTGCCCTTGGAAGCACTAAACGAGATGTAGCCCTGCTAGTAGCAGAAAACGGGGAAGTTCGCGAAGGATTTCTCACCAGAACTGGTTTTGAGACCGTTTTTCACGTTACGAAAGAACAAACTGGATTGGATCTGGCGCGAGCCGCGCTGGCCAACGTAGATACTGATTGGCTCAGAGCAAACGTGGACACGGTAATTTACATCACGTCAACAGGCGATCGTGCAGCCCCCGGCAACGGGCACCTCTTGCACGGCGAACTCATGTTGGCTCCCCATACGCTCGTCTTCGATATCAATGATGCCTGCACAGGATTCGTTCGATCCGTTATTCTCGGCAACTCTCTCATAGCCTCCGGAACGTCCAAGGCAATTCTGATTGTGATCTCGGATACTTACTCAAAGCTTTATGAGGATTCAAATCTCAGAGTTTCCCCTCTTTTCTCCGACGGAGCAAGCGCAATCATTTTGACCGCCGATGCTCTCACCATTCCCGGCATTCGTCACCCATCCCGCAAATGGGAAATCTTGTCATCGACAGTTATTTCTGAAGGCAATCATGCCGATGATCTGACAGTCACTCGGGGAAACGAACATTTTCCCTTCGGTGAGCTCGAGATGAATGGTGCCGGTGTTTTCAATTTTGTTGTTAAACACGTGAAATCTGCAGTTGCCGGCGCGGTTACTAGAGCGGGACTTGGGCATGATGAAATAGACAGTTGGTATATTCACCAGGGTTCGCGCGCCGTCGTCGACGCCGTGAGCAAGTCACTGTCACTTGACCAAGATGCTCAGTTCGTTTCGCGAGAGTATGGAAACGTTGTGGGTAGCGCGATTCCTTTCCAGATTCTCGCTGAAACTGCAGGAATGACGGAGACGGAACTGTTTGGCTCAGAAGGTCGGTACCTTTTTCTTCTGGCTTTTGGTGTGGGGCTCACGCTTGCGGGTCTAACCATCCGACAGTCAAGGGGCTAGCCGCTGTAGGGAAAATCACCGACACTGTACCTTGTGCCTCGGCCAACGAGGTAATTTCCCTTTCCAATTTGTACGTGAGTATTCGGTTAGACCTTTTCGTCACTGAATCTTACGAGGGACCGTCAGGATTTTTGGACTTTGCTAGCTCAAACATTGCAACACTGGCGTCTTCGTGAGTTCTCTCAAATCCGGCTCTTTCAAAGAGCCGAAGGCTCGCGGGATTATCGACGCGGACGCGTGCAATGATTGTTGTCTCGGATCGACTCCCGTTTCGAAAATAATCAAGTGCAGCGCTGAGAACCTCAAGCGATAGCCCCTTTCCCCGCAAGGAGGGGTTCAAATTAATGCTCACCTCTGCCGTTTCATTTTCGACGTCAAAGCGACACATTCCTACTGAAGAAATGGACTCTGCAAAAGTAGCCTCAACAATAAAGATGTGGCGGGTTGACGAGCTCAACGCGGCACGAAACCATGAGCCGTGAGATTCCCAGGAAACTTCCCCCGTCTCTAAAGACGCTGAACGAGTCGAAGGATCATTCCGCCACATGAACAAAGTTTCACAGTCCGCCCAATTTGCCTCCCGGACCGTCATTCGATTCGCTAATTGCGCCTTTCCGTCCGCCATCGAGGCACCTCTCAAAGTGTGGTGAAATAGTTCCCGGGTGGGCGCCAAATCTTCACCGAGTCGACCAGTGATATCCTTTGCATTAGGGGAGCTGTGAAGGATAGCTTGTCCTACTCTCGAAGGATGCATCGCTAACTATGGCATTTCACGCTCTCATGTTACCCAATGATGCACCGGATGGTCCCGTGATGGTTCACTCAGATGTGTCCCGGACGCACGCGCTTGTTAAAGGTATTCGAGGCCGAGAGAACCTCCTCGAAGAACACGTCAATGTCGTCAACACGATTTCTGATAACCGTGACATTTGGTTCGCAGCGTTTAACTACGATTTTCTCTCCGGAAAGACGTACAGCGCTCGTTCTTCTATTGTTCAAGTGGGAGCGCTTAACGAACACTTCCGGACAAGACATTCTGAGTGGCGGACTCTCAGCCCGGCATTCAACTTCGCCGGTATCGGTATCAGGCCTGAGTTCCGCCTCGCAGGATCGGATTTCTCCGACCCCTTCGGGCCGCATTCTGATTTTGGCCAACTTGTCGAGGGAGATGGCACGGTTCTTTGGTACGGTGCTGATTACGGGTCTGCCACCATTCATCACCTAGCGGAGACCTTATCGGGCGGACCCGCATACCGTTATACGAAATCATTTCGCGGGCTAGCGGAGAATGACCCCTCCTTAGACGCTCAAGAAATGCACATTAGGTACCATGTGCGACCCCTCGGTGGAGTCATTTTGTACGACATGGCAAGACTCGAGCAGGACGCCGTGCAGGCGGGGATAATCAGACGCATTGAAGCAGGCCAAAATGTCTTTTGGGCGCCCGCCCGGGCTCTCGTGGAATCATGGACAGAGAATCTTCGCAAGGACCCCTTTTACATGTTGACCGAAAAGTCTCGGGTTTGGGCGGAGCAGCACCTTCAGAGGCTTGGCAGGCCATTCTTCCTTTCAGATTTTGAACCGACAATAGAACAGGAAAGCGCATGATTGATTCGGGGCTAACGATGCACGGATGGGTCGCTGATTTGATGCCAATTTGTCGGAGCCTTTCGGGAGACGGTGTTCGAGAAACACTGAAGTATTTCGGCGCCTTGCAGCCATCACTCGAAATAAAGGAGGTCCCGACGGGGACCACAGTAGCCGACTGGATCGTGCCCAAGGAGTGGCGTATTCGAGAGGCCTACGTCGAAACAATAGAGGGTTTGCGCGTCATCGATTTCGCCGAGTCGAACCTCCACGTAGTTGGCTACTCGACACCAGTGAACATGACTATGACGCTTGCAGAACTCGAATCTCACTTGCACACACTCCCAGACCAACCTTCGGCTATTCCATACGTGACGTCTTACTACGCTGAGAACTGGGGCTTCTGCCTGAGCCAAATTCAGAGAGACGACCTTGGAAGTGGGCCATTTCACGTTGTAATTGATTCCGAACTCTTCGATGGCAACCTCACATACGGGGAACTCGTGATTCCTGGTTTTTCATCCGAGGAAATTCTCATCAGCACCTATGTTTGCCATCCTTCAATGGCAAACAATGAATTATCTGGCCCTGCGGTTTCCATTGCGCTTTCTCGGTGGCTCGAATCGTTGGAATCTCGTCACTTCACGTATCGAATTCTCTTGATCCCAGAAACTATTGGGTCGATCATCTATATTTCGCAAAATCTCGAGAACTTGAAAAAAAACGTAAAGGCCGGCTGGGTTCTCACCTGCATTGGCGACAATCGCACATATTCCTTCGTACCATCTCGCTTAGGCAATACACTCTCCGATCGAATTTCAAAGAAGATACTCCAAGACCGCCAGCTCGACTACATTGAGTACTCCTTCTTGGACAGAGGTTCGGACGAGCGGCAGTGGTGCTGGCCCGGAGTCGACCTGCCCATTGCGTCCCTTATGCGTTCCAAATATGCCGAGTACCCCGAGTACCATACGTCGTTAGATGACCTCACCGTAGTCACTCCTGAGGGCTTAGAGGGTGGGCTCTCCATGATGATGGATGCCATCGAACTCGCCGAGGGAAATTGGCGCTGGGCGAGCACCACACTGGGGGAACCACAACTGGGTAAAAGGGGCCTGTACCCGACTATCAGCACAAAGAAGAGTGCAGGCATCGTGAAAGATTTGAAAAATGTCCTCACCTTTGCGGACGGAAATCATGATGTCATCGCAATTTCTGACTTGAGTGGAGTTTCATCAAAAGTCGTTCGTTCAGTTTTTGTCACGTTGGAAAACCACGCGCTCGTTGAACGCTTCGAACAATGAAAGTTCATAAAGTTTTATTGCCATTGCCTTATTGCACGTGACGCAAATCTCCTCGGAAGCTGGCCGGTGCAAGGTAAGGAGAGACACTAGCAACTTTGATTTTTCAAAACGCCCATTTCAGCCGTCGATAAATAGCCCGAGGCTCCTGTGATAGCTTTACCACTCGTGAAAGCACTTTTCTTTTCCCCTTTTTCAAACATCTGGGAGCATTCTTTCCCCGAAGCCTTGGTTGCCGCGGGTCTCCACGAACGAGGTATTGACATTGTCACCGTTCGGTGTGGCGGACTCTACGATAGCTTTTGTGTGGCCATGTCGGCCGCAGGGCTGACGGCGGCGGACACCTTTCACAAGCGCCGACAAGTGTGCAGCGCCTGCTTTCGACGAAGAGAACTTGTCGATAGCAAATTCAATTTCCGGAGTCTCATTACCGACGATTTCCTGCTTCCTGGCGACGTCGAAGAACTTGATATCCTTGTTCAATCTTCGACTCTAGAGAATTGGCCCACTCTCGTTCTGCGCAACGTGCCGATCGGTCGCTACGCGGCCTACGAGTTTCTGCTCAACTACAAAATTATGGGGACCAACATTCCCGAGGAGCTCTTCCCAATCTATCGCGAGCAATTGCGCAACAGTGCTGCGACCTTAATGGCGGCCGAACGCATTCTTGACCTCGAACGCCCCGACTACGTTGTCACCTATAACAGGCTTTATGGGGTCAACCATGCTTTTCTTGCCGTAGCAGAATTGAGAGGTATCCCGACGTACACCCTCCAAGGAGGCAGCCACATCACACTCCGTGGTGAAACGATGTCGATGTTCTTGGAAAGTCAGACTCAATTCCAGGTTTTCGGATCCCACAGCTGGCAGGAATATAGGGAAACCCCCGTTGGATCTTCGGAAATTTCCCTCGTGGCGTCACACTTCGAAGGCCTCCTGGAAGCAAGTAGTGCATTCGCTTATTCAAGTGCGTTTCAAGCGAGTAAACCGTCGCATCTCCGAGAACGGTTCGGCATACCTGCAGAAGCCAAGGTCGTCCTCATTCCCATGTCCAGCGAGGACGAGCTAAACGCCGCACAACTTGCAAACGTGCTACCTGATACTACCCACCGTCCAAATCTTTTTGAAAATCAATTTGAATGGATTGAATTTGTTTTTCAATATGCGAGAACTCGACCGGAAGTCAAGTTCGTACTCCGCCTCCACCCGAGAATGTTTCCCAATAAACGAGAGAGCGTTGTGGCCCCTGTTGTAGAACGTGTCATGGAGCTCATCGAAACCGCCCCTCCCAACGTCATCGTAAATCTACCCACAGATAACATCAGCCTCTACGATCTCATGCAGATTCTTGATGTCGTTCTTGGGTATCGTTCGTCTGTAGGTGCTGAGCTGGCCGCCTTTGGAATACCCGTCGTCGCCCCCGCGAATCGCGACTTCTTCACATACCCTCAAGAAATAAACCGAACAGCTTTCACGTCAGAAGAGTTCGTAATCAAGCTGGATGCTGCTCTTGAGGAAGGATGGTCGCTCGAGAATGTCCGCAAGGCTTTCCGCTGGTATGCCTTCTTGTTTACCAGGATTGCGAGCGATTTTTCTGGTGCTGTGAACGCAAAACCCATTGCTATTCGCCCCAAAATACCTGGATTCCGGCTGTGGCTTTGGCGAAAAATGGTGTTTGTAATCATTTCTTACGGACCACTCGTCAGGGAACGACTTGCCCTCAGGAACCGCGAAACGTCTCGACTAAGCAAGGACGTCTTCTTCGATGTCATGTCTCACAAGAGAAACAGCCTGGCAGAATCGACGGTCTGGCCGAAACTCACCGGCTCCGAACAAGAGGAGTCGACTCTGCTCCAGGAGCACCTCACTGGCCTCTGCGAAGGTATGTGGAAAGAAATCGTGGAGCCCAATTCTCTGGCCGGACGTATTCGCATCGCACTGGGGATTACGAGCTCGAACTAGGAGAGACCGCGCTGTGCAAGAACACGACGATTTCGATTCATCTTTCGCGCCGCCAGGGCTGCCGTAATTGCCACACCTCGCGCGACACCAAATGGATTCTCGGCAAAAACACGCTTTCCAACCCACTCGTCGGCCCGTGGGTCGAGGTCAGCTGTGCCACTAAGGCTTTGCCTGAGGTCGCCCTCATAAAGGCTAAGTTCACTCCACGGCGCCTTCATGAGTGTGTGGGTTCCTGCATCGTACCCAGCGTATGTCACAAGATTCTGGTTCGGAGAAAGCACAAAGGAGTCACGCGACCACAAACTGGCAATCCATCGATACGCCCATGTTGAAATTCGATTTGCTTCTGCGTCAGCAAAATTTTGCTTCCAGCGCAGGGCACCAGCTCGAGAACCCACAATCCTCGCGAGTTCAGCAACACTGGCGTTGAGCGCCCAGTCGAGTGAACCATCAAACTTATCCCAGGCGCGGTCCCACGTCGCCCATGCAATTGACTCGGGGTAACGCGTTAGGCGACTACCCTCCAAACCATTGCTGAGAAATCTTTGCGGCACAAGGTTGTATCCAGAGATATGTTCGATTCGACTGTTATCACGATGACGTTCAAGCATTTCTCGAGCGTAAGGAAACCAATTTGCGCCCGGAAGTGTGTCCTCCTCCATGATGATTGCCTGTCCGTGCAATGAAACAGCATGGCTGACGACATCTGTGACGGCGGTCCGGAGCCCAAGATTTGTTGGTTGAAAACGCGTTTCCACCCGGTCGGTCCAATTGATGAGCTCTACGAGAGAACGAACTTCTTGAACTTTGAGTTCGTCCTCTTGCCGACCTGGCTTAGGTCCGTCGACCGCAAAAATTATCGTGGGAGGCTTCAATGTGCTCAACCGAGTAATCAACCGACGAACCTTATCCGGTCGGTTGTAGGCGATGACGACCACGGGTGTCTCGGTCAATGAACGAACTCCATCTGTATAGACTTGAATCTCGGCTAGCTCTCAAAGACAACCTACTTCTTGAGCACCCGGCTAACCTAAGGATAATGGATTGAAAGTTGTCATTGTCGGGCTTGGCTACGTTGGGCTTCCCCTCGCTGTGGCAGCTTCAGAAGCCGGCCTCACTGTCACCGGGCTCGACCGCAACGCAACGATTGTCGAGAATCTCAACTCCGGCGTGAGCCACATCGATGATCTAGATTCACAAGATATTTCACGACTCCTTGGCTTGGGTTTTTCTGCGACCACAGACCCTTCCTGCATTTTCTCAACCGATGTCGTTGTTATCTGCGTTCCCACTCCTTTGGATGCTTCGGGTCAACCTGACCTAGGGGCTGTCATCGGGGCGTCACGGGACATCGCCGCGAACGCTCACAACGATCTCCTTGTTGTCCTTGAATCGACAACGTACCCGGGAACAACAGATGAGATTCTAAAGCCCCTGCTTGAGACGACCGGTCGGGTTATCGGGCAAAATATCTTCTTGGCATTCTCACCCGAACGCATTGATCCCGGCAACTCAATCTATGGAATTCGGAACACCCCCAAAATTGTCGGCGGGGTGACTGAGGTGTGCGGTGATAAGGCCGTTGAGTTCTACGAGAAATTTATCAACGAGGTGGTTCGCGCCAAGGGCACGCGCGAAGCCGAGACCGCAAAACTGCTGGAGAATACGTACCGACACATCAATATTGCGTTAGTGAACGAAATGGCTCAGTTCTGTCACGCAATGGGCATCGACATCTGGAATGTCGTCGAATTGGCCAAGACAAAGCCGTTTGGTTTTCAATCGTTCTCCCCTAGCGCTGGGGTCGGTGGCCATTGCATTCCAATTGACCCCAACTACTTGGCGTATAAGGTTCGGGCCGAGCTTGAAAGGCCCTTCCGATTTGTGGAACTTGCCGAAGAAATAAACCACGGCATGCCTCCTTATGTCGCCCGTCGCGCTCAAGACCTCCTCAACAACCAGGGAAAGGCCGTAAAGGGGTCGAAAGTTCTCCTCTTGGGTGTTACCTACAAGTCAAACATTTCCGACAAGCGTGAATCACCAGCTGTCCCTTTAGCGCAACGTCTGCTTGACATGGGAGCGACACTTTCGTATTTTGATCCGCACGTTCCGTCCTGGGTAGTCAACGGCCTCACCGTTCCCCGAGAGCCAAACCTGACAGCCGCACTGTCCGGCTCCGACATCGCCATCGTGGTTCAAGCTCACAAGGAATTCATCGACGCTGCTTCAGAAATCGGCGCCTGCGCCACGGCGGTCCTTGACACAACGGGCAAGTTCGTCGGCTCTAACATCGAACGCCTGTAGCGCTATGACGGAATCGGCAAATGAAAGGGTGTACTGCACCTATTTTGATAGTGGCTACCTCTCACGTGGACTAGTACTTATTGAATCGCTCCGGGAACATGGAGACAATTCACCCATTTATGTCCTCGCTCTTGACGAAACTACAAGCGAGTACCTAAAGGCACACGCACCTGAAAACGTATTTATCATCAGCATCACCGAAATCGAAGAGAGCGAGCCGCGTCTTGCACCTCTGCGGTCGCAACGCTCCCACATGGAGTACTACTTCACATGCACTCCCCTGCTCATCAAATTCGTCATGGAAAAGCTGGAAACGCCTGGTTCCATTGCGATCTACCTCGACGCAGACTTGTACTTTTTCTCTTCCCCCAACCTTGTCATTAATGACCTAGGCAGCGAGTCTGTCGGAATCATTGAACATCGTTATCCCGACAACGTCGCAGCCAACTTGGCAAAATATGGTCGATTTAATGTTGGCTGGGTTGGTTTTCGCGATGACGACGCGGGCAGAGCCGTGCTCGACTGGTATTCAGATCGCACATTGGAATGGTGCTCAGATAAGCCCGAAGCCGACAAGTACGCTGATCAAGGCTACCTCAATTCGTTCCCAAATTTTCCCGGTGTTAAAATACTCGAGTCTGCCGGGTTCAATCTCGCACCGTGGAACACGCGCCGGCATAGGACAACCCAACTCGGCGGGTCAGTGTTCGCAGATGGGCAGATGTTGATCTTTTTCCATTTTCATGGTCTCCGCAAAGTCGGACCGTGGTTTACATCTAGTCAGCTCACCTATGGCTCACCCATGAACTCCGTGCTTCGAAACGGGGTGTACCAGCCCTACGTCAACGCGTTAGCAAGAATGGATGGCCTACTCCAAAACGATGTCTCACTTCAAAAACGAGCGAAGAAACGCGGCAACGGCCTCATTGGTTTCGTCAGCAGACTATGGATCAGCTCGCTCATTTTGATAGCGGTTGCTTCCCGAAATGCTCTCCGCCCCAACGCCTAATCCGACGTTTCCTCGAACGACATCAACTTCACATATTCCGCAACCATGGGTACCGTGTTCCTCAAATGCATAAAGGACCCTGAGGAAGTTATGCGGCCATTTTCAACAACGTAGACCACATCGGAGTGCTGAACCGTCGAAAGCCTATGGGCAATGACGATTACCGTGACTTCGTTTCCAAGGTTCTTCAAACTCGAAGAAATGAACGCCTCTGATCCCGCGTCGAGGGCGCTCGTTGCCTCGTCCAATACGATGAGTCTCGGTTTTCCATACAATGCTCGCGCGAGTCCCAGCCGCTGAATTTGGCCACCACTTAGGGAATCGGCCTGGTTTCCGACCGATGTGTACATTCCCTCCGGAAGGCCGTTGACAAATTCTGATAAATTCGCCGCGTCAAGTGCGCGCAGGACAGCCTGCTCATCAATATTTTCGACCTTCGTCCCCAGTGCAACATTTTCCGCTATCGAACCTGAGACGATTCCTGGGCTCTGTGGAACGTAAGCGACAAGACCCTGTTCGATAAGTGAACCTGACCCAACAGAATGTCCGACGATCGAAACTCTCCCGGTTGTTGGCTCAATCAACCCGAGAATGACATCAACGATTGTGGTCTTACCTGCACCCGACGGGCCGATAACGGCTACATGTTGCCCACTGGTGATGTGCAAAGAAACACCATTTAGCGCCGGTGAACTCGCCTCTGCATAGCTAAATGTCACCCCATCCATTACAATCTCGAGCCCTCCAACAACTTGAGGACTGGCTGAGTTAGGTTGCGCTTGAGTCACCTCGGAGGTTTCGTGCGCTTCCGACGATTGTGAAGGTGTGCGGACTTCGGCTCTCGCCTCCATGAGCAAATCTTGCGCCATTCGCGACTGGTCAATTTGGTTTGTCACCATTGCGACCGCGTTCTGAAGCGGAAGCAAGGATGCCATAATGCGAACTCCCCCGGTCAGGAATACCCCGACAGTAACAAGCCCCGAGCCGAGTTGCCCCGACACGAATTGAAAGCCCACAAAGATGACAACGCCGAGCATCAATGCAGTTTCAACAACGTAGCGCGGCATCCCTGCGAGAAAGTTAAGCGTCCCCGTACTTGAGGCAAGCCGAGAACGAGCGACCCCAAATTTTTCTACGAAAAAATCCTGTTTGTTGAAAATTGTAACTTCGCGAAATGCACCGAGGACATCGTCAATGACGACCATGCTTTGCATGTTTCCCTTCGCCGAGTCATTTCCCGCCTTCTTTAGTGCGCGACCAACGACAAGTTGAATCGCTGCAATAATCAGGCCAAAGTAAAGAAAAACATAAATTGTGGCAATCGGATCGACGGCAAAAAATGTACCGGCAACCAAAATCAGCAAAATGCCTTCAGAAAAAAATGTCGAAAGGCTCGACAGCAATCCCGAGAATGCAAAAGACGTCGACCCCATGACCGACCAAACAATCTCCCCCTTGTTTAGCCGTTGAAGCTTTGCCAAGTTTCCGGTGAACAAATAACGCGCAATTTCGACAGCTTTCTCACTTTCTATGCGCGCCAAGAAAGTCGATATAGCTCGTCCCAAAGAAACGGCGACAACTGCTTTGACGGCGAAAACTGCCAAGACGCAGACAACCAAAATTACTAGAGTTCCTTGCGAAACGGCAGGAAGCGAGTAACCGAAAATCACTAAAGGGTGAGCAGAATCTAGATTGCTGGCAGCGAGCCCGGCGAGTAGTGCAATCAACGCAATTCCCAAGACGTCAAGCAAGCCTGACAATGCACGAATCCCCACAAGGACGAAGAACACAATCCGTTCTCGCTTCGACATGAAGCTCAAGGATCTGCCGATTGCCGCAAACATCTAGAGGACCCTTCGAATAATTGTCACGAGTGTTTGACGACCTTGTCGATCCAAGGTTTCCCCGTGACTGCAAGTTCCTCGACATCAGCATCGACCATGATTCGCGCGAGTTCAGGCGTCATAATCTTGGGGGTCCACCCGAGCTTGGTTCGGGCACGCGTCGCGTCACCGACAAGAGCGTCAACCTCCGTTGGCCGGAGATAGCGCTCGTCAAATTTGACATACTTTTCCCAATCCAGCCCCGCGTGCTCGAAGGAGAATCTCAGAAAATCCTTCACGGTATAGTCCGTGCCTGTCGCCACGACGTAATCATCCGGCTGATCGACTTGCAACATCAGCCACATTGCTTCAACGTATTCGGGCGCGTACCCCCAGTCACGCACCGCATCTAGATTCCCCATGAAAAGGGAATCCTGCACCCCCGCCTTTATCCGCGCGACAGCCCGCGTAATCTTGCGTGTGACAAAAGTTTCACCGCGTCGAGGAGACTCATGGTTGAACAAAATGCCGTTAACGGCAAACATCCCATAACCCTCGCGATAATTGCGGGTAATCCAGTATGAATACAATTTGGCGGCACCATAAGGGGAGCGAGGGTAAAAAGCAGTTTCTTCGTTCTGAGGCGGCGCTGTTGCGCCGAACATCTCGGAGCTAGATGCCTGATAAAATTTTGAGTTGAAGCCCGCCATCCTAATTGCCTCAAGAAGCCGAATTGAGCCGAGACCCGTTGTATTTCCAGTGAACTCAGGCTCATCAAAACTAACCCGAACGTGGGACTGAGCGGCAAGATTGTAGACCTCATGAGGCTTTACAGCATCGAGGAGCGTAACGAGTCGCGTGCCATCACTCAAGTCGCCGTAATGCAAAAATAGCTTCGTTCCAGCCAAGTGAGGGTCACTGTAAAGGTGGTCAATTCGCGAGGTATTAAAAGTAGACGCTCGGCGAATGACCCCGTGAACTTCATAACCTTTCGACAGCAGCAATTCGGCAAGATAACTGCCGTCTTGGCCGGTAATCCCGGTAATTAACGCTCGCTTTGTCGTGTTCTCAGGCATATCTGCTCTTCCTTGTCACGCCAAGTCCTAGAAAGAGCTGGCAAACATTTTGCCGGGGCTGAATGCGGCTTCTCAACGATACCGCAGAGAACTCTATGCTCTCCCGCTCACTCGCGTTGCAGCGAAAGCCGATGCCCAGCGAATCGGATATTGCCAGATAAATCTGAACGGTCGAACGGCGGCAGGAAGGTGTCGCGTTTTAACCGCTTCAGACTCCAAACTGGAGTCGAGGCGATTTGCCACAGTGAGGGAATTCGGATGCCACCGAAATGCCGATACGGGAAATCTGGTTGACACAAATTTTCCACGTTTTTGAAGCTTCAAGAAAGCATCGAGATCCATGGCGTATTTGAGTGACGTGTCGAACATTCCAATCACTTCAAGGTCATCGAGACGAATCATCGCCCCCGGGTGGGGAATCAAATCGGGGCCCCAGGGAAGGAGGAATTGCGCGAGTTTGCCCGCTCGGCTTCGGGCTAGAATCTTGCCCTTGGGATCAATGTAGTCACAGCCACCGTAAGAAACTATTGCTTTGGGTGATGCATCGAGAAGATCTTGGAGACGTTTCAAGCCTCCAGCTCTAAAGAGATCGTCGTCTCCCATCCACGCGTAAAATTCCTCATCCTGTCGTGCCATGATGCCGCAGTTGATAGCCGCGGAAATACCAGTTTTGGGATCATCAATCACCGTCCCACCGAATTCTCTGGCAAGTCCCCGCGCCTCTGTTGCCCCCACGGGGGCGACGAGAACGAGACGCAGGCTGACGTCAAGCTTCTGCGCCTCAATTGTCGCCAACGTCTCGCGAAGGGACTCAATTCGATCCCCAAGGGTCGGCAGAACGACCAATATTCTGGGATTGCGTGTGCTCACGTATACCGTCTTTCTATCACTGGTCTCGTCATAGACTCTATTGGACAGCCCCTTTCCCCGTCGGCACTTTCGTCGCTGCACAAGAGAACTGAGAATGATGACTGAGCCACATTCCCCCGCTTTCCCGCTAGAAAGAAACAGCCTTGTTTATGTGGCCGGCCACCGTGGTCTTGTGGGCGGGGCGATTTGGCGTGAACTTCATAGAAAAGGTTTTACAAACCTGATCGGTGCAACATCTGCGGAACTGGATTTGAGGAACCGCGACGCAGTTTTTACGTTCTTCGCCACACAACGACCGACCGTCGTAATCGATGCTGCCGCGAGAGTCGGTGGCATCCTTGCAAACAACTCTTACCCTGCCGAGTTCTTGAGCGACAACTTGCAAATTCAAGTCAACATGATGGATGCCGCAAATTCGGTTGACGTTGACCGTCTCCTCTTTCTCGGTTCTTCCTGTATTTATCCCAAGTTTGCAACCCAGCCAATTAGAGAAGAGTCACTTCTCACGGGGGCACTTGAATCCACAAACGACTCGTATGCGATTGCAAAAATCGCCGGAATTATGCACGTCCAAGCTTCGCGCCGTCAATATGGACGTCGTTGGATTAGTGCTATGCCCACTAATCTCTACGGCCCCGGTGATAATTTTCACCCCCAGAATTCTCACGTGCTCCCCGGCATCATTCGTCGTTTCCATGAAGCAAAACTCTCGGGAATCAACGATGTTTCTGTGTGGGGAACAGGAACCCCTCGTCGTGAATTCCTTTATGTCGACGACTTGGCACGCGCATGCTTTTTCTTACTAGAAAACTATGATTCCCCGGAAATCATAAATGTGGGGTTCGGAGACGATATTTCGATTCGCGACCTTAGCGAACTCGTCGCGGGAGTCGTCGGTTACTCAGGGACGATTTCGCAAGACAGGAGCAAGCCCGATGGAACTCCACGAAAACTCCTGGACGTTTCTCGATTGAAAGCATTGGGCTGGAGGCCCCACGTTTCCTTGGAAGACGGCCTCGAAATCACCTATCGATGGTTCCTGGAACATGAGCACAACCTCAGATCTAAATAATGAGCCCCCGATTGCTAAGATTCTGAACATGGTGGTAGATCTCAGGAAAACGCTCATCGTGATGCCTGCGTTCAACGAAGAAGCCGCCATCGGTGGCGTCCTAGCAGAAGTCTTCAAGACAAACCCGGGCATCAAGTGCCTCGTGGTCGATGACGGCTCGCGCGACAGAACGAGCCAAATATCACGGTCCGCCGGGGCCATCGTGGCGACCTTGCCATACAACTTGGGCGTGGGGGGGGCCATGCGCGTCGGCTTCAACTATGCCTTGGCAAATGACTTCGAAAACGTGGTGCAAGTTGATGCTGATGGACAACACAACCCAGATGATGTTTCGCGGCTGGTAGCTGAACTGCGAAATGCTGACCTTGTATTGGGTGCGCGATTTGCTGGATCGGGAGAGTACGAAGCCCGAGGACCCCGCAAATGGGCCATCGTTATCTTGGCCAAAATTTTGAGCCGCTCAGCACACTCGAAACTTACGGACACCACCTCCGGGTTCCGGGCTTCCGGACCACGAGCGGTTCGGCTTTTCGCGGAGAATTATCCCGCCGAGTACCTTGGAGACACCGTCGAGTCATTGGTTATTGCCGCTCGCGTCGGTTTCAGAATCACGCAGGTTCCTGTAGCAATGCGCACTCGCGCAGGGGGAACGCCGTCCCACGGCTCACTGAAAGCGTCCGTCTTTCTCGTACGAGTCGGCGTGGCCATACTTTTCGCATTCCTGCGACCTCCCGTGACGTCACGAAATGGACAATTTTCTTGAGCCCCGTTCAATACACCCTCGGCATCGTTGCGGCTCTGGCGACGTTTGGAATCGTCATCGAGATGCTTCGGCGCCGACACCTCAGAGAACGGCACGCAGGGTGGTGGCTCATCGCCGGAATATTTGCGATTGTCATCAGTGTCTTTCCCTCAACCCTTCAAATACTTTCTCGGGCGCTGGGCTTCGAAGTTCCTGTAAACCTCGTATTTTTTGTGAGCTTGTTCACACTATTCCTAGTCGCTCTCCAGCACAGCTCCGAACTCACGCAGCTTGAATCGCACAACCGTGCGATTGTCGAACGTCTGATCGTCGTTGAGCTCCGAGTCGAAAACCTTCAAGAAAAGTGTCTCGGAAATACCTCGGATGATTCTGCCTCGTTGCCCGTTGCGGATGAAGACTGATTCAATCAGAGCCCGTAAGAGTAGTAATCGCCCAAACTCCGCGCGAGAGCGACCTGAAACTTCTCCCGCAAGACGGCAACCTAAAAAAGGTCACCACACGCGCAACTTCAAAGCAAATATTGATTTTTGCGTTTACAATTTGAAGATATGAGTTCTTTACGCCGAGCGATTTGGCTAGCCACTGGAGGAATCTTTCTGGCATGCACATTGGTCATTTCAGGATTTGGAGGCATTAACCCCCTAGCAACGCAGTCCTCGGCCACAGCGGCAGATTTGAGTCAGTTCAACGCCGGTAACATCATTAGTGACGATGTGTTTTTTAACGGCAGTGCCATGTCGGCCGTGGTAGTTCAGGACTTTCTGAACAAGCAAGTTCCGTCGTGCACCATCAACAACGGGCAACCATCACACGCAGCGGGAGCACCGTTTGGATCAACAACGATTTCTGACGTCTGCCTCAAGGACTTTTATCAATCGACACCGAATATGTCTGCCCAACCAAGGCTTTGCAATGCTTATGCAGGAGGGCCTTCGGAAAGAGCATCCGACATCATTGCCAAAGTTGGTATAGCGTGCAACATCAGCCAGAAAGTTCTCCTGGTTTTACTTGAAAAAGAACAATCCCTAGTTTCAGATTCTTGGCCCACCGTTCGCCAATTAAATCAAGCAACGGGATTCGCCTGCTACGACAACGGTCAACCGTGCGTTCAAGACTATGCAGGATTCTTCTATCAGGTGTGGGCTGCGGCGAGTCAATTTCAGCGTTATGGCAATTCGCCTTACACGTGGTATCCCGTGGGTCAAGTCACCCCCGTTCTTTATCAAGCGAACATGCCTGAATGTGGAAGCAAACCCGTGCTCATCCAGAACCGCGCTACAGCCGCCCTTTATTACTACACTCCTTACACTCCTAACGCTGCCTCCCTCGCGGCTGGTTACGCCAGGGGAGATGCTTGCTCGGCGTATGGAAACCGCAATTTTTTCCAGAACTATGTTGACTGGTTCGGCTCAACTCAAAGTTCGACGCCGCCGCTTGTTGGCGGGTGGGATATTCTCGCGGGAACCCCCGGCGGCATCACCACATCTGGATGGCTACTAGATCCCGCGAGCCAGACCGCAATTACGTCCGTCATCTTCACCATCGACGGAATCCGCCAAGCGGTCCTGACTGCGGATACGGCGAACTCGGCGTCGTTGGCACAGTTCCCTTCCGCTGGCAGCAACCACGGTTTCACCACCACCTTCAGTGCTGGCGCCGGAACCCACCGCATCTGCGGCTACCCCCAAACCCAAACCGGCGCCCTCTACGACTGGGGTTGCACCTACGTCACCGTGCCCACTGCCCCCTTAGTCAGTGGTTCCTGGGCAACCCTGACCGGCATCCCTGGACAAATTGGTACGTCGGGATGGCTACTAGATCCCGCGAGCCAGACCGCAATTACGTCCGTCGTCTTCACCATCGACGGAATCCGCCAAGCGGTCCTGACTGCGGATACGGCGAACTCGGCGTCGTTGGCACAGTTCCCTTCCGCTGGCAGCAACCACGGTTTCACCACCACCTTCAGTGCTGGCGCCGGAACCCACCGCATCTGCGGCTACCCCCAAACCCAAACCGGCGCCCTCTACGACTGGGGTTGCACCTACGTCACCGTGCCCACTGCCCCCTTAGTCAGTGGTTCCTGGGAAACGCTGACCGGCATCCCTGGACAAATTGCTACATCAGGATGGCTCCTCACCCCCGCCAACCAATCCGCCGCCACCACCGTCATCTTCAGTGTCGACGGGGTACTGCAAAGCCCCGTCACCGCCAACAGTGCCAACACCGCATCACTAACCAACTACCCCTCCGCTGGTAGCAACCACGGCTTCACCACCAGCATCAGCGCCAGCGCCGGAACCCACCGCATCTGCGGCTACCCCCAAACATCAACGGGCACCGACTACGACTGGGGCTGCACCTACGTCACCGTACCCGTCACCCCGTTAATCGCCGGTGCGTGGGCAACCCTCACCGGAAGCCCCGGCCAAATCAACACTTCCGGCTGGTTGCTGTCCCCCGCCAACCAATCCGCGACCACCACCGTCATCTTCACCGTAGATGGAATACGCCAAAGCCCCGTCACCGCCAACAGTGCCAACACCGCATCACTAACCAACTACCCCTCCGCTGGTAGCAACCACGGCTTCACCACCAGCATCAGCGCCAGCGCCGGAACCCACCGCATCTGCGGCTACCCCCAAACATCAACGGGCACCGACTACGACTGGGGCTGCACCTACGTCACCGTGCCTCCAGCGCCACCAACGATTGCGGGTGCGTGGGCAACCCTCACCGGAAGCCCCGGCCAAATCAACACTTCCGGCTGGTTGCTGTCCCCCGCCAACCAATCCGCGACCACCACCGTCATCTTCACCGTAGATGGAATACGCCAAAGCCCCGTCACCGCCAACAGTGCCAACACCGCATCACTAACCAACTACCCCTCCGCTGGTAGCAACCACGGCTTCACCACCAGCATCAGCGCCAGCGCCGGAACCCACCGCATCTGCGGCTACCCCCAAACATCAACGGGCACCGACTACGACTGGGGCTGCACCTACGTCACCGTACCCGTCACCCCGTTAATCGCCGGTGCGTGGGCAACCCTCACCGGAAGCCCCGGCCAAATCAACACTTCCGGCTGGTTGCTGTCCCCCGCCAACCAATCCGCGACCACCACCGTCATCTTCACCGTAGATGGAATACGCCAAAGCCCCGTCACCGCCAACAGTGCCAACACCGCATCACTAACCAACTACCCCTCCGCTGGTAGCAACCACGGCTTCACCACCAGCATCAGCGCCAGCGCCGGAACCCACCGCATCTGCGGCTACCCCCAAACATCAACGGGCACCGACTACGACTGGGGCTGCACCTACGTCACCGTACCCGTCACCCCGTTAATCGCCGGTGCGTGGGCAACCCTCACCGGAAGCCCCGGCCAAATCAACACTTCCGGCTGGTTGCTGTCCCCCGCCAACCAATCCGCGACCACCACCGTCATCTTCACCGTAGATGGAATACGCCAAAGCCCCGTCACCGCCAACAGTGCCAACACCGCATCACTAACCAACTACCCCTCCGCTGGTAGCAACCACGGCTTCACCACCAGCATCAGCGCCAGCGCCGGAACCCACCGCATCTGCGGCTACCCCCAAACATCAACGGGCACCGACTACGACTGGGGCTGCACCTACGTCACCGTGCCATAGCCTCCTCTGGCGCAATCCAATTTAAGCCAGTCAAGCTTTAACCTAAGGATCCTCGGGTAGCGTCAAGGACAATTAGCCAATATCACGGCTTCGTCGAGGTAGGTGACCAGGGCTTGATTTCCATGGCCTGAACGGGCCATTACGGAGTCTTCCGTGGCTGTCGCCATGCCGTAGAAGCTCTCAATACCCTGACAATCTCGGGCATCAGTTGCCCGATCGATATCAGACTTTATGCCGGCGTCATAATCAGCCCACACAACATCTGTTCGAGCCTGAGGTTGCCCAGGACGTGGTTTTGACGTTTCTACTGATGTGGGTGCAGCCGACGGCGCTGGCGACTGAGTGAGAATTCTCTGCTTTGCAGGAGAAATCGTTTCACTGGCTTGGCTCCCTGAACTACTCTGTCCAGCCGTCGGTTCTGGCACTGTTGCACAGCTGGATAACAGTACGAGCCCCGCCAGGCAGGCAACAATGCGCGAACTTCGTTTCATATGGTCGAAGATAACACGGGATTGAGACTTGCGGCCGTATGCCCACCGAAGTCTCGTCAACGTTTGAGTAGGTATAACCGCAACGCGAGATTCGAACATTCGAACATTCGAAACCGAGACGATATTATTACGTACGTCATTCAATCCCGCATAAGTTCCGTCTTGGGCGTCGCTTCAACACCATCTGGAAGGCCGAGACGTGAGAATATTTTTCCAAGGTTTGCGATCGCGATTTAAGCCGATTTCTATTGCGCCCATACTTTTACTTTTAGTTCTCGCCAGCTGGTCGCTGGCTTCACCGGTCGGTTCCGCGCCGGACGACGATTTTCACCTCGACAGCATTTGGTGCGGGGGTAGCTTCCAAACGGGAGTCTGCGAAGCAGGACCGACGACGACCGAACGCATTGTCCCGCGCTTCCTCCCTCATGCACCCTGTTACTCCTTCATTCCATCAAAATCAGCAGCATGCCAAGGCGGCCCGGCCACGATCGAAAGCGGTGTCATGGCTACGACGGACAGGGGAAATTTTCAAAACAACTATCCTCCTGTTTTCTACTCGTTTATGAGGTTATTTGTCGGCTCATCGATTGAGGGATCAGTGCTGGTGATGAGACTCGTGAATTCATTGATTTTCGTTGCCTTTACGACGACCTTATGGTTTTTAAGCCCTCCACGAATTCGACGAATGTCGGCGATTATGTGGCCAGTCACCCTTCTGCCCCTTGGCCTCTTTCTCGTGACCTCCAATAACCCCAGCTCTTGGGCCATCATGGGCGTGGCATTTGCCTTTACATCATTACTCTCGTTTTTCGCAGTGACAAAAAGAGGCCCTCTCGTTGCTCTCGGTGGGCTGTTCCTCATTTCCACGGTGATGGCGGCCGGCGCACGCGGTGACGCGGCAATCTACGCGGTCATAGCCTCGCTCGCGGCAATGACACTTTCATTCACAAAGTCACGTGCTTTCGCTTGGAAGGCGCTCCTCCCGCTCGCCGGGTTGGGAATCTCCTTGATTTTCTACTTCATGTCACAGCAGGCCGGAGTTGCCTCGACGGGGCTCGGTGGCGCGACCGCCGGTTCGAAATCCTTGGCCGAGAATCTCGGTGTACTCGTGAGCAACGTGATGCAGTTGCCGGCACTTTGGATTGGCGTCTTTGGGGAAAGCGGGCTTGGCTCCGTACCTGTCACGCTGGGCAATTTGGGTTGGCTCGATACTCAAATGCCCATGCTCGTCTGGGTTCCCGCGCTATTTGTCGCGATGACAGCTTTCTTCACTGGGTTGAGGCATCTTGATATGAGGAAAACGTTGGCTTTGTGCGGGGTCGCTGCCGCGCTCATCGCGCTTCCTCTCTACGTCCTCCAGGTTTCCCTGTCCCGTGTTGGTTCAGACCTTCAACCGCGATACCTTCTGCCCCTTATCGTCGTCATCATGGCCGTGGCTCTGTATGTTAAGTCGGGACATGACTTTTTTGTGTCCCGCGGCCAGATTGTTGTCTGGGTAGGCATGCTCGGTGTAGCTCAGTCATTAGCACTGCACGTTAATATGAGACGCTACATTACCGGCACCGACGTACTGTCGATGAATCTCAATCAGAACATCGAGTGGTGGTGGAGCACGTCCGTTGGACCCCAAACTGTGTGGATTATTGGGAGTATCTCGTGGTTCTTACTCCTCCTTTTGATCTTTAACAATCTTCACCTCTCCGGAGAGAAGCATGTCAAGACGCATGCTGCCTTCACCGCGACAAAATGATGGTCGGCACCCCGTGACGACCGCTTCCGCTCCGATTTCAGGAATGACGGCCGCTTCTCTCGAGGGGATATCGGTGGCCTTAGCCACTTACAACGGCAAAAGATTTATTGGGGAACAGCTCGAGAGCATTCTGAGCCAGTCAATTCTTCCGAGAGAAATCGTCGTATCTGACGACGCCTCGACTGACGGCACCCTCGACGTTATCGAAAAGACATTGGGCGATTTTGAAAAGAAAGCCGGGAATATGTCCAATATTTCCGTCCACATCATCGCAGGGAAAGATAACATCGGTGTCGTCCAAAATTTCAATCGGGCATTGGCTCATTGTTCGATGCCGTTGATTGCCCTCTGCGATCAAGACGACATCTGGCTACCGAACAAGCTTGACGTCATGAGTCGGCACATGGCGCAGAACCCGCATCTCCGTCTTCTTCACTCAAATGCTTTGCTGGTGGATGAGATTGGCACCCCTGAATCGGCGACTCTCTTCGACGTGTTACGCATTAGACAGTCCGAGCTCCGAGACGAACGTGCGGGAATGGCCTATCGGGCACTCCTCCGAAGAAACACCATCACAGGCGCCGGCACAATGATTCGAAAAGACCTATTGGCTCTGGCTGCACCGTTTCCAACGACATGGCTGCACGATGAGTGGCTCGGCATCGTCGCTGCCCTTCGTTCGGAACTCAATGTGATCCAAGATCCACTGTTCTCCTACCGCCAACATTCTGCGAACCAGGTCGGTGCGCGAAGACGTTCGCTCAAGGATGCACTTCAGCTCATCGAGGGAAGTCAACCGACGCGAAGTCAAAAAAACTTTGCCCGGGCTCGAGATCTTCATCAACGCTCCTCCGAGTGGGCCCTGCCCGATAGCAAAAGTGAGCTCGTCGAAATGAAATACCTTTTCGAGCTCGCTCGGGCGAACTATTCGCCCAGCAGGCTCAGGCGGGTCATCCCGATCACTCGGCAGTTGATCAGAGGGCGCTACTTCGCCTTTTCGCGAGGCTGGCGCGCCGTCATGCTCGATCTTTTTGAGCGTCGGTAAGGGGCTGAAGACGGCCGGGCAGGAGGAGCAACAAGAGTCACCCTCCTGAATCCCTGGGAAACTTTACCCACAACCCAAAATGTAGAAAAAACGACCTATGTTGGAGGAAAGAATGGCAGCCGAGATGAATAAGGAAGTCGAAAGATCCGAGGGCTCCACTAACGTTGAGCTTCAGTTGCGCCAACTCGCGCTGGTGGATCGCATAATTGGGCTTGAATCCGAGATCGCAGCACTAAAGAGCAATGCCAATACTGAGGAGCTTCTCGCGTCACTGCGATCCACCACGACGTGGCGGATCGGTTCGCTTGTCTTGGCCCCAATTCTCTGGACTCGGAGAATTCCTCATTCGATCCGCGGGCGAGCCCGTGGAAAGTAATCCTCTTGTCTCCATCATCATTCCGAGTCGTGGGCTGTTGCGCGAGAGGGACGAAACCAAGGCCAGCGATCTACTTCATGCCGTGCAGTCTGTCATCGAACGTTCCACATTCTTAGACTATGAATTTGTCATCGTGCTTGACCTCGGTGCCTCACTGGAGGTGATCCAGGGATTGGAGCAGTTGGCAGAGCGGACTCGCTTACGCATCGTTTGGTTCGACAAACCCTTCAATTTCTCAGAAAAAATCAATCTAGGCGCATGTCACGCTCGCGGTGACTATTTTCTAATTCTGAATGATGACATTGAAATTATTTCCGCGACGTGGCTAACAGACATGGTGGGCTCTCTCCAGCAGCCTCAGATCGCGCTTGTGGGCGCTCTGCTTTATTTTCAAGATGGGAGCGTGCAACACGCGGGGCACTCTTATGAAAATGGTGCGCCAGACCACGTTTTGTCCCTTGACGACATTCGCTTGCCCGCGACCGCCGCCAACGGAGAGCGTGACGTCAGTGGCGTCACTGCCGCTTGCTCGCTGGTTCGTCGTTCTGTTTACTTTGACGTTGGTGGCTTCACGGCTTTCCTCCCTGGCAACTTCAATGACGTCGATTTTTGCCTCAAGGTTCGAAAACTCGGCCATCGAATCGTCATCCAGCCATCCGCCGAACTTTTTCACTTTGAATCGGTCAGCCGCAAGACGTTTGTACATGATTTCGAGTTGTCCTTCCTCCAGAAACGATGGGGACCCGAACTTCGCGGACCAGACCGCTTCCTTACGTCGGCCCGTCAAAGGTAAATATTCGCCGACAACGGATTGGTAGTCTAGAACTGTGAAAATTCGTGAAATGGGAATCTCTGGTGCCTTCGAAGTGATTCCGCGACAGTTCAAGGATGATCGTGGCATGTTCTGCGAAACGTATCGATATGACCTCCTTGAGGAGAACGTCGGCCATTCCCTTGACCTACGTCAGGCAAACCTATCTGTCTCGCGTAAAGGCGTTCTAAGGGGTGTCCACTTCGCTGATATCCCGCGCGGTCAAGCAAAATACGTGACAGTTCCCCACGGATCCATCATCGATTACGTTGTGGACCTTCGTGTGGGCTCAGAAACGTTTGGAAAGTGGGAGTCGCTCCTTCTCGACGGCAGTGAAGGCAAGGCCGTTTATCTGCCCGAAGGCCTCGGCCATGCATTCCTAAGCTTGGAAGAGGGGACCGTCGTGACCTATCTCGTGAGCGATGTTTTTCACCCCGAACGTGAGCACGCGATCAATCCGCTTGACTCGGACCTAGCGTTGATTTTTCCTCTTCCGCAGAGTCAACTGAGGATTTCTCCAAAAGACACAGCGGCACCCTCGCTTCAGGAGGCGCTTTCCTCGGGGTTGCTGCCGCAATTCGAAGTAGCTCAGAACTACTATTCAACGTTGAAGGGGCAAAAGTAACATGCGCGGAATTATCTTGGCCGGTGGCTCCGGAACGCGGCTTTGGCCCATCACCAAAGGCATCTCAAAGCAACTCATGCCGATTTATGACAAACCAATGGTTTACTATCCTTTGTCAACGCTGATGTTGGCGGGGATTCGTGAAGTCCTGATCGTCACTACCCCGGAATACAACCAACAGTTTCGTTCGCTTTTTGGCGATGGTTCCCAACTGGGGATGCAGATTGAGTACGCCTCACAGCCCTCCCCCGATGGGTTGGCTCAAGCATTCATTATTGGTGAGGACTTCATCGGAGATCAGAGCGTAGGGCTCGTTCTCGGCGACAATATATTTCACGGGGCCGGCTTGGGAACGTCATTGCAGGCACATTCTGACGTTGTCGGCGGGCTCATCTTTGCATATCAAGTCAGCAATCCTGAGGCCTACGGGGTTGTGGAATTCGACTCCCAGATGCGCGCTGTCTCAATCGAAGAGAAACCGCGTCAGCCCAAGAGCAGTTATGCCGTTCCGGGCCTTTATTTCTATGACAATACCGTCATCGAAGTGGCACACAACGTGAAGCCAAGCGCCCGCGGAGAGCTTGAGATCAGTTCCGTCAACGAACATTACTTGATGCAGGGCACCCTTCGAGTCGATGTTTTGGACCGAGGTACTGCGTGGCTCGACACGGGAACATTTGAATCAATGATGCAGGCGTCCGAATATGTTCGTGTCATTGAGGACCGACAAGGATTCAAGATCGGGTGCATCGAAGAAATCGCCTGGCGGGCAGGGTGGATAAACGATGGTGAGCTAGAAACTATCGCTGCCCCTCTTGCTAAGAGCGGCTATGGCACGTATCTTCAGCGGTTACTGGCGCTCGGTAAATGAAACGCTCACAGATTTCCACGGTGACTGAGGGGACGTATTGATGAGTCACATTGTCGACCGGGTGAAAAACGAAGGGCTGAAGTCCATGGCATTTTCTTCGCTCCGAGAGCTTGCCACAAAATACAATCCGTTTCGGCAGGGGCCTTTGGCTTTTGTCTACGCCGAGGATGCCGCCGCCGTGGATTGGACAGTCCCGCAACGTTTCAACGATTTTAAACTCGAATTGAAACCTCAAGGCTTTGATGTCGCGTGGGTTATCTCTCCACCCGGAAGAACCTCTGGCGGGCACCAAAACGCTTTCCGATTCATGAAGGTCTTAGAAGACGCTGGTCATCGGGTCACGATATTCCTTTACTCTCCTGCGAAATTACCGATTGTCAGCGTGGAAAGTGTTCGCAACATGATGTCGGTCACGACGGCATATCCCGATTTAAAGGCCGAAATTCTTGTCTACGAGCCTTCATCCGGAATTCTCGGAAATTATGATGCAATTTTTGCTTCTGACTGGGGGACGGCGTATGCCTCGTTCAGGTACGCGAAGCCCGCGAAACGTTTCTACTTTACCCAGGACTTTGAACCGTGGTTTTTCTCACGAGGCTCAGACTATGTGTTAGCAGAGAACACATACCGTTTTGGTTTTCACGGAATCTCTGCTGGTCGGTGGCTCGCGAGAAAGCTGACGAACGAGTTCAACATGCCCGGCGGCTCTTACGACTACGGCGTGGATTCAGAAAAATACAATTTTCAAAATACTGAAAAACGTACCGAAGTTGTCTTTTATGCCCGGCCCCCCACTCCTCGCCGTGCCACGGAATTTGGACTCATCGCGCTCAGCGAGTTGAACCGCATTAGACCCGACATCGTGATTAACCTAGTGGGCTGGGACATGAGTTCCTTCGACGTGCCGTTCCCCTATGTCAACAATACCGCCCTCGACATTTCGCAGCTGAACAGCCTCTACAACCGTTGCAGCGTTGCGCTCGTCCTTTCATTGACCAATCTTTCCCTTCTGCCCATGGAAGTCATGGCGTCTGGGGCTGTGCCGATGATTAATGACGCGGATAACACTCGTGACGTCTTTGATAGCCCGCATATTGAGTATGTCCCTTTGTCTCCCCGCGCAATTGCCGAGCGCATTATCAGCGTTGTTAACAACCCCGATGCCATTGCGTACTCGAAGACCATCGCTGAAAGTGTCGCGGCGACACATTGGTCTGATCCTGCTGAGTCATTCATCGACGAGTTCTTGAGCGTTATGACGGCTCGACGTTGACGGCCCCGCGATCAAACGTCCCTTCAGGGACTTTTGTAGGCCTTCGTGGGACACCTCAAGCCACCGTCATTATTCCAACTTTTAACGGGGAAAAATACATTTCCCAGATTCTAGAGTCCCTTGCTGTGCAGGAGACCCAGTGGGACTTTGAAGTTCTCGTCATCGACTCGGGCTCGTCGGATCGCACTGTTGAACGTGTCCAAGAGCACCCACTCGTTCGATTGCATCAAATCCCTAATAGTGAGTTTGGTCACGGCAAGACTCGTAACCTCGGTGCAACGCTTGCCCGCGGAGAATACGTCGCCTACCTGTCGCACGACGCGATTCCCGCAAGCCCCTTTTGGCTCCATGAAATCACGAAGCCGCTTGATCCGCAGGGGCTCAACGCGGCAGCAGTTCTTGGAAAACAGGTGGCCAGACCAGGTTGTTTCCCCCTCCTCAAGTATGAGATTCGCGAGGTTTTCCAGCGCTTCGGACCAAACTATGGAACCACGCTTTTCTATGTTGATGATTTTGCCCGGTCGCGAGACGATGTCAATGCCATGGCGTTTTATTCGGACGTCAACTCTGCTACCCGCCGCAGTTTCGTTCTAGACGTCATTCCCTACCAGGATGTGCTGTATTCGGAGGACATGGCCTTTGGGCTTGACGTGATCGAAGGCGGTTTCATCAAGGCGTATGCACCGCAAGCCGTCGTGGAACACTCCAACGATCTGACCCTTCGGGAATATCGGATGCGTCTTTTCGATGAGATTACGGGTTTGCGCAGAATCGGAAAGGACCTTCCGCCCTTGCGGTGGAGCAGACAATTTATCTACCCCCTCTACGGAGCCGGCATTGATTCACTTCGAATTGTCGCTGATAAAGAAATGTCCCTTGGTTCAAAATTTAGGTGGCTGGTCGTGAATCCCTTTTTCCACTGGGCCAAATGGCGCTCCTTCTATCGAAGCACACATGTCGACCTCAATGACAAAGTTCTGGTCGACAAAGGTTCGCTGGAGAGCGCCAGATTGGCCGCGGCAGAAGTTGCCCCGGGGCTGTCTCAGAGCCACCGGTAGACTGAGACCGTGCGGTTTTTGGTGCTTTGGGTGTGATTTGGAGTAATTGGTGAGTGCTGTGAAGACCGTGAAAATTGCGTATAGAGTTCTTTCGCGCGAAGGCTGGAAGCCTTTATTCATCCTCATTCTTGAACGACTACTAGGCGACTTTCACAGCGTCAGCCATGTGAAGACGGTCGACGCGCTCGACGTCGTCTTTAACTCTCCTCCGGCGCATCTCGCAATGCCGGTAACCGTGAATGAGGGTCCGGTGCACATCGCGTGGATAATGTCGCCCCCAGGCGAAACAAGTGGCGGCCACCACAATTTGTTCCGTTTCATCGATTTTGCCGAAAAAGCCGGCCACACGTGCACAATTTACTTCTATTCAAACCACGTAACCAAGATTGACATTGCTGAGATTCGAAAGATGATGGCAAAATCCAACGCGTTTCCCCACCTCCAAGCAGAAATGTTTGAATACAGCCGCGACGATGGAGTCTCGAGCAGTGTGCAAGCTATTTTCGCGACGGGTTGGGAAACTGCATACCCGGCGTTCCTGGATAAATCGCTTGCCCGTCGTCTCTACTTCGTGCAGGATTTCGAGCCGTATTTTTATCCCGTCGGAAGTGAGTCGGTTCTCGCAGAAAATACCTACAAATTTGGCTTCGAGGCAATTACCGCGGGCGGGTGGCTGGCCCACAAATTGTCGACGGAATACGGAATGAAAGCTAGCCACTTTGATTTTGGAGTGGAACACAACCGTTACTTTCGAACGAACAACAACGACCGCAAAGAAATCTTCTTTTATGCTCGTCCCGTGACGGCAAGGCGAGGATTTGAGCTCGGCGTCATGGCCCTTGAGGAATTTTCGAAATTGCGACCCGACATTGAGATAAATATGGCTGGGTGGGACGTTTCGTCTCGAGACCTCCCATTTGCCTTCAATAATTTGGGTGGTGTGGATATTTCGCATCTCAACGAGATTTACAACCGCTGTGCTGCGGGACTCGTTATCTCAATGACCAACATGTCACTACTGCCCCTTGAGTTGATGGCCGCTGGAGCAGCGCCAGTGGTCAACGATGCGCCAAATAACCGAATGGTGGCCGATAGTCCATTCATTCAATACGTGGCTCCTACCCCGGGAGACCTGGCGCGGGCCCTGGTTCGGGTAGTCGAAGACCCGTCGGCCGTGGATAAGTCTCGGGAAATGAGTCTTTCATTGTCACAGACGACGTGGGAAAGTTCGGGAGCCCAATTCGTGGTTGAATTTGAACGGACGATGCGTGGTTAGGGCACTGGTTATTGGCGCCAATGGATTCATCGGCTCCCACCTCGTGGACGCCATGTGCGATGCCGGCTATGACGTGACTGCCTTTGATCGCTTTAGTAACGGCAAACGAACGTTCGCTGCAACCTCCGTGACCGAATTCATCGGTGACTTTCTCAATCGTGGCGACATTGAAAAGGCCGTCAAGGGGCAGGATTTTGTTTTTCACTTCCTCTCGACGACCACGCCGGCTACCGCGCAGAGTGACCCCTCTCTTGACATCCGAACTAATGTCGAGCCAACGGTGCAGCTCCTCGAAGCCTGTGTTGACGCGGGCGTCCAGCGTTTTTTTTACGCATCGACAGGAGGCGCCATCTATGGCAATCAGGGCTTGGAAAGCTACTCAGAGTTAGACATGCCGCTACCCGTTTCGCCCTATGCAATTGGCAAGCTCACTGTGGAAAACTATCTTCGATACTTTCACGCCACCCACGACCTTTCGTCGGTCGCACTTCGAATTTCAAATCCCTATGGCTCTGGGCAAGCTCTCCATAAGAAGCAGGGCCTGATTCCTATTGCCATCAGGCGCATTCTCAACGCTCAACCCGTCGTTCAAATGGGAGATGGGTCGATGGTACGCGACTTTATCTACATCGATGACCTCATTGCGATGATTCTCAAAATTGCAGCACACACACCAAATTGGCCAATTTACAACTTGGGAAGCGGGAGAGCTGCGAGCGTGGCCGAGGTAATTGCCGCTGTTGGGAGGGCGACGAACAGGCCGGTGGAACTAGATATCCAACCCGCGCCTGCGACGTTCGTTCGAAAAGTGGTTCTCGATATTTCTCGGTATATTGAGGAGTTTGGCGCCGTTTCTTTCAGCACACTCGATGAAGGGATTCTGCGAACGCTAGAAGGTTCCGGAGAAAACATTGGTAAATGAACCGCTCGTCACCGTCGCAATATTGACATTCAACGGCGAGAAATACATCAAAGAGATTCTCGAGGCCGTCGAGGCCCAAGACTGTGATTTCGAATTCGAAGTACTAGTCATCGACTCTGGTTCGACTGACAGAACTTTGAAAATTCTGCAAGACTTTCCACGAACACGTGTCCGCCACATTCCCAATAGCGAGTTCGGGCACGGGCGCACCCGCAATCTTGCTGCGAAAATCGCCCGGGGGCAATTAATTGCGTTTCTTACCCATGATGCGATTCCCGCAAATTCTCACTGGCTCGCCAACCTTGTTGCACCGTTCTCGCTGAGCCCGCTCATCGTCGGCGTCTTGGGGCGTCAGGAACCGCGACCGGGTTGTGTCCCGATGATCAAGTACGAAATCCTCATGACGTTCGCGCGCCAGGGGGCAAATTTTGGAGCGACGATCTCGTCACGTCACAGCTTCGATGGTCATTCTTCTTTTGATCAACAGGCAGTTGGTTTCTATTCAGACGTCAACTCGGCGACGAGGGTTGATTTCTTGAAAGATATTATTCCCTACCGTGACGTCCCCTATGCCGAGGACCAAATGTTCGCAGAGGACTTTCTTGCGGCGGGTTATCTCAAGGCTTATTCCCCAGACGCGTCAGTAATCCACTCCAACGACCTAACGACCAAAGAGATTGCACCGAGAATTTTCGATGAGACAATCGGATTGCGCAACATGGGAATTGTGATTGCGCCCCTGTCGTTTTCACACACTATTCGGATGGTCGTGCGCAAGACGTTGGGTGACGCGAGCCGCATCGTGAAAGACCATCAAATGTCGTCTCGTGAAAAATTCTTTTGGCTGTGGGTCAATCCAGTATTTATTCTAAGGAAGTGGCGATCTTATAACCACGCCGCCCGAATTGACTTGGCTGTCGCGTCAAGCGACCCGACACAGTCGCTTGAAGGTCAGCGCCGATATTAGGGTAAACGTTTGAGGAGTCGCCTTAGGCCAAGGTCCGTGAGCTCATGGAAACATCCATAGAGATGACACCAGCGCCGGGATGGAGGTTAGACATGGTGAATCTTGGAAGGGGATCTAACTCATCCATGAGACGGCCATCTGGCAGCCAAAGTTGCGCACGAACGAAGTACTCCCCTGAGCCAATCAAAGCAACGGCAAAATTGAACGTCAGCTCGTGCTCGCCTAGGTTGCCGTTAACGGACTGTCCCAACATTCTGGTGTCGAGAAGATACAGACAGTCTCGGTCCGCGTTCTCGATCATGATCGACGCAACGAGAGGTCCCTCGTTTTGGGCTACCCGGTAGCGATACGTGATGCTCAGTGGCTCTCCCGAAATGAACACATCGCCCGTTTCGATCTCGGGTTGGCTAACTTCGATGCGGGTTATCGCTGTCTTATTTGCAAATTCCTGTTCAACGACGGCGCCAACCTTGGCCATCGAAGTCTCTCCTCTTTCGTATCCCCGTTGGAGCACACGAACCCCTTCGGCCGTGTCGCCATCAAAGAGCATGAGTCCGTGATCAAGAACGACAACGCGGTCGCAGAGTTGCTTTACCTGCGCAGCAGAATGAGAAACGACCACAATCGTGCGGCCTTCGCGCTGAAATTCCACGATCTTGTCGATGCACTTGCGCTGAAAGGGCTCGTCACCGACGGCCAATACCTCATCGACGAGGAGAAGGTCCGGATCGACATGCACTGCGACCGCGAATGCAAGACGGACATACATTCCAGAACTGTAAAACTTGACTTGAGTGTCAATAAATTGTTCAATTCCGGAGAAGTCAACGATGGTATCGAAAACCCGATCGATCTCTTTCTTTGAAAGGCCAAGGATGGAAGCGTTGAGGTAAACGTTTTCGCGCCCCGTGAGGTCATGGTGGAACCCCGCCCCCAGTTCAAGGAGGGCCGCCATGCGACCTCGCCGAGCGACTGACCCCGTCGTTGGTGCCAGGATTCCGCCAATTATCTTGAGGAGCGTACTCTTACCGGAACCGTTGTGGCCGACCAAACCAACAGTGGTGCCGAACTCAATTTCGAGGTTGATATCGTTGAGGGCCCAGAAGTCTTTTCTAAACTCTCGACCGCGTCCGAAGTTGACGATCTTCTCCTTGAGAGATCGCTGTTGATGAATGGTGAATCGTTTCGAAACATCTTCGAGCCTTGCAATTGTTGTACTCAACGTTTAAATCTCCTGGGCAAAGTTACCTTGAAGCCGAGAGAAGACCCTCTGCGCAAACCAAAAAAACAGAACACTCACGATGAGCCAAAAGAGTAATCGCAGTTCCATGTCTGGAGGCCAAATTTGGGCAAGTTGACCTGTAGCCCCTGACCCGGCTGACCACAGTGCTTTCTGAGCTCCGATTATCGAAATCGTCACCGGATTTGCCAGGTAGGCCTCCACGAGCCAGGAATTGCCGAGAGCTTTCTTCACGTAAGTAAAGGGATAAACGATGGGGGAGACCCAGAAGAAAACCGCAACGTAAATCTCAACGAAATGCTGAGTATCGCGCATGTAGACGTTTACGGCAGCAAGAAGCATCGCCAAAGCCGAGGCAAAAACCAAAATTGTGAGGATGGCCAATGGTGCAAGGAGAACCGTTGGGCTCCACGTGAAATGACTAAATAACGCAATCCCGCCGATGAGCACAATCGACTGGATTCCTAGGTTCACAAGGGCGCTGCCCACAGCGCTGAGCGGGAAAACCTCGCGCGGCAAGTAGACCTTCTTTACGAGACCGGCATTGTCCATGATGGACACGGTGCCGCGAGACAATATCTCAGAATAAAGAGTCCACATCGTTATGCCAATGAAGACGAAGACAGCAAAGTCGGGAACTGAGCGGGCGGTACCTAAGACTTGTCCAATAATAAAATAGTAAATCAGCAACAGAACTAGGGGCCGAAAAAGGCTCCACACGATGCCTAAGGAGCTGTCCTTGTAACGCGCCGTAACTTCACGCCCGACTAGGCGACCCAAGAGTTCACGGTGGCGCCAAATGTCGACATAGGAAAACAACGTACCTCGAAAGAACTCCGGTCGCTGTCCAACCCGAGTAAGCGGCTGCTGATTAATCATTTCTCGACGTTCTTCGCGGGAGAGATTACGAATGTCTCGCTGGATCATGCTGCTCTCCTTCAAGAAACTAACGACTATCGGAACGTGTTGCATTAAGTAATCCAGTGCCAAAGTCGAGGCGATGTTGATCACCAAATCTTGGAGGGAAAAACTGCCCCTGAATACCGAAGAAAATACTAGCTAACAATATCAGTCTGTCCTTCGCGCTATTTGTCTCGGCTCTTGCATAGAGTCCAGATTCAGAGGTCAAAACGTAAATCAGCAGAACGAGTAGGTTGCCTGATGGTTACTTAAGGGTCTTTTGAAGGAGTACCGTGCCGAGCCAACGGTCGAACTTGAAACCGACTCGACCCATCCGTCCGATTTCTTTGAAACCGAAGTCCTCATGGAGCTTAAGTGACGCCTCAGCCCCACCATCGGCAATAACAGCAATGATTTCCTTAAGCCCAGCGGATTGCGAGCGTACGATAAGGGCAGCCATCAGGGCTCGTCCGAGGCCCTTGCCCGTTGAAGCGGCCCGAAGGTAGATCGAGTTCTCAACAGTAAACCGGTAAGCACGTTTTTGCTTCCACGGTGAGACCAGTGCGTAACCCAGTATCTGCCCCGATGGAGAAACAGCCACGATAAAGGGCATTGCCTGTTTGGACAGGTAGGCGAACTTTGAGCGCCATTCTCGAAGAGTCATCGCATCTTCATCGAAGGTAACAACGCTGTTGGCAACGTAGTAGTTGTAGATTTCGCGGATGTCGGGCAAATCTTCGGCCACGGTTTCACGTATTTCAAACGTGAACGCCGGTTCGGGCTCGACCGGCGCGCGCAAGTGAAGGGGCAGTTCACGGCGTGGCTGATACTCATCGGGTAGCACGTTAAAAAGTCTAGCCGAGGCCCGACCAGTCAATGGGAGATGGGCCTTGCAGCGTGAGCGCCTCGTTCGTGCGCGTGAAAGGCTTGGACCCGAAGAAACCTCGACTCGCAGAGAGTGGGCTCGGATGAGCAGACTCGACAATCGGAGTTTCTCCCAGGAGCGGGCGAAGGGACGCAGCCTGTTTGCCCCACAAAATTGCGACGAGGGGGGTGCCAGGGTGCGAAGAATTACGCGTCGCTAGAACTTTTATCGCTCGCTCCGTAACGGCTTCCCAGCCGTTACCACGATGGGATCCAGCTTCCCCTGCGCGAACGGTGAGAACTCGGTTGAGCAGCATGACGCCCTGGTTCGTCCATCCCCCTAGACCACCAGTAGCCGGCCGTAAATGACCCGTGTCAGTTTCGAGTTCGGTAAAAATATTGTTCAGGCTTCGCGGTAACGTTCGCACGTGCTCGTCAACAGCGAAGGCGAGCCCGATGGGGTGTCCGGGCGTCGGATAGGGGTCTTGCCCCACAATGAGAACCCGAACCGAATTCACTGGAATATTGAAGACACGCATGATGTTGCGCGGCTCGGGAAGGACAATGACGCCGCTTGCTAATTCTTGTTGGAGAAAAACAGCAATCTCATCGAGTGTGGATTGAACCGGCGCCAGAGCCGTTGCCCAGGACGCATCAATGACCCCATCGTCGCGGAGCTGTTCAAGGTCAAGATTCGACGTCATCGCGGTGTTGATCCGTGCTTTGGTGCTTCTTGGAACGCTCCGCCTGCTCCAAGGCCGCGCGATGAGCAGTTTGAACGCGCTCCCCCAGGAACGAAACAACGGTGGCCGTCGTGAGCCCAACAATGACCATTCCCCCGAGCATGAGCATCGACGCATAAATTCGACCGGGAATAGTAATAGGAATCAAGTCCCCATAACCAACCGTGGAGATTGTCTCCATGGCCCACCAGAGCGCATCCCCGTAAGACGTAATCGAGGCCTTTGGAGCCTGTCTCTCGGCGGCGTACACGGCCAAGGACAAAACATAGATGTACATCACGGCAAATGATGCGGCGTAGGCGATTAGTCGGGCACGAACCGAACTGCCCTTTCGTCCACGGAAGTACCGCAGGCGGCTCAAGTACATGAGGAGCAGAAACGGCCGGAAGAAGGGGACGGCGACCGACAGCAAATCGATGAGATTGCGCCGGAAGAAAACCGCTTTGTTGTTCGCCAGAGTGAAACGCGCGACGTAGTCGACAATAAAGGCGATCCAAATGACAGCCAGGGTCGTGAGGATGTATTTATCGATGCCGGTCGTAAAAACCTCATCATCCAAGATGAGAATTGAGAAGCCGACCAAGAAAACAAAGGAGAAGAGTATGAGCGGTATCGTGGAAACCTTCTCCCACGCCGCCTCTTTAGGACTCCGAGAATCTTGCACGATATCGCCGTCAGCGTCGCGCATGGTCGGCTTCGCTGGAATACTCATAGTTCTAGGGTAGTGAAAAAGCCATACCCCACGGCAATAGAACGAGTGTTACCGCCTATGACACGCGGTCTTGAAGTCATCGCTTCGGCCGCGTAGCGTCTCATCCAAGCCACCCGCCGAATTCGGCGCCATCTCACAAGGAGCACCTCATGAGCACCGAACCAGCCGACTGGAAATTTGAAACAAAGCAGATTCACTCAGGTGCCAAGCCTGACCCCGTGACCAACGCGCGGGCGACACCGATTTACCAGACCACCGCGTACGTTTTTAATAGCTCTGAGCACGCGAAGAACCTGTTCGCTCTCGCCGAGTTTGGGAACATCTACACACGCATCCAGAACCCCACCCAAGATGTCGTTGAGCAGCGCGTTGCAGCGCTCGAAGGTGGCACCGCTGCCCTCTTCGTTTCGTCCGGAATGGCGGCCGAAACCATGGCCATCCTCAATATCGCGCAGGCCGGCGACCACATCGTCTCCTCCAGCTCCATCTATGGCGGTACCTACAACCTGTTTAAGTACACACTGACCAAGCTCGGTATCGAGACAACGTTTGTGGAGAACCAAGATGACGCGGATGAATGGCGTCGCGCTGTTCGCCCCAACACAAAGTTGTTCTTTGCGGAGACCATCGGTAACCCCCGCATCAACATTCTGGACATCAAGCTGGTCTCCGATGTTGCACACGAAGCCGGCGTTCCCCTCATCGTCGACAACACGATTGCGACCCCGTACCTGATTCGTCCCTTCGACTTCGGCGCCGACATCGTCGTTCACTCCGCCACCAAGTTCTTAGGCGGTCACGGAACGGTCATGGGTGGTGTGATCGTCGACGGTGGAAAGTTTGCCTGGTCGAAGAACGTCGAGAAGTTCCCCGGTCTCACCGAGCCCGACCCCTCGTACCACGGGGCCAGCTACACCACTGTTTTGGGTGACGCGATTGCGTACATCATCAAGGCCCGCGTGCAGCTGCTGCGTGACTTGGGTGCCGCTATTGCTCCGGCAAGCGCCTGGCAGATTATTCAGGGCATCGAAACCCTGAGTCTTCGGATGGAGCGTCACGTGGAGAACGCTTCGGCTGTCGCTACGTGGCTTGAGGCTCATCCTCAGGTAGAGTCCGTCTACTACGCTTCGTTGCCTTCCAGCCCCTGGCACACGGCCGCAAACCGCTACGCCCCCAAGGGCGTCGGCGCAGTGCTCTCTTTCGAGCTCAAGGGTGGCGTTGAAGCTGGCAAGGCCTTTGTGGACAGCCTGACGCTATTCAGTCACCTCGCCAACATCGGTGATGTTCGGAGCCTCGTGATTCACCCGGCTTCGACCACGCACTCGCAGCTCACCCCTGAGCAGCAGCTCACCGCCGGTGTTACACCTGGGCTCGTTCGCCTCTCCGTAGGTCTAGAGAACATCGCGGACATTACGGCCGATCTCGAGACAGGTTTGGCTGCCGCAGGAAAGGTAGCCTAAAAGCACCACAACGTCAGGGGCCCCATGTCTGAGAAACTCGTCACCGCCGAGCTCACCGAGCACGTTCTGCACATCACGCTGAACCGCCCTCACAAGCTCAATGCGGCGAACCGACAGTTGCTCGCTGAACTCAGTGATGCTTTCGGCGAGATTGACGCCAATCCAGAAGTTAGGGTTGCCGTCGTCTCAGCCGTCGGCCCACATTTCACGGCCGGGTTGGACTTGGGGGATATCTTTGGCAACGAAGGCGCTGGTGAGATAAACGATGGCCTGAAAATCATCCCCGATGGTTCAACCGACCCCTGGGGGGTCCAGACGGCAGCTGTCGGCAAGCCGATTGTCGTGGCCGTGAGTGGAATCTGCTTCACGCTCGGTGTGGAACTCATCCTGGCGGCCGATATTGCCGTCGCCGACACCACAACAACCTTTGGGCAAATAGAGGTATCTCGGGGAATCTTGCCCTTTGGCGGTGCGACAACACGTTTTCCCGCCCGCGTGGGTTGGGGGAATGCCATGAGGTGGCTTCTCACCGGAGACACCTTTGATGCCGTCGAGGCCCACCGCATCGGCCTCGTTCAAGAACTCGTCCCCGCCGGGGAGCATGTCGAGCGCGCCCTCAAGATTGCCCGCTCCATTGCGGCGCAAGCGCCCCTCGCGGTGCAGGCCACTCTCGCCAATGCGCGCCTCGCCGCCCGCGCCGCCGAAGCCCAATCCTTGGCTCTCCTCAACGAGACCCTTGCCGGCCTAGCCCAGACCAAGGATTTTGCCGCGGGAATGACAGCCTTCGCTACGCGTTCGACCCCCACGTTTGAGGGCCACTAACGTTCGCGGGGCGACCCCTGCCATAGGCTTAAGGAACAATGGACTGGCAAAATTCTGAGGACACCGTTCCGTCGAGTTTCATCACCGACGAACAGGTGCGCTCCATCGCGGGTAAGCCGTCGGCGACGGGGGCGTGGAGAGATGGCGACCCCGTCGGCCAGCGTGAATTCGCAAACCTTGGCCCCTTTGATTTTGAGGGCGGCGGAAGCCTCCCTCACGTTCGTATCGCCTATGAGACGTGGGGCACGCTCTCCCCCAACAAAGACAATGCCATCCTCGTTTTGCACGCTCTCACCGGTGATAGCCACGTCTCGGGTGATTCCGGCAAAGGCCACACCACGGGTGGCTGGTGGAATGAGATTGTTGGTCCGGGTCTCGCTATCGACACCGATACCTACTTCGTTGTCGCTCCGAATGTTTTGGGCGGCTGCCAAGGAAGCACGGGGCCCGCATCGCTGGCACCCGACGGCTACGAGTGGGGTTCTCGGTTTCCGTACACCACCATCCGGGATCAAACGCGTGCTCAAGCTCAGCTCTCCGACCTCATCGGTATTGAGAAATGGTTTGCCATCGTGGGCGGTTCCATGGGGGGCATGCACGCCCTCGAGTGGGGGGCAATGTTTCAAGATCGCGTCGAACGCCTTGCGATCTTGGCGGCCCCCGCCTCCACGAGTGCCGATGAAATCGCCCTGAACACCGTGCAAATTGAAGCTATTCTTCTCGACCCAGGGTTTCGGGCCGGCCACTACTACGAGGCTGTCGACGGCGACGGCCCTCACCGCGGTCTCGCCCTCGCCCGCCGAATTTCGTTCCAAAACTTTCGCACGCCCCATGAGCTCAACGAGCGTTTTGACAGAAGTTCTCAAAGTGACATCAGCCCGCTGGGGCGCGGCGGGCGCTTTGCCGTCGCGAGTTACCTCGACTTTCACGGCAACAAATTCACCCGGCGTTTTGACGCGAACAGCTATGTGACGTTGGTGGAGGCGATGAACTCACACGATCTTGGTCGCGGTCGCGGCTCGGTGGAAGAAGCTCTGGAATCCATCACGGCACGCACCCTCATCGTGGGAATCGATTCAGACCGATTTTTCCCACTCCCCGGGCAGCAGCGCATCGCGCGCCACCTTCCCCACAACATCGACGGCACCGTACCGGCAATCCTGCAATCTGATTTTGGGCACGATGCTTTTCTTATCGAATCCGACTTTATCGGCGCCCAGCTGAGACGGCTTTTCAGCGAATAGACATTCGGCGTCGAGCCCGAGCGGTGTGGCGAACTTCGCGAGCCCGCGCCTCTAGGCGGAGCCGCGCCACCATCACGATGGCGTAGCCCAGCAACACAAACTCGAGCACGTTGCGCACGCTCATGATCGCAATCAACCACGGGTTCAGACGAAGCAGCTCAAGGTAGAGGTAGGGATAGAACGCTTGCGTCAGGAGTGCAATCACAAGCGTGATCAGGGCAGGCACCTGAAAGCGCTGACGATCGATAACCAAGCCAAACACAATGGGAACAGCCAGCCAGCCAATGTATTGCGGCGACCCAACTTTGTTGAACGCAACCAGGGCTGTTGTCATTGCCAGAGCCAACGGTCCCAAAATGCGTAAGGGAACGGCCCCGTGTTTTTTGGCATCCATCCCAAGGGCCAGAACGAGAACGGCAACGGCCACAAGAACGAGCGTCGAAAGCTGGGCAACGACCTCGGTACCTGGGCCGCGAACTTGGAAGGTGAGGAGCGCCTGGTCGTAGTAGACCGCAAATCCAGGGACCCGTGCGGCCGACATCCAGACGAAGAAGTTGGATGCCGGTGACTCTATTTGCAGGCCACGCCCAGTTTGCTGTGTGAGGAAGCTCAAGACGTTACCCCCGGCACCGAGCACGAGGGCGATGCTGAGGACGACGGCCGAGGTCACGGCGGCGGCAACCACAATGCGCGTGCGTCCTCGCCCGGCAACCCACAGTGTGCCGACAATCGCTGCTGGCCAGACTTTAATCCACGCGGCAATGGTAAGAAGTGCCGTTGCGGCGATTGGCCGGGAAATTGCGAACAGGAGACCGACCAGCGCAATCGCCGTTGCGATCGAGTCGATCCGAGCCACCGAAATGGGGCCAAGGCACAGTAAGAAGGCGAGCCACCACCAGGCCGCCACCGTTCGAACCGTCCCGCGTGTCCACGAGCCAATCAGAAAACTGAACGCCACGGCATCGATAAGAATAACGAGCACAATCCACGCAAAGGGATAACCCGCCGCAGGCACGAGGCCCCCCAGCGTGGGGATGACCATGGGAATGAAGGCCAGAATCGGGTAGACCCACTGGGTGTCAATGCCCACCACAGGTCCGCCAGAAACAGCTTGATGAGCCCAAAATGAGTAAACAAAGGAGACATCGCCGTACGGTACCGACTCGGCAATGAAGCCCTGCCACCCCAGCCATCCATGAACGAGCGCAAAGGCAATCCAGAAGAACAAAGGAGAGCGCGCTCGCGACATCGAACCTCTCTTCCCCATGGTCCTTTGAGATTACAGGATGGCCACTAGGGTCGCGGCGATGGTCGTCGGCAAAGCCTCAGCCACATCCAGGGCCACAATCGGGCCGCCGTTGGCCGCGCGCCCAGCGGCCACTCCATGCAGGAACGCGGCGGTTGCTGCCAAGGGTCCCAAGATTTCGGGGTCCTTCAGAACCTGCTCGGCATGCGTGGCGACGAGGGCTCCGAGGACTCCCGCCAGAACATCGCCGGTTCCGGCGGTGGCTAGCCACGTTGTCGGGGATTGGATTCGGGCATGGAAGCGTGCCCCCCGATCATCCGCTGGCGTTGCGACATGGGTGACATGACCCTTCAGAAGGACCGTGACGTTGAATTCGTCGGCGGCAACTTCGACCCAGCGCTCGGGATCTTGCGAAATCGAGGCTGCCAGCTGGTCGACGTCAGCGAACGCCTCGACGTGCGCCAACTTCAGAGAATATATAAGCATCGCGAGTTCGCGAGCATGAGGGGTGATGACGACCGGGCCGCGAGAGGAACGAGCCAGATCAAGAGCGCCCGCATCCACAACCACAGGCATTCCACTCTGTAGAGCCGCTTGAAGGCGAACGGATGCGGTGTGAGAACGCGTGACCGCATCCATTCCTGATCCCACGAGCCAGGCTTGAACGCGGCCTGGAACACACACCGTCTCGGGGCGGCGGGCAAGAACAAGATCACCTCCTCGCCGTGCGCCGAGGAAGCGCACCATGCCGAGGCCCGTGCGGTAGGCCGCCTCTACGTTGAGGACAGCAGCACCGGGATACAGTTTCGAGCCAGTGACAACACCGAGAACCCCGCGAGAATACTTCGTGTCCGTTTTCGTCGGCACCGCGAGGAAAGGTGCGGAACTTTTGGCATCCCAGAGCACGGAAGCGTGTGATGTATCCATGGCATCAACGATAGTTTGGATACATGAGTCAACCCGCATTGTTTACGCCTCTTGCCATTCGTAATGTTACGTTTCGTAACCGGCTGTGGGTTTCGCCCATGTGTCAATACTCGGTCGTGAAGCTCGATGGGGCTCCCACCGCATGGCACAGTGTGCACCTCGGCGCCATGGCTGTCGGCGGGGCGGGCTTGGTTATGACCGAGTCAACGGCGGTCGAAGCCATCGGGCGAATCTCGAACCGCGACACCGGTATCTGGAACGATGAACAGCGCGATGCGTGGAAGCCCATCGTTGACTTCATCACAGCGCACGGTGCGGTTGCGGGCATTCAGCTGGGGCACGCCGGGCGCAAAGCATCGATCTACCCTGACTGGGACTACCCAGGAGCCCAAGGCACAATGCCCGATCAGGAAGGCGGCTGGCAGACGGTCTCTGCCTCCCATACAGCCTTTGATGGATACCTTCCAGCGGATGCGCTTACCATTGCCCAAATCGACGCCCTCGTCGAGACCTGGGGTCACGCTGCTCGCCGCTCCGTTGAGGCTGGCTTTCGTGTCATCGAATTGCACGCCGCTCACGGTTATCTGCTTCACCAGTTTCTCTCGCCGCTGAGCAACGAGCGGACGGATGCATACGGTGGGCCGCTGGAGAACCGCGCGCGATTGTTGCTGCGAATTATCGAACACGTTCGCGGCGTCATTGGTGACGATGTGGCGCTCTTCGTTCGAGTTTCGGCCACCGACTGGGTTGATGGTGGTTGGAACGAAGCCGAAACCGCCAAGATTGCCGACTGGGCACGAGCCTCGGGCGCAGACCTCTTTGATATTTCCAGCGGAGGAAACGTCACCGGAGTGAAAATTCCAGTCGGCCCTGGTTACCAAGTTCCCCTCGCTCACTTCGTGAAGCAACATTCGCACATTTCAACGGCGGCCGTGGGCCTCGTCACCACTCCAGAACTCGCCAATTCCATTGTCGAAAATGGGCGTTCGGATGCCGTCTTCATCGGTCGCGAAATGCTTCGCGACCCGCACTTCGCGCTCCGTGCCGCCATCGAACTGGGTGCCGAGATCGACTACTGGCCGTCACAGTACCTGCGGGCAAAGCCGAAGCCCAGCGCCTAGTGTCGGCCCAATGATTCCGCTAGGTAATGTCATAAACATCTGCCCGGTGAGCTACGTCAATGGCAATCAAGATGAGAGATTCTTCCCGAATGATTACTAAGACGCGGTAACTGCCGATTCGGTAACGCCAATAACCGACCAAATTACCTGTGAGGGCTTTCCCCCTCGAATGAGGATCGTCGAGTTCACACACCTGTTCCAAATATTCCTTGACCCGCGAGGCGATCGGGCGGTCAAGTTTGCGCATGCTCTTATCAAACTCTGGACTGGTTTCAAGCGACCAACGGCTCATAGATTAAGTTCGGCCCACAGCTCAGAAGCAGGACGTGTTTTCTGATCCGAATTTTCCCATCGTGCGACTACTTTGTCGGCCCAATAGCGTTCTTCGAGCTCCTCGAGGTGAACCTCGATTGCTTCTTTGACATAGAAGGTGGCCGTTCGTCCGGTTGCTTCGGCCAAAGCATGCAAGCGTTTCTCAACATCGGGTGAGAGCCTGACCGATACTGGTTTTGTGATTGCCATCGTGGGTCCCTCCCCTAAAAAATGTTTACACGTAAACATTACTCCGGTCGGAAGTTAATGACAACAATATTTCGACGGGCTATCGTCCCAGATTGGGCTGCGCATGCCAAGTTCGTTAGCGTGCGCTAGTACTCGCGGCGCCTTGTGGCGTCATGGACTTCGCCCACGAGCTCCTCAATGATGTCTTCAAGGAACAACACGCCCGTGGTCTTGCCGACCTGGTCAACAACGCGGGCGAGGTGAATCCCCGAGCGTTGCAACTCGGCCAGCGCGTCCTCAAGATCCGTGGTTTGGGTCATCGTGGCAAGCTGCCTGATTCGCTTGGTCTTGATCGGGCCGGAGTGAGTTCCGAATTCGGAAATCTCATCATCGAAGGTGAGCACGTCTTTGAGATGTAAGTACCCAATGGGATCACCGTCGTCTGCCCGGATGACGTAACGAGAGAAGCCATGTTTGGCCACAGCCTGTTCCAGGTCTGCGACGGTCGCGTCTTCTGGCAGACTGACCAGTTGGCTCAACGGCACCTGAATGTCCGCCGCCTTTTTGGTTGTGAATTCGAAGGCAGCACTGAGCGCGCCCGTTGAATCTTCAATCATGCCTTCGCGCGTGGAGTGCGACACGATTGTGGCCACCTCTTCAAGGGTGAACGCGCTGGTGGCTTCATCCTTGGGCTCCACCTTGAACAGACGCAAGACCATGTTGGCCACGGCATTCATCACCACAATGATGGGGCGCACAATGCGTCCGACAATCACCAACGGTGGCGCCAAAAGGAGGACTGCCTTATCCGGAACGGAGAAAGACGCATTCTTGGGAATGAGTTCGCCAAAGACAACATGCAAGAACGTCACGATAACCAGGGCAACACCGAAGCTGATTCCACCGATCAGCGAGTCAGACCAGCCAGTTGGGGCGAGCCACACCTCGAGAAGGTGATGAATAGCGGGCTCCGAGACATTCAGGATCAGCAGAGACGAAACCGTAATGCCCAGTTGGCTTGTCGCCAACATGAGACTGACGTGCTCCATCGCCCACAACGCCGTCTTGGCACTGCGCTTGCCTTTAAGCGCCAGCGGCTCAATCTGGGAGCGACGGGCAGAGATTACAGCGAACTCCGCACCCACAAAAAATGCATTCATAGCGAGCAACACAACGAGCCAAGCGAGTCCCGAATAATCAGACATCGCGCCCCTCCAGCTCCACGGTGATTGGTGTGAAACGGATGCGATCAATCCGTCGGCCATCCATCCGCACAACCTTCAAGACGCCACCTTCGACGGCGACCTCGTCGTCGTTCCGGGGCAGACGGCCCAATTCGCTCATGACAAAACCGGCCACAGTCTCGTAGGGGCCGTCCTCCGGCACCTGGATGTGGGCACGCTCGTAGAGTTCATCGGGGCGAAGACTCCCTGGGAATGTCAAGAAGTCACGGCCGGCGACGACCCCCGCCCGAGTGCGGTCATGCTCGTCGCTCACTTCGCCGATGAGCTCTTCAACGAGGTCTTCCAGTGTTGCGATTCCCGCCGTGCCACCATACTCATCGACCACAATGGCAAGCTGAAAGCCGCGGCCGCGAAGTTCCGTGAGCAGCGCATCCAGTGGCATCGTTTCGGGCACCCGCAAGGGCTCGCTCATCAGGGCCGAGACTGGTACTTCGGCCCGACGCTCGCGTGGCACGGCCATGGCATTTTTCACATGAACGACACCTCGCACGTCATCAAGGCCTTCATCACCAACGACAGGGAAACGCGAATAACCGGTGGTGCGCGCAAGATCAAGAACAGCGCGCGCGGAATCTCCCGGCTCCAGGGTAGCGAGCCGCAAGCGGGGTGTCATGACGTCAGATGCCGTGCGCTCGCTGAAAGCCAAAGTGCGGCTCAGCAGCGTTGCCGTGTCTTTTTCTAAGAGTCCGGCCAAGGCTGAGCGGCGAACGAGAGAGGCCAACTCTTCGGGAGAGCGGGCGCCCGAAAGCTCCTCTTTGGGTTCAATTCCGGAGGCTCGGAGGACTGTGTTCGCCGAGTGGTTCAAAACTCGAATCGCCGGATGAAAAACCGTGGTGAAAAGCACTTGAAAGGGCATGACCACTTTGGCCGTGCGCTCAGGAATAGCCAAAGCAAAATTCTTGGGGATAAGCTCGCCCACAATCATCGACAGGGTCGTCGCCAAAACGATCGCGAGAGTCGCCGCGACCACGACGATGACGCTGTCGGGGAGGCCAACCGAGGTCAAGGGTCCTCTCAGCAGTGAGCTCAGTGCGGGCTCCATGGTGAAGCCTGTCAGTAGCGTCGTCAGAGTAATCCCAAGCTGCGCGCTCGAGAGATGCGTCGACGTTATCTTTAGCGCCGAGATCGTTAAACCGAGGCCGCGTTCACCGCGCTCCCGCCGCGCCTCAAGCTCGGGGCGATCAAGATTGACCAGCGCAAACTCAGCCGCGACAAAGAACCCTGTACCGACGGTAAGTACCACACCGAGACCAAAGAAAATCCACTCAGACCACATAAACGCATCCCCCTCGTGTCGAGGTGGCTGGCCCAGTGGTCACGGGTTTATGAGCAGGTGAAGAGTCGTCCATTAGATACTTCAGCATATCAATTTAGGTTTAGGCTGGAAGACGGACATTCTGGGCGATGTAACCGCCCGTGTGCGAATTGATTAATCAACGGAGAGTGGGCGGCAGCGCTGTGTCGAACCAGACGGATATAGGCCAATCGGCTGATGAGTTCGGTGCAAACGAGTGGCTCGTCGAGGAGCTCTACGAGCGCTTCGTCGTAGACAAGAACTCGGTCGATGCCAGCTGGTGGCCCACGCTCGAGAAGTACTCCGCCCGCTCAGGATTCACGGCTCCAGCTCTCGCTAGCCCCGCCGGTTCTCCCGTGAGGGCATCAAGCCCGTCACCGGTCACAATACCCGTGACGACATCCATCACCTCGGCTGCCCCTCCCACGCAACCCATCGCGACGACCACATCGCGCCCCGCTCAGGCCGCCCCCATCCCTGCGGAGGCACCCGTCGTTGCGCCTGACTTCAGTGCCGCCGTGTCGGAAGCGCAAGACGTCACAACCGTTCTTAAAGGCATGGCTAAAGCCCTCGCCACCAACATGGACGCATCCCTCTCCATCCCCACGGCGACCAGCGTTCGCAGCATTCCTGCCAAGTTGCTCATCGATAACCGCATCGTGATCAACAACCACCTCAAGCGCAGCCGCGGTGGCAAGGTCTCCTTTACCCACATTCTTGGGTGGGCACTGGTCAAGGCGCTCAAAGAGTTCCCCAGTCAAAACGTTTTCTATGACGAAGTTGAGGGCAAGCCGGCCGTCGTCTCCCCGGCCCACGTCACCCTCGGTCTGGCTATAGATGTGCCCAAGCCGGACGGCACCCGTGCCCTCATGGTGCCTGGCATCAAACGCGCCGACACGATGACCTTCGGCGAGTTTCTTGCTGCCTACGAAGACCTCGTTGCCAAGGCTCGTAACAACAAACTTGCCGCGGATGATTTTCAGGGCATCACGATGTCCCTCACCAACCCGGGCGGCATCGGAACGGTGCACTCCGTTCCACGCCTCATGCGCGGCCAAGGCTGCATCATCGGCGCCGGAGCTCTCGAGTACCCGGCCGAATTCCAGGGGGCGAGCGAGCACACACTTTCCAAGCTGGGTATCGGCAAGATCATCACGTTGACCAGCACATACGATCACCGCGTCATTCAGGGCGCCGGCTCCGGCGAGTTCCTCAAAATCGTGCACGAATGTCTTATCGGTCAACGGAATTTCTACGAAGAAATCTTTGCCGCCCTGCGCATCCCGTATGTTCCCGTCAAGTGGGCAAACGACATTAATATCGACAAGAGCTCGGCCGTCGACAAGTCCGCTCGCGTTCAGGAGCTCATCAACTCGTATCGGGTTCGTGGTCACCTCATGGCCGATATCGACCCGCTGGAATACCTCCAGCGGTCGCATCCCGACCTCGAAATTGAAACGCACGGCCTCACCTTCTGGGATTTGGATCGCGAATTCGTCACCGGTGGACTCGCCGGGACCAAGACCTTGCCGCTGCGCAAGATTCTTGGTATTTTGCGCGATTCCTACTGTCGCACCATTGGCCTCGAGTACATGCATATTCAAGACCCCATTCAACGCAGGTGGATTCAGGAGCACATCGAGGGAACCTACGAAAAGCCCGGTCACGATGATCAGATGCGCATCCTCTCCAAGCTAAACGAGTCAGAAGCATTCGAAACTTTTTTGCAGACAAAATACGTGGGACAGAAGCGCTTCAGCCTCGAGGGCGGCGAGTCGACGATTGCTTTGCTAGATGCCGTGCTTCAAGAGTCGGCCAATGCGGACCTCGACGGTGTTGGAATCGGCATGGCCCACCGCGGTCGCCTGAATGTGCTCACCAACATTGCGGGCAAGACCTATGGCCAAATTTTCCGCGAGTTCGAGGGAACCCAAGACCCTCGCACCGTTCAGGGCTCGGGCGACGTCAAGTACCACCTCGGAACCGAGGGCACGTTCACTGCACCCAACGGCAAGCAACTCCCCGTATCTCTAGCTGCCAACCCTTCGCACCTGGAAGCGTCCAATACGGTGCTCCAGGGCATTGTGCGTGCCAAACAAGACTTGAAGCCCATCGGAACGTTCACGACGCTTCCCGTTCTCATCCACGGTGATGCTGCCATGGCCGGTCAAGGTGTTGTTCTCGAGGGACTTCAGATGTCTCAGCTTCGCGGGTACCGCATCGGTGGCACCATGCACCTGGTCATCAACAACCAGGTTGGCTTCACGACTCCCCCGCAGGATTCACGAACTTCCGTTTACTCTACGGATGTGGCCAAGACTATTCAGGCCCCCATCTGGCACGTCAACGGTGACGACCCCGAGGCGGTCGTCCGTGTGGCCCGTCAAGCCTTTGCGTTCCGCCAAAAGTTCAAAAAAGATGTCGTCATCGACCTCATCTGTTACCGTCGTCGCGGCCACAACGAGGGTGACGACCCCTCAATGACTCAGCCGCTGATGTACAACTTGATCGAGGCGAAACGCTCCGTGCGTCGCCTATACACAGAGTCTCTCGTTGGCCGTGGCGACATCACTCAAGAAGAGTTTGATGCCGCCCAAGCTGACTTCCAAGGACAACTCGAGACCGCTTTTTCTGAGACCCATGCCGCCCAGACCGGCTCGATGTCCGCAATTTCGAACTCCGAGCAGGTTGCCTCCAAAGCCGCTCAGGCGAACGAAATTTTTGTGCCGGCAACAACCGGCGTGGACGTTTCGGTTATTCACGCCGTCGGCGATGCCTTCAACAACGTTCCCGATGGCTTCACCGTGCACCAAAAGCTTCAACAACTCTTGGCTAAGCGCCTCGAGATGAGCCGAGAAGGCTCGATTGACTGGGGCTTCGGAGAGTTGCTGGCCTTCGGCTCTTTGCTGCTTGAGGGCACGCCCGTGCGTCTCACGGGGCAAGATGTTCGCCGTGGCACGTTCGTGCAGCGTCACGCCGTATTCCATGACCGCGAGAACGGCCAGGAATGGCTGCCGCTCATGAATCTGAGCGACCAGCAGGGTCGCCTCTGGATCTACGACTCGCTGCTGAGCGAGTACGCGGTCCTCGGCTACGAATACGGGTATTCCGTGCAGAGTGAGAAGGCTCTCGTACTGTGGGAGGCCCAGTTCGGTGATTTTGCCAATGGAGCGCAAACCATCATCGATGAATTTGTCTCTTCTGCCGAGCAAAAGTGGGGGCAGAGTTCCTCTGTCGTCATGCTCTTGCCACACGGCTACGAAGGCCAAGGCCCCGACCATTCCTCCGCTCGCATCGAACGTTTCCTGCAGATGTGCGCGGAAAACAACATGGTGGTATCTCGCCCGTCGACGCCGGCCTCGTACTTCCACCTTCTGCGTCGCCAGGCCTACGCCAAGCCCCGCAAGCCCCTCATCGTCTTCACCCCGAAGGCAATGTTGCGATTGCGTGGTGCCTCCAGCCCCGTTGAAGACTTCACCACTGGCAAATTCGAGCCCGTCTTGGATGACCCCCGCCAGATTGACCGTGCTGGGGTTGCCCGCGTAATCATCACGGCCGGCAAGCCATACCACGACCTCATTGCCGAGCTGGAAAAAACCCCGAACGACCGCATTGCGGTTGTGCGCCTCGAACAGTTCTACCCGGCACCCATGGATCAGCTCAATGGCGTTCTCGCAACGTATCCGAACGCCGAACTCGTCTGGTACCAGGACGAACCTGCGAACCAAGGCGCCTGGCCGTTCATCCTCCTCGAGGTTTCACCATTGTTGCCTGGCCGCACCATTCGCAACGTGTCGCGTCCCTCGGCAGCATCACCGGCTGCCGGATCAGCCAAGCGCCACGCTATCGAAGCCGCCGATATTCTGTCTCGGGCACTCACGATCAACTAACTCTGTCCCTTACGCGGGCGAAGCGGAGGCACGATGAGTTTGGGAATAAACCGGAGCATGAATTGGTCAAAGTGAGGAACAGTGAAACTCGCCAGCCCGTGTGAAGGCGTGTAAAGAAGACCTTTTGCCACGAGATTCGAACGAGTTGGCCCACACTGTTCTGACGTTCGCCCAAGAAGCTTTGCGACCTCGGAAGCCTGCTGCGGTTCAGGACCCAACTGTGCCATCGCGCGCAGGTATGCCGACTCAAGTTCCGTTGTGCGGTCCATGCGAACTTTAAAGAAACTCGAATCTAACTTGTCCTCTACGACGCGCATGGCTACGTCGATATCGCGCAGGTGAACATTGTCATCTTCAGCAATTGACCACACTGCATAACCCAATTCCTGGATGAAATAAGGGTAGCCGCCCGTGAATTCGAAAGCCCGCAAAAGGGCCTCCCCGTCGAATTCTGCGCCTTCTGCTCGTGCGGGGCCGACGAGTGCTTCATCCGCGTCTTCTCGAGAGAGGGGCCCCAACATAGGAAACTTGAATAGTCGCTCAGAGTAGGATTTGGCCTCCCCTGCAAGTTCCGCAATCTGAGGCAGTCCCGCACCAACGAGCGTGATCGGTAGCTTCTTCTGCACAGCCTTGTGGAGACCCATGACAAGAGCTTCGAGTTGCTCTTTCTTGAGAAACTGGATCTCGTCGATGAGAAGCAGGATGCCTTTGTTCTGCTCGCGGGCGGCTTCGCCCATGGCGACCATCACGTCAACAATGTCAGCGGAAAGGAGCCCTGAGTCCGCTTGGCCTTCGACCACGTCGGCGTCTAAGCCAGCGGTCAGTGCACCATGTGGATCTATGGAAAACGTAAATGAGCGAAGAACCCCCGCTGCCGTTCGTCCAAGTTCTTTCCACTGTTCCTTTTTGCTCAGTTGAAATAGCGCCCTGCGAAACAACCCACCGATTTCCCTGCGGAATTGCGTCTCGTCATTCTTGGCGACTTCGTACTCGACGACGGCCCATCCCCGCTCTTCAGCTTTTTGCCCAAAAACATTGAGAAGCACTGTTTTGCCTACTCCTCGCAATCCTGTAACAATCAGAGACTGCTCGGATCTTCCTTTTTCAAGACGCTGGAGTAACAGGTCAAAGGATTCAATTTGGTCATCCCTGCCCACGAGCAACACGGGTTCGCGACCGGCATTTGGCGTATAAGGGTTGTCGACAGCTCTCATCTTTCAAGTCTAAGCGCATTTTATCTAAAACTAAATAGATGGTCTTTGATGCAAATAGATTGAGTTAGATCAAAAAGATGTCGCGAAACTTCTAGTGCGCCTGCATGCTCCGCAGCTTCATGAGAACTTCGGCCCGCAAATCTTCGGGAGCAGTCTCGTCGCACGCCCGCTGCACTGCCTCGGTGAGCACTTGCCCCACGCGGAGCTCGTCGGAGCAGTCGACACAGTTGGCCATGTGTTCGCGGATATCCGCCGCCTCCGTGCTACAGAGTTCGTTGTGAAGGTATTCCTCGAGGGCCTTCTTGGCTTTCTCGCATCCGCAGTCAGTCATTGTCTGCTCCTGTCTTTTTTGGCAGGCCAATACCCTGCTCATGTGCGTAGTCGGCAAGTTGTTCCCGCAAGAGTCGGCGGCCTCGGTGCAGGCGACTCATGACGGTGCCGGTGGGGGTCTCCATAATGTCGGCAACCTCTTGATACGAGTAGCCCTCGACATCAACAAGGTAAACGGCAATACGAAAGTCTTCGGGAAGCGCGTGCAGGGCGTCCTTGACGGCGCTGGCCGGCAGATGGTCAATCGCCTCAGCCTCAGCGGATCGACTCGCCATGGCGGTACGACTCTCCGCATCACCGAGTTGCCAGTCTTCCAAATCATCAAGCGGCGCATAGAAGGGCTGCTTCTGTTGCTTGCGGTATTGGTTGATGTAGGTGTTTTCAAGAATGCGGTGTAACCATGCCTTGAGGTTGGTGCCCTGCTCATACTGATCAAAGGCGGCAAAAGCCTTCATATACGTCTCTTGAACGAGGTCGTTAGCATCTACCCGGTTGGACGTTTTGCGCATAGCGTGCGCGTACAACTTATCGATGTACTGCATGGCCTGCTCTTCAAAGAGCACACTCTTGGCCGACGGATTAGGTGAAGTGGACATCGGCCCTAAGTTTACGCGAGGGCGCTCACGCGTGAGTACAGCTGATTGCATGTGCCAATATCCTTCCCGTGCATCAAACCTCGATAACCTAGAACGGATGCTGACCTCTCCTTATTCCCGCCCCGAGTTTGATCCCTACAACGTGAACGATGTACCGGATGCCGACGCGGGCAACTGGCGAGCCCCCACCCCCACCTCGCCTCTGCACGCAACACTGTCCCTTCCGGGATCTAAATCCCTGACTAACCGCGAATTAGTGCTCGCTGCACTGGCCGATGGCGTCTCTATTTTGCGCGCTCCCCTGCACTCCCGTGATAGCAAACTCATGGTCGAAGCCCTGCGCTCGCTCGGCACCACCATCGAAGAGATTGCGGGTACTGGCAGCTTTGGCCCGGACTGGAAGATCACGCCCGGCGAGCTTTTTGGCAGCACCACGATTGACTGCGGCCTTGCCGGAACTGTCATGCGTTTTCTTCCCCCCGTCGCCGCCCTGGCTCTCGGCCCAACAACGTTTGATGGGGATGCCGGAGCGCGACGTCGCCCCATGGCTACCACCATCTCTTCGCTGAAGGCTCTCGGCGCCGACGTTGCCGACGAGGGTCGGGGAGCTCTCCCCTTCACAGTTCATGGCACCGGTCACATTGCCGGCGGCACGCTCACCATCGATGCCTCCAGTTCCAGTCAGTTCGTCTCCGGCCTCCTGCTCGCCGCCGCTCGTTTTGATAACGGGATGGACCTCACACACTCCGGCGAGCGCCTTCCGAGCCTCCCTCACATCGAGATGACCATCGAGGTCCTGAAAAATCGCGGAGTCACCGTGGAGTCCCCCAAAGTGGGCCGCTGGCTCGTTCGCCCCTCCTCTATCGCTGCCCGCGACGTTGACATCGAACCCGATCTTTCGAACGCGGCACCGTTTTTGGCGGCGGCCTTGGTCACGGGTGGTTCGGTCACAATCACCGGATGGCCCGCGTCAACGACCCAAGTCGGGAACGACCTCATTGCTCTCCTCCCCCTGTTCGGGGCCACGGTCACCCGCGTTGGCAGCGACGTCACGGTGACCGGCGCTCTGGATGAGAACGGCGCCCCCGCGATCTTCGGGATCGCCCTAGATTTGAGCACAGGCGGCGAACTTGCTCCGGCAATCGTTGCCCTCGCCGCCCTCGCCAGCACCCCCAGCACGATCACGGGGATCGGCCACATCCGTCACCATGAAACGGATCGTCTTGCGGCACTCGCGACGGAGATCAACAAGCTCGGCGGCAACGTGACCGAGCTCGCCGATGGGCTGATGATTGAACCCGCACCCCTGCACGGTGGCGTGTGGCTCAGCTATGAGGATCACCGCATGGCCACAGCCGGCGCCATTATTGGCCTTGCCGTTGCCGGGGTCGAAGTCGAGAACATCGGCACTACGGCGAAGACGCTGCCTGAGTTTGTTGACCTGTGGGCAGCCCTGGTCGATGGACACGTGGGTGGGCACATGGCCGAGCAAACGGATGGGCTCACCGCCTGATGTCGTGGTGGTCTGACGACACCGAAAGTGATCCGTTCGATTACGACGATTCCGAGATTCGGGAACGCCCCAATCGTCACGGTTCCCGCCCCCGCACCAAGAACCGTCCCGAACATGCGGATGCTGTGACCGGCATGATCATCGCGGTCGACCGCGGTCGCTTCACGGTGCTGGTTCCCGCTCCCAGGCACGATACCGATCCCGATGTCGGAACGACAATCGTCACGGCATCCCGAGCCCGCGAACTCGGCAAGAAGGCCGTCGTTAACGGTGACCGCGTCGACCTGGTGGGCGATGTGACCGGCGAACCTGGAACCCTTGCGCGTATCGTTCGGGTGCAGGAGCGCAGCACCATTCTTCGCCGCAGCGCCGATGACACCGACGCCGTGGAGCGCGTCATCGTGGCCAACGCCGACCAGCTCCTCATCGTGGTCGCCGCCGCTAACCCCGAGCCCCGTCTGCGTCTCGTGGACCGCTACCTTGTTGCCGCCTTCGATGCCGGCATTAAGCCCATCCTGTGCATCACCAAGACCGACGTGGCCGACCCTACCGAGTTCCTCTCCAACTTTGCAGGCCTCGATGTGCCCGTGTTTTTGAGTGCCACCGATAACGTGCCTCTGGATGCCCTGCAGCGCGCCCTCGCCGGGCACTCCACCGTGGCCGTCGGCCACTCTGGCGTGGGTAAATCCACTCTTGTCAACGTTCTCGTGCCGGGCGCCCATCGTGCGATTGGTCACGTCAACCTGGTCACCGGGCGCGGACGCCACACTTCCAGCTCCACCGTGACCCTGAAGCTGGAATCCCCGTACGGCTCAGGTTGGGTCATCGATACGCCCGGCGTTCGCTCGTTCGGCCTCGGGCACGTTAATCCCGAGAACATTCTCGGATCTTTCAGCGACCTCGCGGTGCTGGCAGAAAAATGCCCGCGTGGTTGCACGCACCTGCCCGATTCGCCCGATTGCGCGATGATTGAGGCCGTCGAGGCTGGAGCCCTCGGTGCCGCTGGCGCGGGCCGCCTGGACTCACTACAGCGCCTGCTGACGACGTTTGCGGACAAGGGCTCCCACACGGTCTCCCGCTCAGATCCCGACCAGCGCCCCACCGATCAGGCTACCGTTTAGCCGACGCTCTAGAGCTTGAGTGCGGAGACGTACCCGGCAAGTTTTTCTTGCCAAGGGGATGCCGCGAAACCTGTGGCCTCGATGCGCGAGGTGTCGAGCACGCTGTAGGCCGGCCGCGGCGCGATGCCATCCTTGCCCGCGTAATACTCGGCCGTCGAAACGCCCGTGACACTGGCAGGGTCGTGCCCGGTGAGCTCAAAAACTTGGGCAGCGATATCTGCCCAGCTCGCGGGCTCGCCGGCGTTGGTGAGGTTATAGGTGCCGAACGCCGCGCCCGATGTCAACAGGTGCTTGATGCCTCGGGCGAGATCATCAGTGAACGTCAACCGTCCAATTTGATCGTTAACGACCGACGGGGCAATGCCACGATCTGCAAGCGAGGCCATGGTGCGAACAAAATTGTTACCCTCCCCGATGACCCAACTTGTGCGCACGATGAAGTGCTTCGGCACGGTCGCTACGACAACGTCACCCGCGGCTTTCGTTTGACCGTAGACACCGAGCGGGCAAAGCGGATCTGTTTCGAGGTAGGGGCTCGTTGCTGTGCCGTCAAAGACGTAGTCGCTGGAAACATGCACGAGCGTTATATCGCGAGTGGTACAGGCTCGCGCGAGAAAACCTAGACCGGTGACGTTTGTTGCCCACGCATCACGGCGGCCCTGCTCGGTCTCCGCGAGATCAACCGCTGTGTAGGCGGACGCATTGATGACGGTAGAGAAATCCGCTAAGGGAAAAGCCTCGCACGCAGAAGCATCCGCCACATCAAATTCTTGGCGGCTCACAAAACGGGCATCGGGAAAGTGTTCCCGAAGCGCAAGCCCGAGCTGTCCGTTTGCTCCGAGAACCAACATCACTATTGCCCTTTAGTCGCGTAGAACGCCTCAGTAGCGTCTTTGGCGGGGGCCCACCACGCCTCGTTGGCGGTGTACCAGTCAATGGTCGCGGCGAGACCGGTTTCGAAGTCACCGTACTCGGGCATCCACCCCAACTCGGTACGGAGTTTGTTGGAGTCGATGGCATAACGCATGTCGTGACCGGCACGATCCGTTACGTGATCGTAGGCATCGGAGGGCTGGCCCATCGTGGTCAAGATGAGCTCGATGACCTCTTTGTTGTTCTTCTCGCCGTCGGCACCAACGAGGTAGGTTTCGCCGATGACGCCCTTGTCGACGATGGTCATGATGGCCCGTGAGTGATCATCAGCATGGATCCAATCGCGCACGTTCTCACCGGCGCCATAGAGTTTGGGGCGAATTCCCCGCAGCACGTTGGTGATCTGACGAGGGATGAACTTCTCAACATGCTGGTAAGGCCCATAGTTATTCGAGCAGTTCGATATCGTGGCCCGCACGCCAAAGGAGCGCACCCACGCCCGCACGAGCAGATCACTGCCGGCCTTGGTCGAGGAATACGGGCTCGAAGGGTTGTAGGGAGTGGCCTCGGTGAAACGAGCGGGGTCATCCAGCTCGAGGTCGCCATAGACCTCGTCGGTGGAGATGTGATGGAAGCGGGTGTCGTGCTTGCGGGCCGCTTCGAGAAGTGTGTAGGTGCCGACAATGTTGGTGTCCAAAAACGGGCGGGGGTTGTCAAGCGAGTTGTCATTGTGAGACTCGGCTGCATAGTGGACGACGGTGTCATGGGTGGCGAATAATTCGTCGACAATGTGGGCGTCACAAATGTCACCCTGAACAAAACTGAACCTGTCGGCGGGCAAGCCATCAAGCGAAGCTCGGTTTCCCGCATACGTCAGGGAGTCGAGAACCGTCACCGAGTGGTCGGTGTTCTCGAGGAGGTAGTGCACGAAGTTGGAGCCGATAAAGCCGGCGCCCCCGGTTACGAGAATTTTGCTCATCTGACTACCCTTGCGTGCTTAATTTTTACGGAACGATCACGAACGCTGTCCAGTTTATCCGTAGCCCCGGATACGCTGGGGATATGACATCGCGACTCGACATTGGCCAAACTGCCCCGGCTTTTACCCTGCCTAACCAGGATGGGCAGGATGTGTGCCTCGGCGATTTTGTCGGCAAAAAAGTGATCCTCTACTTCTACCCCGCGGCATCGACGCCCGGGTGCACAAAGCAGGCCTGCGATTTTCGCGACAGTCTCGCGTCTCTGGCGGCCGCCGGCTATGTCGTGTTGGGGATCTCCAAAGACACACTGGCCAAACTGAAGAAATTCGAGGCTACCGAGGCCCTCACGTTTCCGCTGCTGAGCGACCCCGAACTCACCGTTCATAACTCCTACGCCACGTACGGCGAGAAGTCGATGTACGGCAAGACCGTCATGGGTGTCATTCGTTCCACCTTCGTCATCGACGAGACGGGGAAGATCGAGCTGGCACTCTACAACGTGAAGGCCACGGGACACGTGGCAATGCTCCGCACGAAGCTGGGCTTGTAGCGCGCGACCTGCGTGATGCCGGCAGGCCATCTACTCGGGGCGAGTGGTGGCCTTCAACACCGAGGGCGAGAACAGCAGGAGCACGGCAAGAACAGCGGGAACCAGGAGCGCATAGCCAACGGCTGGTTGGGCGTAGAAACCTTGGAACGCGCCCGCAGCGACGGCAATCTGCAAAACTTGCCACGTAAAGATGGCGCCGCGAACCCACGGGCGGGCACGCAACGTGTAAATCGCTGTCACCGTAACCCACACGGCCACCAGCGCCACAATAATCAGGATGACAACGGCGCCCCCCAAAGACTCCGCCTTTTCAAAGAAGATTCTGCTGAGAAACCACAGCGCTGTGGCCGCTAAAGCAGCCGCTTCCAGAAACAAAATCCCCACCAAAACAATCAGTAACGGCGGTTTGCGAATATTTTCGTTACTCAATTGGAATCCTTTTCAAAAAACCCTTGCTCTTCTGACGAGGGTATGTCACCATTATGAAGGTCGAGTTGCCCCCTACATTGACGTGGGCACGTAGTATTCCGCTCTGGAGCTTACGTGGGACTGGCATTTGACAGCATTCCGAAAGTCCGAATGCATCTATAGGTTTTTTACCCATGCCCCCAAGCGATATAAAGGAGCTCCACCATGGACTGGCGCAATAACGCATCCTGCCTCACCGTTGACCCAGAACTTTTCTTCCCGGTCGGCAACACCGGACCCGCCGTCGACCAGATCGACAAGGCGAAGGCCGTGTGCTCACGCTGCACCGTCACCGAAATGTGCCTGCAGTACGCTCTTGAGACCGGTCAAGACTCCGGCGTCTGGGGTGGTCTCAGCGAAGACGAGCGTCGCGCCCTGAAGCGTCGCGCTGCACGTGCCCGTCGCGCCAGCTAATAATCTGCACGCGAATGGCCTCGGACCTATTGGGTTCGAGGCCATCTTTCGTTAAGCGACGGTGAGCCTTCCTTAGGCGAGGTCGAGGTACCGCAGGGGAATTTCGATCGAGACATCAGTTCCCCCCAAGTCGCGAGAATCCCACCTAATCGAACCGCTGAGCTCGCCTTGGATGAGCGTTTTTACGATCTGAGTGCCGAGGCCGTCGCCCACCTGACCGTTGAGCATTCCCGCTCCGTTATCGCGAATGTGCACGGTCAGCGCTTCTTCCGTGCGAACCGCCTCAATCTCGACGGTCCCCTCGCGGCCCGCGAGACCGTGCTCGACGGCATTCGTGACCAATTCCGTGAGGGCAAGAGCCAGCGGAGTCGCATACTCACTCGGAAGCACGCCGAAGGAGCCGTTCAGCTTCGGGTGCACCGTGGTTCCATGAATCGAGGCGACCTCCGCGCTCAGCATCAGCACCCGCTGAAAAACGGTGTCGAAGTCGACGTTTTGACTCAACCCTTCGGAGAGAGTGTCGTGCACGACAGCAATACTCGCGACCCGGCGCATGGCCTGCGTTAGTGCTTCCCGTGCCTCGTCCGATTGCGTGCGTCGGGCCTGGATGCGCAAAAGGGAGGCTACGGTCTGCAGGTTGTTCTTCACACGGTGGTGGATCTCACGAATGGTCGCGTCCTTAGTGATGAGTTCCATCTCCTGGTGACGCAACTCGGTGACGTCGCGGCACAGCACGATGGCGCCGGTGCGCTCGCCAAGATGCCGGATGGGGATGGTTCGGAGGGAAATCGTGACCCCACGCGATTCAATGTCCGCACGCCACGGCGCGCGCCCGGAAACCACCACGGGCAACGACTCATCGATCACAAGCTTGCCGGTGAGCACCCGGGTCGTGACCTCAGCAAGGTACTCCCCCTCGAGCTCGTCAGAAAAACCGATGCGATTGAAAGCCGAGAGAGCGTTGGGGCTCGCGAAAAGTGTCAGCCCATCAGCATCCAGCCGGATCAAACCATCATTGGCGCGCGGAGCGCCGCGGCGAGGTGCCGGTGCGGCATCCAGATCAGGAAAATCACCCGAGGCAATCATGTCGAACAGGTCGCTCGCGCACGCATTGAAGGTGAGCTCTTGACGACTCGGGGTTCGGTTCTCCGAAAGATTCGTGTGCAGCGTAATGACGGCAATCGGGCCGGACTGCACTTCCTGCGAGTTCGGTCGTGCCCGGCGAATGACGGGGACGGCTCGCACCCGCGTGGGCGTTTCTTCATACCAAGCCGGTGCTGAGGATTCGATAATGCGCGCAGAGGAGAACGACTCGTTGACTTGAGCACGCCATTCTGCCTTGATTTTCTGGCCCACGAAGTCACGATAAAACAGCGTCGCGGAACTGGAAGGCCGGGCATGGGAAACAGCGACGAACCCGCCATCATCGGTCGGCGTCCACAGCACGATGTCCGCGAAAGCGAGGTCAGCGATGAGCTGCCAGTCACCAATGAGCATGTGCAACCACTCGATGTCCGCCGCGGTGCCGATGCCCTGGGATTCCATGATGTTACTGAGAGTCGACATTCCTCTAGCCTAGGGTCATGAGCAAAATTCGCCGCCCTCTTTTGCGTCGTCCGGGCTTCGTGTGGCCCGTGAGTATCATCGCCGGATTGCTCATTGTGACGGTTGTTGCGTTCACCGTGAGTCCGTGGCCAGGCGCCCTCATCATTCGCAAGGTGTTCACGAACGGAGCCGAAAAGGTTGCGGGCATCATGGAGCCATTTGCTCCCGATAACGTGACCAGCATTTTGGATGTCCAATACGGCACCGGCGACAGCTTCACCACGATGGACGTCTTCTACCCCAACGGCACAACCACCGCGCAGGGCACCGTAATTTGGACGCACGGCGGCGCCTGGATTTCGGGCAATAAATTGACCGATCGCACGTACTTTCAACTCCTAGCGTCTCACGGGTACACCGTGGTGGGGCTGAACTACACCTACGGCCCCGAAGCGGTCTACCCCACGGCAGTCTTTCAGCTAAACACGGCACACCAGTTCATCCTCGATCATGCGGCGGAATACCACGTTGACTCGACACGGATTGTTCTCGCCGGCGACTCGGCCGGTGCGCAACTGTCCAGCCAGATGGCCGCCATCATCACCAATCCGGCGTATGCCACCGAGGTTGGCATCACGCCCGCTCTGAAACCCTCGGAGCTCAAGGGAGTAGTGCTCAACTGCGGCATCTACGAGATGACGTCGCTAATCGGCTCGAAGGGGCTCCTGGGCTGGGGCGATGATATTTCGATGTGGGCCTACACCGGAGATCGAGATCTCGCGAACTCGCCCGCATTGGCCCAGATGTCATCGATTCGGTATGTGACCGCCGACTTCCCGCCGACCTATATTTCGGGGGGCAACGCGGATCCCCTCACCGAAATGGAGTCCGTGCCCATGGCCGCAACGCTCACGAGCCTCGGCGTCGATGTGACGACCCTGTTCTGGCCCACGGATTACACGCCTCCCCTCCCCCACGAGTATCAGTTTCGACTCAACCTCGACGCCGCGCAAACAGCGTTGACAGAGACACTCGCGTTTCTCGCGAAGGAGATTGGCTAGCGGAAGCGTAGCCCGGGGCAAGACGAAGTGCTAGTTGGCGGAGGGCAATTCGCGCGGCCGACTGCGGTGTAACGGTGCAGAGCGGCTCGGACCGAAGCGTGCAGGCATCAAATGCTCGATCGTCAAAAGGAATAACCATGATGTCGGTGAGACCCCCGAAGCGCTCGAGCGTTTGCCGAACATGAGTACGCGGTGCAAGGCCCGCCACAGCGGAGCGAACACGGTTGGCCACGGCAATAATGGGCGTGCCGACGAAGAGTTCTCGCACGTCTGAGGACGTTCGCAAGAACCTTGCTAGTCCCACGACGTCGCTGTCCGTGACGGCCACAATCGTGTCAGCCTCGCCGAGCACGGTCAGGGTCGCAGCGTTTCGGCGCGGGGCAAAAAGGTCACTGGAGATCTCCTCATCTCGTTCCACGTTAAAGCCAACATCGACGATGATGACGTCGAATTCACCGCGGCAGAATTCCAGAACGCGGGCAACGCGGGCCGCCGAAAGCTCCGGCCATCGATCGGTCCGGAGGATGCCCGTGAGAACCCACAATGGAGTATCGCGCACGCCACCAACATCAACGAGTTGCGCCAAGCGTTGGAGTTCGTGACGGGTCAGCAGTTCCTGATCTGCCAATCGACAGACCGCCGCAAAGCCGGGGGTTTCATCGAGCAAGCCGAGCTTGGGGGCAATTGTGCCTCCATAAGGATCAGCATCCATGAGCAGAACGGCGAGCCCTTCTTGCGAAAGTTCAGCTGCAACATTGATGGCAACGGATGTTCGCCCCGGTGCACCCGTTGGACCCCACACCGCGATCACCGGCGCGACAACTGGCGCAACCAACGGCGCAACCCCGGTTTCCCCCGACGCAAAGACCACCGCGGCTGAGTCTTCTGACGAAGTCGACGCAACCCGTGAGGTCGCCGTGCCGGAAAGCAGGGGAACCGCATCAGAGGTAATGTCGAAGAATGCCAGATCGGGAATATTTCCCCCACCGAACGAGGGTGCGCGCAAGAGTTCAATCATGGATTCCCACGACGCATCCGAGCGACAGGTTTCGCGAAAATCCAAGGTCAGCGCATGCCGTCGGTCGGAGTCCACGTGAATCATGACGATCAAGCGAACTCCCGCAATGTCGCACGCGTCAATGAGCTCGAGTGTCAGGTGCGTTGGATCTGCATTCACGGCAACGATATCAACGCCGGAGGCGGAAATGAGCGCCATTATTTCACGTGCGGTCGTTGCCTGGGCCACCAACTCATCCTCTGATCCGACGACCTCGGCAGCAAGACGCTCCCCCACGGAACCGCCCACCCATAACGCGACCCGACTCACGACCCTGCCCCCGAGAGCGCGCCGGCCGTGGGGACGAGCGAGGTCACGTCGCCGTTGGCTTGGGCCTGCAGAACCAGCGCGACCTTGTCTCTCGGAATGGTGATTTCAACATTGACGACGCGGGATGCCGACCCAATACCGCTGCTCTCAATGACACGGAGAATTTGCGCTTGGGGAACCAAAATTGTGGGGGGCCCGAAACTATTTTGCCCCAGCTGCCGGGCCGTCCACAGGTCCACGATCGAACCGGGTTGGGTATCAATCGGTAACGGTGACGTGAGGGCAAGAACCAGGGTGCTGGATGTAACGTCCTTCGCGGATCCGATTGCTGCTATCGGAATGAGCTCGCCAGCATCCAGGGGACGTAACAGGACGGCACCCCGGCGCAACCCGTCTTCGGCCACATAAGATGCGGAGGCTCCTGCCAACCGCACATGCACCACGTCAAGATCGCGGGCCTGAATCTGGTATCCGGCGGCCAAGGGCCTGCTCGCGATGTAGACCGCGGTCGTTCGATCAGCGGCGGCAACGAGGCCGTAGACTCCCGCAATTGAGGCAACGACCAGCACAAGACCAATCACAAGCCGAATGTCAATGTGTCGAATGCCAATGTGCCGAGAACCAAAGATTCGAGCGTCACGGTTCACCATGAAAATCCCCCATCTCGCCCAGCAGACTGCGGGGCAAGACCCCATCGTGGCGGCGCACGGCGGGATGGTGACTGAGTTATCCACATGCCCCACATTCTTGGTCACGACATCGCCTCTCAAAATATGCTGTGCCCATGAACGATTTCACCCCCGGGCGATTCCTGTCGATTAGCGAAACCGCTGAACTACTCACTGTCTCGGTGACACAGGTTTATAACCTTGTTCATCGCGGTGAACTAGCGGCTATGCGGGTTGGCAAGCGAGGACCCTGGCGCGTCGACGTCAGCGTGGTGCAGTCCTTCATTGACGATCAGTATGAAATGGCGCGCCGCCGTGCCCTCTGGCACCAGTCGGAGTTCGCCGACAGCGGCGCAATCTAAAGAATGCGGATGAGCGTGATGCTCGCCAGCGTCACCACGCGGTAGCCGCGAACCTGGGTCGCACGCCGCGCCTCGCCCCGCGCATGCTCCGCGAGGTCACAGTGATCGACGCCCACCCGGTCGAGGGTTCCCACGAAAACGCCCTGGAGCGAATGGATTTCAAGCGTTCGCCGACGACGGGCAAGGTCTCGCAAGACAAAACCCAGGCCGATGGTGTCGGCGATCCGAGGAGCAATCGCCTGCCGGCCGTCCGGGAGTGCAGGAGCCGGATGGACCATGCCGTCCATTGTCTTCGGGCTCGAGACCGCGCGAGTATCACTCAACCCCATGCTTGCGCTGAGCTGGCCCGCGTGAAGATGTAGCGCAGCAATTGACGCAATGGGAAGGATGGCGTGCCCGTCGAGGGCCGGCGGTGAGATGACATCAACGGCGCACCAATCGCGCCCGTGCCGAATGAGAGATACCTCTAACGCGCGACCCGACGTCAGTGTGATCTGCAGAGATTCCACGGCCATTTCGCATGTGGCTGAAGGTTCAGCCGTCATCCCCGCGGCAGTTCTTGGGAACGCCACGGTGAGGTTTCGCAGACGCTCCTGCAGTGTCAGATGGGCTTGACGCTGCCGCTCCTCGTCATCATCGGCAGTGCGTTCGGCCAGACCAATCTCTGACTCAAGTTGGCCTTCGAGGTCGTCGAACAAATTATCCCAGCGCATAGCGAGCACGCTAGAAGTCATTCCTGAGAATGTGCGTGAGTTATCCACAAATTGGCTGTGAAAGCCCCGCGACATGGCCCGCACCTGCTTGAGTGACGAAAGTGCACCATCACGGCCGGTGTTCTCCCCTTCAATTTGGAGCTCGAACATGAGTGTTCCCATCCCCCGAGTACGACAAGAGAAAACGTTGACCGCGCCCAGCACAGCGAGCAAGGCCAACACCGCCAACACTGCCAACACAGCCAACACAGCCAACACCGGCAGTGGCAATGGCGCCGCCCCGAAGATGCGCGCCGTCAACACACGTCTCGCCAGCTTTGTCTCGGAGGACTACTTCGGCCACCAACCAACAACCACCGACGCCCTGCCCGACCCCACTCTTCTCGCCGAAAACCTAGCTCGGAGTGTTCTCGAGATTCTCGCGGGAGCCCGTGAGCTTGATCAAATCGCCCGATGGGTTACCGACGAGGTGTACCAACATTTGTTGAAGCGCGTCCACATTTCTCAACGCGCCCGCACGCTGAAGAACCTCCCCGCGCACCGTCCCAGCTTCACCGTGGGCCGCACTCTCGTGTCACACCCGGCCGAAGGGGTCGTCGAAGCCGTTGTCATTATTCACGGCAAAGCCCGCTCGCGTTCCGTTGCCATCCGCCTTGAAGGCATGGACAACCGGTGGCGAGCCAGCGCCGTGCACGTTCTCTAATCTGAAGAAAACTACTTCTTGCGACGGTCGGCGCGGTTCACGGCGGGAGGAGCATCGGCTGACTTCTGGCCGAAGGCCCCGCGGCTAGCCTGAGGTGTCTGGCCCTTCGCCGGGGCGCTCCCCTGAGCCTTCTCGGGCGTCACCTGGCTCCCATTGTCGGCAAGGTTTTGCGCCTTGGCCGTAGCGGCCTGTTCCAAGCGTCCGCTCTCGTCTTTGACCTCAACGTTGCCATCTTCCGACGGAGCAATGTAACTGAGGTCACCGACAGCAGCGTCGTCGCGAGCCAAGCCCTTGGCCGCAATGCTGGGGTGAGCGGGGTCGCCGGGTGCCTGACTGACCTCGACCTCGAGGTTGAACAAGAACCCCACCGATTCGGCTTTGATCTGCGCCATCATGCCCTGGTACAGCGCAAAACCCTCACGCTGATACTCGACCAGCGGGTCACGCTGGGCCATGGCACGCAGGCCGATGCCGTCTTTGAGGTAGTCCATCTCGTAGAGGTGATCACGCCAGCGACGGTCAATGACCGACAGTACGACACGACGTTCCAGCTCCCGCATCGCGGGAGCTCCCAGAGCGGCCTCACGCGCCTTGTAGGTCTGCACCGCATCCGATTGAATCTCACGACGCATGAATTCACGGTTCACTCGACCTTTGTTGCCGGCCTCCTGAATGACTTCATCGATCGTGAGGCCGATGGGGTAGATGTTCTTCAACTCGTTCCACAACGCGTCGAAATCCCAATCATCGCCATTGCCTTCGCCGACATGCGCATTCAGTGCCTCATCGACAACATCTTCTAAGAACGCATGAGCACGATCGCTCAGGTCGTCACCTTCGAGGATATGAGCGCGGTCACTGTAGATGGCTTCACGCTGACGGTTCAAGACGTCGTCATACTTGAGCACATTTTTGCGGATCTCGGCGTTGCGCGCCTCAACCTGCGACTGAGCCGAACGGATGGCGCGGCTCACGATGGTGGATTCAATCGCTGTGTCATCGGGGATGTTGCTCCGGGACATGATGGCCTCGGCGGCACCAGAGTTGAACAGCCGCATCAGGTCATCGGTGAGCGACAGGTAGAAACGACTCTCACCGGGGTCGCCCTGACGACCGCTACGTCCACGAAGCTGGTTATCAATTCGGCGTGATTCGTGACGCTCGGTTCCCAAAACGTAGAGGCCACCGGCCTCGACAACCTTGTCGGCCTCGGTCTGGACTTGAGCCTTCACACGGGCAAATGCTTCATCCCACGCGGCCTCATAGTCATCCGGCGTGTCACTGGGGCTGAGCCCCGCCGACGCAAGCTCGGCGACGGTCAGGAACTCGGCGTTACCGCCCAGCATGACGTCGGTTCCACGTCCAGCCATGTTGGTGGCAACCGTGACGGAGCCCAGGCGACCGGCCTGAGCGACGATAGCGGCCTCGCGAGCGTGGTTCTTGGCGTTCAAGACCTCGTGACGGATGCCCTTCTTGGCCAGAAGCTTGGAGAGGTACTCGCTCTTCTCTACGCTGGTGGTACCCACCAAGACGGGCTGCCCGGCGGCGTGGCGCTCGGCAATGTCTTCGGCTACCTGCTCGAACTTGATGACCTCATTCTTGTAGACGAGGTCAGACTGGTCCAGGCGGCGCATGGGCTTGTTCGTGGGAATCGCGACAACGCCAATCTTGTATGTCGACATGAACTCGCCGGCTTCGGTCTCCGCCGTACCGGTCATGCCCGAGATCTTTTCGTACAAGCGGAAGTAGTTTTGCAACGTGACGGTAGCGAGAGTCTGGTTTTCGGCCTTGACCTCCACGCCCTCCTTAGCCTCAATGGCTTGGTGAATACCCTCGTTATAACGACGACCAGACAGGATGCGGCCCGTGTGCTCATCCACAATGAGAACTTCGCCGTTCATCACGACATAGTCCTTGTCGCGCTTGAAGAGAGCCTTTGCCTTGATCGAGTTGTTCAGGAATGAGATGAGCGGAGTGTTGGCCGACTCGTATAAGTTGTCGATTCCGAGGTAATCCTCGACACGTTCAATACCCGGTTCGAGCACACCGACTGTGCGCTTTTTCTCGTCTACCTCGTAGTCCTCGTCCGGGGTGAGGGTTTCGACGATGGAGGCAAATTCCTTAAACCAGCGGTTTGCTTCACCGGATGCCGGACCAGAAATGATGAGCGGGGTGCGTGCCTCATCGATCAGGATGGAGTCGACCTCGTCGACAACAGCAAAGTAGTGGCCACGCTGCACGCGGTCCGAAGCTTGCCACGCCATGTTGTCACGGAGATAGTCGAAACCAAACTCGTTGTTGGTGCCATAGGTGACATCAGCGAGGTACTGCTCGCGGCGAAGCGCGGGGTCTTGACCGGCGATAATGACGCCGGTGGTCATGCCCAGCGCGCGGAAGACGCGCCCCATCAGTTCACTCTGATAGCTGGCGAGGTAGTCATTAACGGTAACGATGTGCACGCCCCGGCCGGCAATGGCGTTGAGGTACGCGGGAAGGGTGGCGACGAGCGTCTTGCCCTCACCGGTCTTCATCTCGGCGATGTTGCCGAGGTGGAGGGCTGCGCCGCCCATGAGCTGCACGTCGAAGTGGCGAAGACCAAGGGTGCGGCGGGCGGCCTCACGAACAGCAGAGAACGCCTCGGGGAGCATGTGGTCGAGGGACTCCCCCTCGGCGAAGCGCTTCCGAAACTCCGTGGTTTCATTTCGGAGTTCTTCATCGCTTAGGTGCGTGAAGTCTTCCTCGAGAGCGTTGATCGACTTCGCGCTGCTTTCTAGCTTGCGAAGGATGCGACCCTCGCCTAGGCGAAGAACTTTGTCAAGAATTGTGGCCACGAAAACTCTCCCGTGATTGTGGGTGCCCAAAGGCATAAGGGCGGCCAAACTTATGAGAAGTCGGGCCGCCCTCCATGCTACCTAACAATGCACTGAGTGATCTCTGGGAACTCAGGACGCTAGCGGGCACGTTTCTTGATGGAGCCCTTTAGCTTGCCATGTCCAGCCCAATGACGCCGTAGTCCCAGCCCTTGCGACGGTAGACAACGCTGGGGCGTTGCGTCTCTTCATCCACAAAGAGATAGAAATCATGCCCCACGAGTTCCATATGGTACATCGCGTCATCGAGCGACATTGCCGGAGCCTCAAATACTTTCTTGCGAATAATGACGGGGGTGTAGATCTCGTCTTCGTCGACTGCGGCGGCACGCTCGGCTTCTACCTCGGCGGCGGCAGCCTGCTGGTGGGACAGCGTCGTGGTGGGGATCGCGCCCGTAGCAACACGTTCCAAATCCTGAGGCGACGCCGGCGTGAGGTCAACCTGACGGAACCCCTCACTGCTGGCTTCCTGTAGGGACGTAGGGCGGTGAGCCCCTCCACGATGCACCTTCTTGCGATCCTTGGCCCGGCGTAACCGCTCCAGCAATCGACCTAGAGCTAGGTCAAAGGCGGCGTACTTGTCTTCACCATCGGACTCGGCCCGCACAACGGGTCCCGCTCCGATAAGGGTCAGTTCGACGCGGTCACTGCCCACAAGCCCTTTACCGCCGTGGTGGCGGCTGACGGTGATGTGGAGTTCCAGTGGTCGATCCGCAAGATTCGTAATCTTGCTACCTTTGTCATCGACATAGCGTCGGAATCGGTCTGTTATCTCAATGTGTCGAGCAACAATGATGAGTTCCATGGTGGCCTCCCGGTTCCTGGCGTGCCGCCCAACCAAGAGGGCGAGGTATTTCACGCCGTGTGTTACTTCACGGTAGTGCGCCCAGCGTTATCTGTCACGTAATTTTGCTGAGAGAGTGCCGAAAAGTTCTCGTGCTGCGCCCATTTCAGAATTCTCGGTTTTTATTTCTAACGGCATACCGCTCAGGGATCGGGGTGACGGCGCAAGGACGGGAGAAATGAGGAGGGGGATGCGTCGCTCGGTATGCGCCAGTACCGCGGCACCGAGAACGGTCGCTCCCGCCGCACGGAGCGCTCGGGCGCACTCGTGCAGGGTCGCCCCCGTCGTGGCCACGTCATCCAGCAAAATAATGCGGCGTCCCACCAAGGGCCGGCCCTGAGGAGAGGGATCACCGGGGGCCACGACAAAGCGAGAGGGAGCAGCCGCGCGATCGGGGGCAATAACGCGAAGGGATCCCTCAAGATTCTGCCAGCGTTCCTCACGCCCCAAAATCGATTGGTCCCGTCGCCCCTTGGAAGCGACGAGCAAGGCCGCCGGCCGAACGCGCAAGCGCCTGGCTAATACGCGCAAAGGCACGTAACCACGAGCGCGGTGGGCTTCTCGCGTGGAGGGTGGACACACGAGGGTTACGCCTTCGGTGGGCGAAAGCGCCATGAGTGCCTGCCGAAGGGCGGCGGCCAGGGGTATCGCGAGAATCTTGCCCAGGTTCGTGCGCCCGGACTCTTTGAAAGCGTGCAACACAGCCGCAAGCGGTCCGTCATACGGCAGGCCGGCCCACACTGCCAGTGTTGGTCGCCCCGAGGCCTCAATATCCACGCGACGCACGCGCGGCTCCAGATCTTCGCAACACTGCTCGCAGACGACTCGGTCCTCGGCAGCGCACCCGGCACAACTCACCGGAAAAACAATCGCGAGCGCATCGCGCCCTGCCCGGCGAAGGACGCCCACATTCGCCGACTCTGCCAAAGAAGCCGCCCAGGCACCTGACCATCGTGCTGACCACGGCGCTGACCACGGCGAACGGGGCGCAAGGGGCGCAAGGGGCGAAAGGCTAGTGGTTGATGGTGGGGTCATGTGCTCAGCCTCGCGGCCGAAACGGTGCCTCAAGCCCAACCGTCCGAAACCCCTCAACCGCCCAGTGCTCTGACCACGTGTGGAGGAGTGGCCAGGCGCAGCCAGAAGGAGGCCAGGAAGCGGCTACTGGAGGGTGGCGAGAACAGAAACGTTGCTCGCGATCAACTGCCAATACGACGTTCCGCGCAGAACGTAGAGACTGCCGTCAGCGGCGCGGATGCGTAATTGTGTCATCATGTTGGCCCCGGCCAGGGAGACCACGGGAGCGCTCGATGGCAGTTCTTGGCTCTGGCCGCCGATGGTTTGGCTGGCGAGGTGCGAAGAACCATCCGCTCCCTTCACGAGCGAGACCACGGTGGTGGGATCAGCCCATGTTGCGTCCAGGGGGATGCCAGCATCCGTTATTACATTGATCGGTGTGCCAATCTTGACGGGGCGATTACGGTCTCCCCGTTGGATATTTGCGGCGACGAACCGCGTTTGGTCTCCCAGCGCGAGCAGCGCCACGAGACGACTTCCGTCGCGAGCGATGTTCAGCGAGACAATTCGGGAAGCCTCTGGCCAGGGTGCCGCAACCTGCGTAACCTGCCCGTCGGTGGAGTACACATTTATCTCCATGGGGGCATTGGCGGGAACCGACCAAATGTAATTCGAGGGGTCCAAGCTCGGAGAAATGAGGCCCGGCCGGGTATCCAACATTGTCACGCCCGATGTGGAGCGAACCAGGACGACGCCCGCTTCCGTGCGCGCGGCCGCTAATACGAGGGAGGAAGCGACCGTGATGGCGGTGGCATTCAGCGGTTGCAGAAGTTCCGAAAGTCCAGCGATTGGTTCGGCGGTTTCACCGTTCAGGAACCCAAACGTGCCGTTAAACATTCCCAGCGGCCGGGCATCGACACGGGTGGTGATGTCGAGGTCGGGATTGGTGGACGCGGCAATGTCTTGCTGGTTGCCGGCGACCAGAAGCTGAACGCCCGATACGCTATCGATCGAGTTCAAGCTCGCCGTCGTCTGGGCCTGCATGTGGATGAAGCCCTCACGCGTCGCCTGCAACGCCTGAGAGGTGAGATCGACCATGGCAATGCGTGCCGCAATCGGCACAGTTTCCGCGACCAAAGCGGTTCCGGCAGGAAAAGCGCTCACGACCGCCCCTCCGTCGGCCAACCATGCGGCCGGGCCCTGCAAGAGGGCCTTCATGATGCGCGTGGTGGTGAAAGAGCCTGCCGGAAAATAACGGAGGTCCGGCACAAGGTGCATGAAGGTCGGATCGAAGAAATACAGAGCGTGCGTGGAGAAGACCTGATCAAAAGTGAAACGATCGATGACAACTCCGGCGGGCACCGCAACCAGTCGCCACTGTCCCTTTTCACTAACAAATTTATAGCTGAGGCTGAGCGGCGAGGAGGGTTTTATCTCGGCGTACGCACCCCGCCCATCCACTGTTGCCGAGGCCACCGTTTGCAGCACGGCCGCGGTATCTGACGTCAACACAACGGAGCGCACCCCAAAATCAACGGTTACGCTCGCGCTTGCGTCCCAGTTCGCGACGAACGTGCCGGCAAGATACTCCCGCGCAATCGCATAGTCATCTTGAGGACTCGAGGCTGCATCGAGAAAACCTCGCAGAATTTGTTCCTGCGTTGCCCCATCGACGGGACTGGCGGGAAGAAACTCGATGGCGTTGGAATCATCTTGGGCGACGGCCGCACCCTTCTGGACGTTGCCAGAACGAGGGATTCCGGAGCATGCGGCAGCACTGATCGTCAAGGCCGTAGCCACAAGCACGGCAAGAAGAGTACGGGTCATTCCGGTCATGTCTCATCACCACCCACAACGGGAACAAGGGGCTCCAGGGAAAGCGGCGACTGATCAATGGCGATGAATTGGCTGCGCGGAAGGGTCAGCCGGAAGCGGGCGCCTAATCCAGGGCTTGCCCAGACGTCCAGAGTTCCATGGTGCACTCGCGTATCTTCGAGGGAAATGGCGAGCCCCAGACCCGTCCCCCCTAGGGTGCGCTTGCGCGATGGGTCGGCCCGCCAAAAACGGCTGAAGGCTTGATTCATTTGGTCTTCGGACATGCCCACACCGTAATCACGAACGGCGATGGCGACGGAGGTGGCATTACTGTCCACCTCAACTTCAATGGGCTTGCCCTCGCCGTGTTCGATGGCGTTGCCAATCAGGTTTGTCACGATTCGGCGCACGCGTCGAGGATCAACATTGGCTTCGAAATGACCCCCGGGGGCGCGGAGCGAAAGTTCAGACCCATATCTTTCAGCAACGCCCGTCATGGATCCCACAATGTCTTGCGTCAGCTGAACCACGTTGGTTGGTTCGGTCTCCAACTCAACCGATCCAGCGTCATAGCGGCTAATTTCAAGGAGGTCCGCCAGCAGCTTGTCGAAGCGTTGCACCTGAGTATGTAGGAGCTCGGTGGTGCGGCGCGTTGTGGCATCAAAATCTTCACGCTGGTCGTAGAGCATGTCCCCAGCGAGGCGGATGGTGGTGAGCGGAGTGCGGAGCTCGTGGGAGACATCCGAAACGAAACGTTGTTGCATGACCGAGAGCTCCGCGAGCTCGGTGAGTTGGCCCTGCATGCTGTCGGCCATGTGATTGAAGCTGCGCGCCAGGGTGGCCACGACGTCTTCGCCTTTCTCCGGCAGGCGCACCGCGAGATCGCCGGCAGCTAGGCGCTCACTCGTTTCTGCGGCGAAACGGATAGGCGACACTACGAGTCGAGCCACGACCCACGCGATAGCTCCCACGAGCAAAAGGAGGCCGAGACCCGAAATCCACAGGACCTGTTGAATGAACTGAAGCGTCTCCTCGGCCTGCACGAGGTCGTAGCCGATGTAGAGCTCGTAGGCACCGATACCGGGGATATCCATGAGCGTTCCCACAACTAGCCCGGGAGCTGAACGACCGTTCGTGGGGATGCTCGTGGACTGCCAAGACTGCGCTCCCCCACCGCTTTCAACCGACGCTCGGAGGCTTTCCGTAATGACGCCGGCTGTGAGCTCGGGGCTCGTGAAGTTTTGCGGAGCAACGGCGCTCGACTCTTGTCCAGGCACGCGATACACCGCGATCAGACCGCTGGAAGACGCGTCACGGATCGCGGTTCGCGCGGCGTTCATCACTGATTGAACCGACGCTCTATCGGTGGCGTCCGAGGAATCAAAAATCCGTTGAGCGGCGACCTGCGCGCGTTGCGACTCCCCCAGAACTTGATCAAGGCGGGAGGCGAAGAGGTCATTGCTGATGCTGAACGACATGTAAACGCCGACCAAGATAATCGCTACACCCGAGAGGGCCATCGAGGTGATGACGGTGCGAAACTGCAACGACCGGCGCCACTGTCGCGCTACCCGCGCTGGCAGTCCCTTCCAATCGGCGTGCGCCAGGCGAGCCCAAAACGCGTTCATGGGCGGATTAGACGACGCTTCCTGCGCGATAGCCGACGCCACGAACGGTGGTCACTATGGTGGGGTTGTCGGCGTCATGTTCCACCTTGCTCCGCAGACGCTGCACGTGCACATTGACGAGACGCGTATCCGCCTTGTATTGATAACCCCACACCTGTTCCAGGAGCATTTCGCGGGTAAAAACCTGAGCGGGCTTGGACGCCAGCGCCGCGAGCAAATCGAATTCCAGGGGCGTCAAAGAAATGCGCGTTCCCCCTCGAGTGACCTCGTGCCCCGCAATGTCCACAACGATATCGCCGATGTTCAAAATCTGAACGGACGTGATCTGGGTCGGTCGCAAACGCGTACGAATGCGCGCCACTAATTCTTTCGGATTGAAAGGTTTGACGATGTAGTCATCGGCGCCAGCTTCAAGGCCTGCCACCACATCAGTGGCATCGGTCTTCGCCGTCAACATGATGATCGGAACACCAGACTCTGCCCGAATTTGACCACACACTTCAATGCCGTCGATGCCCGGCAACATGAGATCCAACAGGATGAGATCGGGGTTTGTGGCGCGGAACGCTGAGAGGGCTCCCGAACCATCCGCACAGAAACTGGGCTCGAAACCCTCACTACGCAAAACAATGCCCACCATTTCGGCGAGCGCTGAGTCATCATCGACGACGAGAATGCGGGTGTTCATGGGTTTCCTCTCGCGGGTCGTCTTCGGTGACGTGAAGCCAGTGCGCTCCAGATTATCCCAGAGCGATCGATCTCGGGTGCTGACGCCCGAGTTCTGCACGGAATTGCCCCTAGTAGCGGTAGTGGTTCACTTTATACGGGCCCGCAATCGGAACCCCAATGTAGGAGGCCTGTTCAGGGGTCAGTTGCGTGAGTTCAACACCCAGCGCATTCAGATGCAATCGAGCCACCTTCTCATCGAGGTGCTTCGGTAAGACGTAGACCCCAACGGGATAATTCTCGGCGCGAACGTAGAGCTCAAGTTGGGCCAGAACCTGGTTGGCGAACGAATTACTCATCACGAAGGAGGGGTGACCAGTGGCATTGCCCAGGTTCATCAGGCGACCCTCGCTGAGAATCAGGATGCTGCGACCGTGTGGCAGGATCCACTCGTGCACTTGAGGTTTAATCTCGACTTTGGTGACGCCGGCAAGGGACTCGAGGCCTGCCATGTCGATCTCATTGTCAAAGTGGCCGACGTTGGAGACGATGGCTTGGTGCTTCATCGCTAACAGGTGCTCGACTGTGATCACATCTTTGTTGCCGGTGGTGGTCACGAAAATATCGGCTTGGCCAATGACGCTCTCAATGCGGGCAACCTGGAAGCCGTCCATTGCTGCTTGGAGCGCACAAATCGGGTCAATTTCGCTCACGATAACGCGAGCCCCCTGACCACGGAGAGCCTCGGCTGCACCCTTACCCACGTCACCGTATCCCACGACGAAGACAACCTTGCCTCCGATGAGAGTGTCAGTGGCACGATTCAAACCGTCGAGCAACGAGTGACGGATGCCGTACTTGTTGTCAAATTTACTTTTGGTGACCGAGTCATTGACATTAATCGCGGGGAACAGCAGGTTGCCTGCTGCGGCCAGTTCATACAAGCGGTGAACGCCCGTCGTGGTTTCTTCGGTGACGCCCAAGAGTTCTTTCGCAACGACTCCCCATCGTGTGGGGGTTGCAGAGACGGTGGTCCGCAGCAAATCGAGAATGACGCTGTATTCGTGGCTGTCACTCGGCTGCGTTGCGGGGACGGCCCCGGAGCGTTCGAACTCGACGCCCTTGTGAACGAGCAACGTGGCGTCGCTACCGTCGTCAAGAATCAGGTTCGGACCAGTCCAACTTTCACCAGCCGCGCGGGCCTCCGTGGACCAATCGAAAATGCGCTCGGTGCACCACCAGTATTCCTCGAGGGTCTCACCCTTCCACGCAAAGACGGGAACACCGGCTGGAGACTGCACGGAGCCGGTGGGACCGACTGCAACGGCGGCGGCAGCCTCATCCTGCGTAGAAAAAATGTTACAGCTGGCCCAGCGAACCTTCGCGCCAAGAGCAACCAGCGTCTCGATCAGGACGGCCGTCTGCACGGTCATGTGAAGCGATCCGGCAATTCGGGCGCCCTTCAAGGGCTGGGTCGGGCCAAACTCTTCGCGCAACGACATGAGCCCGGGCATCTCGTTTTCGGCCAGACGAATCTGGTGGCGGCCCGCCTCAGCAAGAGTGAGGTCAGCGACGCGGAAAGCGAGGGCAGTTTCAGAGGAAAGAAGAAGACTCATGCCCCTATTTTAGGCACGAATCAAGGCCAGAACTTCATCGCGAATGGCCGCCATCGTGTGGGGCTCGGCGGCCTCCACGTTCAGTCGCAACAGCGGTTCCGTATTGGAGGGGCGCACGCTAAACCACCAAAATGGCTCGTCTCCGGCGGTGGCCCCGGTAACGGTGAGGCCATCCATGAGGTCAAAGGATGCGCGACCCTCGAACGCTGAACGAACGCGCGCTGTGGACGCCACAACGTCGGCCACCGTGGAGTTGATTTCGCCGCTGAGGGCGTAGGGCATGAACTCGGCAGAAAATTCAGAGAGCGAAAGCGACTGGTGGCCAAACTCCGCAAGTACATGCATTGCCGCGAGCATTCCGTTGTCGGCGCCCCAGAAGTTGCGGAAGTAGTAGTGGGCCGAATGCTCTCCGCCGAAGACGGCACCCGTTCGCTTCATCTCGTCCTTGATGAGGGAATGACCCACGCGCGTGCGCACCGGAATCGCACCGGCAGCCCGGATAGTTTCGGGCACGATCTTGGAGGTGATCAGATTGTGAATGACGTGAATGTCCGCGCGGGCGTCCTCGGCCTTAGCGCGCGCGATCTCGCGAAGGGCAACGATGGCGGCCACGGCGGAGGGGGTCACCGCGGCGCCCGTCTCATCCACGACGAAGCAACGGTCAGCGTCGCCGTCGAAAGCCAAGCCTAAGTCGGCGCCATGCTCAACCACGGCCTTTTGCAGGTCGATCAAGTTCTTGGGCTCGAGCGGGTTCGCCTCGTGGTTGGGGAAAGTTCCGTCGAGTTCGAAGTACATCGGGATGATTGTGAGCGGCAACTCCGCCAAGCCCGCTGCAGTGCCCAATACCGCCGGAACGGTAAGCCCGCCCATGCCGTTACCGGCGTCAACCACGATGGTCAGAGGCCGGATTAAAGCGAGGTCTACGAGCGAACGCAGGTAGCTGGCGTAGTCGGCAATCACGTCAATCTCGCGGTAGGTGCCCGGCGTTGGCACCGAGGTCATCCCCGTATCGAGGTACACGATGGCACGATCACGGATGGCAGCAAGTCCCGTATCGAGGCTGATTCCTTGAGCGCCGGCGCGCGAGAACTTGATGCCGTTATAGGCCGCGGGGTTGTGGCTCGCCGTAAACATAGCCGCGGGGGCCGACCAGCTACCGGAAGCAAAATAGGTCTCGTCTGTTGAGCACAGCCCGAGGTTGACAACGTTCGCGCCTCGCGCTCTTGCTCCCCGAGCAAACGCTGCGGTGAACCCGACGGACGAGTCACGCATGTCGTGGCCGACAACAACATCCGCCCCGGCGCCATTGATTTCATCAACGAAACCGGCCGCAAGTGCTTCCACCATGTCCTCGGTCAGGGTGTTTCCCACCAGACCACGAACGTCGTAGGTCTTGACGATGGAGCGAAGTTTCTCGGAAGGACTAAGTGTCATTGCTCAAGCTTATGTGGCGGATGACCTGCCACCTGGCCGGGGCAGTGAACCGTTGGGCATGCCGCGGGCAGAGGTCGTGAGCGTGCGCTTCCTTCGATGGCGATAACAACCCCAGGACAGCAATCTGATCTTCATAGTCGTACGTGATCGTCACCGTTGCCTCGTTGGGGCAGGCGTCTTTCGTACAGGGCCGCATCACGGTCTCCAGATTATCTTTTTCGCGAGGACCTTGGGAGCACCGGCCTAACATCCGGCCTAACATCTGGCCTAGCATTGAGATCATGGCCCGGGATAAGCAGACAGACTCGTTTTCGAGCCCGGTGCCCCCTCGCGGTCTCACTCGCGATCGGCACGGGCGCGGCATGCGTGGGCCCGTCACTGGTCCCCACCTTCCCCGCCTGCGGGGTCGAATTGACACCTTTTTTCTCACGGTCTCGCACACGGTCGACTATCTGCGGGGCCTGTGGCCGGAAGAGCTTGCAGATGTCCACTTTGATGTTGCGGCCACTCCGCCCCGCACCGATGTGGCTGGCGTTGTTGAGCGTTGGAAAGTTGACCATGAACGACGCCGAATCGTGTTGTACCGCATCCCGATTCAACGCATGAGCCGATTGCACATCGATGACGATCTGCATCGACAAATGATGATTGAGAGCGTTGTTTTTCGCGGCGTCGCCGAGTTACTCGGCAAAGAGCCTTGGGATCTTGGGCCCGAACGCTACCGCCACTGAAACGCGCAAAAGCAGAGCCGACTAGCGGGGGAAGACCGTAATCGCCGCACCACGCTGATTGGTGGGGCTAATGGCAACGGACGCTCCCAAACCTACGGCCGCATAGGTGAGAGCTGCGTGAAGATTCGCGCCGCCCGTCAGGGTGTAGCGCGTTGCTGATGAAACCGGTACCGTCATCATTTTTCCGGCCGCGATGACGATCGTGAGATCCGAGCCGGCAGGGCTTGCGAGCGTAGCGGTAATGGACGCACTGGTGGGGTTGTAGAGCGACAACGTGGCGCTCGGACCCGTACCGACAGGGATGAGAGTGTCGCCGGTCAGCGATAGAGAAGATGCATGCCAAGCGAAGTCGCCCCCCGTAATGGTGGGTGAACTTTGCGTGGGTTGTGCTGCCTGCGACTGCTGAGGTGCGACCCCCGAGGTACCGCCGTTAAAGCCTTCCCCTCCACCAGCGGCCGGTGTTTGGGGAGTTGCCGGAGCCGCGCTGGAGACGGGAACCGGGACCACAACCACACCGTCAGAGGACGCGGCCTGAACAGATCTAACGCCCGCAACAATGGGCTTCGAGCCGGTTACGACGACGGTATAGACGCCATCCGTGATTCCGGTAAAGGGCAGTTGAAGGGTGTGGTGCGCTTCGATTGTGGTGCGAATCTCAACGGGCTCGGTTGCGCCACCAATGACGGTGAGGACCACATCCGATGCCTCGGCACCGGGAACCGCAATTCGAATGGTCGGTTCAAGATCGTTGATGACCAACCCTTTTTCGCCACTGTCTTGCGCTGCGAGACCGGTGAGCGCCACCCCGGTCATGATTTGCGTGGTGTTAGGCGACGCAGACGGTGTGATGATGTCGACACCGCCCGGCACCAGTGAGCGAATGATGCTCTGCTGAAGGGCGGCGTGCACGAGACCCCCGGTAGAGATGACGTGCACCACAGGACTTATCTGGTTGGGAGCGTACGCGGCAAGAGACAGGACCCGTTGCTGACCGGGCTCGACCAAGATTCCGGTAGCGCCCGGGGTGCTCACCGCGCCATTGTCGCCAAAGATTTCGAGAGCCACGGAGGCCGTAACCGCCGTCGGGTTGCTCAACAGGAGCAGCGTGGTTCTTCCAACTTCCGTAGCGCCACCGACCAGCCACGCCTCACTGGAGGCATCGGTGCAGGGGGCTGCCGCCAGACCCGCAATATCTTCGGTCGCAACCTGTTGCAGCTGCATGCCTGCCAACTTGGGCTGCGTGTCGGCTTCTCCTGCAGGGGGAACCGTGAGAACGGAGGGAGCCGTGACCGAACCCGATTGAGTCACATTCACGGCGTCAAGCTGACGCGTATTCACGGTCGCCCCCACGGCATCCGAGAAGATGGTCGCGGGTCCTGCCGCAAAGTATGTGGTCGTATCGCCGACTTGCGGCAGAACCTGAAGGAGGGGTCCCGCGCACACTCGCGACTGCTCACCAGCGGCCGGGAGGACTTCGACGGGGGACGTCACGGCTGTATACGCCGGAAGTGGCAACAGGCACGCTGCCGCCACAACCACGGTGGCCACACCAACACCCACGAGCCCGGCAAAGCCCGTCAGAGAAGCGCGGAGGAAGCTAATTTTGCTCGTCATCGTTCTCACCTGCTAGAGGGTCGCTCGCGCCGACCGGAATATCATCGGAGGTTTTGGCAGAATCTGATTCGCGCGCACGGCCCGAACCAATTCCCGAAGTCACGAGTTCGCGCTTTGGTCGAATATCACCGCGAGGTGCCCCCGTGGGGATGGCCAAGAGCAACGTCAACACAATGACAAGGGCTTGGCCCCCAACAATGAGAAAGAGCAGGGGTTCCGTGGCCGAATGAGGCATCTGCGCCCCGGGTGCCGTGCCGATTCCACCGGCGAAACGCCACAGCAGGCCTGTGTCCGTCACACCCACGGTATCAATGTCGGGATTCGAATCTAGCGCGGTCTTGACCCGATTGGACGCGCTCTGGGCGGCACTGGAAGCGGGGGTGCCACTGGCGGTTTGAGGGGCCGTCAACACGATGAACCCAATCCCAAGATCGGTCAACTGCGCAACGGAATCTTGACCACTGTTGGAAGACAAATTGCCGACAAGGTTGGCTAGTCGCTGGTCTTCTGTAGAAAAAGAGATGCGCGTTGTGACCAACGTGGAGATACCATCGAGCGTCGGGCCCGTTCCTCGTGCGAGGATCGCGCCGAGCCCGCCCCCGGGTTGCGGGGTCAGGACGAGCGTTCCCACTCCAGGGTCGAGCTGCGCTTGCGCCACAACATAAGCGGGAAGGACCTTGCCGTTTCCTGCGAATACCGCGGCTGCGCCCATGTTCATTGTCACCAAGAGCGGGAAGGCCAAAAGGGAAACGGCCACGATTCCCACCACGGCCGGGTAGACGGAAAACTTGCGCAACACGCTCATCCCCGTTGCCGCCGCGACGACGAGACCAAGCCACAGGAGGCTCAGGCCGGCGCCGGCCCAAAGGGGCACAACTTCGCCACCCGCAAAAGCAACCTCGAAGCCCGAAGCCATGACGGCCGTGATGAGCCCGAGAAGTGAGATCCCCAAGGCTATTTGTGCGCGAATCGGATGGGCCGAGAACAAGCCGGCAATGGCGAGTGCCGCGACAACACCTACAAGAATGAGAACGAGAAGGCTCGCCGCGGGTGCCGCCCACGGCAACGCTGCAGTGGCTTCAAACCAGCCACCCAGGCCCGCGGTGGGGAAACCCAGGGCCACCTGCCAGCTCGGGGCTACCGCATAACCGACTACAGCACCGGGGTCGCTGAGAAGACCCAAGAGGTTGCCGGCCAGGAGTTGCGTCACAAAGAGCGGAGCAAACAAGACGGCGGCCGGGAGGGGAATCGCGAGATAGCGCGCCACGTAACGTCCCGTTAAGATAACGGACCCTAACCAGACGGCAAGCAGTGCTGGCGCGAGCGAGGGTGCGCAGGCAATGACCGCAGCGAAAAGGAGGGCGGTGGTTGCCGAAGACGACCACGACCGTGCCGATCGAATTCCCGCAAAGAACAGCCACGGCAAAAAGAGGTGCACCAGAACAGCTGCCGGGCGGCCGTCGAGCAAGGCGATGATGAGAGTCGGCGACAGTCCATAGGCAATGGCGACAAAGGCCCGAATCCCGGCACGCTCCGTCATTCGGGATGCCAAGAACCACGCACCCAAGCCAGCTACGGGGAGGGCCGCAAACCAGAGGAGGACAAGGGAGAACGAGGGCTGCCACCACGTGATGGAGCCCAGAACAGCCACGACACCGGCAAAGGGGTCGGCGGCACCGATCACCCCCAAGGCGTTATCGCGCCAGCCGTAGCCAACCTGCTGCCACAGGTCCAGTGGGCTTGCCCCCAGGGGCAAAAGGGCGCCACCGGCAAGGTTTGCAGCTCCGAGCAAGGGAGAGAAAGCGGCGATGGAGACAGCTGCCAACGCCAACACGGACCAGCCTCCACCGGTTGCAAAGAAATGCACCGGTCGTTTCTCGCCGTGCACAATAATGTGGGCCGTCTCTCGGGCCAAAATGCGACGGCGGCGCACTTCCGCCGGAGACATGCGTAGGGCCGCGATGGATGACCACTGCGCCCGGCGCGAAACTTTGAGGGAACGACGCGCGCGTCCAACAGCGCCACCGGAGAAACCCGCGGCAGCCGCGGCACGGAATTCGCCACCGACAGCTCCGGGATTCTTAGCTAGCAGTTGCCCCAGGGACCGAATTATGGCCGAAGGAAGGAGTCCCAACCAGTGCCAAAAAACGGTGCCGCCGGGGACATAAACCAGACGACGATAGAGTTCGGCCGAACGACGCAGCCGGGCGATTCTCTTGCGAGCACGCACGGTCACGGCCTCCGGAAGACCGATAACGCCGTCGCCCGCAGTCAGGACCCGCGCGGAAGGAACGACAATGATGCGGTGGCCCGCCAGCCGTGCGCGAACGCAGAAGTCGAGCGCATCATCCACGTCACGCAAATGTGAGTCGAATCCGCCGAGCTCATGCCACAGGCTCTGACGCATCAGCATCCCGTTAGCTCCCACGGCCATAACGTCACTGAGGTTGTCGTGCTGGCCTTGATCCAGCTCATCCGTGACCAGGGAAACCGTGCGACCGCCCCGAGTGAGGGTCAGGCCAAATTCACGAATGTGATCGGGCGACGCCCAATCCATCTGTTTAGGCCCGGCGATGCCAACGGAAGGTGAGACCTCGAGGGCTCCGAGAAGCGAGGCGAGAGCATCGGCTGAAGGGGCACTGTCTTGTGCCAGCAACCAGAGAAAATCATCGGGGCTGGAGGCAACGGGGATGACGCGCGCAGCCAGTTCGACCGCCTCACCGAAGGTGATCTTGTCACTGAGCGAAATGATCTGGGCGGGGCCAAAAGCGAGTAGCTGTGGTTTTGCCGCGCCTTTAACCGAGTTGTCGACGGCGAGAACAATATCCGGACGGCGCGTCTGAAGACGAAGCGCCTCGAGGGTGCGCGCGAGATGTTCCCCACCTTGCTGGGCAACAATAATCGCCGTGACTCTCGGATTCATTGTTGTCAGCCTAAGTTGCGAAATCAGTCAAACGCCTGAAGCCACCGGGCGTGGCGAAGACGTCAGGAAAAAGTGACCCTAGGCGCGACGACGCAGTTTGCGGCGCTCACGTTCACTGAGTCCGCCCCAGATACCAAAACGCTCATCGTTGGAGAGCGCATACTCGAGGCAGTCATTGCGAACTTCGCACGTGGTGCAAATCTTTTTTGCGTCCCGAGTGGATCCGCCCTTTTCGGGGAAGAAGGACTCAGGGTCTGTCTGAGCACACAGTGCATCAGCTTGCCAGGCGAGGGGATTGTCATCAATCTCAGGCTGACGTGCTCCAGGTACCCCCAAACGAACTGGATCAATGAACCAATTGTCTGGTACGCCAGCGCGATATTCCGGTGCCATATCGAACTCCCGTCCTGTTGTGTATCCCGACACGCCTTACTGGCGCTTGACTAATTACATCGTTGTCATTCGATTCCGTCAAGTCGAGATTTCTGGAGTTTCAAGCAATGCTCGAAAGTTGCGAATAATCCCGCGTTTATTGACCAAAAACAGGGGTCAAACCCCTTCTAGCGGCGAATATCTCCCCGATTCCCTCAAAATTTATGGCGCCCTCGTCGGGTGTGACAAAGAAAAAGTCGCCTCTTCTCACGGACACCGAGGAACTCTTGCCCGTCATTTCTATCGCGCCTTCGGTGCAGATAATGATGGCCGGGCCATCGAAAGTGATCGGTTCGTGCTCCCGACCGCTGGCGCCCTCACGAACTACGTGGAGGAGAGCGAAATCGCTCAACCCTGGGTCAAAAATCTCAATCCCCGGCGTGAGCGCCCGGGGCGCCAGCCTGGGGACAGGCAGCGGTTGGCATTGCGTGATGGTCAGGAGTTCTGCGACATCAATGTGCTTGGGGGTGAGACCTCCGCGCAAGACGTTGTCGCTCGTGGCCATGAGCTCCACGCCCAGGCCCCGGAGGTAGGCATGCATGTTGCCGGCCGGCAGGTACAGAGCCTCGCCGCGGGCGAGGCGTACGCGATTCAAGAGAAGGGCAAGAACGATTCCCGGGTCACCGGGGTATTCGGCGGCGAGTTCCCGCACGGTAGCCGCTGCAGCAACCGCACCAATCGCAGTTGGGCTAGGGGCTGAAGGAGCGGATGCCGTAGCAGATGCCTCGGCGAATACGACTGTCGTCGCGACGTCAACGCACTCACTCACGAGCTCGAGAGTCCCCTCGGAACCCGTGAGCAGCCACTGGAGGGCCCACGCATTGGCCGCTTCATCGGTGGCGAACGTTTCGAAGGTTGCCGCAAAGACCTCGAGGACGTCCGCCGACAATTTCGCCGAATGGGCTATGACGATGAATTCTCGAAGAACTCTCAGAGTTTCTTCCCGTGGGCGAAAACCACACAGGGCGTCGAACGTCGGACTCAGGGCAACGATGAGCTCAGGCTTATGATTGCGATCTTTGTAGTTGCGCCTGAGGGCGGTCAAGGGAACCCCTGCTGCGTTCTCGCGATCGTATCCGTCTCGGGCCTGCGCAATGGTGGGATGCGCCTGCAGTGAAAGAGGATGGTCAGCAGCCAAGATCTTGAGCAAAAAACCAATCTTCAGCTCGGGTTTTGCGGCCACCCACTCTGTGAGGGTGGAATAGCCGCCAACCTGCGCGGGGTTAGCAATGCGCGTCGGCGAGCCCGAATGGGTTCCGAGCCACAGCTCGGCTTCAGGACCGCCCGAAGCCTTACGCCCTAGAAGCTCGGCGATTGCTGTAGTCGAGCCCCAGGCATAGTCGCGCGGGGTGTTCTCGAGGCGAACGAACATGGCGGGGATTCCTTCTCACGACGCGCAGGGGAGCAAAAGATACCCCGACTTTTGTGGGCGCCAAACAAGAAAAACTGTGTCGAAGCGACGCCCATTGTTCACGGTATCAATTGCCGCTGACATCGCGCCCATGACTCGCTAGCCTGTGGCCATGACGTTTACAACACTGTCCTCAGATTTTTTTGGGCTCGAGGCGGGCCTCGCCGACTATGAAAAGGCGAAACTGGCCGAGTTGCGCCATTACCTCGAGACTGACGTCAAACCGGTGGTCAACGATCACTGGGATCGCGCTGAATTTCCGAAAGACATCATCGCCGGGCTCTCCCGTGTTGGCGTCATTGGCATGGCTTTTCCCGAAACGTGGCCCTTCGAAACCACCGCGGTCTTTCGCGGCTGGGTCGCCTTGGAGCTCGCACGAATCGACGCCAGCGTCGCAACCTACGTGGGCGTTCAAAACGGTCTGGCCATGGGGGCCATCGGCGTCTGCGGATCCCCTGAGCAGCGTGCCCAGTGGCTACCGGGCTTGGGCTCCGGCCAGATTGTGGGAGCCTTCGGTTTGACCGAGCCGCTGTCGGGCTCTGACTCCGCGCAGGGTCTGCGCACCACGGCCGAAAAGCGCGGCGACACGTGGGTCCTCAATGGCGAAAAGCGGTGGATTGGCAACGCCACGTTTAGTGACATCTGCATTATCTGGGCTAAGGATGTGGCCGATAAGCAGGTGAAGGGCTTTATCGTGCCCACCAACACTCCGGGCTTCGTCGCCACCAAGATTGAGCGCAAGCAGTCGTTGCGCATCGTGCAAAATGCCGACATTGTCCTCACGGATGTTGTCATCCCCCATGCCAACAAGCTGGTCAACGCCAACTCGTTTGCCGACACCGCCACCGTGCTTCGACTCACACGTGGCGAGGTTGCGTGGGCCGCAGTCGGAATTGCCGTGGGCGCCTACGAGGCTGCCCTGGCATATTCCAAGGAGCGCATCCAATTTGGGCGTCCGATCGCCTCCCACCAGCTCATCCAAGACCTTTTGGTGAAGAGTCTGGGAAACATCACCTCATCGCTGGCGTTGGTGCAAGAGACATCCAGAATGCAGGATGCTGGAACCCAACGTGATGAGCATGCGGCCCTAGCCAAAGCCGTCGCCACTACCCGGATGCGCGAAAGCGTGGCGTGGTGCCGCGAGATTTTCGGCGGAAACGGGATCGTGCTGGATTACGACGTGGCCCGATTCTTTGCTGATGCGGAAGCACTCTATAGCTACGAAGGAACGCGCGAAATGAATACCCTCATCGTGGGCCGCGCCATCACCGGACACGCTGCCTTCGTCTAACCTGTTAGCTATGCCCCTGAGCAAGATCAGTAATGCCCATACCGGCCTGGCCGTCGCTGCCTTTGCGTTGCTCTTCGGTGGCCACGGCATTCTCGTGTTCCTTACCGGGGATTACTTCCTGGCCTTGCTGGGGTTGGTCATCTACTTCGTGATGGCTCTTGCTTTCGCGATCACGTATGCCGTTCTGCTGTGGCGCGCCCGACGCCGAGTCTCCTTGAGACGTCTTCCCGTAACACTGCTCGGCTTCCTACTCCTGGTCATCGTATCCATCGCCTGGTCACCCGACCGCGTCACGAGTATTCTGACGGCTGCGGTGCTGGTGCTCACGACCATCATCGGCCTGGGCATCGCCCTTCTCTTGCCGTGGCGTGACCTGATCCGGGCACTGGGCACGACTCTCCGCTGGCTCCTAGCGCTGTCTCTGGCGTTCGAAATTTACGTCTTCGGGTTCGGAAACGGCAACGGTTTCGACAACGGTTTCTACAATGGCTTCGACAACGGCGTCATTCACGGGATTGTGGGCGCCGGGAACGAACTCGGATTCCTCGCACTCATTGCGTTGATTGTGTTCAGCCTGCAACTCGTCGATGGCACGGTCTGGCGCATTTGGGGGATTGCCTGGCTAGCTGTCGCCCTTGGAACCCTGGCGCTCACACACTCGCCGACGGTCTTGCTCCCGGCTGCCGCCGTTTTGTTGGTGTTGGGCTTTGCCCTGTGGGCTCGCGCCACCAGCCCCCTTGCCCGGCGTGGCGTCTACGCCGTGGCGGCACTCGTGTTGCTCGGCATCGGGACCTGGGGAGTATTCGGAGTCCTGACCGGCGGGCTCACAATCTGGAACATCCCGAATACGTGGCGGGATATCTGGGGTCGACTCGGCATTATCGGCCTGGTTGTCTGTGGTTTTTTCGTGCTTTCTACGACCTGGCGTGCATGGTTTGTGGCCATCGATCGCCCCCGCTGGGATCTCAACGATCAGCGCCCTTTTACGGCAAATTCGCTTTTGCCGTTGCTGATCCTCGTCGCCCTTCTGACACAGAGTGTTCTCAGCAGACCGCAGCTTGATCAGTCCGGATGGGCGCTCCTGGTGATCTGTGCCGTGATGATGAAGTCGCCCGGTCGAGTTCACGGCGCTCGCCCCTAACAGTGGGCTCAGGCTTTTTATGGCCGAGCTAAGGTGCCGAGCTTGGACATGGCGTCGAGCTGAATCTTTTCGGCCGCCGGGGCATCCGCGGGCGAGCCAGCAGACACCGTCAGGCGCCGCTTGGCAACGTCGAGGCTGACGGTCGCCAAGGTGGCCCAGCGTTCCCCTAACGTCGCGCCCGCTGAGGGGATGCAGCACAGGTCGGCGAGGTCGCCGGGGTACGAAACGAGAAGGGGCACAAGCTCCAATGCCTCCATGGGAATCCGCGCAGCGTCGCGTGTTCGCTCTTCGAGCATCTGCATCCGCAATTGGGAATCTGGGTCGTACAACCCGGGCTTTTCGCCCTGAGCGAGCGCCGGGTCCAAGAAATGATTCGTGTGCAGCAGGACACCTTCGGTGGGGCGCACAACGGCGGCACCGTGGGGATTGAGCTCGATGGTCGCTGCGCCGCCGGGGCCGAGCAACGTCACGGCGCTCGAGGTGCTAACGGGGGCTCCCCGCAGGATGTTCAAAGCCTCGTCAAACGTCGATGCTTCCGCCAGGACGCGGGCGCCGACGAGGTGAACGGGTACACCGCCAGGCTTGTCGTCTTGGTGGCCCAGGATGTTCAACATGACGCCGATTCCGGCATCGTTCACGCCAATTTTGCTCAGGATGCCGTGTTCCGTGAGACCGACAAAACTATGCGCTGCCCCGCTCACCCGCTGCAGATGCCAGCCGGCCGACAACTCCTCGTGCCAGTCCCAGGTCTGTGAACCGACCGGGGTGCCGCGCGTACTCACGATGGTGGAGCACTCCCCCGGTTTGGCCCCGCGCGCAAGAGAGAGAATTTCGGTACGAGCATTCAATGAGGCGATTTCCCAGAGCGGAAGTCCGCTGCCCTCGGCGGTTCCCCGCATTTCCTCTGCGAGGGCGATCGACCAATTCTCGGTGGCCGCGATGGATTCTTCGGCGTAGCGGCGGACGTCCGCGCGCTCAATTCCGACGGCGGTAAAAAGCTCGCGGTAGATGCGACTACTCGTGGCAATGGCATCCCGAATGGCGACACCGCGTTGACGACCCCGTTCGAACGGTTCCGCGGCATCCAAGGTGACAATGGTGGGGGTGGTCGTCATAACTTTTCACTTTCGTCGCGTAGTGCTCGAATTACGCCTCGCTGGGGCTTCCAACCAGGCCGGGGAGCACACTCCAGAAGGAGCTGAGTGTAGGGATGCTGCGGTGCGCCCAAAACATCGGCCGTAGGGCCGCGCTCAACAATGGCGCCCTTGCGCATGACCACGACGTTGTCGGCGATCTGCTGGACGACCGTGAGGTCATGGGTGATGAACAGGTAGGTGAGACCCTGCTCCTGTCGGAGTCGGGTAAGAAGGTCCAAGATCTGGGCTTGAACGGTGACGTCCAGGGCTGCCACCGATTCATCCAGAACGATGACCGAAGGTGATGCCGCGAGGGCACGAGCAATAGCGACACGTTGACGTTGGCCACCCGAGAGTTCACTCGGCAACGCGTCAAGGTGCCGAGCTTCCAAACCCACTTGCTCGAACAGCTCGGTGCACCGCTCGGCTCGAGGACCGGCTCCCAGCGTTGAATGAATACGAAGAACCTCATCGATCGCAACGCGCACGGGAAGTCTACGGTTCAAAGAGCTCTGAGGATCTTGGAAAACCATTTGAATCTGAGACGATCTCCGCTGGCGTTCGCGCCTCGTCGCCCGACCGGAGACGAGACGTCCCCCGACCGCGACCGTTCCGGAATCGGCAGACTCAAGGCCGACAATGATGCGCCCTAGCGTCGTCTTGCCCGACCCCGACTCGCCCACGACGGCCATGCAGGTTCCTTTTTCAACAATAAGGTTTACGGCGTCCAACGCGAGAACCGGTCCGCTGGAACGCGTGCCCCGGAACGTCTTCGTGAGATGTTTGACGACAATGGGAGAGGACATCATGCTGTCGCGCCTTTCGAGCCATGCCAGGCAATGCTGGCGGGACGCGAGGCCATGAGTTCACGCGTGTAGGGATGCCGAGGATTGTCTCGGAGCTGATCTGGTACGCCGTCTTCGACGACGACGCCATCTTTCATCACGCTAATACGGTCGCACACAGCGGCAGCGAGATCGAGATCGTGCGTGACAAAGAGCATGGCCATTCCCAGCTCGCGGCGGCAGTCATCCAGGATCGCCATCACCTCAGCTTGGGTGGTCACATCCAATGCCGTCGTGGGTTCGTCGGCAAGCAGCAACTTTGGGTTTCCGGCGATCGCGCCGGCGATCACGACACGTTGCAACATGCCACCGGAAAGCTGATGCGGATACGACCTCAGGACGCGATCAACGTCATCGATTCCCACCTGTTCCAGCAATTCTCCGGCCCGCAGTTTTGCGGCGCGCGTGGGCATGCCCTGAGCGTCATGCATGCCTTCGACGAGATACCGCCCGACCGCCAGTACGGGGTTCAAGACGGCATGCGGGTTCTGGGCAATCATCGCAATCTCGTGCGACCGAAGGCGTCGAAGGGGCTCGCCGCTCAACTCCAGCACGTTTGTGCCGTCAAAAGTGATCCGGCCCGTTACGGTGGACCCGTCCGGTTCGATTCGCAGAATGGAACGAAGCGTCATTGACTTCCCGCTACCAGATTCCCCGACGATGCCCACGGATTCTCCCCGACCAACGGTGAGGTTGACCGAGTGCAAAACCGGGATTTCTTCCCGCTGCGCTCTGATAGTGAGGGACAGGTTTTCGATGCGTAACATCAGGCTTTCCTCCCTGCCGCGGCACGGCCGCCGAGGCGTTCCCCCACGTAGCCGAGCGAGGCCACCGTGATGACAATGCAGAGTCCGGCCAAGATGCTCTCGGCAGGGTATCCATTGAGCAGTGACTGTTGACCGTTCGAGATCATCAGCCCCCAATCGGCCTCTGGCGGCTGAACCCCGAGCCCGAGAAACGACAGTGCCGCCAGCTCGATCATGGCGAAACCAAAGTTGATCGTCGCTCCTGTGATGATCAGCGGCGCGATATTGGGCATCAGATGCCGCATGGTGATCACCGTGCCGGAGATGCCCTGGAGCTGCGGTGAACGAATGTACGGCAAATTGCGTTCGCGCATGGCCTGACTCCGGATGACGCGCGCGGTATAGGGAATGTACGCAATGGCGAGAGCCAGAGCGGCGGTCGTGAGGCTCGGCCCAAACACCGCAATGGCCAACATGGCCAAAAGGAGGTTAGGGAAGGCGAACAGGAGATCCAGAACACGACTGAGTCCCGCATCCACGAGGCCACCCCACCAGACAGCGATCAAAGCAATACCGGTTCCAAAGATCGCCGTGACCACGACCACAATAATGGGGCCGGTCAGGCTCGAACGCGCTCCCCACAACAGACGCGAAAAGATGTCGCGGCCGGCCTGATCCGTTCCAAGGAGGTGCACGGCACTGCTCCCCAAATAGCGCTGCGTGACGGAGCCCACGGTGGGGTCGAAAGGGGCAATCCAGGGAGCAAACAACGCCGCCAACAAAACGATTCCAATGAAACCGATGGCAATGCATCCCAGCACCCCCATGCGATCAAAAATACGAGCCATCATGCGCGCACCCCGCGAACTCGGGGATCGATGGCGGCGTATAGAAGATCGACGAGGAGGTTCATGACACCGAACGCGGCGACCAAAATAATGGCGATGGCTTGGACCACCGCAAAATCTTTGCGCTGCACGGCGTTGACCAGAAGTGTGCCAATTCCGTCGAGAGTGAAGGCGTACTCCACCACGAACGATCCGGCGATGAGCCCAGCAATGTGCACGCCTACAATCGTGGTGACGGGCAGCATCGAGTTGCGAATGACGTGGCGACGAACGACGAGAGCGTTGCGCACCCCCCGAGCGACCGCCATGACGGAGTGCTCCGAGCCACGCTCCTCACGAATGGACGTGCGCGTGATGCGGGCAACGACAGCGGCGGAGGGGAGCGACAGTGCCACTGCCGGGAGTGTGAGATGCCAGACGCGATCGAGGAAACCTTCTCCCGAGCCGAAGACGGGGAACCACCCCAAGCTGACGCTGAAGATGCTCATCAGAATGAGAGCCGCAAAGAACGTGGGGATGGCGAACCCTAAGTTCGAGGTGAGGATGATGACCTTGTCGACAACACCGTCGCGCAGGCCCGCAATCACGCCGAGACCGATACCGAAAATGACAATCAGGATGGCGGCCATCGCTACGAGCATGAAGGTGGTGGGAAGGCGGTTCGCGAGGAGTTCGCCGACATCTTGGCGATTGGTGAGCGATAGGCCAAAGTTTCCCTGAAGTACGTTGACGAGCCAGTTCCAGTATCGAACGAGAAACGGGTCATCGAGGGAATACTGCTGGCGGATAGCGGCGAGCACATCGGGGGAAACCGTTCGACCTTGAACGAGAAAATTTTCGGGGCTTCCGGGGGCCGCGTACATGGCGGCGAACACCAGAAAGCTGGAGGCGATGAGCACCCCCACAAGGGCCAAAAGTCTTCGAACAATAAACATGCGGACCCTCTTTTTTTATTTCTTGGCGTTGAGCAAAGGAAACCGTGAGGGGGCATGGTGCCCCCTCACGGGTGAACTACTTACCTGATGCGCCGAGGTCAGCGGCCCAGGGGTAGTAGAGGTAAACGAACGACGCAGGAACACCCGTCACTCGATCACTCATGAACAGTCGTACCGAAGGATCAACAATGGGAATCCAGGGCAACTCAGCCATAGCGAGAGCCTGAATTTCGTTGACAATCGTGGCACGCTCGTCGTCGGTAGCCGCAGCAGCTGCCTGATCGAGCAAACCGTCAATTTTCGCGTTGCTGAAGCCGTTGTAATTCTGAGATCCGCCGGTGCCGACGATGGTGCGCAGGAAGGCCAGGGGGTCTGGAACATCCATGTAGTTGTTCGTGACGAAAGCATCGTGACCGGCACGCGCTGCGGAATCTGAGAAGAACGCACCGAACTGAGCGCTAGGAACGCCCTCTGGTTCGACCGTCAGCCCAATGGAGCGGGCACCGTTCGCAATTTCCGAGATGATGTCGGCGTAGTAGGTGCGCTCGGAGGGGTAGACAATCTTGATCGTCTGGGTGATATCCACCGTTGCGCCCTCAAGAACCTTCTTGGCTCCTGCGATATCAACCGTTGATGCAGGCAGTGCCGCGCGGCCCTTTTCAAAGGTGCTCGCACCGTACGACCAGCCATTGTTGGGGACCAGCGAAGATGATGCCGTGGCCGTTCCTTCAAAAACGGTTGCCGCAATTGCGTCACGATCCGTGGCCATCATGAGTGCCTGACGAACGGCGGGGTCAGCGAATGCGCCGTTTCCCGTACCAATGATGGCAACGAGTTGAGTTGAACGTCCGAGATACAGCGTTCCGTTCGTGGCACCTTTCAGGGCTGTGATGGCACCGAGGGGAACATCATAGGAACCGTCGATGGCGCCGGTCGTCAACGCATTCGCGATGGCAGCGGAGTCAACGATGAAGTTGATGTCAATCTGGGCGGTCTTGGCCATCTTGGTCGGGTTCCAGTAGGAGTCATTACGCATCAACGAAATGGACTGGCCTTGGTTCCAATCTCCGACGGAGAAGGGGCCGGTGCACATGACCTTGCCAGTGGGCGTTCCGAAGTTTTCGCCGGCTGCTTCGCGGAATGCCTGGGAGACGACGTTCCCCACGGGAGTCACCATGTAGGAATTGAATGTGCTGTCGGGCTTGGTGAGGGCAACGGTAACTTCCCAATCGCCCGTCTTGGTGATGGACGCAATGTTGTTGACAAGACCGCCGGCCCAGTAGCTACCCTCATCGGGGTTCAGCTGGCGATTGAGGCTAAAGACGACATCGTCGGCCGTCATCGCGGTTCCGTCCCAGAACGTGACGCCCTGGCGAATTGTGTAGACGAACGTCGAGGCATTGGGGCTCACGACTTTCTCGGCCAAACCGGGAGTAATCGTGTAATCCGGCTGCAGTTGCATGAGCCCCTCGCAGAGGTTTGCGACCACAGTGTTTTCGGGGTAGTTGAAGGCCTTGATGGGGTCCAACGATGCCGGCTCCCCCATCGGGAGGTTCCAGGTAGCCAAGGCGAGGTCACCCGTGGCAGCGGGAGTCGTGACGAGCAAGTCATTGATCGCCAGGCCGGGGGTGGCAGTGGTGGCTCCGGCGGAACACCCGGTGAGGGCGAGTGCCAGAACCGCCAGAACGGCGACTGCTTTCTTCTTCTGTTTCATGAGGGGCTCCTTGTTATGACGGATGGATTGGTGAATTGAACAAGAACTCTTTTATGTAACCTAATCGCACAAAACGTTTTGTGCGAGCTTTTTACAAAACGATTTGCTAATCGTGATAATCCGGTAATGTGCCGTATATGACTGCAGACAGGGACAGGCGACGCGCGACCATCCATGACGTTGCGCGCCACGCAGGAGTTTCCATCACCACGGTTTCTCATTCCCTCAATACGAAGGGCATCGTGGCCGCCGCAACGCGGCAACGTGTTTTGGATGCTGCCGCGGCCCTGGGTTATAGCCCCAATCCCATTGCCCGGCGTCTGCGGGGTAACCGGCTGGGCGTCATTGGCCTCGTCATTCGCCCGCTTGATTCGCTGGAGACCTACCAGCCCGAGGGAGTTGACTATTTCGTTCGTTTCGTCGGGGCCGCCGCTGTCGAGTCCCTGGATCGCGGCTTTGGTCTGATGCTCGTGCGCGACCCCACGAAACAGAATGCTCCCGCCATTGCTCTCGGCGTGGATGGGTTCATTGTGTGCGACCCGGTGGGCAACGACCCCGTGATCGAGTTGCTCGATCGAAGCGACATCCCTCTCGTCACAGTCGGGAGAGACATCGAGCGCCCGAATTTTGAAAATTGGCTCGAATCCGGCGGGGTCACCGATGCCACCGTGGTCTTCGAACACTTGAGCGCCCAAGGGGCCAAACGGATCGCCTTGGTGACGGGAACTGATGACAACGCATGGTACGCCGACAGCATGCAGGCATACGCGGAATGGATACTGGCGCATCCCCAAGACGCCATTGTGTATCACCAAGATGAGACCACTGGCGAAACGGGTGGCCGCGTCGTCGCCGACGCGATGCTGGCCGATGCGCGGGGTCTGCCCGATGCTGTTTATTTTCTGACAGGCCGTGGGGCAGCTGGACTGCAGGCACGCTTTCAGGAGCGAGGCCTTGAAATTCCAAGGGACCTCTTGATCGTCGCCGGTTCAGATGCCGAACAAACCCGCAGTGCCGTGCCCACCATCACCTCGGTTGATCTGGCCCCCGAAGAAACTGCCCGCGCCGCCGTAGATTTTTTGTTACGAAGACTGGACGACGAAAACGCCGTCGCGCCACCGCCCGTACAGAACACGCTGCGGGTGCGCGGTTCGACAACACGCCCTTCGGCGTAGGCATCGACCAGGCAAGTTTTAGTTGATGGCCGGAGTTGCCGTAGGCGTCGGCGGGTAGAGAACCTGGTTGATGTACGCCTGGATAGCCGGGTAATCCGGGAACTCCGTGTCCACGGGGAAGTCTGGATTGGCGGGCGTCAGCGCAATCTTTGTCGGGGGCACCGCGCGCGTTTTCATGCCGAGATCCACGAAATACCCGAGCATCGATTGCGGAATATTTGTCTTCACAACTTGAGTTCCCGCGGCAGCGATATCTTGGAATTTCGCCAAAACATTGGTCGGCGTCATCTGCTGGAGAAGCGCCGTCTGCAACTCCTGCTGGCGCACCATGCGGTCATAGTCGCCTTCGCCGCCCCAGCGTGATCGCGCGTACCAGAGTGCGTGATAGCCATCGAGGTGCTGCGGGCCAACCTCAATCCATTCGGCAACGTTCGCCTCGGACGTTTCGGGTTCCGCGATTGCTACGCGTTGGGTCACGTCAATGGTGACGCCACCGAGCGAGTCAATCAACTCGCTCAGACCCTGCATGTCGATCAAAACGTAATACTGAATTGTCAGTCCCGTGATTCCCTCGGCAGCGTCTTTCATTGCCTCGATACCGGGCGACGAGCCCTCCGAAACAGCATTGGGGTACAGCTCGGGGTGGTCCATCTCAGCAGCAACGTAGACCGTGTTGAGGCAGGCCCAGCGCGTACAGTACTCGCCAGAATCTTGGCTATACCCATTGGGATAGATACTCAACATGGGCGAACCCGCCGAGAAAGGAATGGACTGAAGGTCACGAGGGATCCCAATTATCGTGGCGGCCCCCGTTGTGGCATCAATGCTGACAACCTGCGTCGTATCGGGGCGCAATCCGTCCCGGTCAGGGCCCGCATCCCCGCCGAGCAAGAGAAAGTTATACCGGCCGTCTATGGGCTCCTGCGTCGGCCCCGCAACGAAAATTTTTGACAGGGCACCGTTCAAGCCCCCCGTGAGCGTCCCGGCGTAAGCGATTCCTCCCGCCGAGAGCACGAGCATGACCACCGAGAGTCCCGCAATCCAACCGCGGGCGGAGGGCGTGGTCTTGACGATCCGCACCAAGCGCAATGTGTCAAAGGTGAGAACGACCCAAAGAATAGCGTAGAAGAACATGGCCATCTGGCCCACAAAAAGGCTGACGTTCCAGGTGCCCAAAAAATAGACGGATGTCGGCCACAGGAGATACAGGACGAACACGACGATCACGATGCCCCAGGCCGTCAGGGTCGCTCGCAGCCCAAAACGGCCGAGACGTTGGTTGCCCGCCATGGTCTGCGCGGAGCCTGGGAGAAGGAAATTGAGCACCACGAGCCACCAGCCACGGGTCGTCATGACCTTCGCGGAGCTGGAATCGGGGTAACGCATGGGGCTTGACATCGTCATAGTTGAGATTTGAGCGCCCGGTTCTTTTCTTCCACCGTGAGGGCGAGGCCTTCGGCGTACTCTTCGAGGCGCGCCAGCAGGATGGGGTCGCTGGTCGCCAAAATTTTGACGGCGATCAGCGCCGCATTCGTCGCGCCACCAATGGAGACCGTGGCCACGGGCACCCCGGCAGGCATTTGCACGATCGACAGGAGTGAGTCCATGCCGTCAAGACGGGAAAGGGGAACCGGAACGCCAACGACAAGAAGCGGTGTCACGCTCGCGAGCATGCCGGGGAGATGGGCCGCGCCACCGGCACCGGCAATGATGACCTTGAGCCCGCGCGCTACAGCCGTTTTGCCAAAGGCAATCATCTTTTCCGGCGTGCGATGCGCCGAGAGTACTTCAACTTCGTGAGGGACGCCGAAGTCATTCAACACGGCAACGGCCGCACTCATGACGTTCCAATCGGAATCGGAACCCATGACGACGGCGACGAGCGGGCGCAATTCAGGCATGAGCTTAATGGTAGGTGTCAGTGCTGGAAGAATGCCGATGCGCCACGCGCTTGATAGGCAACGTCTGCTAGGTCATCCCCCGAGGCGGTGACATGCCCAACCTTTCGTCCGGGCCGCCCCTCCTTGCCGTAACTGTGAAACTTTGCCGTGGGATGCAACTTCATGGCTTGCGCATAACGCGAAGGTAACCCGCCCGCTTGTGGACCGCCCAGGATGTTCACCATGACACTAAACGGTTCCGTCATGCCGGTTGCTCCAAGAGGTAAGTCAAGAACGGCCCGCAAGTGCTGCTCAAATTGACTCGTGGTCGACCCATCAATGCTCCAGTGACCGCTGTTATGAGGGCGCATGGCCAGTTCATTCACCAGGATGCGGTCATCCGTAGTCTCGAATAATTCGACGGCCATCACCCCGGTGACGTTCAAGCCTTCGGCAATGTCAGCGGCAATCTGCGCAGCGACGTCGGCGATGCGTCCCGCGGAGTGGGGCGCCGGTGCGATGACCTCACTACACACACCGTCTTGCTGAACGGTTTCGACAACCGGCCACAGGGCAAGTTCGCCCGAGGGACGCCGGGCGACAAGCTGAGCCAATTCACGGCGGAACGAGACGAGCTCCTCGAGTAAGAGGGACTCTCCCGGGGCGAGGGCGGTGAGCCACTGCGTGATATCAGCCGAAGACGTGATGATGCGAACGCCCTTGCCGTCGTAGCCGCCGCGCGCCACTTTGGCCACAGCTCGTCCACCATATTCAAGTAGGAAAGAATCGACCTCGGCGGCCGTGGACGCTTTTGCCCAGCCAGGAACGGGAATTCCCAGCGCCGCCAACCGCTCCCGCATGAGGAGTTTGTCTTGCGCAAAAATGAGGGACTCTGGGCTGGGCCGCACCCTAATTCCCCGACGGACAAGCTCGGTCAGAACGGCTTGGGGGACATGCTCATGATCAAAGGTGACGACGTCGCAGCCTTGCGCGAACGCGAATACGGAGTCCACATTGGTGTAGTCGCCAATGGCCGTGGCCGCCATTTCGGCTGGTGAACTCTCACTCTCAGCAAACACTCGGATTTCAAGCCCTAGATTTATTGCTGGAGGCACCATCATTCGGGCCAATTGGCCCCCGCCAATAACGCCAACTACAGTGTTCATTGCTCGCCTCTCAAGTATTGATAAGTTTATCGTTCACGATGATTCTGTGCACCGTCACAAAGTCCCACCATCAGGAGAACCACCAATGAGCAACGCCGATTCGATTATTGCCAAGCTACGAGCGGGCATCGTCGGATCTATTGTCAAGTTTGGCATCGTTGGACTGATCGGCTTCGTGATAGACGTCGGCATCTTCAACTTATTGCGTTACCTCGAGATCTCGGGCGCCCAACAAGAATGGTGGACCTCGGCGCTGGGCGCGAAAGTCGTCAGCACGTCGGTCGCCATTGTCTTCAACTGGCTGGGAAACCGCTTCTGGACCTTCCGCAAACACCGAACTTCCCCGGTGTTCCGCGAACTCGTTGAATTCGTTCTCGCTTCCGTGGCCGGCATGATTGTGGCCCTGGCCTGTCTGTGGATCAGCCACCACGTTCTTGGTCTGCGCGACATCATTTCCGACAATATCGCGGGCAACGTCATCGGCCTTGGCCTAGGCACGGCCTTGCGCTTTGTGCTCTACCGCTACTGGGTCTTTAACCCCAACCGCGGAAAGTCGTCGAAGAAATCCTTGGAGAGCGTCAACGCATGACTACCCTGATTCTCATTCCCACATACAACGAACTTGGAAACCTTCCCGTCATTGTCGGTAATGTTCGCCGCGCGGTTTCCAGCGCCGACATCCTGATTATCGACGACGGAAGCCCCGATGGGACCGGCCGTCTTGCCGATGAAATGGCCCTGACGGATAGCCAACTTCACGTCTTGCACCGCACCGTCAAGAACGGCCTGGGCGACGCCTACATCGCCGGTTTCACGTGGGGGCTCGACCACGGTTATGACATTCTGGTCGAGATGGATGCGGATGGATCGCACCCGGCTGAGTCCCTCGCCACCCTCATCGCGAGCGTCACCCCCGCGCCCAACAGCGCGCTTGCCAACACCCCGGGCTTGGCTATCGGCTCACGTTGGACCACGGGTGGCTCGGTCGTCAACTGGCCCCTGCATCGTTTGGTCTTGAGCCGCGGCGGAAACACCTACGCCCGCGCCATGCTGGGACTCACCGTCAAAGACGCCACGGCCGGTTATCGAGCCTTCCGTGCCGACGTGTTGCGCACCATCCACTTTGAAGACGTCAACTCGCACGGCTATTGCTTTCAAATCGACATGACCCTCCGCGTTTCGGATGCGGGATTCACCATCGTCGAGGTTCCCATTGAATTCCGCGAGCGCACCCTAGGCGAATCAAAGATGAGCCAGGCAATCGTGCTGGAAGCCATGTCGAAAGTAACGGTCTGGGGCATCCAACGCACCTGGCGCAAACTCTTGGGCAAAAGCGCGTTCGTTGCGGATTACACCCGCAGCGACAACGTCATCCGCTAAATTTCGTCGGTGTTCCAGCGCGCGTCGTCGCGCTGAAGCTGCATGCGCAGCGGAGCATTTTTCTCCACGAGATCGGTGAGTGCTGAGAGCACAAGGTTCGGCTTTGGCAAATCACGCAAGCGAATTTGTTTCTCCGCTCCCGTGTTGAGCAGCACGTCGCCTGAGCCAAAAATACCCTGAATCGCGGTACGCCGCACCGTCACGTCATGGATCCGAGCACACAAGATTTCTTGGCGCGTACGCACCAAAAAACCGTTGTAGACGATGACGCGACGGGTCGTGATGATGACCCGGCCACCCATCCACGTCACCAACGGCAGAATCCACAGCAGTAAAACCAGGGCGGCGGTGACGATCCAGAATGGCGTCATCATCCACGCCTCCGTCAAGAGCGAGGGGCCGTAACCGGCAACCCCGGCGAGCACGATGAGGGCGATTGACGGAAGCACCAAAACGCGGCCGTGACGACGGAGGCGAGCCACGACAGGTTCGGCTCGTTCCGGAGTCAGCGGAACAACGGCAATGGTGTCAGTCGGGTTGGGCATCCTCCATTAATACCCTGAGATGGGTCACGTCGCCGGCTGCCACCACGAGGGGCGGCGCATCTGTTCCGAGATCCACCCACAAACAGCCCTGTGAGTCGAGACCCGTTGCTGTTCCAATCGGACTTTGACCCGACGGAAGTTCCACGCGAACCGAACGCCCGATGGTGTCGCACGCCTTGACGACCTGGGCCCGGACTCCCGAGGATTCGACGTCTCCCTCGGCCGCGGCAAAGACTGCGGTGAGTCGCCTGAGCTCGGTGAGGTACGCCGCCAGCACGGAGTCGAGCAGATCACCCTGCTGTTCCGGGGTGACTCCCGCAAGCGTCAACGAGGTGGAGGTGGGCGTCGGGAGTTGATCAGCGGTGAGGGTGAGGTTGACGCCGGCACCGATGATGAGCGCCGGGCCCGTGGGCGTTATCACGAGTTCGGTGAGAATGCCGCTGACCTTTTTGTGGTTGACCAAGACGTCGTTGGGCCATTTGAGGGTGGCGGTGGCGGGCACCTCCAGAACGGACGCACACGCGCGCGTCATCGCCAATCCTGCGAGCAGCGAGTACCAGCCGAAGGCGGCCATCTCGAGCGGACGAGACGAAGGCGTTTGGGGGCGAAGGAGCACCGAGACGGCGAGCGACCCGCCGGCAGGCGCTATCCACGTCCGGTCCAGGCGCCCACGTCCGGCGGTCTGATTGTCGGTAGCCAGTACCGTAAAGTCCGGGGCCTCCACCGGGGATTCTTGGGTTGCCCGCTGACGCAACACCACATTTGTGGAGCCCACCGACGAGGTCCAGGTCATGGTTGGGCAAACGGCGGTACTCAACGGCACATGCATATGAACATTGTGGCGGTTATCGCCACAGTTTTTTTGTAGGTGTTCTCTAACCCTATTCGCTAGGGACCGGCAAGTAGAGTGAAAACGTGAGTGCCGAGATGAAAACTACAGACCAGTTCACTACCGCTGGAAAGCTTGCCGACCTCAAGGATCGTTACCACGAGGCGGTCATCGCCAGTGGTGAGGTCGCCAAAGAGAAGCAACACGCCAAGGGCAAGATGACGGCGCGTGAGCGCATCACCGAGCTACTGGACCCCGGATCCTTTGTGGAGCTGGACGAATTCGTGCGCCACCGCACCACGGCGTTCGGCATGGATGCCAAGCGCCCCTACGGCGATGCCGTCGTGACCGGGACCGGCACGATTCACGGTCGTCAGGTTGCCGTGTACTCGCAGGATTTCACCGTGTTCGGTGGGTCACTCGGCGAGGTTGCCGGTGAGAAGATCATCAAGGTCATGGACCTCGCCCTCAAAACGGGGGTCCCCATCTTCGGAATCCTCGATTCGGGCGGAGCGCGGATCCAAGAGGGTGTCGTTGCGCTCGGCAAGTACGGCGAGATTTTCCGCCGCAACACGGCGGCATCCGGTGTTATCCCCCAGATTTCCATCATCATGGGCCCTGCCGCCGGTGGCGCCGTCTACTCCCCCGCCTTGACCGACTTCGTGATCATGGTGGACAAAACCAGTCAAATGTTTGTGACCGGCCCCGACGTCATCAAGACCGTGACGGGTGAAGATGTCGGCATGGAGGAGCTCGGTGGCGCGCTCACGCACAACAGCATCTCTGGTGTCTCGCATTACTTGGCGTCGGATGAGAGTGACGCACTGGACTACGCCCGCACCCTCGTGAGCTTTTTGCCCGATAACAACATGGCCGAGCTGCCCGTCTACGAGAGCAACGTCGAACTGGAAATCACCGAGGCCGACCGCAAGATCAACACACTGATTCCTGATTCCACGAACCAGCCCTATGACGTGCACGAAGTCATTCGCCACGTGGTCGACAATCAAGACTTCCTCGAAGTCCAGCCGCTTTTTGCGCCCAACATCGTGATTGGCTTCGCCCGGGTCGAGGGCCGCTCGGTGGGCATCGTGGCCAACCAACCCAGCCAGATGGCCGGCACCTTGAACATTGAGGCGGGTGAGAAGGCCAGCCGTTTCGTTCGGTTCTGCGATGCCTTCTCGATTCCGATTCTTACCCTGGTGGATGTTCCTGGATTCCTTCCGGGCACCGATCAGGAATGGACCGGCGTCATTCGCCGAGGCGCCAAGCTGCTCTACGCATACGCCGAAGCAACCGTGCCTCTCGTCACCGTCATCACTCGCAAGGCCTACGGCGGCGCCTACATCGTCATGGGCTCGAAGCAACTCGGTGCCGACATCAACCTTGCGTGGCCTACGGCCGAGATCGCCGTCATGGGCGGCCAAGGCGCCGTCAACATTTTGTACCGCAACGAAATAAAGCAGGCTGAAGGTGCCGGCGAAGACGTTGCCGCCGTGCGCACGAAACTCGCAAACGAGTACACCTACAACGTGGCCAGCCCGTTCTTGGCAGCCGAGCGCGGCGAGCTGGATGGCGTGATTGAGCCCGCCGCCACCCGCGTGGCTGTCATCAAGGCGTTGCGATCGTTGCGCGGCAAACGCGCGTCGTTGCCGCCCAAGAAGCACGGAAACATTCCGCTCTAATGAGTGCGATTAGGTTCATCACCCAGGGGGCCAGCCCTGAAGAGCAAGCTGCGGTCGAAGCCGTTTTGGACGCCCAAATTGACGAAGAGTCTGCTCTGGAGCACGCCGTGAGCGGCGTTGGCCCCTCGCGCTGGTCACGCAGCCAACGTGCCATTCGCGGTGACATTCGTGGCACCCGCACCTTTGGGTGGGATTACAACCACTAACCCGCCGGGATGAAGCGGGCAATGGCCTCAACGTGGTGCGTGTTGGGGAACAGGTCGAACGCACGCAGGTTCGCCATTTTGTAGCCGAGGCGCGCGAGGGACTCAACATCGCGGGCCAGAGCCACGGGGTCACAGGCAACATAGATGATTTGGGCGGGACGCATCTGAGCGAGGCCCTCAATAACATCCCGGCCGGCGCCGGCGCGAGGAGGATCGAGCACTACCGTGGCTTGCTCAAAGTAGACCTTCTCATCGGCGGTGGCGTTGTCGACCAGGTCGCGCATGAAGTCATCAACGCGAGCAGAAATGGCGTACGCACCGGCCCACTCTGCGAGGTTCTCGGCGGCGTAGGCGACAGCCATGTCATCCGATTCCACAACAGTCATTCCCGTCGAGGAACCAAAGCGGTCGCCGATGGCAGCGGCGAACAGTCCGACGCCGCCATAGAGATCGAGGTTGGCGGCGTGGGGCTCGAAGAGCTCCTCATCAATCATGGCGGTGACGGCCGTCGAAAGCGTCGTGGCAGCTTGCCGGTGAACCTGCCAGAAGCCGCGGGCGTCAACGGCGAACTCGCGATTGCCGACGATTTCGCGCAGCGGGTCACGCGCGGGACGAACTTTGACACGACCTGCCTCGCGCGAGGTCACGATCATGCGGGGTTCTTCGCCGCTGGGATCGATGAGGTCGACATATTCCATGTCGGGCATGAAGCCGCCGAGCGGCGCCAACTGAGCCAACGTATCGGTGGCCAGTGGAAGATCACGAACGGGAATTACCCGGTGGCTGCGAGCGGCATAGGGGCCGACGGTGCCGCCCTCATCCACATGCAAGCGAACGCGCGTGCGCCAGTTGGTGCCCTTCGATTCCTCATCGCCCGGCAGTGCCTCAACCGTGACCTCTTGGGTGAGGTGCGCCATGCGGGAGAGCGAATCGGTAAGAACAAACTCTTTCAGCTCACGCTGACGAGCGAGCGTGATATGGCCGAACTCGGCTCCCCCGGCGCGGTCGCGGGGGTCGAGATCGACGCTGGCTGCCGCCCAAATGTGGGGTTGGCGGTGAGGTGATGCCTTGAGCACCTCAACAGTGTCGGCGCGCCAGAACGACTTCTGGGTCGCATCCGTAATGCGGGCACGCACGGTCTCACCGGGGATCGTGTCGGCAACAAAAATGACACGGCCCTCATGCCGCGAAACGCCCACGCCGCCATGGGCAACGTTGGTAATCTCGAGTTCGTACTCGGATCCGATGAATTCGGAACCGCGGTCATTGGGTGAAATGCGTGAGGCCATCCTCTAAGAATCTCATACTTGAGGTGCGCCCCATCCACCACCCGCCCAAACTTTCCCATCGGAGCACAATGCGCCTGTACCTGGCTTCCACCTCTCCCGCTCGCCTGGCAACCCTGCGGGCCGCGGGCATTGAGCCGATTGTCGTCCCTAGCGAGGTGGATGAGGATGAGGTCGTGCGTTTAGCCGAATCACTGACCGGACCGCTGTCCCCCAGCGAAATGGTGGAACTGCTCGCCAAGGCAAAGGCCGAAGCCGTGCTCGCGACCCTGGTGGATGGAGCACCCCTCGATGGACTGGTGCTCGGAGGCGACTCCGCGTTCGTGCTTGATGACACCATCTATGGCAAACCACACACCCCCGAGGTTGCGCGCGAGCGCTGGCACCTGCAGCGCGGACGCACGGGGCACCTTTTCTCCGGGCACTGGCTGATTGACTACCGGGGAGGGCAAGTGAACTCGGCCGTGGGCGAAGTTGCCGTGGCTGCCGTTACCTTTGCCAACGACATTTCGGATGCCGAACTCGACGCGTACATTGCCAGCGGTGAACCCCTCAAGGTCGCCGGAGCCTTCACCATCGATAGCCTCGGAGCTCCCTTCATCGAGCGCATCGAGGGCGACCCCTCAACGGTTGTCGGCGTCTCGGTGCCCACGGTGCGCCGCCTGGCCGGACGCCTCGACGTGTTCTGGCCGGATCTCTGGAACCGCAACTAGTTCGTTCTTCAGGCCGAACGGCTCGTGCCTACCGGAAGCATCTGAGCCGCGGGGCTTGTAGGCATCCGCTACGACTCGAATGATTTTTTGTTCGCGGGAGACAACGCCGACGGGGGTGCTCTGGATAGGCTGAGACCTATGTCGCGCATCAAAAAGGTCCTCATTGCCAATCGTGGCGAAATTGCCGTTCGTGTTATTCGGGCCGCGAAAGATAGTGGCATTGCCTCGGTTGCCGTCTACGCCGATCAGGACCGGGATGCCTTGCATTCCAAGCTGGCCGATGAGGCGTACGCCCTCGGTGGCACCACCAGCGCCGAAACCTATTTGGTCATCGACAAGATTTTGGCCATAGCTCGCCGCTCCGGCGCCGACGCGATTCACCCCGGCTACGGATTTTTGGCCGAGAACGCTGACTTTGCGCGCGCCGTCATCGATGCCGGCATGATTTGGATTGGGCCCTCCCCCGAAGCCATCGAGCAGTTGGGCGACAAGGTTTCGGCCCGCCACATCGCTGAGCGCGTGGGGGCGCCCCTGGCCCCCGGAACGCTCAACCCCGTTTCGGGTGCGCAGGAAGTGCTCGACTTCGTCGACATCCACGGCCTGCCGGTTGCCATCAAAGCTGCGTTCGGTGGCGGTGGTCGCGGTCTCAAGGTGGCCCGCACCCGTGACGAGATACCCGAAATGTTTGACTCCGCCACGCGCGAGGCCGTTGCCGCTTTTGGTCGCGGTGAGTGCTTCGTGGAGAAGTACCTCGATGAGCCTCGCCACGTAGAGACGCAGTGCCTCGCAGATGCGTTCGGCAACGTCGTCGTCGTCTCCACCCGCGACTGCTCGCTTCAGCGTCGCCACCAGAAGCTGGTCGAAGAGGCCCCTGCCCCTTTCTTGACCGAGGCTCAAAACACCGAGCTATACCGCGCATCCAAGGCCATTTTGCGGGAGGTTGGCTACGTGGGTGCCGGCACCTGCGAGTTCTTGATCGGCAAGGATGGCACCGTCTCCTTCCTGGAGGTCAACACGCGGCTGCAGGTTGAGCACCCTGTGTCCGAAGAGATCACCGGAATTGACCTCGTGCGCGAGCAGTTCCGCTTGGCCGAGGGTGGGGTGCTCGACTATGGCGACCCCGTGCCCACTGGTCACTCCTTCGAATTCCGTATCAATGGCGAGGATGCTGGCCGCAACTTTATGCCTGCCCCCGGCCCCGTTCACGTGTTCCGGCCCGCGAGCGGCCCCGGCGTGCGCGTCGACACCGGTGTTCAATCCGGCGATATCATTTCGGGCTCGTTCGACTCTCTGTTGGCCAAGCTCATCGTCACCGGCGCCACGCGCCAGGATGCGCTTCAACGGGCCCGCCGTGCCCTCGACGAGTTCGAGGTTGCTGGCCTCCCCACCGTGCTGCCCTTCCATCGCGCGATCGTGCGCGACCCGGCCTTTGCGCCTGAGGGCGACAAACCATTCACGATTTACACGCGGTGGATTGAGACCGAATTCGACAACCAGATTGAGGCGTGGAGCGGCGAAGCCGAAGAGACTCCGTCGCTGGCCAAACGGCAGCACGTGGTCGTCGAAGTTGACGGTCGCCGCATCGAGGTTTCGCTTCCCGCCAAGCTCTTGCGAGCCACGTCCGATGACCTCGCAACGATGGGGCCCCCGCCTCAGCGCAAGACGAGCGCCAACGTTGCGGGCTCCGCAATGGGCACTGTCGTCAAGGCGCCCATGCAAGCCACCGTGGTCAAAGTCGCGGTCACCGAGGGCCAGACGGTCGTCAAGGGCGACCTGATCCTCGTGTTGGAAGCCATGAAGATGGAGCAGCCCGTTGCCGCGCACCGTGATGGCGTCATCAGCAACATCAACGCTGTCGTGGGCCAGACCGTCTCGAACGGTCACGTACTGCTCAACATCGACGGGAAATAGTCGCTGCTGTACGGATCTGACTCCGCGTCAGACTTCCAGCCTTCAGCACTCGACACCTGCCCGGCTTGTCCAACCCTGCCTGCCCTACCTTGCTCAGCCACGCGGACTGCGGCCAGTACGGCCGGCTTTGTGACGCCCTTCCAACGTTTGTCGCTATAGAGATGTTCGTAACTCCTGATAATTTTTTCCGCGCCCGGCAACTTCGCCGCAGTTAGGCGCCTCCCATTCTCGAAACCGAAGAATCTCAGTAGTTACGCACACTTTGGGTGCGGCAAAGAATACTCCGGGGGTTCCCCAGGGGTCCGACAAGGGGTTCCTGCACAGGGTCCCAAGGATCCGCCGCGGGGTTTTCCCAATAGGCCAGCATACGAATCGGAGGAGATCCCAGCGACTCCGCTCCGAAACACCCGCAGATTCAACCCTCTCGTCATCGTTTCGGAAGGATCTCCTCCAATCCGTAGACGCAGCCCATAACCATGCCGAGGCCTTGCGAAACATAACGCCTCGCGTTATGTTTAAGTGATGATTCGCTCCTTTGGCAACGCCGAGACCGAGAGACTTTGGGGGAGAATGCTCGTTAAAGGCATCGATCCGATAATTGTTCGACCAGCATTGCGGAAGCTCGTCATGATTCACGCGGCCATGATTCTTGACGATTTACGAATCCCACCGGGAAACCGGCTGGAGCAATTGAAGGGGAACCGCCAGGGCCAGCACAGTATTCGAATCAACGACCAATGGCGAGTCTGTTTCACTTGGTCTGCTGGCGGAGCGGACACAGTCGAAATTGGCGATTACCACTAATCACCACCCGTGCCAGAACTTCCGAGAGGGAAGAGCAATTATGAATACACAGTCGCCGATTCACCCGGGAGAAATCCTCCTCGAGGAGTTCATCGACCCCTTCGGGCTCAACCAACATGCGGTCGCTCGCCTCATCGGAGTGCCCCCTCGCCGCATCAACGAGATTGTTCACGGCAAGAGACGCATAACAGCCGACACTGCCTTGCGCCTTGCCCGCCTCTTCGAAACGTCGGAGGAGTTCTGGATTAATCTCCAGTCGCACTACGACCTCGAGGTCGAGAAAAATCGGCTCGGCGAAAGCCTCGATTTCATTGAGCCGCGCAAGCGCGCCTAGGCTCCGGCCCCAGCCGCTACTTACGTTTGACGATGTGCATCGAGCGCGCGGCGTCGACGATGCTGCCCGAAATTGACGGGTAGATCGCGAACGAGCGGGCAACGTCATCGACCGTGAGACGGTGTTCGACGGCGAGCGCCACCGAGAGAATGAGTTCCGATGCGCGCGGGGCCACAATGACGCCACCAATAACGGTTCCGGATGTTGTCGTACAAATGAGCTTGACGAATCCGTCACGAATTCCCTGCATTTTTGCACGCGGGTTCGCGGTCAAAGGGAGCTTGTAGACGGTGCCACGAATGGTGCCGGCCTCAATGTCCGCTTGGCTCCAGCCGACGGTCGCAATCTCCGGCTGAGTAAACACGTTGGAGGCAACCATGCGCTCGTCAAAAGGTTCGACGGCGTCACCGAGGGCATGAAAGACAGCCGTGCGGCCCTGCATGATGGCAACGGATGCTAACGGCATCACCGAGCTGCAATCGCCCACACCGTAAATATTGGGCACACTCGTGCGGGCGACACGGTTCACATGAACGCGGCCGTCATCATCCATTTCGACACCGGCTTCTTCAAGCCCCAGATCGGCAGTGTTGGGAACCGAACCCACCGCGATGAGGGCATGACTACCCTCAATGGTCGAGCCATCGGCCAGCGTGACGAGCACCCCCTTTTCGGTGCGGGTGACGGATTCGGCGCGGGCCTTGGATTTCAAGCGCATACCACGACGGAGAAAAACATCTTCGAGAACCGCGGCTGCGTCAGCGTCGGAACCCGGCAGGACCTGATCGCGGCTGGAAACCAACGTCACCTCGGAGCCCAAAGCGCGGTAGGCGCTGGCGAACTCGGCACCGGTCACGCCGGAACCCACGACGATCATGTGCTTGGGAATGGCGGTCAGGGTGTAGAGCTGCGTCCACGTGAGAATGCGTTCGCCATCGGGCATGGCCGAGGGAAGGGTGCGGGGACTCGCGCCGACCGAAATGATAATGGTGTCGGCCTCGAGGCGATCGAAGTCGGTTCCGCCTTTGTCGGTGGAGACTACGACTGTGTGGGTGCCTTCAAGGCGCCCGTGTCCGGAGATAACCTTGACGCCGGCCGCGGTGAGTGTTTGGCCCATGTCTCGCGAGGTGTCCTGAGCAAGGCCAAGAAGTCGCTTGTTCACGACAGAAAGATTGACGGCAACTTCTGGCTTCTGCGGCTTGCCGTCGCCGCCGCGCACGAAGTACTGAACGCCCAGTTCCGCGGAACGCCCGAGTGTTGTTGTGAACTCAGCTGTCGCAATGAGGGTCTTTGACGGAACCACGTCGGTCAGCACAGCCGAGCCACCAATGCCGGAGCGTTCGATGAGAGTGACGTCGGCACCGAGCTGAGCGGCGGCCAGTGCTGCCTCGTAGCCTCCAGGGCCTCCACCAATGACGACAATGCGCTGGGTACGTTCAAAATCGAAAGGCATACTCTCATTCTCCCGCCCCGGGCAGGTCCTCACCAAACTGCGCAAAAGAGCGCTCCCCTGCTCACACGCTCGTAGCAATAGGGTTAGTTCATGTCTGACTACGTGAACCCTCTGGATGATCCTTCCGCCGACCCGTTCGAGGTCGCGAAACTCGCTGCCGCCCAGCTAGCGGAGAAGACGGGCGTGGCCAAGCATGACATCGCCTTGACGCTCGGAAGCGGCTGGGCCAAGGCCGCGGATCTCATTGGTGAGACCACCGCCGTCATCGACGCCACCGAGATTGCGGGCTTTAGCGCCTCCGCCGTGGTGGGCCACGCGAGCACGTTGCGATCAATCCTGTTACCCAACGGAAAGCACGCTCTGGTCATTGGCGCCCGCACCCATTTCTACGAGGGTCACGGCGTTCGGCGAGTCGCTCACAGTGTTCGTACCGCGGCGGCGGCGGGAGCATCCGTGATGGTATTGACCAACGGCGCCGGTGGCATCAAGGAGACGTGGAAGCCCGGAACCCCGGTGTTGATCAGTGACCATCTCAACTTGACGGCGGCCTCTCCGCTCGAGGGCGCGACCTTTATCGACCTGACCGACCTGTACTCCCAGCGCCTACGCGACATTGCGCATACGGTTGACTCCACCCTCGATGAGGGTGTCTACACACAGTTCCGCGGCCCCCATTATGAGACACCCGCGGAGGTGCAGATGGCCCGCATCATGGGCGGCCACATCGTGGGAATGTCCACGGCCCTCGAGGCGATTGCTGCCCGCCAAGCCGGCATGGAGGTGCTGGGGATGTCGCTCATCACAAACCTCGCCGCCGGCATTCAGAAGACACCCCTGTCGCACACCGAGGTGCTCGAGGCTGGGCGTAACGCCGAAGCGGTCATCAGCGACCTGCTTGCCCGAATCGTGGTGAAACTGTGATGACGGATGCCGACATTGCCCTCTCGGCCGAGGCTTGGCTGGCGCAAGATCCGGATGCCGAAACCCGTGCCGAGCTGACACTGTTACTCGCTGAGGCTGCCGGCGGTAATGACACCGTCACGGCCGACGAGGGTGTTTCTCGCAAAATTGCTGCTCGCGAATCTCTGCGGGACCGTCTCTCGACGCGCCTCGCGTTTGGCACGGCCGGGCTCCGCGGCGAGATAGCCGCCGGCCCCAACCGCATGAACCGAGTAGTGGTCAGCCAGGCCGCCGCCGGCCTCGCTGCGTACCTTCTCGAGCACCGTGCCGCGAGTTCCTCCGGTGCCGAGGATCGCGCGCCCAGCGTCGTCATCGGCTATGACGGCCGCAAGAACTCCGCCATCTTCGCCCGCGACACCGCCGAGATTATGGCCGGGGTCGGCATCCGTGCCATCCTGTTTCCCCGCATGCTGCCCACGCCACTCGTGGCATTCGCTGTGCGCGAGCTGAAGGCCAGTGCCGGTGTCATGGTCACGGCCAGTCACAATCCTCCCGCCGATAACGGCTACAAGGTGTACCTCGGAGACCTCAACCACGGCTCGCAGATTGTGTCCCCCGACGATGCTGACATCTCGGATCACATCGACAGCGTTGCCCGCGACCTGAGTGTGTTGGAACTCCCCCGCGGCGAGTTTGAGCTGGCCGAAGAATCCGTTATAGACGCCTACATCGCCCTCACCTCTTCTCTCGTGGCCGCCCCCGATACGCAGCTAAAAGTCGTCTACACGGCCATGCATGGCGTCGGGTGGGAGACGTTCGCGAGCACGCTGGGCGCCGCTGGTTTCGATGAGCCTGTCATTGTCGCGGCCCAGATTAAGCCTGACCCCGACTTTCCCACGGTGGCTTTCCCCAACCCTGAGGAGCCCGGCGCTCTCGACCTCTCCTATGCCACGGCACGCGAAGCCAATGCCGATCTCATCATTGCCAATGACCCGGATGCTGACCGCCTGGCCGTCGCCATCCCCGATGCCTCCCGTGAAGAGGGGTATCGCCGCCTGACCGGTAATGAAGTCGGTTCCCTCCTTGGTTGGTGGGCCGCCGATCGTGCTACCCGCGAAGGCAAGACCACTGGCGCTTTGGCCTGCTCCATTGTGTCCAGCCCCGCTTTGGCCGCCGTTGCTGCCGACTACAAACTCGACTTCGCCTGGACTCTCACGGGCTTCAAATGGGTCTCTCGAGCGCCCGGGCTCCTCTTTGGCTTCGAGGAGGCTCTCGGCTACCTCGTGAACCCCGAGACGGTGCGCGACAAGGACGGCATCTCCGCCGGCCTCGCGTTTCTATCCCTTGCAAGCGACCTTGCCCTCGCAGGCAAGACCATCGCCGATCACCTCGACGCGTTCAGCCTGCGCTTCGGTCACTTCGCCAGCGACCAGGTCTCGCTTCGCGTCACCGACATCAGCCGCATCTCTGACATCATGAGCTCGTTGCGCGCGACGCCGCCCACCAATTTTGGCGGCATCGCGGTCACCTCGATCGACGACCTCTCCGCCGGCTTCGACGGCCTCGCTCCCGCCGACGTTCTGCGTCTGTGGCTCGCCGATGGCTCGCGCGTCATGATTCGGCCGAGCGGCACCGAGCCCAAGCTCAAGATCTACCTCGACACCCACTGTGCCGAGGGCACACTGGCCGAACGCCAGGCCGTCGCCCAGACCTCGCTCGCTGCCCTGCGGGCTGGGGCCGAGGAGCTCGTCGCGTAGGCTTCACGCGTGACCCCGCGAACGCCCCCCAAGAGTCTCACGAGTACACCCCTCGCCGGGATTCTTTTTGGCACCCTCGGGGTGGTGGCTTTCTCTTTCACACTACCCATGACCTCGCTGGCCCTCACAAGTTTCCCGAGCCTCTTCCTCGGCGCGGGCCGGGCTGTCGTCGCGGCCGCCATTGCTATTGCTGTGTTGGCTCTCACCCGCACGAAACTACCTGGTGGTCGCCAATGGCTACGCCTGGCTGTTGTCGCCCTCGGCGTGGTGGTGGGATTCCCTTTCCTCACATCCTTTGCCCTGCTATTCGTTCCGTCATCGCACGGCGCTGTCATGATTGGCCTTTTACCGGCGGCTACCGCCGTGGCCGCGGTGATTCGCGGTCGCGAACGGCCGTCCCGCACTTTTTGGATTGCCTCACTGAGCGGTGCCGCGGCCGTTGCTGTCTTCTCCGTACTGACCAGCGAAGCGCACACTGGTCCTTCGCTCGGTGACCTACTCTTGGTAGGCGCAGTCATCCTGGCATCGATCGGCTACTCAGAGGGTGGCCTCCTGGCGCGGGAAATTGGCTCGTGGCAGACCATCAGTTGGGCCCTTGTTGTTGCGCTACCCGCCATGATTCCCGTCGCTCTGATCAGCCTGGCTGCGATCAGTGCTTACGTAACACCGCAGGCCTGGCTGGGGTTCGCCTATATCGCCCTCATCAGCATGTACCTAGGATTCTTTGCCTGGTACCGGGGTTTGGCAATCGGCCCCATGGCACGTATCAGTCAAATCCAACTTATTCAGCCTGTGCTCACAATTGTGTGGGCTGCGCTTATCTTTGGTGAAGTGATTTCACCCGTTGTCTGGATTGCTGCTGCCGCGGTTTTCATTCTCGCTGGCACGGCAGTGAGGGCTCGCGTGAAGAGTCTCGCAGCCGCCTAGCCGCAGAGACTAGCGGCGCGCAGCCGCCACAGCGGCTACGAAGCCGTCCGAGATGAGCTCGGCGAGCTCGTCACGTTCCTCAGAAGGAAGGAAAGCCGAAGCGGCAGCGTTCTGCTGGAACGTCTCAAGGTCGGCAAGGTCGTAGGAAAAAGCATCCGCTACCAGCCATAGTTCGCGCGTGAGCGTCGTGTCACTCTGCAGACGGTTGTCGGTGTTGACCGTGACGGTGAATCCCAGCTGGTACAGAAGGTCGAAGGGGTGATCAGTGATGTCATCGCCCCATTGCGCGATGGCGCCAGTCTGCAGGTTCGAGGTGGGGCTGGTCTCCAGCGTGATGCCGCGATCCTTGACCCAGTGGGCAAGCATTCCCATCGTGACATAGGTGGCATCTCCGTCCTTGCCATTAACATCGATGTCTTCCGCCAAGCGCACGCCATGACCAAGGCGCAAGGCACGGCCGTCGTATAACGCGCTCTCAATACTGCCGAGGCCGTCAGCTTCCCCCGCGTGAATCGTCACGGGGAAGTACTCGTGCGCCAAGAAGTCGAATGCCGCGGCGTGGTTTGAGGCGGGGAAACCGAGCTCGGCCCCAGCGATATCGAAGCCGACGACACCATTGGTGCGGTGGCGCACGGCAAGTTGGGCGATCTCAAGACTGCGGTCGGCATGACGCATGGCGGTCACGAGCTGACCAATCCGGATGCTGTACCCCAGCTCCTCTGCCTCGTCAATCCCCTCTTCGATCCCCACCTGAACGGCTTCAACAGCCTCGTCCAGCGTGAGCCCCTGCGTGAGGTGCTGCTCGGGCGCCCAGCGAAGTTCGCCGTAAATCACACCGTCGACAGCAAGGTCGACCACACTTTCGCGGGCAACGCGGGTCAAATTTTCCGCGGTCTGCATGACGGCACACGTGAGGTCGAACGTCTTCAAGTACTCCACGAGCGAGCCGGAGTTCGAGGACTCGGCGAACCAACGTCTCAAAGACTCTTCATCGGTTGCGGGAACCGCGATACCAGCCTCGGCGGCGAGCTCCAGAATGGTCTCGGGGCGCAGGCTGCCGTCGAGGTGATCGTGGAGCGAAATCTTCGGCAACACCGTGACGTCGACGCCATCAACGTAAAAGTCGTTTTCGAAAGACATTAGGGATCCTTTTTTTGAAGTTCGGAGCTCGCGCAACGCTCGTGACGTTACGCGATAAAGATGAACGTTTTCTGTCGGTTAGTTAGCCGTTATGCGCTCGGCGACCAGCGGTCCACGAGCAACGTAGTCTTTGGCGTCGCCAATAACGTAGGAGCCCTCAAGCGCTTCGAGAGCGCGGGCGAAGCGGGCCGGCTCGTCGGCGCTCAGGGTGAACAGCGGCTCACCCTTGCGAACGACGTCACCGGGCTTGGCGTGCAGGTCGATTCCGGCAGCGTGCTGCACGGGATCCTGCTTGCGCGCGCGGCCCGCCCCGAGGCGCCAGGCAGCGATGCCGAAGGGAAGGGCGAGCTGGTCGAGCAGTACACCGTCACGTTCGGCGAGCACGACGTGGGTTTCGCGAGCAACGGGCAGTGCCGCATCCGGATCTCCACCCTGAGCCGCGATCGTCTGGCGCCAGGAATCCATGGCCTTACCGTTATGAAGGTTCGCGGCGACATCCACATCGGGCATGCCTGCCATCGCCAACATTTCGCGCGCCAAGGCCACCGTGAGCTCGATGACATCGGCGGGGCCACCACCGGCCAGAACTTCCACCGATTCGCGCACCTCGTTTGCGTTCCCGATGGCCAAGCCAAGGGGAACGTTCATGTCGGTGAGCAGGGCAGTCGTGTTGACACCGGCATCTGTTCCGAGAGCCACCATGGTGCGGGCAAGCTCACGCGAGCGCTCGATGTCCTTCAAGAAGGCACCGGAGCCAAACTTCACGTCGAGCACGAGGGACTCGGTGCCCTCAGCGATCTTCTTGCTCATGATGCTGGAGGCAATAAGGGGAATGGCCTCGACCGTTCCGGTGATGTCACGAAGGGAGTACAGCTTGCCGTCGGCCGGAGCCAGCCCCGAACCGGCGGCGCAGATGACGCCGCTGTAGTCCTTGAGCTGCTGCAGCATCTCCGCGTTGGTGAGGTTCGCGCGCCATCCAGGAATGGACTCGAGCTTGTCTAGCGTGCCACCCGTGTGGCCCAAGCCGCGGCCAGACAGCTGAGGCACGGCCACGCCGAAGGACGCCACCAAGGGCATGAGCGGCAGGGTGATCTTGTCGCCCACTCCGCCGGTGCTGTGTTTGTCGGCGGTGGGTTTTCCCAGCCCCGGGTAGCTCATGCGCTCGCCCGAAGCGATCATGGCCATCGTCATGTCTTTGATCTCTCTACGGCTCATGCCGTTCAAGAAGATCGCCATCGTCATGGCGGCCATCTGCTCGTCGGCGATGTAGCCGCGCGTGTAAGCCTCAATCATCCAGTTGATCTGCGGGGTCGAGAGTTCGCCCTTGTCGCGCTTGATCGTGATGAGCTGAACGGCGTCGAACGGTTCGATTGTCATGCGGTTACTGCGCTACTTTCGTTGAATTCTGGTTATGGAGCGGATGGTGCAGAGGATGCCGTTGCGCTGTACGCATCAAGTACCCGGGGCCCGAAGGCATCCGGCAAGACTTCTTCAATGGTGCGAAACCCTGAGACGGTCTCCAGCACCATGCCGGGAGCCGAGTGCTCGAACAGAAGCTGACGACAGCGGCCGCACGGCATCAACACGTTGTCATTTCCGTCGACACACGTGAAGGCCACCAGGGTGCCGCCCCCGGTGGCATGGAGCGAGGAAACGAGACCGCACTCGGCACACAGCGTGAGGCCGTACGAAGCGTTCTCGACATTGCAGCCGGAGATGATGCGACCGTCGCTCGTGAGCGCGGCAACACCCACGGGAAACTTCGAGTAGGGAACATAGGCGCCGGCCCTGGCCGCCACAGCGGCCGCCTTGAGGGCAACCCAATCGATATCGTTCGTCATGGCGGGCTCCTAACCCTTGATATAGGGCTTGCCGGAGGCGGCCGGCCCTCGGACCTTGCCCACGAATCCGGCGACCGCAATGATCGTGACGACATAGGGCAACATGAGCATGAACTCACTGGGTACGGGCGAGCCGATGATGGCGAGCACGCTTTGCAGGTTGGTCGCGAAACCAAAGAGCAGGGCCGCCAGCAGTGCCCGGATGGGGTCCCAGCGTCCAAAGATAACGGCAGCGAGGGCGATAAAACCGGCGCCCGCGGTCATGTCTTTTTGGAAGGAACCCACCGAACCGAGGGTGAAGTATGCGCCACCAATTCCGGCAATCGCTCCCGCGAGGGAGACGTTCCAGAAGCGTGTCATGTAGACGTTGATGCCAACAGTGTCGGCAGCCTGAGGATGCTCTCCCACCGATCGCAAGCGCAGACCCCACTTGGTCTTCACCAGGGCATAGGCCACAACGGCAACGATGATGTACATCAAGTACACGATCAGCGTCTGGCGAAAGAGAACCGGGCCCACAATGGGGATCTGGCTCAAAAGAGGGATCTCAATGCGGTCAAAGCGCGGAGGTGAATTCAAGAGTGACGAGTTTTCAGTCAGGATGCTGGAGTAGAAGAAGCTCGTGAGCCCGAGTACAAGCACGTTGAGCACTACACCGACGATGACTTGGTCAACCAGGTATTTGATCGAGAATGTCGCCAACACGAAGGAGACGAGCATTCCCGCCGCCATGGCCGCGATCAGCCCCAAATAAGCGTTTCCGGTCACGGAGGCCACGACAGCCGACACGAAGGCGCCTGCCAAGAGCTGCCCCTCGATCGCGATGTTGACGACCCCGACGCGCTCGGAGATGATGCCGCCCATGGCGCCAAAGATCAGTGGAATGCTCAGACCGACAGCACCTAGGAGAAGCCCGGGAACGAGAATTGACTCGCCAGCGCCGGCCCACGTGAGGAAACCCACCATGAACAAAACACCGTAAACCGTTACGACCCAAATCGGAGTTGGACGCTTAACCACACTTAGCCAGAAGCTGTAGGCCGTGATGAGAATGAGCGCAAGGCTGATCACGATCCCCGTTAGCTGAGTCGGCAAATCGACGGAGGCCAGCTGAATGACGTCTGTATCGGTCGAGAGACGGAAGTTACTCACAGCATCGCGCCCGAGGATCCAGAACAGGACTACACCGAGAGCGGCGAATACTGCGAACGAAATCGGGGCCTTCCAGCTGCGGATGGCTTCTTTTTCTCTCACAATGACCTGCGACGGCGAGTTGGCGCCGGACGCCGCGGAGGACGCGTTATTGGAATTGGTTGTCGTGACACTCATCGGGCCACCGCCTTCAGCTTGGGCTTCCGTAACGAAACCGGTTTATGCTCCCCCAAGGGAGTGGGAAGTCTAAAGAGGGCGCGAACCAGAGGAGGCGCCGCAATGAAAAGCACGATGAGCGACTGAACAACGAGCACGATGTCAATCGGAATACCCTCGGCCGCCTGCATTGCAAAACCGCCGGCCTTGAACGCACCGAACAGGAGCCCCGCAAAGAAAACGCCCCAGGGACGAGCGCGGCCGAGCAACGCCACGGTGATGGCGTCAAAACCAATTCCCGCATCGATGCCTGAGCTAAAGCCCGAGGGCACCGTTCCCAGCACTTGAATGATGCCAGCCATACCGACGAGCCCGCCGGAGAGGAGCATGGCGTAGATGTACATGCGGTCCACCCGGATGCCGGCAACGCGCGCAGCATTGGGGTTCTCCCCCACCGCACGGAACTGGAATCCCAAGCTCGAGCGCGACAGAATCCACCACACCAGAACGGTGAGGGCGATCACGATAATCAAACCGAAATTGAGATTGTAGGTCGTACCCAAGAGATCCGGCAAGATGGCGTTGGGGTTGATCGGAGCCGTCTTGGGGTTGTTGGATCCCGGTGCCTGCAGGAGGCCGGGCGTGCGCAACATGTACGAGACGAGGTAGAACGCCACGTAGTTGAGCATGATCGTCACAATGACTTCATGGGCACCAGTTCGTGCTTTCAAGAGACCCACGATGCCGCCCCAGAGAGCGCCTCCAGCGAGACCCGCAGCGATGGCCACCACAAGGTGCAGCACAGGAGGCAGGTCAAACGCAAAGCCGACATAGCCGGCACATGCCGCAGCGATGAGCATCTGGCCGCGGCCACCGATGTTGAACAGTCCCACTCGGAACGCTAACGCGACACCGAGGCCAGCGACGATGAGGGGCGCCGCAAAGTTTAGGGTTTCGGTGAAGGGTCGAATCCCCGAAGCGAAGTCAGGGCGGCGGAAATTGTAGATCGCCCCCTGGAATAGCGAGGAATAGGCGCCGGATGCCGAGTCCCACATCGAACCGAGGGTGTCCAACGGTCGGGCAAAGAAGTAGCCTGACGCCGTGGCGACCTTCGGGTCAACCAGCACGATCAGGATGGCGCCCACGACGAGAGCGAGTACCACCGAGAGAATCGAGATGATGATGCTTCCGCTCAAGATTTCGTTGAGAGCAACGTTCCACCGTGAGGGTGGCGCTGGTTTTGTTTCGGCAACCTCTGCCGTTAATTTGTTGTCGCTCATGCCACTACCTCCGCTGGAACTTCGCCGGCCATCATGAGACCCAAAACCTGTCGTGGGGTATCGCCGGGCACGATGCCGACGATGCTGCCCCGATACATCACTGCGATCCGGTCCGCCAGAGCCGTCACCTCATCAAGCTCAGTGGAGACCACAATGACGGGAACCCCGGCATCTCGAGTGGCCACAATGCGCTTGTGCACAAACTCGATGGAACCCACGTCGATACCCCGCGTCGGCTGAGCCGCCAAGAAGAACTTCAGCTCACGGCTGAGCTCTCGCGCCAAGACGACTTTCTGTTGATTCCCACCCGAGAGTTCGCTCGCTTTCGAGAGAATTCCCTGCGATCGAATATCGAATTCCTTCGACGTTATCGTGGCAAACTCCGCCAGGTGCTTGAGCTGCAAGCTGCCTGCCTTAACGAAGGGGGCACCGTTCGCCCGGTCGAGCATGAGGTTCTCGGCAATCGTGAATTCCCCGACGAGCCCGTCGTGCGAGCGATCCTCGGGAACATACCCAACACCCTCATCCAAAATGTGACGGACGCTGCGTCCGCGAAGTGACTCACCGTTCAGCTCAATGACCCCCTGAGTGTGCGGCTCGAGCCCCATGATGGCCTCCGCCAGCTCGGTCTGGCCGTTACCTTGAACCCCCGCAATGCACAGGATTTCACCGATGTGAACCTCAAAACTTACGTTGTTGACGACGCGGTTTCCGTGAGCGTCCAGGACAGTGAGGTTTTGCACCACGAAGGATGCGGCCCCCGGCTTGGCCGGCGCCTTGTGCACGGTGAGTTCAACTTCGCGCCCCACCATCATCGTGGCGAGTTCCTCGTTGGTGGCCGCGGGATCAGCTTCCCCGACAACAGCCCCCAGCCGGATAACCGTAATCTTGTCGGCAACTTCGCGAACTTCACGCAGCTTGTGCGTAATGAAAACGATGGCTGTTCCGGCTTCCCGGAGTTGGCGCATAATCGCCATGAGCTCGTCGGTCTCCTGAGGTGTCAAAACTGCCGTGGGTTCATCAAAAATAAGAACTTGGGCATCCAGGGAGAGGGCTTTGATGATTTCGACGCGTTGCTGAATGCCGACGGGAAGGTCGCCCACGAGTGCATCAGGATCAACATCGAAACCAAAGCGTGCACTAATGGTTCGCACCTTGTCACGAGCGGCGGCCAGGTTAAGGCGACCACCGAAAGTGGTGCTCTCGTGGCCGAGCATGACGTTCTCGGCCACGGTGAAAACAGGGATCAGCATGAAGTGCTGATGCACCATTCCGATGCCGGCGAGCATGGCATCGCCAGGGCCAGAGAAATACTGCACGACATCGTCGAGCAAGATCTGTCCCTCATCGGCCTGATACAGGCCATAGAGAACGTTCATCAGCGTGGACTTACCGGCACCGTTCTCTCCGAGAAGGGCATGAATTTCTCCGGGTTGAACGACAAGATCAATGTGATCATTGGCGGTCAGCGTGCCGAATCTTTTGGTAATACCGCGAAGTTCGAGCTTCATGGGTCTCAATCTACTTTGAGTGTGACGTGGCGCAAAGAACGAATTGCTCACCTGAGCATAGGGGCCTAAAAAGGAAGCAGGGAGGCTAGCCATATGGCCAACCTCCCCGTTTCACCGGTGGTGCGTTATTACTTGGGCGAAGAAGGCGACACCACGGGAATCGTGCCCGCAATGATTCCGGCCTTGATGACGTCCAGCTCAGCCTGAAGACCAGACTTCACCTTGGCGGAGAAGTCGTGGAACGGTGCTAGGCCGACACCGTCATTGGCAAGGGTGCCAACGAAGGGTGTGTTGTCGAAGGTGCCAGCAGCGGCAGCGTTTGTGACGTCAGAAACACCAACACCAACCTGCTTCAGAACCGAGGTCAAGAACAGCGACGAGATGTCAGGAGCGGTGAGGAACGCGTCTGCGTCGACACCAATCATGACGATGGGCTTTGCCGAGTCCTTGATTGCTTCAGCAGCGCTCAAGAAGATGGGGCCACCCACGGGGAAGATGACATCAGCGTTCTGATCAATCAGGCCCTGAGCTGCGGTCTTGGCTTCCACACCGGCAGCGAAGCCGCCCGTGAAGGAACCGGTCTGTGCAGCAACGTCCCAGCCGACAACCTTGACGCTGGCGCTCTTCTGGGCGTTGTAGTAAGCAACACCGTCAACGAAGCCATCCATGAAGATGGTGACGGGAGGAATCTGCATTCCACCGAACGTACCGACGACACCGGTGGTGCTGTAGCTCGCTGCTACGTAGCCCGCAAGGAATGCGGCCTGAGCAGTGTCAAAAACGATGGGCTTCACGTTGGGTGCAACGATCGAGCTGTCATCGATGATGGCGAAGTTGATAGTGGGGTTTGCGAGAGCGGATGCCTTGGTGGCGTCAGCCAGCAAGAAACCAACCGTGGTGATCAGGTTGCAGCCCTGGTCGACGAGGCTCTGGATATTGGGGGCAAAGTCGGTCTCGGCAGCGGACTGGGTCGTGATGGGCGTGACGCCCAGCTTGGCGGCGGCGGCTTTCAGGCCCTCGAAACCGGACTGGTTGAACGACTTGTCATCGAATCCACCAGCGTCGGAAACCATACATGGGATGAAGTTAGATGCTCCGGCCGATGCGGTGTTTGCTGCTGGCGCGCTAGCGCAACCAGCGAGAAGGGCGATGGCCCCCAACGATGCCAGACCGGCAAAAGCGGCCTTGCGGGTAATAGTACTCAAAATTACCTCCAGAAATTGATCCCCGCGCAAGAGTGCTTGGAGTGTTGACAACACGTTACCGAATGCAACGAATCACAATGACGTTTCGAACGAATCGCTACGGAATGGTTACACAAAGTGCCGTTATGGCGCTCATCTGAGCATGGATTCGTTCACATGCAGTTAGAGGACGTCGTCCCGGCCGGCGAGCCGCAAGGCATCGACGACACTCTTGACTTTTTGAGCGTTGGCGATGGTCGTCACCAGGAGGGCGTCCGGGGTATCGACAATGACAATGTCCTTAACGCCAATGACCGCAATTGTGCGGCCGCCTTCAGAAACCACGATGCCGCTGGAGGCATCGGCCAGCACGCGTGCGTCCGCTCCCAGGATGGCGAGGTCGTTCTTGTAGCCGGTCGAATGCAGCTTGGCGATTGAGGCGAAATCCCCCACGTCATCCCAGTCAAACTCTCCGGGAATGACGACGAGCTTTCCGGCCGCGGCGGCGGGTTCGGCAACTGAGTAATCGATCGCAATCTTCACAAGGCGTGGCCAGACTTTATCGACGACCACCCCTCGGCGCGGAGTATCCCAGGCATCCGCCAGCTCATTGATCCCGGCGAGAAGTTCCGGTTGCGTCTTACCAAGAGCCTCGAGGAGTACGGATGCCTTCGAGATGAACATGCCCGCGTTCCACATGTAATCCCCGCTGGTGACGTAGGACTCCGCCGTCGCCAAGTCAGGCTTTTCGACAAAAGACTGAACAATATGGGCCGTGGGAGCGCCGTCGATCGCGACCGGCTGGGGAGCGCAAATGTAACCAAAGCCGACGGCCGGTTCGGTGGGCCGGATGCCAATGGTGGCGATGTAACCGGCACGCGCCGCCGCAACAGCTTCCGTCACCGACTGGCGGAAGAATCGAGCACCTTTAATGACGTGGTCGGCCGCGAAGGAGCCGATGACCACACCGGGTTCGCGGCGTTCCAAAATGGCGGCGGCGAGGCCAATAGCGGCAGAAGACTCACGGGGCTCGCTCTCGAGGACAACATTGGCATCCGCGAGAAGGGGAAGCTGCTCTTCTACGGCGGCGCGGTGAGCGCGACCGGTGACAACCATGACCCGTTGCTCCCCGGCAAGTGGCGCCATGCGATCCCAGGTATCCCTCAAAAGGGAGGACCCCGAACCTGTTAGATCGTGCAGGAATTTGGGGGCATCCGCGCGGGAGAGGGGCCAGAGTCGCGAACCGATTCCGCCGGCCGGAATTACCACGTAAAAGCCATCAATGGGGTCGCTCTGCAATGCCATATTGCAACACTATCGGGCACGCAAGCCCACATCGCCTCACTGTGCGCCATTCGATTAGTCGTAAACTCATCCCTAGTTCCTGTGCTCGCGTGCGACTTGATCGTTTCGTGTGCTCACTTCACAACCAAGGAGGGTTGTACGTGTCAGTTGCTCCGGCACCACGTTCAGCAAAAAAGAAATCAGCCCGTCCGGGCGGTACCTTGTACCGCGGCAACACCGGAATGTGGTCATGGGTTCTGCACCGCATCACGGGTGTGGCCATCTTCTTTTTCTTGCTCGTCCACATTCTCGACACAGCGCTGATTCGCGTTAGCCCCGAGGCCTACAACGCCGTCATCGGCACCTATAAGAACCCCATCATGGGCTTGGGTGAAGTTGGCCTTGTTGGTGCGATTATCTTCCATGCTCTCAATGGGTTGCGCATCATCCTGATTGACTTCTGGGGCAAAGGCGTTAAATACCAACGCCTGATGTTCTGGATTGTTGTGGGCGTCTGGGTTGTCCTCATGGCCGGCTTCGTACCCCGCCATCTCATCAATGTCTTCAGCGAGGTGGGTAACTAATGTCAACCATTGAAGCTCCTCGCAGCTCCCCCACTCCCGCTCGCCGTTCCGGTGTCAATTGGGAAAAATGGGGCTGGATTTACATGCGCGCCTCGGGCGTCGTGCTCGTTGTCCTCATCTTCGGTCACCTCTTTATCAACCTCATGGTGGGCGATGGTGTCAAGGCGATCGACTTTGCGTTCGTCGCCGGCAAGTATGCGACACCCTTCTGGCAGGTCTGGGACCTCCTCATGTTGTGGCTCGCACTGATTCACGGCGCCAACGGAATGCGCACCCTGGTGAACGACTACGCGAGCTCGCCTCGTCTGGGCGGAGTTCTTAAGGGCGCTATCTTCGCCTCGGCAGCGATCTTGATCATTTTGGGAACCCTCGTGATCTTCACATTTGACCCGTGTCCCGCCGTGCCAGCAGATCAGTTCTCGTTGCTGCCCTCGTTCTGCCCTCCGCAGTAACGCACTTTGCTAACTTTTCTCATCCCTTTCCCAATGGCCTTGCGCCTGTAACGGAGTTTGACTCGTGACGTCACCCAGTTCATCTGCCCACGAAGAGACCAAGGTCATCGACGGGGTTCATTATCACCAATACGACGTTGTCATTGTGGGAGCCGGTGGTGCCGGCATGCGTGCCGCCATCGAAGCCGGTCCGCACGCTCGCGTAGGCGTCATCAGCAAGCTCTACCCCACGCGTTCGCACACCGGTGCTGCGCAGGGCGGTATGGCTGCGGCCCTTGCCAACGTTGAGGAAGACAGTTGGGAATGGCACACTTTCGACACCGTCAAGGGTGGCGACTACTTAGTTGATCAGGATGCCGCCGAGATCCTGGCTAAGGAAGCAATCGACGCGGTTATCGATCTCGAGAACATGGGCCTTCCTTTCAACCGCACGCCCGAGGGCAAGATTGACCAGCGCCGCTTCGGTGGCCACACGCGCGACCACGGTAAGGCACCGGTTCGCCGTTCCTGCTACGCCGCTGACCGCACCGGCCACATGATCTTGCAAACCCTGTTTCAAAACTGCGTAAAGCTGGGCATCGAGTTCTACAACGAGTACTACGTGCTCGATCTGGTGATGACCGAGGTAGATGGCGTCAAGCGCCCCTCCGCTGTGGTCGCGTACGAGTTGGCCACCGGCGACCTTCACGTCTTCCAGGCCAAGTCGATCATTTTTGCCACCGGTGGCTTCGGCAAGATCTACAAGACCACCTCCAACGCTCACACCCTGACCGGTGACGGCGTCGGCATCCTGTGGCGCAAGGGGATTCCTTTGGAGGACATGGAGTTCTTCCAGTTCCACCCCACAGGTCTTGCCGGTCTCGGCATTTTGCTCACCGAGGGTGCTCGCGGTGAAGGTGCCATCTTGCGCAACGCCAGCGGCGAGCGCTTCATGGAGCGCTACGCCCCCACGATTAAGGACCTCGCGCCGCGTGACATTGTGGCGCGTTGCATGGTGCAAGAAGTACAGGAAGGCCGTGGCGCAGGTCCCAACAAGGACTACGTCTACCTCGACTGCACCCACCTCGGTGCCGAAGTCCTCGAGACCAAGCTCCCTGACATCACCGAGTTTGCGCGCACCTACCTGGGCGTCGACCCGGTCGTTGAGCCCGTTCCCGTGATGCCGACCGCTCACTACGCCATGGGTGGTATTCCCACCAACATCAAGGCCGAGGTTCTCAGCAACAACGACACCGTCATCCCTGGCCTCTACGCCGCGGGGGAATGTGCCTGCGTTTCCGTGCACGGCTCGAACCGCCTCGGTACCAACTCGCTGCTGGACATCAACGTGTTCGGTAAGCGCGCCGGTCGCTACTCGGTTGAGTACGCGAAGACGGCCGAGTTCGTTCCTCTTCCGCAAGATCCTGCCGGCCCCGTGCGCGACATGATTGAGAGCATCCGTAACGCTGGGGGAACCGAGCGCGTCTCGGCACTGCGCAAGGAACTGCAGGAAGAAATGGACCGCGGCGCTCAGGTGTTCCGCACCGACGAGTCGCTCGGCCAGGTCACCGACACCATCACGAAACTGCGCGAGGGTTACAAGAACATCTCCATTCACGACAAGGGTAAGCGGTTTAACACCGACCTCCTCGAGGCCGTGGAACTGGGCTTCCTGCTTGACCTCGCCGAGGTTGTCGTCTACTCAGCGCGTAACCGCAAGGAAAGCCGTGGCGGTCACATGCGCGATGACTACCCTCTGCGCAACGACGAGGACTACATGGTTCACACCATGGCGTACCTCACCGGTGATGCTTCCTCGGAGCACGCCGGCGACCACATCAAGCTCGACTGGAAACCGGTCGTCATCACGAATTATCAGCCCATGGAGAGGAAGTACTAATCATGGCTGCTGCGACCCAAACTCTCACCGCCGCTGACGCGTTCACCATCACCCTCATTATTCGTCGCTTCCTCCCTGACGTCGATGACGAGGCGCGTTGGGAATCCTTCGACGTTTCGGTCTACTCGACCGACCGCATCCTGGATGCCCTGCACAAGATCAAATGGGAACAGGACGGCACGTTGTCGTTCCGCCGCTCGTGCGCGCACGGCATTTGTGGCTCGGATGCGATGCGCATCAACGGTCGCAATCGCTTGGCCTGCAAGACCCTGATCAAGGATCTCGACATTACCCAGCCCATCTACGTGGAGGCCATCAAGGGCCTGCCGTTGGAGAAGGACCTGATCGTCGACATGGAGCCTTTCTTCGAGGCTTTCCGCGCCGTCAAGCCCTTTCTCATCGCCAACTCCACCCCCGAGGCCGGCAAGGAGCGCACGCAGAGTGTTGCGCAACGCGCCATCTTTGATGACACCACCAAGTGCATCCTGTGCGCCGCATGCACAACGTCATGCCCCGTGTTCTGGACCGACGGCCAGTACTTTGGCCCCGCGGCTATCGTCAACGCTCACCGGTTCATCTTCGACTCGCGCGATGATGCAGCGGATGTTCGTCTCGACATTCTCAACGACAAAGAGGGCGTGTGGCGCTGCCGCACGACCTTCAACTGCACCGAGGCGTGCCCGCGTGGCATCGAGGTCACTAAGGCTATCGCCGAAGTGAAGCAGGCTGTTCTGCGCGGAAAGCGCTAGCCCGAAAGACGAGAGTGCTAGGCGGTGCCGAGCACCCGGGATTCGGCGGCGGTGCGACCTGTGAGAGCCTTGGCGGCGAGCGCCTGGGCCTCGGGGAGAGTGACGGTGAGCAATGCCGCGCGAACATCCGCGAAGGCTGCTGGTGTCATGCTGAGGCTGGTCGCACCGAGGCCAACAAGCACGATGGCGAGGTTGGCGTCCGCTGCCGCTTCGCCACAGACTCCGACGGGGCAATCCAGCAGTGCTCCGGCAACGCCGAGTTGCTTGATGAGGCGCAGCACCGCGGGGTGCCACGGGTCCTGGTAGGAAGCAACCGTACCGAGCATGCGATCGGCGGCCATCGTGTACTGCGTGAGGTCATTGGTGCCGATACTCACGAAGTCGGAATTGACCATGACCTGCTCGGCCATCAGCGCCAACGACGGCACCTCCGCCATAACCCCGGCAACGTTGATGCCGAGTTCACGTGCCAACTCAACGAAGTAGTCGCTCTCCTCCGCGTCGGAAACCATGGGCGCCATGACCCACAGGTCCGCCGTTGTCTTGTTCTGGGCATTCACCAGAGCAGTGAGTTGATCGCGCAGGATGTGCTCGTTGACACGCAGTGCCCGCAGGCCGCGAAGTCCCAGCGCTGGGTTCTCCTCATGGGCATCGTTCAAGAAGCTGAGAGGCTTGTCGGCCCCGGCATCCAGTGCACGAACGACGACCTTTTTGCCAGGGAATGCCTCGAGCAGGGCGGTGTACTGCTCTTCTTGGTGGGCAACGGTCGGCGCCAACAGCGCGTCCAGAAAAAGGAACTCCGTGCGGAATAGTCCGACACCTTCGGCACCCAGGGCGATGGCTTCGGCCGCCTCCGTCGCGGAACCAAGATTCGCGAGCAAAGGAACGAGGTAGCCGTCTTTGAGCGCTCCGTCAGTGATGGGGGCGTTGGAGGCGGTGAGCCACGCTTCCCGGCGCTGCAGGGCATCCGCTACCTCGGTATCACTCGCATCCACGATGACGGTGTTCGTGCCCGCATCCAACACGATGACGGTGTTCTCGACGAGGGCGTCGGCACCAACGACGCCCACGATCGCGGGGATCGACTTGGAGCGAGCAAGGATCGCCGTGTGGGATGTGGGGCCACCGTCGCGGGTGATCAACCCTAAGACTTTGGTGAAGTCGAGCAGTGCGGTATCGGCCGGGGCTAGATCGTGGGCCACCAAAATAAAGGGTTGATCCGATTCAGGCACTCCCGGGGCAGCCACACCACGCAAACGGGCAATCACGCGTTGGGCGACATCCGCGAGGTCAGTGGCACGCTCCCCCATGTATCCCCCCATGCCTTCCAGAAGTTTCTGAAAGCTCGCGAACGCATCGAAGACAGCACGTTCGGCTGTCGTGCCCGCGGTGATCCGTGCCGCAATATCTTTGGCCAACGTGGGGTCGGCCGCCATCAGTGCTTGGGCATCCAGCACATCTTTGGCTTCGCCTCCGGCGGCAATCCCGCGTTCCCGTAGCCAGGCACCCACGGCGGCAAGTGCCTCCCGTGCCACGGCAATCTCGACCTCAGCATCGGCGGTGCGGGCAACATCTGCTGGCTCGGCCAGTGGTTCCGGCATGCGCTTCAGGGGCCCCGCCGCGATTCCGCGGCCAACGCCGATTCCGTGTAGCTCCATTGCTGTACTCCTCATAGATGCGCGTGCGTTGACTACTTTACCCGGGCAGAACAGCACAAACAAGCCAAAACGGGACTAAAACAATACAAACAAACATTTTGTGTGTATATTCGAGGGAGAAAATAGTTTCTGCCCCTGATCCTCTCCCCAGACAACGGAGTCCCGCGTGTACGCATCTGAGCGCCACCAGGCCATCTTGGCCAAGGCACGCCTCGTTGGTCGCGTCGAGGTCAAGTCGCTCGCGGAAGAACTTGATGTCACCCCCGAGACCATTCGCCGCGACCTGACCGTTATGGAGCGCCGCGGTCTCGTGCAGCGCGCTCACGGAGGCGCCATTGCCGTGGACCGCCTCGGTGTGGAACCCGGAGTGGCGGACCGCGATGCCGTCTACACCGACGAGAAAGAGCGCATTGCCCGCCGCGCCCTCGCCGAGCTCCCCGATGGCGGCTCCATCATCATCGACGCCGGCACGACAACATCTCGCCTGGCGAGCATGCTCCCGACCCACATCGAGCTGACGGTCGTCACAAACTCCATCCCCATCGCGGCCACCCTTGCGACGCGCCCCAATATCTCTCTTCACCTTCTGGGCGGTCACGTCCGAAGCCAAACTCTTGCGGTTGTCGGCACCTGGCCTCAGGATGAACTCGCAACGATTTCCGTTGACGTCGCCTTTCTCGGCATCAACGGCCTGACGGCAGATCGGGGTCTGACCACACCAGATCTTGAAGAAGCGCGCATCAAGACACTCTTTGTCGAGTCCGCTCGCCGCACCGTCGTGCTCGCCGACCACACGAAGTTTGGTCGCCAAGATTTTGCCAACGTGGCGCCCCTCAGCCTCATCGACACCGTCATCACCGACAGTGGCATTGACAGCGAGCTGTTGCGTGAAATCGAACAAGGGGGACCGGACGTGATTGTCGCATGATCATTACTTTTACTGCCAATCCCAGCGTTGACCTGACGCTGGAAATTGAGACATACGAAAATGGCGAGGTTAACCGCGCCCTCAGCAGCCACAAGGATCCCGCGGGCAAAGGGATCAACGTTTCGAAAGCTCTCGCTAAGAACGGCATTCCCACTTCGGCTCTCTTCCCCGCCGATGCCTCGACCGGTCAGTGGATCATTGCCGCTATGACTGCTGCCGGAATCTCCACCGTTACAACGCCCATCCACGATGAAATTCGTCACAACATCACAATCAAGGATGCCGCCGGCACCACCACAAAGATCAATGCGTTGGGCCCTGTCTTGAGCGCCGACGAGAAGGCAGAACTGCACGGCGCCATCGTGAGCGTTCTGGAAACGCGGCCCGCCTGGCTCGTTGCCGCCGGGAGCTTGCCACGCGGACTCGATGGATCGTTCTACGTGCATCTCGGAAAACTGGCCCGTGACTTCGGCGTGCGTTTTGCCGTGGACACCTCCGGCGGCGCCCTTGCCGAAGTTGCCCACTCCGGAGTCGCCGACCTCATGAAGCCCAACCACGAGGAGTTGGAAGAACTCGCCGGACGAGGGCTCCCCACGGTCGGGGACGTGGAAGAATTTGCGCGGAGCCTATTGGCCAATGAAAAAGCCGCCATCGTCGTGAGTCTCGGTGAAAACGGCGCCTTGCTGGTGACGCCCTCCGCAACAATTTGGGCCGGCCACGCCCCTGTCATTGCCGACAGCACGGTTGGCGCCGGCGACAGTACGCTCGCGGGCTATCTCGCCGCCGACGTTCGTGTTCGTGCCGAGAGTCTCGACATCGATTCCGCCAACGTACTGCGCATCTCCACGGCCGTCGCGTGGGGTTCCGCTGCCGTGCAACTGCCCGCCACCAACGCCCCGGGTCCCGAAAACATTACGCTCGACGCCGTCAGCGTGCGTATGAACCCCAGCCACACCCTCACTATTAAGGAGCTCCACGGATGACTGATATCCAGAACGTGGCCCTCACCTCCGAAGACATTGTCATCGTTGGTTTGGTCGCAGAAACCAAGGAAGACGCCACGCGTCAGCTGGCTCAAACGCTTGCTGCCGCCGGTCGAGTCACCGACCTCGAGGGCTTCCTCGTCGATGTTCGTGCGCGAGAAGAGCAGATGGCGACCGGCTTGCCCGGCGGTATCGGTATCCCTCATGCACGTTCCGCTCATGTCACGGTGCCCAGTGTTGCCGTGGCCACGAGCGTAAAGGGTGTGAACTTCGGGGCTGCGGACGGCCCGGCCCACCTTATTTTCTTGATTGCCGCCCCCGATGGTGCCGATGACAAACATCTTCACATCTTGGCGTCACTCGCCCGCAAACTAGTTCATGAAGATTTCCGTCAATCTCTTCGCGAGGCGCGCACCGGTGCGGACATCGCGGAGATCATCATTAGAGAGGTGAAGCAATGAAAATTGTCGCCGTCACATCCTGCATTACCGGTATCGCTCACACCTACATGGCTGCCGAGGCTCTCGAGCAGGCTGCCAAGAAGGCGGGTTATGAGATCTCGGTCGAGACTCAAGGTTCCGCTGGTTCCACTCCCCTCCCCCAGGCCGTCATTGACGCCGCCGACGTCGTGATTTTTGCCACCGACCTTGAGGTGAAGGACAAGAACCGTTTCAACGGCAAGCCCTTCCTTCAGATTGGGGTGAGCAAGGCCTTGGCCGAAGCAGAAGCTGTCGTCGCTTCCGCCGTCGCATCAATCTCCTCCGCTCCTCTGGTTGGTGGTAGCGCTGGCCCCCGACTGTCCACCAAGGTTGTTGCCAACGAGCGCACGGCTACGCGCATCCGCAAGTGGCTCATGACGGGTGTCTCGTACATGATTCCCTTCGTGGCCGCCGGCGGTATCCTCATCGCCCTGGCCTTCCTGCTGGGTGGCTACGAGATCGCTCTTGGCACCGCCAAGGATGACGCCCTCGCTGCGGGCAATCTATCCGACGTTCACTATTGGGCGGCCCTGTGCCTGGCTATCGGTGGAACCGCGTTTGCCTTCCTGCTCCCCGTGCTCTCTGGCTTCATCGCCTTCGCGATCGCTGACCGTCCGGGGCTCGTTCCGGGATTTGTCGGTGGCGCTGTCGCCGGTGCCGTGGGCGCCGGATTCCTGGGCGCGCTCATCACCGGTTTCCTGGGTGGTTTCGTCGCCTTGGGCCTCAGCCGCCTGAAGGTACCGAACTGGCTCAAGCCCGTCATGCCCGTTGTGCTGATTCCTTTGGTCGCATCCTTCGTTACCGGTGGGCTCATGTTCATCGTTTTGGGCGCCCCCATCAAGGCCCTGATGGATGCCCTCACCGCCGGACTGACGCAGCTGGCAGACAGCGGCAACCTGCCTCTCGTTGGTCTCGTTTTGGGCCTGATGATGGCCTTCGACATGGGTGGCCCCGTCAACAAAGTTGCCTACCTGTTTGCCACCGGCTTGCTCGCAACGCAGCTGGCCAACACGAACCCGACCGACCCATCCTTTGTCATCATGGCAATGGTCATGGCTGCGGGTATGACGCCTCCCCTGGGTCTTGCCCTCGCCACGGTCATTCGTAAGCACCTCTTCTCCAACGTCGAGCGTCAAAACGGTAAGGCTGCCTGGCTCCTGGGAGCGTTCTTCATCACCGAAGGCGCGATTCCGTTCGCTGCCGCCGACCCGCTGCGCGTGATCCCCTCGATCATGATCGGTTCGGGCTTCACCGGTGCTCTCGTCGGTATCTTCAACATCGGACTGCGCGCGCCCCACGGTGGACTGGTTGTCTTCCCGCTGGTCTCGAACCCGGTGATGTACATCGTTGCCGTGGCTATTGGAACCGTCGTAACGGCTCTGCTGGTTCTCGTCGCGAAGAACATTAAGAAGAATCCAGAAACAAGCGACGAAGCGCTGGAGGCCGCAATTGCCTAAGGCAACCAGGCACGTAACAGTCGGATCACGCGTCGGTCTGCATGCTCGCCCGGCCAGCACTTTTGTGCATGCTGTGACGGCCGCTGGACACGATGTCACGATTACCAAAACCAGCGGTGATACAGCCGACGGCGCCAGCATCCTCTCGGTGCTCGCTCTCGCCGTCGGACACGGAGAAGAACTCGTGCTCGACGTCGATGGTGACAACGCGGAGGCAGTGGCCGACGAGCTGGCGAGCCTGCTGGCATCGGATCTCGACGCCGCCTAACCGGATCTCGGTCGTCCGTCGCCTCCTGTGGCCCACGTGTCCCCTTCCCCCGGGGTTCGCGTGGGCCATTTTGGCGTTTAAGCTGAGGAAATGAAACAAGGACTTGCCGCAGTGTCTGCCTGGGCTCAAGGCCTGCGTCCCGTGCGCGTTTTTCGCGCGTACCTCTCGTCGGGGGGAAACCTTCTCGCCGCGGGAATGTCATTTCAAGCGGTGTTCGCCGTTTTTGCTGCCGTGTGGGTGGGCTTCACTTTCTTCAGCGCCTATTTGAGCGGGCATCCGGCAATTCGCGAAGCCGTTATTGCCTTTATTAACATTCAGATCCCGGGATTCATTGGCACGGAAGGCGTTATCGACCCTGCCCTGCTCACCAACAGCCCCGCCCTCACGTGGACCGGCGCAATCGCCATCCTCGTGCTGCTGTACACGGCGATCGGCTGGCTCAATTACGCTCGCATCGCGGTTCACCGTATCTTCAATCTCCCCGCCTCGACGCTCAACGTTGTTCTCCTCAAGATTTACGACCTCATCATTGCTCTGGCCTACGGAATTGTCATTATTGTGAGCGCGACGGCATCCGTCTTAGCTACAAAACTGATTGGAATTGTCGCGACGTGGGCCGGAATCGCCGAAACCAGCACCTTCCTGCGCGCGTCGCTGCAGGGCGGAGGCGTCTTGTTAATTCTGTTGATGGACACGGTCGTGTTGGCCTCGCTCATCCGTTTGCTGAGCGGTGTCCCCATCCCGTGGAAAAGACTCTTTGTCGGGTCATTTTTCGGGGGGATCGTGCTCGGCGCGATGAAAATTGGGGGCGCATATTTGCTTGCCGGTACGAGCCAGAATCCCCTTCTCGCGTCGTTCGCCGTTTTCATCGGGCTGCTCGTGTGGTTCAATATCGCGTGCCGGGTGTACCTCCTGTCGGCGACGTGGATTGCCGTCGGCATGAGTGATCTCGGCCTCGAAGCCAAAGATTCCGGATGGATTTTTGGCAGCCGAGCTCCGCGGGTCGCGCGAATAGAATTGTGAACATGTCACTTCGCGTAGCCACAGTCAATGTCAACGGTGTTCGAGCGGCCTACCGCAAGGGCATGGGGGGGTGGTTGGATGCTCGCGATATCGACATCCTGGCGTTGCAAGAAGTTCGGGCCTCTACTGAGGATCTCGAGGAACTTCTTGGGCCAGAGTGGAACATTTTGCACGACGCCGCTAGCGCCAAAGGCCGTGCCGGTGTCGCTTTGGCAAGCCGGAATTCGGCTCAGATTCATCGCGTTTCGATCGGGGCTGAGGAATTTGATACAGCGGGACGTTGGCTGGAGGCCGACTACGTGGTGGGCGACAAGACGCTCACTGTCGTTAGCTGTTACGTGCATTCTGGCGAAGCGGATACGCCCAAGCAGGTGGCGAAATACGAGTTTCTCGATGCCATGACGATTCGCATGCGGGAGATTGCCGAGCACTCCGAATATGCCCTCGTGACGGGTGACCTGAATGTGGGCCATCGCGAATTGGACATCAAGAACTGGAAAGGCAACGTCAAGCATGCCGGTTTCTTGCCGCGAGAGCGTGCCTATTTTGATCGCATCCTGGGCTCCAAAGGTGAGATCGTTACCGGGGTGGATGGCACAACGGGTGAAGGCCTTGGGTGGGTCGATGTCGGTCGTCAGGTTTCCGGTGAAGTACCCGGCCCCTACACATGGTGGTCCTATCGTGGCCAGGCATTCGACAATGACGCCGGCTGGCGCATTGACTATCAGCTCGCAACCCCCACGCTTGCAGCAACAGTGTCGAGCTACGTCGTCGACCGGGCCGACAGCTATGACACACGCTGGTCCGATCACACCCCCGTCGTCGTTGACTACGACCTCTAATTTTCCCCCGAACTGAAGGCATTCTCATGAGTACCAAACCGATTATCCTCTCGGGCATGCAGCCCTCCAGTGACTCACTTCACCTCGGCAACTTCATCGGGGCGCTCGGCAACTGGGTCGCCATGCAGGATGAGTTCACGGCCTTCTTCTGTGTCGTTGATTTGCATGCAATCACTGTTCCGCAGGATCCCACCGAGTTGCGTGCTCGCACGCGCTCCACCGTGGCGCAGTACATTGCGGCGGGAATTGATCCTACGCGCAGCACTCTCTTCATCCAGTCGCACGTTCCCGCCCACGCCCAGCTGGCCTGGGTTCTCAACACCATCACTGGTTTTGGCGAGGCGAGCCGCATGACGCAGTTCAAGGACAAGTCCGCCAAGGGGGGTGCCGACTCGGCCGGCGTGGGCCTCTTTACGTACCCGATCTTGATGGCGGCCGACATCCTGGCCTATCAAGCCAACGTCGTTCCCGTTGGCGAAGACCAGCGCCAACATCTCGAACTTACCCGAGACTTGGCCATGCGCTTTAACTCCCGTTTCGGCGACACGTTGACGGTTCCCGAGGCGCACATTCTCAAGGAAACTGCAAAGATCTACGACTTGCAGAATCCATTGGCAAAGATGTCGAAGTCTGCCGAGTCTGAAGCGGGGCTTTTGAAGATTCTGGATGACCCCAAAGTCACCACCAAGAAGATCATGCGGGCCGTCACCGATGACGAGGGCGAGATCCGTTATGACAAAGACGGCAAGCCGGGCATTGCCAACCTGCTCACCATCTATTCGGTGCTGGCTTCGCGCACGATTGACGACCTCGTTGCCGAATACGGTGGGCAGGGCTACGGGACGCTGAAGAAGGATCTTGCGGCCGTGGTTGAAGCTAGCTTCACTCCCATTGCGCAGCGCACGAAGGAGCTCCTTGCCGACCAGGGCGAGCTGGACCGCATTCTGCGCGTCGGCGCGGACCGTGCCAACGAGGTTGCCAATGCGACCCTTACAGCTGTCTATGACCGCATTGGTTTAGTTTCCCGCGGTTAGGTTTCGCGCGGGTAGGTTGCGTGGCTGGAGAGAAGACCGCGAACTGCGGAAATGACGCGTTGCTGGTCGAACATGATGTCGCGATAGAGAACCCTGAGGCTCATGTAGCCCAGTGCGGCCAAGTCGACATCACGCGCGCGATCGCGCGCGTGGGCCTCCCAACCGTCGTGGAACTGGCGACTATCTGCCTCCACCACGACTAACCCGTCGACCAGCATGTCGACCCGCCCCACCGATTCGATGGACACCTGAATGTCCACGCGGAACCCTGCCTCGATCAGGATGAGTCGAAGTACCGTCTCTTGGCCAGACTCACTTCGATCATCAACGAGTGACCGTAACCATTGCAATCGCCCGGGTAGTGCGGAAAAAATCACAGGGACCGTCCCCTCCGGGAGGCGGTTCAGATGAAGGGCATTTTCTAGCGTGGCCATAGCCACGCGGTGGTCTTGGCACATGAATGCCTGCCTGATCGCATCGACGAGCCCCACTCGATACTCATTTCCCCCCGAGGGCTCCATGAGCGCTCCCCAGTGCACCTTTGCATTGCTCCCGTCGCTTTCTCGCAGAGCTTGCGAGCGATTTCGAGGGTCCCGAAGACGTGATCCCAAGGCTCCGACATGGACATGCACCCTCCCGTCGTCGAAGCCAAATATGTCTGCATGCCTCACCGCAGATACGCAGGCAAGTCGACCTCCGACCCTCACAGCTTCGACGACACGAGGGTCAGTGTCCCCCAGAACATAATGCCCGCGGCGTGGTCGGATGAGCTCGCCGAGCTCGCACGCCGTGGCAAGCCTTCGACGCTTTACCCCGTCTCCGACGAAAACCGCGGACTCAAGAACAGACCGACCACGATCATGAAAGTAATCTGCCCAGTGCATGCCCAGAATTCTGCCAAGAACGCGACACGGCCGTTGCGAGGGTCGTCATTTTCTGTGGAAAACCACCTCGAAGTGGCCCTCGTGAGGAGGTGCCGCCTCCGAATTGTTCGTAACTCCTGAGATTCTTGGCCCGACCCAACGTGTTCCGCGCAATTCCAGGCACCAACGAAACCGTGGTGAAGGATTTCAGGAGTTACGAACAAACCGTGACCCACCGGGAAGGTCCAGTGGTCTCCGGGGACGAGAAATCCGCAGGAAAGGGACAAAAATGTTCCGCGGAGGGCGGAACGGGAACCGTATGCGGGAATACCACCAGGGTTTACACTCTTATACATAGCAACGCGCTCCGGGGTCAGTGTAAATCTGTACCGGTGGTGATAGTCCACGACCCTCGATCTTCATCCAACAGGATGCGGTGAAGAGGTTGATTCGGTGAAAATCCGAGACCGACGGTTAAAGTCCGGATGGGAGGAAGCGCGCGGCACTTTTTGAGCCACCTTTCGGTGGCGAAACTGGTGTCGGTGTTAGCTGTCGTTTGTGACAACTATCTCCCCGGAGCCCGTCGATGATGACGAAGAGAATCCGAAGATGAGCACGCAGACTAACGAGCAGGGCACCCAAGAACCTCGCGACGTCCAAAAGCCTGAGGAACGTCAGGGCATGGCCTCGGCAGTGATCTCCCCACTTCCCGTTGAGGTTTTCATGCACCGCGCCATAGAGCTCGCCGCGCGGGGCCCCGCGAGAGGCCTGAACCCACAAGTGGGTTGTGTCGTCCTCGATTCCAACGGTGCCATCATTGCCGAAGGCTGGCACCGTGGAAGCGGAAACCCCCACGCCGAGGTCGATGCGCTCTCCAAGATAACGGCTGACCAGGCCGCCGGCTCCACTCTTGTCGTTACTCTCGAGCCCTGCAATCACACCGGAGTGACCGGACCCTGTACCCAAGCGATTATCGATGCCAAAGTGGCGCGCGTCATCTACGCCGCCACCGACCCCGGCCATTCCTCCGGTGGCGGTGCCCAAACGTTGCTCGACGCCGGCGTTGAGGTTGACAGCGGAATCCTCGGCGAGGAAGTCAACGAACAACTTCATGACTGGATGAGGTCCGCCAAACTCGGCCGACCGTTCGTCACGGTGAAGTGGGCGTCGAGCCTTGACGGCCGCGCGGCCGCCGAGGACGGCACGAGCCAGTGGATTTCAGGAGAAGCAGCTCGGGAGCGCGTGCACGTTCAGCGTTCCGAATCCGATGCGATTGTCGTCGGCACGGGAACAATCCTTGCCGACAACCCTTCGCTCACGGCCCGCACCCCTGGTGGCGAGTTACACGGGAATCAGCCCATGCCGGTTGTCATCGGCGAGCGCCCGATCCCCTCCGACTCACTCGTTTACTGGCACCCCCACGAAGCTCTCGTTACCGGCCACCGGAACATCGAGCAAACCCTCACCGAGCTGCGAAACAAAGGCGTGCGATCTGTCTTTGTCGAAGGCGGGCCCACCCTCGCGAGCGCCTTCATCGAGGCTGGCGTTGTCGACCGCTTCTACATTTACCTCGCTCCAGTGCTCCTTGGGGGGCCCAAGTTGGCTCTTACGGATCTCGGAATCAGCACGCTCACCGAACGTCTCAACCTGAAACTCATCGCCATGGAGCTATTGGGCGAGGATATTTATATAGAAGCGAAGCCGGCGAAACCCGCACCACCTGAATCGCGCGCAACGCGCGAATCATCGGACGTACCCGCAGCACCCGCAGCACCGGTCGCTCCGACAACGACTGCTCAACCAGCAAAGGAATCCTGACATGTTTACTGGCCTCATCGAAGAGCTCGGGACCATCACGGCCATCGAGAAGCTGCCCGACGCGGCACGGTTCACGATCACGGGTAGCGCGGTCTTGGCCGATGCCCAGCACGGCGATTCCATTGCCGTCAGCGGGGTGTGCCTCACAGTCGTCGAGCAAACCCCTAATTCCTTCACCGCCGATGTCATGGAGCAAACCCTCGCGATGAGCACCATGCGCGAAGCCCACGTGGGCACCGCCGTAAACCTCGAGCGAGCGGCTCGCGCCGGCGACCGCCTCGGTGGCCATATCGTCCAGGGGCACATCGACGGAACAGCGACCGTTATCGCGATCACTCCCAGTCAGGATTGGCGCATTGTGCGTTTCTCCCTTTCCCCGGGGCTCGCACCATTGGTGGCCGATAAGGGCTCCATCGCCGTGGACGGCATCTCCCTCACGGTCAGTAACGTGAGCGACCCCCGTGAGATCGATCAATGGTTCGAGGTTTCGTTCATTCCTGAGACACTTTTGGCAACAACGGTGGGCGAGCGCGTCGTGGGCGATACCGTGAATATTGAAACCGACATCGTCGCTCGCCACGTGCAGCGCATGCTCGCATTTCAAACCCTTGCGTCAGCTCCTCCAGCATTCCCCGCCGCGACATCCATCGCGACACCATCCATCACGACACCACCAGCACCGCCCGTTATCCCGTCAGAAGGTCTCTAATGTCTCTCACCCCCATGCCCCAAGTGCTCGCCGCTCTGCGGGCCGGCCGCGTCGTGATCGTCGCCGATGACGAAGGCCGCGAGAACGAGGGCGACGCCATCGCCTCCGCGGAGCTCGCGACGAAAGAAAGTGTCGCCTGGATTGTCAGAAACTCCTCCGGACTCCTGTGCGCCCCCATGCCCCGCGATGTCGCCGACCGCCTCAACCTCCCCATCATGATCGAGCGCAGCCAGGACTCCCGGAAGACCGCGTACACGATCACCGTCGATGCTGCTGTTGGCATCACCACGGGCATCTCCGCTTCCGACCGGGCGATGACGTTGCGCGCGCTCGCCAATCCCGAATCTGTGCCCGGCGACCTGATTCGGCCCGGCCATATCCTGCCACTTCGCGCCGTTGATGGCGGAGTCTTGGTTCGTGCCGGCCACACCGAAGCCGCTGTAGACCTCATGCGCCTAGCGGGACTCTCCCCCGTGGGTGTTATCGCCGAAATCGTTGCCGATGACGGTGACATGATGCGGATGCCCGGCCTCCTCGATCTCGGCGAGCGCGACAATATTCCGGTCACCACCATTGCCGCGATGATCGAATGGCTCAATATCCACCCATTCGTGGAGCCCTCTGCCGAGGAACTCGACACCTACCGTGTTGCGTTCGAGGTGGAGACGACGGTTCCCACGGAATTCGGAACTTTCCGCATGCGCGGATACCGCGATCACTCCACGGGAGCCGACCATATCGCCATTGTCTCCGGCACTCCGGCGGCTGAGAATGCCCTCGTGCGCGTTCACTCCGAATGTGTCACAGGCGAAGCCCTACACTCGCTCAAATGCGAGTGCGGCCCGCAACTAAACGAAGCCTTGCGTACCATTAACCGCGAGGGCGGTATCGTGCTGTACATGCGCGGCCACGAGGGACGCGGCATTGGCTTGGTCAACAAGTTCAAGGCCTACAAGCTGCAGGAGACGGGCCTCGATACCGTGGATGCCAACCTCGCCCTCGGCCTCCCCGCCGATGCCCGCGACTACACGGCGGCCGCCCGCATGCTCGATGACATGGGCATCCGTTCTGTCCGGCTGCTGTCGAACAACCCGGAGAAACAGCGCCAACTCGAGGACCACGGCATCAGCATCACGGCCCTCGTTCCCCTCGTCGTTGGCCTAGGAGAATTCAATACCGAGTACTTAGGGGTCAAGCGCGACCGCATGGGGCACCAGCTTCCCGGCAACCTCCCTGCCCTAGAATCGGCCACGATCGGTCAGAAAGAGGTCACCTCATGAGCGGCGAAGGTTCTCCCACAATCAAGGTTGATGGCCACGGTATGAACGTCGTGATCATCGCCGGCCAGTGGCACGACGTGATCACCAACGGCATGATTGCCGGCGCGCAACGCACCCTCGAGGAGAATGGCGCCTCGCACTCTCTGGTTCGCGTTTCCGGAAGTTTCGAGCTTCCCCTGGCCTGCAAGGTGGCGCTAGAAAATGGCGCGGATGCGGTGGTCGCCCTCGGCGTCATCATCCGTGGCGGAACTCCCCACTTTGAATACATCGCGAGCGCCACCACGGATGGACTCCTGCGCGTCATGCTCGATACGGGCAAGCCAGTCGGCTTTGGTGTGCTCACTCTCGACGATGAGCAGCAGGGCCTCGACCGTGCCGGCCTTCCTGGTTCGAAAGAAGATAAGGGAGCCGAGGCGGCCATTGCCGCTCTCTCGACGGCAGTTACTCTTCGCCACATCTCCCATAAATAGGATTTTTGTCCCCCATTTTGGCGCTATAAGAGTTTCATGTGGCGGTCTGAAATCGCTAGGCTGACGCCATGCAGATTCTCGCGACCATTCTGGTCATCCTTCACTTCATCGGCCTTTCCTTTCTTCTGGGGTCATTCCTGGTTCAAGTGAAAGACATTGCGAAGGGCAAGGGCCGTGTTCTGCGCGGGATGATCGATGGAGCGCTACTCCAGCTCATCACCGGTCTCGCCCTCACCGGTATCTACTCGGCGCACCTCATCGATGGTGAAGAAGTCAACAACGCCAAAATCGCCGTCAAGCTTGTTGTGCTCTTGGTCATCGTCGCCCTGGTCTTCGTCTACCGCAAGCGCGAGGTTGCTCCCTCTTGGGTTCTCTGGGCCATTGGTGGCCTCACAACACTAAACGTTGTCTTGGCTGTTGCCTGGACCGGCAAGTAAGGAACACCGTCGCATGGGAGCATGGTTCAAGGCCCACACCGTAGCCGTATTGGTGGGAGCGGCCATCATTTTGTTGGCCATCATTGGTGTCATCTTCTTCTCGCTGAACTCCACCAGGACACCCGCCATGGCGACCATCACGAAGGTGACGTATTCGCAGACACAGGCCGGAACGAACGCCGCCCCGGTAAATGTCGTCATCACGAGTAGCACCAAAATTGCCGCCCTCGAAAAGCTCCTCACGACCTACGAGATCCAGCCGGGCGTCACCGATACTCTCGGCAGTTCAACGGGCTGTGTCGGTGGCCTCACCAGCAAGGTGACCCTCGCTTACAGCGACGGCAAGAAAGCCGATTTCAGCACGTACGTCTGCGGAACGGACAACCCAAAATTCAGTGTCGCACTGTCGGAACTCTTGGCCAGCTGGGCCGCGTAGAACACCCAGCATTTCGCCTCAAGGGAAACGCTCACGTTCGCCCCTAGACGCGAATTAGACTCACAAGGATGTCTACTTCACGCACGAAAGAACCGCGTTCGCGGTCCCGCCGCGATTTTGCCGATTCTTCTGCCGCCAGCGCCGGAAGCAAGGCCAGCTTCAGTCAGTTGATGCCCTATCTGCTGGAGCATCGTCGCGTACTCAGCTTTGTTATTGTGCTCAGTATTTTGGGTGCCGGCGCATCGCTAGCGCAACCACTTTTGGTCGGTCAAGTCATCACGCTGGTAGGCAAGGGCGATACCCTCGGCTTCCTCGTGTGGCTCCTCATCGGGCTCGTTGTTGCTTCTGCACTCATCACCGGTTTTCAGCACTACCTTCTGCAACGCACCGGTGAGGGCGTCGTTCTGTCCTCCCGCCGTCGACTGGTCGGCCGCATTCTGAGGCTCCCCATCGCTGAGTTCGACACGCGTCGCACGGGCGACCTCGTCTCCCGCGTCGGTAGCGACACGACTCTCCTTCGTGCCGTCCTCACGCAGGGCCTCGTGGAGGCCATTGGAGGCTCTCTGACCTTTGTCGGCGCGCTCGTGGCGATGATTTTGATCGATCCCGTGTTACTGGGGCTCACCGTAACGGTGGTCTTCGTTGCCGTGGTCGTCGTCGTGCTCCTGTCACGGCGCATCCGGGTCGCCAGTCGCAAGGCTCAGGCAAAGGTGGGCGAGCTCGCTGCCTCGGTTGAGCGTGCCATCTCCTCCGTTCGGACCGTCCGCGCGGCGAACGCCACCGAGCGAGAAATCAAAACCGTTGAGGCCGAAGCCGAGGGCGCCTGGCGCATGGGCATCAAAGTCGCGCGCATCTCAGCCCTGGTTGTTCCCATCGCCGGAATCGCCATGCAGATCGCATTCCTCACGGTGCTCGGCGTCGGCGGATTCCGCGTGGCCGACGGTTCCATCACCGTAGCTCAGCTCGTCACCTTCATCTTGTTCCTCTTCATGATGATCATGCCGCTGGGCCAGGCCTTCGGCGCCATCACCTCGGTGAACGCAGCCCTTGGTGCGCTCGGTCGCATCCAAGAAATCATCGCCCTTCCCAGCGAAGGGGAGTTCGACCGAAAAGTTGCCCCTCTCGCCGTCGCACCGGGCGGAGCTCGAGCCGCCATTGCGTCGAGCCCCAACGCCCTCGAGTTCACTGATGTTCGGTTCTCCTATCCGCTTGTTCAACTCGCCATTGCCGAAGATGAAAGCATCAGCTTGCCATCGCGCCGTGAGCGAGCGGATGCCGCGACCGCTGTCATTGAGACAGCCCGCCGTGCCGCACTCGATGCCCTCGACGCGGCCGATGGAACGCCCGGGTTGAATGCGGACGGCACTCCCCGACCGACTGCTCCCGTTATCCTGCACAGCGTCTCCTTTGCCGTCCCGCACGGAAAACGCACCGCGCTCGTGGGACCCAGCGGTTCGGGGAAGTCCACAATTTTTGCTCTCATCGAGCGCTTCTATGACCCGACATCGGGCACGATCAGCCTCGGCGGAATCGATATTCGCGGCCTCGAACGCACCGACCTCCGCGACCAGATTGGTTACGTGGAGCAGGACGCCCCCGTCCTGGCCGGCTCCCTTCGCGACAACTTGCGCCTGGGCTCCCCCGACGCCACCGACGCGCAGTGCATCGCGGTGCTGCACGAGGTGAACCTCACGACGGTGCTCGAGCGCACGGCACTGGGCCTCGATGCTCCCGTGGGCGAGGAGGGTGTCATGCTTTCCGGAGGCGAGCGTCAGCGCCTAGCGATTGCCCGTGCCCTGCTGGCCGCTCCCCCCATCCTGTTGCTGGATGAATCCACGTCGAGCCTCGACGGAGTGAACGAGCAGCTCATGCGTGAGGCCATCGACCGGATCTCGGTGGATCGCACGCTGTTGATCATCGCGCACCGCCTGTCCACCGTGGTCGACAGCGATCAGATTGTTGTGCTCGAAAATGGCGTGGTCGTCGGGGTCGGCACGCACTCCGAGCTGGTTGTCAGCACACCTCTCTACCGCGACTTGGCCAAGCACCAACTGCTCGTGTAAGACTTGAGCCATGTTTGCAGTCGTAGCATCTAAACCCGGTGGTCCAGAAGTTCTCAACGTTGTTGACGTTGAGATCCCGGTGCCCGGCCCCGGTCAAGTACTGATTCGGGTCGCTGCCGCGGGGATCAACCGCGCCGATATTTATCAGCGCGAAGGGTCGCATCCCCCTGCAGCTGGTGTCACCGATACTCTCGGCATCGAAGTCTCCGGAGAGATTGCAGCCTTGGGCGACGGTGTGACCGAGTGGGCCGTGGGGAACAGCGTCTGCGCTTTGCTCGGTGGCGGTGGATACGCAGAGTATGCCCTTGCCGAGAGCTCCCACGTTCTCCCGGTTCCGCGTGGCATGAGCGTCACGGATGCCGGGGGAATCGTCGAGGTGGCTGCCACCGTGTGGTCCAATATTTTTCGGGGAACCCTGCCGCCTTCCGGATCGTGGATTCTCTTCCATGGTGGCACCAGCGGAATCGGCACGTTCGGTACCCAACTCGCTGTGGCTCTCGGATACAAGGTGGTCACGACCTGCGGCACGGATGAGAAGGTAGCCGCCAGTGTGGCGCTGGGCGCGAGCGTCGCGATCAACTATCGCTCAGAGGACTTCGCCGAGAGGCTAAAACGGGATGGCATTAAAGTCACGCGGGTTCTCGATCACGTCGGTGGGCCCTACATTGCCCGCGACATCGCTGTCCTCGCTCTGGGGGGCCACATCGCGAGCATCGGCAACATGAGCGGTGAAGACGCCACGATCAAAATGGGCGCCCTCATGCGTGTGCGCGGCACGCTCTCGGCTGCCGGCCTCCGGGCACGAACGCTCGAAGACAAGGCCGATATTTTGCGGGAGGTCCGTGAGATCATCTGGCCGCTCTACGAGAATGGGGCGCTCAAACCCCTCACCCACGCGACGTTTCCCCTCAAGGATGCCCGCGAGGCCCAACTGCTGATGCAATCGTCGAATCACATCGGCAAGATTCTGCTCCTGATCTAAACACTCCAGACACAACAATGGGCCCCTTCCAGAGATGGAGCCCATTGTTGTCAATACTGCATAACGCAGACTGTCGTGCGAAGTGATTCCTTAGGCGAAAGGGTTCGGTGTCATCGTGTACTTGGTCGAGAGGTACTCGTGGATTCCCTCGAACCCACCCTCGCGACCAAGGCCCGACATCTTCACTCCGCCGAAGGGAACGGCAGCGTTGGAGATGACCCCAGCGTTCAGGCCCATCATGCCTGTCTGCAGGCGCTCAATGAGACGCTGCGAGCGAGACAGGCTCTCCGTGTAGACGTAGCCGATGAGACCGTATTCGGTGTCGTTGGCAATGTCGATGGCTTCGTCTTCGGTCTTAAAAGTGACGATACTGAGCACGGGCCCGAAGATTTCTTCTTTCAGAATTTTGCTGCCGGCTTGCACATTGGTCAGCACAGTTGCCTCGTAGTAGCTTCCAGCGCCTTCGACTTTGTGCCCCCCGGTGGTGAGGGTCGCGCCGCGGGTGAGGGCATCCTGAACAAGCTCGTCGGCTTTGGCAACGGCTTTGTTATCGATGAGGGGCCCAATGGTCACACCCTCCTCCGTGCCGCGGCCCATTGTGAACTCGGAGACGCGCTTAGTGATGCGTTTGGCAAACTCCTCGGCCAGCGACTCGTGCACGATGAAACGGTTGGCCGCTGTGCAGGCCTGACCGATGTTGCGGAACTTCGCTACGAGCGCGCCTTCCACAGCCTTGTCAAGGTCGGCATCGTCGAAGATGATGAACGGGGCGTTGCCGCCGAGCTCCATCGACGTTCGCAGAACGTTGTCGGCGGCCTGACGCATGAGAGCCTGGCCCACACCGGTGGACCCGGTGAAGCTGAGCTTGCGGAGGCGCTTGTCGGCGATAATGGGATCCGAAACAGCAGCGGTAGTCGAGGTCGTGAAGACGTTGACGACGCCAGCAGGAACGCCGGCCTCCTCGAGGATCTTCATGAAGTACAGCGTGGTCAGCGGGGTCAGGCTGGCGGGTTTGATGACTACCGTGCAGCCGGCGGCGAGGGCCGGGGCAATCTTGCGCGTTGCCATGGCGAGGGGAAAATTCCACGGAGTGATAAGGAAGCAGGGGCCGACGGGCATCTGCGTGATGATGGCACGACCCGTGCCTTCGGGATTGCTACCGTAGCGCCCCTGCACGCGCACTGCTTCTTCACTGAACCAGCGAAGGAACTCGGAGCCATACCCCACCTCACCGAGAGCCTCATTGAAGGGCTTACCCATCTCAATGGTCATCAGCAGAGCGAACTCGTTCTTGTGCGTCTGGACAAGGTCGAAGGCCTTGCGCAGGATGTCGCTCCGCGTGCGTGCGGGCGTGCGTGCCCAGGAGTCCTGAGCCGCCACAGCGGCGTCGAGCGCTGCTTTACCGTCCGCGGGACTGGCATCCGCAATGGTGGCAATGAGTTTGCCGTTGGACGGGTCATAGACGGGAAGAGTCTTGCCGCCCGTTGCGTCAACCCACGCACCGTTGATGTACAGCTGCGTGGGGACCAGGGCCAAAAGTTCGGCTTCGGAAATCATCGTCATTGTCATTTCTCCTTCGAAGCTTCAAGCCTACTCGCTGAGAATTGCGCGGGGTTTGACAAGGTGGGGCGGGATAAGGGAAACCGGCCCTCACAGATCACTCCATGAAGGCCGGAGGCGACACGGTTGAGTGTTCTTCGCGAGCGAGCACATCGCGTACAGGTTCACGCCACCGTGGGATATTTTCCATCCCGACTACCCGAGATAAGCCTTCTTGAGGAGATCAGGGTCCTTGAGAAGAGCATCGGCTGGGCCGTGATAGGAAACATGGCCGCTGGTAATGACCAGGGAATCGCTCGCAATCTTGAGGGCCAAGTGTGCAAATTGTTCGACGAGGAGAACTCCCACCCCGGTCTTCGCGATCTGCTCGATGATGGGGATCAATCGCAAAAAGACCACCGGCGCGAGGCCCAAGGACATCTCATCAAGGAGCAGGTACTTGGGCTTCGCCGCAAAAGCACGCGCCAAAACGACCATCTGCTGCTCGCCACCGGAGAGGAGGACGGTAGCACTATCCAGACGCTTCTCCAGTTCCGGGAAGAGAGCCAGCGCACCATCCATGTCAGCCTTGGTACTGGCAGTGAGTTGCAAGTTCTCTTTGACCGTCAACGACGGGAAGATCATGCGTCCCTGTTGCACGTGAGCGAGGCCGGCGTGAGACCGGCGGCGGCGCGACATCTTGGAGATGTCCACACCGTCGAGCTCAATCGAACCACCGCTGATGCCAATGACCCCCGAAAGAGATTCGAGCAGGCTCGTCTTGCCGGCCCCATTTGGGCCGACGACCGTCGTGACCTCTCCGGGCGTCACCTCGAGGGTGACGTTGGAGATGACGGGGCCCACGCCGCGACTCACCGTCACGTCGTTCAATTTGAGTGTCATAGGAGCTCCGTTTCGCCCATGTAGGCCTTGAGAACATCGGGGTTGGAGAGCACGCTCTCCTGTGAACCGGTTGCCAGGACTTCACCAAAGTTCAACACCGTAAGACTGGAGCAAACGCTCCGCACGAGGTCGAGGTCGTGCTCAATGAGCAAGATCGTAACGCCAAAGCGTGAGGGTACCTGGCGAAGCCGATCCCCGAAAGCGATGTGCTCTTCATGCGAGAGACCGGCAGCAGGCTCATCCAGAAGCAACACCTTGGGCTTTGCTGCGATGCTCGCGGCCACCTCGATGAGGCGACGCGTTCCCACGTCGACCAAGCTCAAGGGCGTGCTGGCCACGGGGCACGCGAAGAATTGCAGGATTTCTGCGATTTCGGTCGGGCTTGATTGCCCCCGAGAAACGAAACGAACGTATGCCCCGACTCTCAACGTCGGCGGTACCCGGTCCTGTTGGTACGTGCGCCGTAGTCCGACTCGCGCAATGCGGTTGGGAGCGAGCTTGTCGAGGCTGATGCCATCGAGAGTGACGGTTCCGCCGTGCTGAGGAAGGAATCCCGTGAGAGCGTCAACAAACGTCGACTTTCCTGCCCCGTTGGGGCCGATAAGCCCCAAGATTGTTCCTTCTTCCACCGAAATATTCACGTCGGTCAATGCTTTCACCGCGCCAAATGCCACCGTGAGCCCCGTGACCTCGAGCAAAACTTTGCCTGTTCCCCGAGGAATCTGGACGGCAGCAACAGCCTCACTCGAGGCAATTCCCACCTCGACCGGGACGAGAGCTTTACCGCGACGCTTGCGGAATGCGTTTCGAATATCCGTTCCCAAATTGGACCCGGTGGTCAGAGCTTGGATTCCCAGAACACCGAAAACAACCGTCGACCACTCGAGGGGGACTTTAAGAAGCTGAAGTATCCAAGGAATGACAACAAAGAGGATGCCACCGAGGAGTGCCATGTCGATAAGGTGCGACCCGACGACGGCACTGAGGACATACATTCCCAATGACTGCAGTGGCGAGAAGCTCGAGTAATTGGCTTGCGTAATCTGGCTGTCAAAGAGAGCCCCGGCGATGCCGCCGAGGAATGCACTCACGCCGAACGCCGTGAGTTTGGCGAACTGAACGCTGGTACCCGCGGATGCCGTGCTGCGCTCAGAGAAAGCAACAGACTTCCACGAGGAACCCCAACGACTGTGCTGGAGGTACGTGACGCCGATGGCGACAGCGGCCGTGACCACGACAGCAAAGATGAAAATTCCGCGGTCACCGCCGAAGTCGGATCCAAGGCCAAAGGGACGAGCAATGTGCTTGCCGCCCACCAGCGCCGGGAACGACGTCTTCTGGAGGGTGAGGTCAAATGCTGCCGCAATACCGAGGGTGATAACGGCAAGGTTTACGCCGCGCAATCGCAACGCCGGGAGTCCAACGATGACACCGATGACGGCAGTTCCAACACCGGCAATCAACATGTAGACAACGAAGGAAAAATTGCCGAAGATGTTGCCCCACACGTCGTTGACCGAGAGCCACTCAACAATCCACGCACCAACAGCGGCGAACGAGAGTTGGCACAGGGCAATCATGCCGGCGGTGCCGGTTACGACGCCCAAGCCCATGAGCGAAATACTGGCGACGAGGATGGTGGTCGGACGAAAGAGGGAGTCAGCGGGAACGATGACGGCAATAAGGATTCCCACAACGATGGCAATCCCACCGATGGCTAAGGGAAGCCACCATTTTTCTTGAGAAGCGACCCTAACGCGCAACATCCCATACTTCCTTCCGTTGGTTCCACAAGAGGAACAAGATGATGAAAATGATGGGAACCCAGTCCCGAACAATGAGTAGGTTGGGGAATCCTGAGAAAAGGCCCTGAATGGCGCCGATTGCAAGACCGCCCACGAGAGCAAGATCCATCCTTTTGAATGCGCCAACGAGGGCGGCGGCGGCGCCGGGAATAACCAAAGTCGAGACCGTCACGTAGTCGTTGCTCGCAGTAGGGCCCACCAGGGCCACCGTCAGGCCAGCGATGGCGCCCGTAATGGACCAGACGCTCACGTTCAACATTTTGACGTTAATGCCAAGAAGTTCGGCCGCCATTTGACGATCCGAAACTGCCCGGAGCTTGACTCCAAATGCAGTGAACTTGAGGAATGCCCATGAACCAACCGTGATGACGATTGCCAAACCAATGACAAGCACCGTTACTTTGCTGACCACCGCCCCACCGGGGAGCGTAAACATTGGACCTGCCACCAGAGTAGGGAAGGGCTGATTTCGATAACCGAACAAAATGAAGGCGAGCGAGATTAAAAAGAGTAGCGCCGCGACCGTCACCGCCGAGCGAGCAGAGGTCGAGGCCTCGGCAAGCCACGTTGCAATGATCCAGCCAAGGAGAGCCGACAGCAGCGCCGCTACGAGGATGCCTCCGATCACGCCAACGAAAATCGGCAGATGCATCTTGGTGACGAGCGTCAGGGATATATATCCGCCGAACATCCCGACGGCGACCTGGGCGAAGTTAACAACGCGGGTTAGCTGCGACATGAGCGTCAGCAATACTCCCACGATGGCGTAGGTCGCGCCGGGCGTAAGGCCAGCGACGACGTTGTTCAACCACATGTGAACTCCTATAAAAAGAACGTGTTGAGAGGCCTCGACAATGAGACAAAAACAGAGGTGCTGTGGGGGCGAGAACGCCCCCACAGCTTGTGCGAATTACTCGCGGTGACTCATGTTAGGACGGGACGACCGTGTTGACCCACTTCATGGTGTCTCCGAGGAGCCATGGGCCGACATTCGCCCATACACCGGATCCGGGAGCGATATCAATTCGGTACGTTGCAGCGTTCGCCTGGTGCGAGGTTCCGGGTCCGAAGATCCAGGGGTTACCGCGCATTCCACTCGAGTTTGCTTCCGTCTGCGAGGTTGCGGCAGCCATGACCGACTTGGCCGTGACGTCACCTGTGGTGCGCTCGAGGGCGGAAATAAAGTCCTTAGCGGCGAGGTAGCCACCCTGTGCGAAGGAGGACGGCGTGACATTCTTCGCAGCCATGAGAGCCGAGAAGTCTGCGTTTGCGGGGTCATCCAATGGAGCAAACTCAGCGGGAACCGAAACCTTGCCACCGTAGGAAGCAACACCGGCAGCGAAGTCTGGGTAGTAGCACGACGTCTGAACGTAGACAGGAAGCTTGGAACCCTGGGCCGTCATTGCCGAGATCATTCCCGTGACGTCGGGACCGACGCCACCCATGATGACGGCGTCGCAACCCTTGCCGAGCAAGTTAGTGATTGCGGCGGTGTAATCGGCACCGTAGCCGACAGAGTCATCAATGTAGGCGAACTTGGTGTTCGTTGCCTTCTCGAAGTCCTTGAACGTCTGCTCGTAGGCAAGCTTCGTTGCGGGGTCAGCAGTTGCAGCAAGGATACAAGCGCTCTTGGCACCGTCAACCTTGACGGCGTTCCACGCCGTGGCGTAGATGTCAAAGAAAGGGCCGTCATTGGCAGGAGCAATGTTGGGGGTAGCGAAACAGAAGGGGTCAACACCAGTTCCCTGGTAGGAGACGACGCTATTGTCTTGCCATGTCTTGTAGTTCACGCCGCACTCGAGAAGCGAGGAGGAACCGACCATGGCTACCGAGCCAGCAGCGAGTGCATCCTTCGCGGCCGTTGCGGTGACGGCGGGGTCAATCTTATCGTCGTAGACGGTGTAAGCGATGGGGCGGCCATTGAAGCCACCCGCAGCGTTGTACTCGTCAAAGACGGCCTGAGCTGCTTGAGGAGCTTCGGGGAAAACGGACAGCGTGCTGATACCCGAAACGATGATGGGGATACCCGTGGCTGCGGTGCCGCCGGTGCTGGTTGACGTGCTAGAACAGCCCGCCAGAATCAAAGCCGATGCGGCGGCAATGCCGGCTACTGCAAGAACTTTCTTTGTGATGTGCATGTGTGATGCCTCTCGGTTTGGTGCGAAACAACAACGTTTCACTTTTCGGAGTTACGTTTGCAAAATCGTGCAAAGACCTGAAGCTCCGAAAAAAATGACATCATCGTCACTTCCAGTCCTGTGGATAAAGATTAGGATCCAGAAATGTGTCCTTCTAGTCCCGTGGAGCAGTGCAGTTGTCTGAGAGCGAAGTTCGTTTCCGGATGTCGCGAGCAGATTCTCTGCACGACTTTCGGAAAACTTGACGGCACTGAGACGAGTCCGTAAAACCCCACCGATTCGCTGTCGCAGAAATCGATATTTCCACCAGAAGTGGGTCGAGTAAATCGCGATAGCAACGTGACAATCGGAGGATGCAAATCCAAGTCGAAACGCTCACCCCCTGAGCGAGAAAGATTGCATGGAGGTAACGGGTCGAAGTATAACTTGCCCGCGCCACATAAGGGGGTCGCAGACTGGGGTCCAAAAGGTGCCCATCAATATAGACATTGACGTGCGCCATCAAGGCAGACTGTTTGCGCGTCAGACTGCTGCCCACGCGTAGGCCCAATTCTTCGTGGAGGAGCGTAGAAATTAGATCGACCGCATTGTGCATCAGGCGGGCTCTGCTGGTTGCCTGGAACAAGTCAATGGCATCAGCCGCTTGGGTGAGGAACGGACCGACAAGTTGGGCAACTTCGGAGGACGCTTCGAAACGTGTCGCGGTTAATTGAAAGATTGACTCTCTGGGAAGGTCCAGGAAGTTCTGAGGAAACCGGCACACCAAGGAGCGGAATCCCGTCTCGTAGGTTCTTGTGAGAGTTGGAGCGAGACGATATCCCGACCGCCAGTCAGTGCAGAAGGTGCTGCCCCCTCAGCTCGCCTGCCGTGTGCGGCGGAACTCTTCCATTTCGCGCATTCGGAAGTCGCTCGGCGTCTGGCCAAAAGTCGCCCGGAAAAGCCTGCTGAAATGGGAGGCGTCCGTGAAACCCCAACGAGCACCAACCATAGCGACGGATGTGCTGAAAAACAGAGGATCGGCCAAGTCCCGGCGACAATTCTCCAGCCGACGGCCACGGATCCAAGCCGAAACGGTGACTTCCTGGTCCTTAAAAATACCGTGGAGATGGCGCGTGGAGATGAAGCTGACGGCAGCAATTCGGGCAGGACTGAGATCGGGATCCGAAAGGTGCTCGTCAATATAGGCGCGAATTTCTTGAACCCTCGTGGCCCGATGATTAGCCTGATTCTCACCTCCGCGCGAATCAAGTTCACTATGCAAGACCGTCGAGACTAGGTCCAGAGTGTTGTGAACCAGGCGCATCCCGCTGTGTCCAGTGAGGCGGTCCATGTTCCTCATCAAGTGAGTGAGGAACGGTCCGACCAGGCGAGTGAGGCCTTCGTCACCGGGGATTCGGGTCGCCGTCAATCGGCTAACAGCATCCCTGGGGAGGTCGATGAGCGTCTGTGGAAACATCACCACGAGAGACCGAAAATCACGGTCAAACGTAAGTGTGTACGGTCGATCCGTGTCGTAAATCGCGATATCTCCCGGGCGCAAAATCGCTTCGCGGTTGTCCTGAATCAGCAGTCCCGTACCCGATAGCTGCAAGGAGAGCTTGTAATAACGCTTTTCACTGCGAGAAATAAGCGCTGGAGTTCGCTCCACTTGGTGAGGCCCGGCGGTTATTTCACTAATCAAAATATCGCCCATGGAGCGCGAACGAATCTTCCCCATGAAGTTCTCGGCATGCCCTGTACTGACGTGAAGCGGCACGAAGGCCTGCGATATTGCGTGTCGCCATTCAGAGAAATTGTCCGTTGAGAACAGGACCGTCACATCTGGGTGCTTCACGGTTGCAGAAAGTTCCACTGCGTACTCCTTCGTACGGCAAAAAAATGACGGCAAAACTAACTTTATTCAGACGAACGAAACGCGTGCAATTCTCGAATCATATACAATTCTACACGATTTGATTCCCCCTGTTCGATTCACCAAGGGATCTTTCAGATAACGATTACGCCAGGTGGGAAACGGTTTCCCGCCGACCTAGATTAATGAATGCTCAACTGCCGAGGAGACCTCAGAAGCAGTTCGGGATCAAGTAGTTATTGAACGCCCATAACCCCCTATCCTTCTCAACGTTTATGGCGACTGCTCTTAGTAACAGAACCCGGAAAACGAAGCCAGCAACTTCTACTCAACCTCAAAGCGACCAAAGGAACTCCGGAAATAGGCCAGCGGAGAGCCGAGTCGAGATGACGCAGATTCGATTTGTGCAATAAAAATAGCGTGAGTTGCGTAATCTTTTCTCTCCATGACGCGACACTCAAGATGGGCGAGCGCGTCAGCCAGTATTGGGTTTCCAAGACTGTCTTTCTTCAGGTTCGTTCCCCGAAATTTATCGACATGACTCGTTGCGAATTGAGCCGCTAATTGTCCATGATCTTCACCCAAAATATTTACCGCAAAAACCCCTGTCTCCGAGATCACATTTGTAATGGCTAGGCGCTGGTTAAGACAAACCAGGATTGACGCGGGATCCATCGACAGTGATGTGACAGAGCTTGCTGTCACCCCAAATCGCTCGTTTCCGCGTTGAGAGCTGATGATTGAAACACCGCTCACGAGGTTCGATATAACATCGCGGAAAATGTCTCGATCGACTACCGAAGTAAATTGAGTCACTGGATTCAACATTTGATTCCTTACCCCTAAGAGGGACGGCGTCCCCATTGCAATATTCGCTTGACCCCAGTTAGGGTCTCGAATACAGCATGTCTCCCCGCGCGTTAACCGAAACGAAATAGTGATGCAAATGAAGAAAGACGAGATTGGGACAATACGGCGCTCCACTCCGCGCACTCCGCCCTCGATAATTCGAACCAAAATTGCGTTACCTCCCCTCGGCGCTAATTTGGTGGAGCGCCCGAGACTTACTAAATTAATCTGCGATACCATTCGGGACAATCAAATAGTTATTGTGGCCGCGACCGCAGGATCGGGAAAGACAACAGCAGTTGTTCAGGCATGTCAGTCCGGAGTCACTCCGGTCGCATGGCTGACGCTTGATTGGGCTGATTCTGCGCCGGGTCGCATCCTCGTCTACTTAGAAGCAACAATTGCATCACACGTGGAATCGGTAAGGGGTTTGGTCCACGGGGTCCTTGCAGCACGAATAACGCATGATGAGGCAGCCGGACTTCTCGTTGATGCCACAAATGGGTTTCCGCTTATCCTCGTCGTCGACGGATTGGAGCATCTCACTGAATCGCCAGGTGGACTTGCCGTTATAGAGGCTCTTGTCCGGTACGCACCGAGTTCACTCAAGGTTGTGTTACTTAGCCGCTCAGACATTCCGATCGATTCGCGAATGATAAGCGGTGTCGACTTGGTTGCAGCAATTGGAGAACAAGATCTCGCATTCACGCTTGAGGAGGCTGTGATCGTCCTTCAAAAAATGGAAATGGGTGATGTCGACGCGATTCACGCGATGGAAGTGACTAACGGCTGGGTCGCCGGTATCCTTTTTGAATCTTGGCGCTCGCGACAGAATATCATCGGTGTCGGTGGAGAGTCAGATCCGCTTCACGGCTACTTGTCATCGCAAATTCTTGACCGACTCGACCCAGTCGAGCGCGAATTTCTCATAGGTACATCTTTACTAGATGAAGTCACTCCAAGCCGGGCCACGGCCCTTGAGGAAAGACGGAGCCCACAAATCTTGATGGGCCTTCGCACGAAACATTTACCAGTCTCGTGGGTGGTCGGGCATGAGGGAATGAGATGTCACCCTCGTTTTCGTGAGTACCTCATTGCTCTTTTCGAGCGGCGCGAGCCCAAAGAAGTCGCTTACCGACGATCTCTGTACGGTGACCTGCTCCTGACCGAAGGGCATCACGAGGAGGCGGTTGAACAGTACATGCTTGTCGGGGATTTGGACAAGGCACTAATTCCTGCTGAGGCAGTTATTGGCGGAATTATTGATCGTCTGGATTTTGCGATCGCTGACCGATGGTTGGGGGTGTTCGTCACCTCATTCGGTGAACATGATCCTCGTCTTGCCTTGCCACAGCTTCTTCTTGCCATATCAAGAGAGAATTACGGGTTGGCCTGTGATATTTCGGACTCTCTGGAAATAGCAAAACAGCGGGACGAGTTTGCTTCAACGTCTGCCGTGGGCGCAAGCATGATGGCCTGGTCGTACTGGCACCTTAACCGCATACTCGACATGGAATCTGTTATGGCTAAGGCGCCACTAACTCCAGAAGTGGCGGCCGTCAGGTACCTGATGACTCTTCTGAACGAGAACTACGCTACAGAATTTGACAAAGGGATCAAACTAACGGGCGGCCCCCTCGACGCACTCGTAATGCGGGTTCATTTCGCTCACGGGCGCTTGAAGGAAATGGCGCAAGAGCCTGAATCTCCGTGGGCGGCTGCAGTATCTGCTCCGTGGCGTATCGGCGTCCTACGGGCAACCGGTCGCTTGACCGAAGCACTCGATGTCTACGCACGATCCGACCTTCATGCCCACTCACTATCTTGGTTACACGGCATTGTTGGGCCTGAACTCATGATAGATCTGCAACGAGTGGATGAAGCGCGTCACGCCCTAGTAATCGGCCGCAATCACATTAAAGCAAGCGGTTCGATAGTTTTTGAGTGGCTCAATATCCTGATAGAAGTTAAGCTCGAACTCAAATTGCAACGTAACACGGAGAGGGCAATTTTTCTCCTCAATCAAGTCGAAGAGGCAAGCAACCGAAAATACAATTTCATCAACGAGGCTGTTGATATGTGGCGCGGTCTGGCCAACCTTCTAATGGGCGATCATGATGGGCTCGCGCTTGTATCGCTAAGGCGTGCAGTGGAAAGCATGAACAGGGCACAAAGAATCATCGATCTTCCCTCTGCAGCCGTGTACCTGGCCGAGGCGGAATGGCGTTCTGGAAATTCAGACGCGGCTGACATTGCGACGGATTGGGCTCTAGCCGCAGCCCAACAACAAGGATCTAATCATCAGCTCCTTCTTGCACTAGCCGATTTCGAGGCCGTGGTGACGAGGAGGCTTGATGTCGAAACTGACGTTGACTCAGAGTGGCATGAGCTCGGCCGCTCCTTGATGGGTCGTGATTTAAAGGGTCAAAGTCAGAGTCGAGTTTGGCTACTACTTCAGGAATTTGGTGAGACGTCCCTTGAAGTTGGAGGTATTTGCGTCAAACCACGTATCGCCAAGAGTCTCGCCCTGATCGCGCTCTTGGCGACTTCGCCGAATCACAGCGTGACACGATCGGAGGCGCTCAAAGCTTTGTTCGAAGGGGAAAACAATGATTCATCACGAGCTTATTTGAGGCAAGCAGTTCATCGTCTTCGCGAGGTGATGCCTCCTGGATTGGGCCCTTCCTTTGTAGGAGATGTGCTTTCTTTTACAGGGGTGGTTTCAATAACAAGTGAGTCGACTCAATTCGAGAGTCTCCTCCTAGAAGCCAACCGCCTCCAAGGAGAAGACAAACTACAGCTCCTCGTGCGGGCCTTAGCTCTTTTTGACAAAGGTGAGTACTTACCGAGAATTGAATCCTCTTGGGCCGACGGTCGGCGTTCATCGATGTCAGAAAAAGCCGTGACCGCTAGCCTTGCTGGCGCAGCAATTTGTTTTGCGGCACAACGATATCAACAGGCTAAAAAGATGGCGGAAGCGTCGCTGGCAGGAGACCCTTACTCAGAACGCGCTTGGAGAATGATGATGCGAGTGAGCAATGCAATTGGTGATGCCGATGCTGTGACGTCTTCTTATCTCCGCTGCGAAGCCGCTTTGGCTGAAGGAAGCTTAGTTCCTTCCTCTGCTACAAAAGAATTGTTTCTTCTGTTGCGACCTTAGCGAGCACCAATTCGACGAAATCTGCTCGCCAAGCAACATGGGGGTCCCTATCTGAGACCGCAACCCAACATAATCGTCCATCCCACGGCGTGAGCAATTCCAAGCGACAAATTTCCCCTAGGTTAACGCTTCACTCGTCATGCTTCAAGAAAGCCCATGTGGGCCATATTTAATGTTGAGGAGTGTTCGAATGCGAACCGGAAAAGAATACCTTGAGTCACTTCAAGATGGACGCAAAGTTTACGTGGGCGGCGAAGTCATTGATGACATCACAACCCACCCCAAGACAAAGGGATACGCCCACGCAATTGCGGACTATTACGATTTACATCTAAACCCCGAGTTTCAAGATCTGTGCACATTTATCGATGACGATGGAAATCGTCAATCGATGCACTGGTTCTTGCCCCGCTCGAAGGAAGATATAGTCCGTCGACGTAACTATGCCGATTTCATGTTTCGGCATTTCAAAGGTGGCATTTTTACGAGGCCCCCGGCAGGGATGAACGTCGTGATGTTTACACAGGTTGATGATCAGGAGCCCTGGGCAGGAAATTCAATTTTCAAGAACGGTCAGCGTGATCTCACCGGGAACATCCAACGGCAGTGGGACATGGTTACGAGTCTGGATCATGCCATTTCGCCCATGTTTCTAGATGTTCAATATGACCGCGGCCGCGACGATGCCATGGCCGAAACACCCATGCTGAGCGTAATCGAGGAGAACGACGAAGGCGTGATTGTTCGAGGTTGGAAGGCGATTGGCACGGCAATTCCTTTTGTAAATCATCTTCTGATTGGTAACCTTTGGCGACCGGGGCAAACTTCAGAACAAACTCTGTACGCACTTATTCCGGTTGCAACGCCTGGGGTTTCAATCGTTGCACGCGAGTCCCGCGCACTTCCAGATGCCGATCCATACGATCACCCGTTGGCCAGTATCGGCGATGAACTGGATGGCATGGTCTACTTTGATGACGTTCTCATTACGTGGGACCAGGTTCAGCACATTGGCAACCCAGACCACGCAAAATGGTATCCTCAACGTCAATTCGACTGGGTACATCTCGAAACCCAAGTTCGCCAAGTTGTCCATGCAGAGCTCATGGTGGGCCTAGCCCTGCTAATTACACAATCGCTAGGCACGGCAACGAACCCTTTGGTTCAGTCACAACTGGCTCAGTTGATTCGTTTTCGTGAGACTTGCCGCGCATTCATGATTGCGGCTGAAGAGACTGGGTTTCACACGCCTGGCGGCTTATACAAACCAAACAATATTTTTATCGATTTTGGTCGTGCCCACTATCTGGAAAACCAGCACGACATGGTTAACCTACTAATTGATTTTTGCGGCCGAGGTGTTGTTATTCAACCGACAAAGAGAGAATTGGATGACCCATATATTGGGCCCAAGCTAGAGGAAGCGTTACGTGGGTCTGAAATTAGCGCCCGCGACCGCATTAAAATCTTCCGCCAGATTAGTGAACGATTCCTGTCAGAGTGGGGCGCTCGGCACGAAATGTTCGAGAAGTTCAATGGAACACCCCTTTACCTCATTAACTTGCTCACTATGCAACGCACGGAATACCAAGTTGACGGGCCCTTGACGCAGCTGGCTCGAGATGTTCTCGGCTTTGGAGATACCGCTGAACTAGGTAAACGTGCAGAGGAAGCTGAGAAAGCATCGCATTATGCTAGCGTCCGCTTTCAACCCGAATATGCCAAGGCGCAGGATCAAAAGGAAGGCTATATGAACGAGAAATCCGCGACAAAAGTGATGTCCAACAAATAGGAAACTTTCCGAAAACGGTAGCTTCGGGGGCGAGGCCAGCTTCGTCCCCGAAGCAACCGATTTTTTCGCAAGAAAGTATTGTGGCCTTAAAGCGAAGGCAATTGTTGAGAAAACAGAGCGCGGCTACCATTAAATTTTTAGCCGCCGAGTCGCGCGCATCTCGGCTAATCTTCTACGAACGAGGCCCCAAACGACATCCCTCAGAACGACCTTCTGTTCCCATTGGGTTAGTGAGGAAAAAGTCATGCCTCCGTCTGGATTGACGGGGAGTGCCCGAATTCCTGCTCAACGTAGCTAGTAATTCACGTTACGTAATTCGATGCAATCTCCCTCGTTTTTTAGGACCAGTCCGTTCTAATTGAGGTCGCCAACAAAATCGGCGGTGTTGACACAACTTCGATGATCAACGTTAGATTCCGAAATTTTCCCAATTGACGCTCAACACCAAAGCCTAGGCAGGAAGGTCTTTATAGTATGGGACTTAATTTCACCCATGAAACCCTCGGTCAGCGACTTCTCTTCGGAAGTGGAAAAGCCGCAATTAACGTAGCCGAAGAAGTCGCGCGACAGGGTTCCCGCAAGGTGATGCTTGTTGCGACCTCTCTGGAATCGGAAATTGTTAGGACGGTGACCTCCCGGATTTCGATTGCTCTAACTTGTGACGACGTCGTCCAACATGTCCCCATTGAGGGTGCAGAGGCTGCCCGAAAAGCGGCAACGGACAACGGCATCGACCTCATAATTTCTGTTGGGGGCGGATCAGCGACCGGTCTGGCTAAAGCGATTGCCTTGACTACTGGGATCCCGATTCTTGCGGTAGCAACGACCTACGCGGGGTCAGAAGCAACCAATGTGTGGGGGCTGACTGAAGCAACCCGAAAGACCACTGGTAGCGACATCAAAGTCCTTCCCGTTGCGGTAGTTTACGACGCACAATTGACGTACTCCTTGCCAGTTGATTTGTCCATCGCGTCGGGGATGAACGCAATTGCTCATTGTATTGACTCGATGTGGGCTCCGGGGGCGGACCCCATCAACCAGGCTTTGGCGACTGAGGGAATCCGTGCGCTTGCGTCAGGACTACCTATGATCCTCAGGAATCCCTCGGGCGAAAGAGGCCGAGAGCTAGCTCTCTATGGAGCCTACCTATCAGCGGCTTCCTTTGCATCGGCAGGATCAGGGATGCATCATAAGATTTGCCATGTCCTTGGCGGAACTTACCGCCTCCCTCATGCTCAGACCCATGCTTCGGTATTGCCATATGTCTTAGCCTTCAACGCACCGTTTGCTGAGGAGGCGAATCAGCGCATCGCTTATGCTCTTGGGGCATCAAGCGGGCTCGAGGGCCTGAATCTGCTGCGTGCAGCGCTTAACGTTCCCACAGGGCTTAAAGACTTGGGCTTCGAGGAATCCAACATTGAGGAAGCGTCGGAAATTATCTTTCCTCTAATTCCTGAAAGCAACCCCCGCAAAGTATCTCGAGAAAATCTCATTGAATTGCTCCACACCGCTTGGGCCGGCGAAACGCCAGTCTCGAACGACGAAAGGTAAAAATGTCGACGACCAATATTTCCGATGATCAATCGAAACGCGAAGAGGAACTTGTTCATGCCGTCATTGCGTCGTTTGAAAAAACTTCAAATCCCCGTTTACGAGAAGTTATGCAGAAGTTGGTCCAACACCTCCACAACTTTGTTCGCGATGTTCGATTGGGAGAATCCGAATGGGGCAGCATGATTGATTTCCTGACCGCCGTGGGACACATGACAGATGAACGTCGCCAAGAATTCATTCTCCTATCAGACGTTCTTGGAATATCCATGCAAACGGTAGCTGTCAACAATGAGGCATCAGGGAGTGCGACTGAAGCAACGGTGTTCGGCCCTTTTTTCGTAAAAAATGCTCCGCCCATCAAAATAGGTGGAGACATCACCGGGGGTGCACCGGGCCAACTTTGCTGGGTGGAAGGAACCGTTCGTGATACTCAGGGCAACCCAATTGGAGGTGCTCGAATTGAGGTTTGGGAAGCTGACGACGACGGGCTCTACGATGTTCAATACGCTGACGGTCGAGTTGCCGGTCGGGCGCATCTTTATGCCGATCCGAAAGGAAAATATTCATTTTGGGGTTTGACCCCCACACCGTATCCAATTCCTCACGATGGACCTGTCGGCATGTTGCTTGAAGCAACGGGCCGGTCCCCCATGCGGGCAGCACACTTGCATTTCATGGTAACCGCACTGCACAAACGGAAACTTATAACCCACATATTCGTCGCCGGAGACGACTTGTTGATTAGCGACAGCGTGTTTGGCGTGAAGGAATCACTCATCAAACACTTTGATATCCAACGAGGTGACACGCCCACGCCTGATGGCAGGGATGTAGGGGGCCTGCCATGGTCACGAACGCGCTTTGACATTGTCTTAGCTCCGGCCTAGTCCTGAGTCGAGACATTGCTGTCTCAACGTTGCTCGCACGGCCATCGGAACCGAGAAGGACATGACGACGAAACTCTTCACTGAAGAAACAGTTTGGAATAGAACGAATCCGACAGGTCGTCACAATCTCCAAAGGTTGGCCACAGGAAAGTGGGCTGCCAGCGCCATGCAAGAATTCACGGGCAGAGCCCCCTTCAGCTCACGGATGCGTCGGCCAAAATCCGTGACGGGCAGATTGGACAATCAGACGTCTTGCAGAGCTACTGCATCCGCCAAGCGGAAAGAAATGAAGCTAAATTGACGGCGGTTCGCGCCGACCTCGTTGCATCCATCGGAGCCCTCCCTAGAAGATCACGATGGGCTTGAGCGTAATCCCGGCGGCCGAGTCGTCAAATGCCTGATTGATATCGGCGAACGCATACTGCTTGGTGAGCTTGTCAAAGGGAAATAGTCCACGCTCATAGAGATCGACCAACTGCGGAACAAACTGTGAGGGCACGGAATCACCCTCAACGACCATGGTGACGGTAATCCCCATGGGGAGGAGCGACCCAATGTCGAAGTTGGCATTTGTTCCCAGTGCAGCGGCGCCGACGACGACCGCGTGGCCGCGAACGGCGAGCGCTTTTGTCATGTTGGTGAAGACTGCGGGAACGCCCGTGGTCTCCAGAGCGTATTGCGCTCCCCCATCCGTAATTTTTTGGATCTCTTTGACAACATCAGCGGTGGCGGCGGCATTGATCGTGTGCGTCGCACCCAGCTCGCGGGCAAAAGTCAGTCGACTCTCGTGCACGTCGACGGCGATGATGGTCGTGCAATTGGCAATAACGGCGGCCAAGAGACCTGACAGCCCCACGGCTCCAGCACCGAAGATCACAATGGAGGACCCGGCCGCCGGGTTCAGGCTGTTCAAGACTGCTCCGGCGCCGGTTTGAATCCCGCACCCCAGTGGTGCCAACGCCTCAAGGGGTGCGGTCTTCGAGACCTTGACCACCGAGTTGACCGACACATTGGCATATTCGGCGAAGGAACTCTGGCCGAAGAAGTGTGACGAAATTTGCTCGCCGCCCAAACTGAATCCGGAGGAACCGTCGGCGCGACGACCACCAAAGTTAGCCCCGAAAAAGTTGGTGCAATAGGAGGGGAGGCCAGCGGCGCAGTTGGCGCATTCGCCACAGTGGTCGAAACTCAGGAGGACGTGGTCGCCAACAGCCACCTTGGTAACGCTGGAACCGATGGCATCCACAACACCAGCACCCTCATGACCAAGAACAGCGGGGAGCGGAGTGGGGTACCACTGGTCCCGCACGATTGCATCGGTGTGGCAAACGCCACTGGCGACCATGCGAATGCGCACCTCCGTGGCGCGAGGCTCATCAAGATCAATCTCCACAATCTCAAGGGGCTGTTCCTTGGCGAATGCGACGGCGGCGGTAGTTTTCACGATTAACTCTCCTCGAACGAGCGAACTTTGACGTCTCTAACGTTAACGCCGGTTTATCGCGGACCGCAACGTGTGCCCCACTGCGCTCTATCGCAAGGCATTAGCACGCACGCGCAAGGCTCACGGGCCTCGAATCGTTCATACTGTGAGGGAAGACATACTTGGCGATTTAAGAAACAAGGCTGACAATGACGTCCAACCAGAAACCGAACGTGAGTGCAACGGCACAGTGGTTGACTCTCGACGGCGTCATGCCTGGTTTCACGACAAATCAGGCGCCTAGGTCTCGTGATCTCGAAGGTCTCTTGGTGCGCACCCTGTGGGCCGATGGCACCCTCATTGATCACAATTTCGAGCCAGATGGCCTCACGTGGCACTACCTCACGAATCACGGCGATCGGCGTGGGTACGACCCCTGCGAAGTTTTTGAGATCGACGAGGGACTCTATTATCTTCAGTTTCAGCGCGATGACCGTCCTATCGAGGCGCCCTCCGTATTCTTTGATCTGACCCGCGGGGTGGGGCTCTCTGTCATCGCCACAATTGACGACGTCACGGACGGAATGTTGACTGTTCGGCACCAATTTGAGCCGTTCACGATTGTCGGCAGCGAGCCTACCGGCGCAATGCCCGTTGTCTCCCCTGTGGACGCGAAGGGCCAGTCGACGTGCGAAATCCGATCCGGTATTTTTGTGGCAACGTGGCGTGAAAAAGTTGTCCCGCGCGGGGCCGTCATCATCGCTGACCGCCGCGATGAACATAACCCTCGCAGCCGAGGGGCAGTATTTGGCCTCGATTCCTCGGGTACGGAGACGGTCCACTTCACTTTCGGCACCGACGACACCGATGGCGCTCTGCTCTCCACCACAAACCCCCACCAAGAGAGGTGAATTCTTACCATGGCGAAGAAAACGGCCGCTGACCTCATCGTTCGCAATGCCCGAATTGCGACTCTGAATCCCGGGGCCCCGTGGGCCGATACCTTGGCCATCAAGAATGGTCGAGTTCTCACCGTTGGAACCGTGGCAGAGATTCACGCTGCTCATCACGGTCCTGATTCTGTCGTGCACGACATGCAGGGTGCTTTTCTCATGCCGGGACTCCATGACGCTCACAACCATCACCAAATTGGCGGCAAGGCCGACCTCATGGAGGTCAATTTTCTTCCGACGGCTTCGCTCGATGCGATCCTTGAGACCATCAGCGACTATGCCGAAAACCTCACCCCCGGCTCCTGGATCGTCGGCGGCTCGTGGGGTAGCACGTTGCTCGAAGAGCTGTCGGCTTCGGGAACGCTGACTCGCCTTGATGAGGCCACGGGCAACCATCCGGCACTGTTCGTCGATGACAGCCACCACAACAAGTGGGCCAATAGTGCGGCGCTGAGTCTCGCCGACATTACGGCCGTAACCCCAGACCCCGCCGAGGGGCGCATCGAACGCTCCCCCACCGGCGACCCCACCGGCGTGCTGCTCGAAACGGCCGGCGTCATGGTTGAGAAAGTCATGGCGGCAGCAAACCGCCTCAGCATCGAGCAGTGGGCAGATACCTCCGAACGGGGCATCCAGATTCTGCATCGTTATGGCGTGACCGCTTTTCAGGACGCCGGGGCGTGCCTCGAACTGATGACCGCGATGAAGAAAATGGATGATGAAGGCCGTCTTAAGGCGTGGGCCGTCTCGTGCATGATGGCCAACGACATGATCTTCGGGGCCGACCCCGTGGGCGATGGACTGGTCTGGGGTGGCGAAGCATTTCGAACCGAGCACCACCTCCCCGACTTCATCAAGATTTTTCTGGACGGCATTCCGCCGACCCGCACGGCCTGTTTTCTCGAGCCATACCTGCCTGATGCCGAACATGGCGCGAACCACCATGGACACACTGCCATGTCGCCCGACACACTGACACACTGGCTCATTCGCGCGGCGAAAGCGGGACTCTCCGCCAAGATTCACTGCACCGGCGATGGGGCGGTTCGCCAGGTGCTGGACTCCGTAGAAATTCTGCGGGGCCAGGGTCTCACGAAAACGGCCGTTCATATCGCCCACGGCCAATTCGTCTCGGTTGCGGACATCCCCCGGATGGCACGCCTTGCCGTGACGGCCGAGATTTCGCCGTCGCTGTGGTTTCCCGGCGTGATCTTTGAGGCGATCAAACTCGTGATTGGCGAAGAGCGCGCCACGCACATGCAACCCAACCGGTTGCTCCTAGATGAGGGGGCCGTCGTCATCGGGGGCTCCGACTGGCCCGTGGTCCCAATCCCCAACCCCTGGCTCGGAATCGAAGGCCTCATCACGCGCGCGGATCCCAACGGCGAGTTTCCCGGAACTCTATGGCTGGAACAGGCGCTTTCCGTCGATGAAGCCATCGCGGTCTACACGACAGCAGCGTCGAAGGCCATGGGGCTGGACGCCATCACTGGCAGTCTCGAGCCTGGAAAGTCGGCGGATTTCATCGTGCTGGATCGCAATCCGTGGGAGATTCCTGCGACCGACATCGCCGACACCGTGGTGCTTCAGACGTGGTTCGCGGGCGAAAAGGTCTACGAACGCTAGCTCATACTGGCGTTTTGCAACGGCGGCTACCGTCCCGGTCGTTTCATCGGCGATGATCGACGATGGGATTGCGCCGAAGTCATCCCACTCGGCGGCAATGCGGCCGAACACGTTCTCAAAGACAGCCGGTAGCCCCACAAACGTTCCGGCGTAGGCGCTCCCCGCCGATTCGGTCCATACGATGTTCGGCGAGAGATCGGCGAAAGCGGCCTCCATGTCGCCTGCGGCGGAGTTCGCGTAGTGAGCGGTGACAACATCGCGAGCAGAACGGGCAGAAGACATGAAGGAATCTTTCGTCGAGTCGAGCAAAGCGTAAAAAGTGGTCTTACTTTCCGTCGAGGATGAACTCGGCCGCTTTCTCACCGATGACCATTGACGGGGCGTTAGTGTTTCCAGTCGACACAAAAGGCATGACCGAGGCATCCGCCACGCGCAGCCCTTCAATGCCGTAAACGTGCAACGTGGGCGTCACGACGGCAAGCTCATCAATCCCCATTTTCGTCGTGCCCACCTGGTGGTGGTAGGTGATGGCGTTGTGGCGAATGTAGTCCGCGATCTGCTCATCGGTGACGACGTCAGCGCCGGGGTATACCTCGACTGCCCCCCACTCATCGGCGAGCGCCGCCTGCGCACCAACGCGACGAGCCTCCTTGACCGAGAACACGAGACTCGTGACGTCATCATCATTCTCGAGAATATGGGGGTCCTGCAAGGTTGGCGCGTGCGGGTCCTTGGCAGAGAGTTTGAACGTTCCACGGCTCTTGGGGGTAACGAGACCGCCCATGATGGTGAAGCCCGTTGCCGGAGCATCGGGCATGGTGTCGGCGTTCGTCATAGGCACGCTAAAGATGATGGGCTGCGTGTCGGGCACGCTCAGGCCGGGGCGGCTGGTGGTAAACCAGTGCACCTGCGTGATCGGGACGTTGGCGGGCGGCGGGCCGACATCCTTCTTGGTGGTCTTAAAGATCACGGGAACAAGGAGGTGATCGTGCAAGTTTTCGCCGACCCCCGGAAGGTCCTTGACGACATTAATGCCGAGAGCTTCGAGGTCTTTCGTGGGGCCAATTCCCGATTGCAGCAACACTCGAGGAGAGTCGAGGGCGCCACCGCAGAGAACGACTTCGCCACCAGCCTTGATGAGAAGGGCGTGCACCTCTCCGTCTTTCTCGTATTCGACACCGACAGCACGACCGTCTTCGATGATGACGCGGTGAACCCAAGCGCCTGTCGTGATCTCGAGATTCGCGTTGCCCACAATGGGGTGCAAGTAGGCCCGGTAGGTGCTGAGGCGCTCACCGCCTCGCATGTTGAGTTGTTCGAAGTTGACGCCCTCTTGGCTTTCGCCGTTGTAGTCGGGGTTGAGGGGAACACCCGCCTGCTGGGCTGCCTCGAGACCGGAGACCTGAATGGGCGCCTTGGGGTAGTCGGTCGTCACGTCGAGGAGACCACCGGGACTCCGCAGAGGGGATGCCTCACCGATGTAGTTTTCGATCTTCTGGTAAACGGGGAGAACATCTTTCCACCCCCAGCCCGGGTTACCCGAAGCTTCCCAGCCGTCAAAGTCTGCGTGATTGCCGCGCACATAGATCGAGGCGTTGAGGGAATGGGAGCCGCCGAGAACTTTGCCGCGAGGCCAATGCAACTTTCGCCCAAAGGCGTCTTTTTGCGGCGTCGTAAAGTAGCCCCAATCGTCTTGACTGAGCCACAACTCGCCTAAGCGGCTGATGTCATGAATGGCGGGGTTCACATCGGGGCGTCCTGCTTCGAGCAGGCGTACCTTCTTGCCGGCGTCGACCAAGCGACGAGCAATGATGGACCCTGCGGTGCCACCGCCAACAATGATTACGTCAGGTTGTGTCGTCATGATGATCAGATTCCTCTTCGTTGAGTGCCTGCGACTATCTTCACTCAGAGTATGGCCGTGTGGTTGTCGGAACCTGAAGTCCGAATTGACCACGGGCGAACAGTTCGCGGTGCGCCTACCTGCTTTCTCCCTGCGGCAAGCTGAGCGCGCCCTCCATGGTCGAAACTGAAGTTGTTGATCTCAAAGAGGAGAATCCCATGGTTATGTCAGGATCCATTGCTGATTTTCGCGCCCGTGTGGCGGCGGATGCGCGCGCCGTTTCGTTCGAAGCTCGTCGCCTCGCCGTGGAAACGAAACCGACGCTGGGAATCTTTTGGGCGGTGGCCGACGACGCTGTCGCACGTTCCTCCGATGGCCCATTGGCGGGCATCCCTTTCGCAGTTAAGGACAATGTCGAGACGGCCGGACTCCCGGCCACCAGTGGCACGCCAGCCCTCCTCGGTTCCATTCCCGCGTTAGACGCCGAGGTCGTTGCCCGTATCCGGAAGGCGGGCGCCGACATGGTGGGCAAGGTCGGCATGCACGAACTGGGCTTCGGGACCACCAGCAACAACGCGACTTTTGGGGCCGTGCATAACCCCGTGGATCCAACTCGAGTGCCCGGGGGCTCCAGCGGTGGATCCGCGGCGGCCGTTGCCGCTGGCATCGTCGCCTTCGCGGTGGGGAATGACACGGGCGGCTCAATGCGCATTCCCGCTGCGTTCTGCGGCGTCGTTGGCATGCGTCCGACGACAGGAAGATATCCCGGAGCGGGCATGATCGCCCTCTCTCCCACGCGCGACACCGCAGGAATCTTCGCCCACACGGTCGCAGATGTGGCCGAGGTCGATGCGATCATCACGGGTGATGCTCCGCTGCTCCCCATCACCGCCGACCAGATTCGCTTAGGGGTCCCTCGGCCCGGCTTCTTCGACCTGCTGAGCGCGGAGGTGCGCGTGGCCACCGAGGAGGCGATTGAGGCTTTTCGACGTGCGGGGGTCGTGATCATAGAAACCGAGGTTGTCGATGCGCAGGCGATTGCCGAGGCCGCTGCCATGCCCGTCGTTGCCTACGAAACCCTGAACGGCTTCGACACGTACCTGCAGAGTCTTCCCGAACCGTTCGGTTCGTTGACGATTCAGGATGTTGCCGCCCAGGTTGCCTCTCCCGATGTTCGCGCCATCATGGAAAACCTCCTGGCGGCCCCCGTATCGTTCGAGGCCTACGAGAGCGCGCTCGATGCCAAAGAGGTTCTCGCGTTGGCCTACGCGAATGCGTTTGCGAAAGATAGTCTCGACGCCCTGATCTACCCCACCGTTCCCGTGACCGCGCCCGTCATTGGGGAGTCGACGGTGGATATTGACGGCATCGCTCTGCCGCACTTCGCCACCACAATTCGCAACACTGATCCCGGAAGCCTGACGGGTCAGCCTGCGCTCAGCATCCCGCTGCCGCGAGCCGCCGGGCAGCTCCCCATTGGCTTGGGGATTGAAGGCGCCATCGGGGCGGACCGTCATGTGTTGGCCGTCGCGGTCACGTTGGAAGCAATTTTGGCGGGGCACTAACCCCGCAATCTGCGCTGCGTACGGGAGGGGTTGACGGTTGCCCCAAATCGTATATGATTTCAAATACCACTCGCGAGGAAGCGGAGAGACCATGACTGTTGTTCCCTTGAACAACGAATTCACGCCCGGCAAGATCATTGCCCTGCACTTGAATTACCCCTCACGCATTGCCCAACGCGGTCGCATTCCCGCGCACCCTTCCTATTTTGTTAAGCCTTCGACATCGTTGTCCTCGACCGGGAAAGTACTCGAGCGTCCCGCGGGAACCGAGCTTCTGGCCTTCGAAGGCGAGATTGCACTCATCATCGGTACCGAAGTTCGCCGCGTCACCCCCGAGGACGGGTGGGCTGCCGTCTCCGGCATTACCGCTGCGAACGACTTTGGTGTCTACGACCTGCGCTACGCCGACAAGGGGTCAAACCTGCGCTCCAAGGGGGGTGACGGTTTCACGCCCATGGGTCCGTCTGTCATCGACGCCCGCCAGATTGATCCCACAGCCCTGCGCGTGCGCACCTGGGTCAATGGTGAACTCGTGCAAGACGACACCACCACAGACCTCGCTTTTCCTTTTAGTGTGCTCGTCTCCGACTTGTCGCAACTCATGACTCTGGAGGTGGGCGACGTGATCTTGACCGGAACCCCTGCGGGCTCTTCCGTGGTCGTTCCCGGCGACACCGTCGAGGTGGAGGTGGACGCGCCCACGGCATCCGGAAGCCCGACTACGGGGCGCCTCGTTACCCCCATCATCGAGGGCACCGCGCCCCTGCCCGCTTATAGCCCCGGCCCCAAGGTCGACGACCTCCAGCGGGCCGAGGCCTGGGGCTCTGCCGAAGCCGCCGGAATCACTCCGGTAGCTAGCACCTTGACCCCCGAGCTCAAGGCCCGCATCAACTCCGTCGGAACCGCAACGCTGAGCTCGCAACTGCGCAAGCGCGGATTCAACAATGTGAGCATCGACGGCCTGAAATCGACCCGGCCCGAGACTCGCCTGGTTGGCCTGGCCCGAACCCTGCGCTACATCCCACATCGCGAAGACCTCTTTGAGAAATTCGGTGGCGGATACAATGCCCAGAAGCGTGCCTTCGATGCTCTCGGCCCCGATGACGTTCTCGTCATGGAAGCACGCGGCGAAAGAGGTACCGGCACCGTGGGCGACATTCTGGCGCTTCGCGCCCAGATCAAAGGAGCCGCCGGAATTGTCACCGATGGTGGGGTTCGCGACCTCGCTGCCGTCTCAGCCCTCGATATTCCGACCTATCACGCGGGGGGTCATCCGGCCGTCTTGGGCCGTCGCCACGTGCCGTGGGACTTCGATCTCACTATCGGATGCGGTGGCGCAGCGGTTCAACCCGGCGATGTAATTGTGGGCGACGCCGACGGCGTGCTCGTCATCCCGCCGTATCTGATCGAAGAAGTTGTAGCCGATTCAATTGTGCAGGAACAGGAAGAGACCTATATCGCCGAGATGGTAGCGGGCGGCGAAGGCGTCGACGGCCTGTACCCAATGAACGCTTCATGGAAAGCGAAGTTCGTCGTCTGGCTGGCGGCACGCTCATGACGTCCCTGACGGAAGAGATTGCTGTCACCCACACTCTCGTTCCCAGCAAGGCCGAGCGGGCCTACGTGTACATCAAGGACAACATCACCAACGGTACGTTCGGACCAGGATTCCGCCTCGTTCTCGGCCAGACCGCTGCCGAACTCGACATCAGTGCGGTGCCCGTTCGCGAAGCCATCCGACGTCTCGAAGCCGAGGGACTCGTCACGTTTACGCAGAACGTTGGCGCGCAGGTCGTTGCCACCGATGCCCGTGAATATCGGTACACCATGGAGACGCTCAGCCTTGTCGAGGGCATGGCCACAGCCATGGCGGCACCCTTTTTGGAGGCCAGTGATATCGCCTCCGCTCGCGCCATCAATGCCGAGATGCGTGAGGTCCTCACGGCGTTTGACGCCAAACAGTTTACGGCACTGAACCACGACTTCCACTCGGTGATTTTCGAGCACTGCTCGAATTTGCACATTCTTGATCTCGTGCACCGTGGCTGGAATCGTCTGGCCACAATTCGCGAATCCATGTTCACCTATATTCCGGGCCGCGCTCAGGACTCGGTGCGCGAGCACGATGATTTGCTGAGCCTGATTGAGAGTGGCGCCGACGCGCTCACCATCGAGCTGGCCGCGCGCGAGCACCGCCTCAGCACACTCCGAGCCTTTCTCGAATCTCCCGGCCACGCCGAACATCCCTCCGTTTCCTAAAGACTGACCGACATCTCACGCCACACTGGAAAGGCACCTCACAATGAAGTTCAGAAGCGATCCCCGCTCGATGCGCGGCTCCCTCGCGCCGCTCATGACCCCGTTCAACACTGACGGTTCCGTAGACCATGATTCCTTGGCGAACCTCGTCAACTGGCAGCTCGCCAATGGCACCAACGGCATCTCGCTTGGCGGTTCAACCGGTGAGCCCAGCTCGCAGACCGTGGCCGAACGCATCGCGGCAATCAAGACGGTTAACGATGCCATTGGCGATCGCGTGCCCTTCATGCCCGGAACGGGTTCCGCCAAGCTTGACGAGACGCTCGAGGTCACGGCTGCCGCGCAAGAGATGGGTGTTGATGCTGCCCTCATCATCACGCCCTACTACGCTCGTCCCACGCAGGAGGCCCTGTACCAATGGTATGCGACCGTAGCGCGCGAGTTTCCCGATATGCCCCTCGTGGCATATAACGTTCCGAGTCGCACCGCCGTGGAGCTCGACCCCGAGACTTTTGCGCGCTTGTACCGTGACTTCGATAACATCGTCGGCATCAAGGAGACCACCAAGGACTTCGAGCACTTCTCCAGAGTCTTCCACCTGTGCGGCAGCAACGTTCTCATGTGGTCGGGCATCGAACTCTTGTGCCTCCCCCTGCTCGCCTTGGGCGGCATCGGCTTCATCTCGGCACTGTCGAACATTGCCCCCCAGGCCGTCTCCGATATGTTCTGGGCCTACGAAGAAGGTAACTTCGAGCGTGCCCGCGAGATTCACTATGGCGTTCACCCCCTCGTCGACCTGCTGTTCGTTGAAACCAACCCAGCTCCCGGCAAGTATGTCCTCGAGCGCATGGGCCTGGTGAAGAGTGGCCTCGTTCGCCCCCCACTGATCACTCCCACTCCCGGCGGCATCGAGAAGATTGAAAAGCTTCTGGCCCAGGGCGAAAAGTGGATCACTCCTGTCCTTCCCGAGTTCGACATGCGGAGAAAGTAACCATGACGATTCAACCGATCCCCAAAAATCTTCCGGCCCACCTTCAGCACTTCATCGATGGCAAATTTGTCGACTCGCTTGACGGTGCCACATTCGACGTGCTCGAGCCCGTCTCAAACGAGACCTACATCACGGCTGCGTCGGCGAGCGAAGCCGATGTCAACTTGGCCGTTGCCGCAGCCAAGCGTGCCTTTCACGAGGGCCCGTGGCCGCGGATGCTTCCCCGCGAGCGCTCGCGCATCCTTCATAATGTCGCCGACATCGTGGAGTCGCGTGATGCGTTGCTCGCAGAACTCGAGTCCTACGACTCCGGCTTGCCCATCACTCAGGCGCTCGGTCAGGCTCGTCGCGCCGCCGAGAACTTTCGCTTCTTCGCTGACCTGATCGTCGCCCAACAGGACAACGCCTTCAAGGTTCCTGGTCGCCAGATGAACTACGTGAACCGCAAGCCCATTGGGGTTGCTGGGCTCATCACGCCGTGGAATGTGCCGTTCATGCAGGAGTCGTGGAAACTGGGGCCCGCAATGGCAACCGGTAACACGGTCGTGCTGAAGCCCGCTAGCTACACGCCGCTCTCGGCCGTTCTGTGGCCGGACATCTTTCGTGAGGCTGGTGTGCCCGATGGGGTCTTTAACCTCATCCTCGGCCCCGGCGGTATCGCCGGAGACGCTCTCGTCAAGCACCCCGACGTTCCGTTGATTTCCTTCACTGGTGACAGTTCTACCGGTGCCATGCTTTCGACCAACGCGGCTCCCCTCCTAAAGAGTCTGTCATTGGAGCTCGGCGGCAAGTCTCCCGCTGTGGTCTTCGCCGATGCAGACCTTGAGGCCGCGCTGGACGCTACCGTCTTTGGCGCGTTCAGCCTGAACGGCGAGCGCTGCACGGCCGGCAGCCGTGTGCTCGTTCAGCGCGAGATCTACGACGACTTCATTGAGCGCTACGCGACACGCGCCCGCAACATTGTGGTGGGGCTTCCCACCGATGCCGCGAGCGAAATCAGTGCCCTGGTTCACCCGAATCACTTTGATAAGGTGATGAGCTATATCGAGATCGGCAAGGGAGAAGGTCGTCTCCTCGCTGGTGGTGGGCGCCCTGAAGGATTCCCGACGGGTAACTTCATTGCCCCGACCGTGTTTGTCGACGTCAAGCCCGAAGCACGCATCTTCCAAGAAGAGATCTTCGGTCCCGTCGTTGCCATCACCCCGTTTGACACCGATGAAGAAGCCCTCGAACTCGCCAACAACACCAAGTACGGTCTCGCGGCCTACGTGTGGACGTCGAACCTCAAACGTGCGCACAACTTCGCACATGCCATCGAGTCAGGAATGGTGTGGCTGAACTCCAACAACGTGCGCGACCTGCGCACCCCGTTTGGGGGCGTCAAGGCCTCGGGCCTCGGGCGTGAAGGCGGCTACCGCTCGATTGACTTCTACACAACGCAACAATCGGTGCAGATCTCGCTGGAAGAATCTCACTCCCCGCGCTTCGGTGTCGGCAACGGTTCCGCCAGCAGCGCCGGCAGCACCGGCAGCACCGGCAGCACCGCCAAGCACTAACACCTTTTCTACTGACTCCCAAGGAGGAGAGCCATGTCAAACCCGATCCCCACCCCCACAGCGCCGGCACCCGACATCCTTCGGTGCGCCTACATGGAAATCGTCGTCACCGACCTCGCCGCATCCCGCGAGTTTTACGTCGATATTCTCGGTCTCGTCGTCACCGAAGAGGACGAAAACGCCATCTACCTGCGCTCGTTCGAAGAGTTCATTCACCACAACCTCGTTCTGCGCAAAGGCCCTATCGCCGCGGTTGCCGCGTTCTCCTTCCGAGTGCGCAGTAACGCCGACGTGGACGCCGCTCAGAAGTACTACGAGGAGCTCGGCTGCAAGGTTGAGCGTCGCAAGGAGGGTTTCGTCAAGGGCATAGGCGACTCCCTGCGCGTAGAAGACCCTCTGGGCTTTCCCTACGAGTTCTTCTTCGAGACAACTCACGTCGAGCGCTTGGCGTGGGCCTATGACCTTCAGACTCCCGGTGCTCTCGTGCGCCTGGATCACTTCAACCAGGTCACCCCGGATGTTCCCCGCGCGGTCGCCTACGTCGAAGACCTCGGCTTCAAGGTCACCGAAGACATCAGCGACTCGGATGGCGTTGTCTACGCCGCGTGGGTTCGCCGCAAAGACACCGTGCATGACACCGCGATGACTGGAGGCGATGGTCCCCGCATGCACCACGTTGCTTTCTCGACTCACGAGAAGCACAACATCATCGCCATTTGCGACAAGCTCGGCGCCCTGCGCAAGTCGGATCACATCGAACGAGGTCCCGGTCGTCACGGTGTCTCGAACGCCTTCTATCTCTATCTGCGGGACCCCGACGGCCACCGCGTCGAGATTTACACGCAGGATTACTACACCGGCGACCCCGACAACCCCCGCGTTTCGTGGGATGTCCACGACAACCAGCGTCGCGACTGGTGGGGCAACGCCGTGGTCCCCAGCTGGTACACGGAGGCATCCCTCGTGCTCGATCTGGAAGGCAACCCTCAGCCGGTCATCGAGCGCGCTGATCCCAGCGAGCTCGCCCAGACCATCGGTGCGGATGGATTCTCCTACACGCGCAAGGACGACAAGGAGCACGGCTTCAAGCTAGGTCACCAGCTCTAGGCGCCACACAATCCGGCCTCTGCCGCGAGACCTGGCGAAACACCGCGAAATCCGGGTTAATTCGGAGATCTGACGCCGAGATCCCACGAAATCCGGGCCACCGCATCGCGAGGTCGGATTTCGTGAGGTCTCGATGAAATTGTTACTCGAGAGACCAAATCTCAAGGCATCCGCGAGGGACTCCGAGAGGCCCCGGCGCGAAACATGGGCTCGTGGGCTCGTGGGCTCGCCGGCTAGACGGTGATGGAGTCGGCGAGCTCGCCAATCTTGCGGGCAACCCCCGCAAACTTCGCGAGCTCTTCCGACTCCAGAGGCTCCTCGAGTACCCGAACGAGCCCGGTCGGCCCCAGAATGCACGGGGTTGATGAGCTGATCCCCATCACGCCGTAGGAGCCCTCGAGAATCACGGAGGCCGGGAACGGGTCCTCGGTTCCATGCACGACGGCCTCCACCATGAGGGCACCGCCTAGACCCGAGCTCCACGTGGAGGTGCGCGCGGAATCCAACGCCACGTGCCTGATGTACCAGTTGTCGATGTAGTCGAGCACGATGTCACGCTGGGCGGATGTGAGCGTGACAGGCTTGCCATTCACGCGCACGCTGCTCCAGACCGGGACTTGCCCTGCTCCGTGCTCGCCAACGACGACCCCGGTCACCGTTTGGGGCGCGATGCCCAGAGCCACTGCAATGCCCGTTCGGAATCGCTGCGTGTCGTTGAGGGTGTACCCGAGCAAATGATTGCGAGACCAACCGGTGCGACGCGAGAGCCAGGTGAGCAGCGGGTCGACGGGATTCGTCATCAGAATGAAAACCCCACTCCACCCGCTGGCAACGAGCGGGTCGACGATGCCGGCGAGGAGGCTCGCGTTGTCGTGCAGAAAAACGTCCCGAGAGGTGTTCAGCCGCAAGGGGACAGCAGCACTGACCACCACAATGTCAGCATCCAGGGCATCGGATGCCGTGCCGCCGCGAATGGACCGCGCGCCTCCGAGGGAGAGCGCATCTTGGAGGTCCATTACGTGCGACGTGATCATGTTGTCGCGGTTATCGACGACGACGATGTCGTACGGTGTCTGCGTGCGCAGCAGGTTGAAAGCAACGGATGAACCGATACCGCCGGCTCCGCCAATGAGAACGATCTTCATGGTGGTGCCACCTCACTGATATTCGTCAGAAGACGAATCGATCTAGAACGGGTACGACGCGATGTCCGGGCGAAGCGTCAACCACTGCGTCTCTGTGAAGGCCTCAATGTTCGCCTCGGCACCGCCAAAGCGAGAACCCGTTCCCGACGAGCCAACGCCACCGAAAGGCGCATTGGCCTCGTCAGAAACAGTCTGCTCATTGATGTGAATGATTCCGCTGGGGATGGCATCCGCAATCTTCATTGCCTCACCAACATCACCGAGAATTCCGAGAGAGAGTCCGTAGTCACTGTCGGAAGCCAACGCGATAGCTTCTTCAATCGTCGAAAACTTCATAACGGGGGCGACGGGGCCAAAGATCTCGTCTTTCCACGCACTCATGGTCGGAGTGACGTCGGTGAGGACGGTGGGCTTGTAGAAGTTGCCTTCGTGGGTTCCCCCGGCTGACAGGGTTGCGCCCGCGGCGACCGTGGCGTCCACAATCGATTGAATGCGGGCCGTCTGGTTCGCGTCAATGATGGGACCCAAAGCAACCTGTTGCGTGGACGGGTCACCAACGGGAAGGTGCGACGCCTTCTCAGACAGCAGCGCCACATACTCATCATGCAAAGATTCGTGCACGATGTGACGCCCCGTGGTCATGCAAATCTGGCCCTGGTGCATAAAGGATCCAAATGCGCCGGCGGATGCCGCCTTGGCGAGGTCCGCTCCCGGAAGAATAATCAGAGCGTTGTTGCCCCCCAGCTCAAGGTGGGTGCGCTTCAGGTGACGGGCACCCAATTCGCCAACCTTGCGACCGGCTGCGGTCGAACCCGTGAATGAGACAACTCGGACTTCGGCTGCTGAAACAACGGCTTCGCCAACGTCAACGCCGCCGTTGACCAGTTGCAGAACGCCATCGGGCAACCCCGCCTCTTGGAAGATACGAACCAGAGAGACACCGGCACTTACTGCGGTACGAGGATCTGGCTTCAAAAGGACAGCGTTACCCAGCGCAATCGCCGGGGCAACCGAACGAATCGAGAGAATGAGCGGGAAGTTGAAGGGGGCAATAACCGTGACGACACCGACCGGGCGCTTGCGCGACATGCTCCAGCGGGCCTCGTTCGAGGGAAGCACATTTCCCATGGGGTGCGAGGGAAGCCCTGCTGCCTCAAAGCACTCGTTTGCCGCGATATGGGTTTCGAGCCCCGCTTTGGGGGGAATCGAACCGGCCTCCTTGACGAGCCACTCCTGAACTTCAGCAGCGTGAAGTTCCCACAAGTCGCCCGCCTTGCGTAAGACGGCTGCTCGCTCCTCAGGCTTCTTTGCAGCCCAGAGCTTCTGCGCGGCCGATGCAGCGGTTGCCGCAGCGGCAACGTCCTCGACAGACGCAAGACCCAACGATCCCAGCTTCTCGCCCGTGGCTGGGGCAACAACGTCACGCGTGCCACCGTTGCCGGCAACCCATCCGTTGATAAAAATTTTGTCATTCCACAGAGCGGGGTCGAGCAAGGTCATAACTTCTCCTAAGACGAGTGGCGGCACTGCCGTCGAAATTCACAGTCGTTCAAGCATGACACTAATCCGGGGGAACCCCCTCCATTTGTCCATGCGTGCAAAGGTTTTGTCAGCGAGTACACAGAGCGCGCTGAGCTTCGCAGGAGCTATTCCCTAATCCCGCCCGCCCCTGTAGCCTCGCCTCCATGTCAGAGCCCAAAATCCAGCCAGTCCCTGTGCCTACCGTTCGCGATGCCGCGTTCGATATTCTCCGAACTCACGGGTTGACTCGCATGTTTGCCAACCCCGGCTCGACCGAGATTACGCTGCTCGCTGACCTCCCCGAAGACCTCGAATTCATCCTTGCCCTGCATGAGGGCTCGGTCGTGGGAATGGCCACCGGGCACGCTTTGGCGACCGATCATGCGGCCCTTGTCGTCGTCCACACCACCGCTGGTCTCGGCAACGCCGTGGGCGCGATCGCCACGGCACGCGTCAATAGGGCGCCACTGGTCATCATCGTTGGCCAGCAGGATCGCCGTCACCTTGCCACGCAACCTTTTTTGGCGGGTCGCCTTCGGGGCCTTCTGGGCGATTACCCCGTCTGGTTCAATGAGCCCATAACAGCCCAGGATGTTCCTGCCGCCATTGCCCGAGCATTCCACGAGGCCACGACCCACCGCGGGCCGGCCGTGGTCATCGTTCCCATGGATGACTGGCTCGCGCCCTACGACCTCACGCACGTTCTCGCGGCCCCCGACCTCGTTCATTCCGACCGTCTTGCCTCCCCCGCGGCTCTCACCGAGCTCGCCACACACCTCGATGCCGCCACGAACCCCGTCCTGGTGGTTGGAAGCGGCAATGCCACCGATGACGGATGGACGGCAGCCGTTGCCCTTGCCGAGAAACTTCAGCTCCCCGTCTATCAGGAGTCGTTCGGCGCACGCCCCGGTTTCCCTCAGGATCATCCTCTTTTCGCGGGGTTCCTCTCGGCAGCGCGGTCAACGCTTCGTGGCCAGCTTGTCGGGTACGACGTTATTTTGGCCGTCGGTGCTCCCGTTTTTCGTCAGTACAACTTTGAACCCGGCGCCATGTTTGACGAGGGCGCAACGGTTCTCCTCGTTACCGAAGACACCGACGAGGCCCACCGCAGTCGCGCTTCTGTCGTGGTCATTGCCGATCCTGCCCCGGCGCTTGCGGACCTTCGGGATCTCGTCGCCCTCGTCCCGTCCCCACGCACGGTGATTCCGCCGCACCGAGCGGCCCCTGCGCCCCCGAAGGCCAGCGAGCCCATCCGCGCTTCGCATGTCATGGCACTGTTGGGGGCGCTGTTGCCTGCCGATGCCATCGTCGTCGAGGAGACCCCCTCCTCTCGCCCCGACATGCATGAGCTCATGCCGGCACGCTCGCCGCTGGGCTTCGTGAGTGCCGCAATGGGCGGCCTCGGCTTTGGGCTTCCGGCCGCAATCGGCTTGCGCATGGGAAACCCGAAGCGCCCGGTCGTTGCAGTGCTGGGAGATGGTTCGGCGCTCTACAACATCCAAGGCCTCTGGAGCGCTGGCCACTACAACGTGGGCACTCTGTTCGTGATCCTGAACAACGAACGCTATGCCGTCATGGACCGCTTGGCCGAACGTGCGAGCTCCGCGCCCCCAGCGTGGCCGGCCTTCGACGCCATCGATTTCGTCGCCTTGGCAGCGAGTCTCGGTTGCACTAGTCAACGACTCAGTGACTACGGCACCCTGGAAAACGTTCTCACGAGCGCCGTGGCCGACCTCGCGGACCGCACAGAACCGCTGGTACTCGTTGTCGACGTGGAGCCAGAGCAGCACTTCGCCCCGTAGAGCTTGCAATTTTTTGAACGTGGGGCCGCCTGCGAGAGTCGAACTCGCGACCTATTCATTACGAGTGAATTGCTCTACCAACTGAGCTAAGGCGGCATGTTAAGCCGTGACGGCGCAACAGAGACTAATCCTATCCTCTGGGCGCTGTTGGTGAAAACCTACTCTGTGGCCTTTGCGCGGTTGCGGCGGATGGCAACGAGGAGCACAACGGTCACGAGACCGAGAGCCACGAGGGCCGCGAAGATGGTGCCCACGACAACGAGAACGTTGGGGCCATCATTGGCCCTTGTGAGAGTGACGGTTTCGGTGGTGCCGTCGGTGACGACGGGTCCCTGGGTTGCAGCTTCGGTTGCCGAGTCAGAGGGAGTCGGTACAACGAAAGCCGGCACATCCGAACCGGCTACCGTGTAGTCAATTTCCCCAGAAATAGGATGACCGTCCACGGAGACAATACGGAAACCAGCGATGTAGTCGCCATTGGGAAGGGCCCCCGAGGTGATGGGGATTGTCATGACGGTGGCCGTGGTGTCGTAGGTTGGCGCACCGAGCTCTACCGAGATGCCGGCAGAATTGGCCAGAACGACCGTGGAGTAATCCGGCACAACCGCTTCACCAAAGGTCAAAACAAGCTCGGTCACCGTGCTTACCGTGGAGCCCTGAGCGGGGACGGACCCTTCGAGTTCACTGTGCGCAGTAGCTGCGCTGGCACTGCCGAACGCGAGAGTGAGACCGGCAATGAGGGCCCCCAGGGTGACGAGAGTTTTGTGCATTAGGAAAGTAGTCCTTCTCCAATAAAGCCACCGGGAAGGCATCCTGGCGGAAGGGCGTATACGGCCGAGCCTATCGGCGTCGTCCAGGTGTTCAGCAAATCAAGATCAACCAGACGCTGTTGAACGGGCAGATATTGCGTCTGGATGTTCGCCATGTAGGCCGCGAATAGGAGGCCAGAATTACTGGTGCCGTCGAGCAAAATACCGTCGTCATAGTTCAGTGGCCGCCGCAAGAATTTCTCTTTGGGGTTATCCGTTCTGGCACGGCGCATGTGCGCGAAGTCGGGAATAACACTGAGGCCTGCAGAATTTTTCGCTTCCATATCGGCAGCATCGAACTCGTGCACCCCGGTCAGCGGCGCCCCGTTGCTGAGCTTGCGACCGACGGAAATCTCTTTGCCACCCTCGTCCAACTTGTCCCATGTGTCGAGGTTCATGGCAATGCGGCGCAAAACGAGTTGCGTTCCGCCGGCAAACCACGATGGGCTCCCCTCGGCCCAAACCTGCCCCGCAAAGGCCTCAGTTCCGGGCGCCGGGTTGATAGTGCCGTCGACTTGTCCAAAGAGATTGCGGTTTGTCTGGGTTGCCGGAGCAACACCCTGACTGCGCACAAATCCCTTCTGGGACCAGCGGATGCTCGAGAAACTCCGGGCGGTGCGGGTCAGTTGGCGCACCGCGTGGGCCAGAGTCAGGGGGTCATCTGAGCCAATACTGATGACGAGGTCGCTGCCGCTGTACTCGGGAACAAGTTTGTCGATGCGATAAGCGGGGAGATCAGCGAAGCCCGCGGGGATCTGTGACGACAGCCCCAGCTTGGTGAAGAATCCCGGGCCGAAGCCGAAGGTCGCCGTGAGTCGGGCCGGTTTTTCGGCGAGGTAGGGGTCATTGTCGGGCAGGGCCGGGTCCCCTTGCGCCAAGCGAGCCGCGTCATCGGTGAGGAGCTCCATCATGCGACGGGCCATGACGTGAGTGGTATCACGCTTGAGGTCAAACCCGAGAAAAACGCCGTGCGCCTGAAAAGGCGTCTCGATACCGGCTTGGTGGGCGCCGTAAAAATTAACGGTGGCGGCTCCCACAGCCGTGTCGGCTCTCAACGCCACTGCGGCGTTTGCCGCGACTCCGACTCCGGCGCCGAGCGCGAAGGCCCCCGTCGTCGTACCAGCGGACAGCAGGAAACCCCGTCGCGTCACAGCACGGCGGGAAGTTCCTGGCGTTTCGGGGGCAGACAGCGGCTAACCCATGTTCATGGTGGATGACGGAGCGGGGGTCGCACCGGTGTCAGCCTTGGGGTCGTAGGTCTCGTTAGCGTTCGCAATGTCGCGTGCAACCGCATCGACCGTGGCACTCGTACCGTTGGAGAAGTTCACCGTGATCGTAATGGTGTCTCCCACGGCGATGGGCTTCTTAAGATCCCAGAACATGATGTGGTAACTGCCAGGCTTCAGCGTGACGGAACCATGAGCTGGGATGACGATGCCATCTTTCTTTTCCTGCATCACCATCTCGCCGGCATCGTTTTGAACAACCTCGTGAGTGTCAAGCTTGGTGGTCGTCAGCGCAGCATCCGCCGTTCCCCCAAGGATGGTGATGTCGTCATGGCTGGGGTTTTCGAAGACACCGAAGAGAGCCGTCATGCCGGTGCCGCCCATGAGCTCGGGAGCAGCCTTGACCCACACATCGGTGAAGGTGGGAACCACAGCGGCGTCGGCCTCAGGAGTGTGCGTGGAGACTGCCGCGGCCGACGTGCACCCCGCGAGCGCGAGGGCGGCCATAGTGAGAGTCGCGAAAGCGAGGGTGCGCTTCGCAATTATTGTCATCGTCATGAGCGAAATAGTTTCCTTTTACCTCAGAATTCATTCTACAATGTGTAGTACGACCACATTATTCTACGAGTTGTAGAAAATGCAAAAGGAGCCGCCATCATGACCACCTCTCGCAACCGCGGCGAGCTTGAAGCCGATCTCATGAACGTGCTCTGGAATGCTTCCGGGCCTCTCACTGCCCGCGAAGTTCAGGCCTCCTTCACAGTCAAGGTTCCCGCCATCACCACCGTCATCACCGTGCTCGATCGAATGCGCGCCAAAGGTTCTGTGGTGCGCGAAGCCACCAGTGGACGCAGCCACGTTTTTTCCGCTACGCGGAGTCGCGTGCTCGATATCACCGAGACGATGAGCACCGCGCTGCATGGTGCTGACGATCGCACCGCTGCCCTCCTCCTCTTCGCCGGCGCTCTCTCCGAGGAAGACCGCCAGTTCTTGCGAGCGGCTATCGAGCCCGCTGGCGAGCCGGCCGACGGGCTCGCCAGCGAGTAACCTCCTTAGATGGAGCCTCTCGCCATCGTGGCCTTGCTACTCACCTATGTGGGAGTAACGTTTTTGGCCCCCTGGGTCTTGGCCCGGCCCGTATTGGTGTCAGAACATCCGCGACTAGTCCTCAATCTCTGGATGTCGGCCCTCCTTATTTCGCTGACCAGCCTCACGGTGGCCCTCGGCACTCTCGTGGGTCGAGCCCTCCGTCATCATGTCGAGCACATCACCAACCACGACTGGCTGGGACCCACGATCGACACGATGCTCGGCTGGGCAGCCATCGCCGCGTTCGGTCTCATCGCCTTTCGCCTCGGTGTTGCCGCTCAGGAGTTGCGCGCCGATACAAACGCTCGCAATCTTCGCCTGCTGATGCTCCTTACAGGGGCGGTGCCTCTCACCGTGGGCACCCGTACCGTTCTGCTTGTCGAGTCCCCGCTGCGCGTTCTCGGGGCACTTCCCGCGCGGCACCACGTCTTGCTCACCACCAGCTTGCGCGACGCCCTCACGGTTCCTCAGTTGGAAGCCGCCGTCGAACACGAACAGACGCACCTGCGCGAGCACCACGCAGCCCTCCGCGGAATTGGCCAGCTCGCCGTTGCCGTGGCTCCCGTTTTCTCGGCCAGCACTCGCATGGCGCAGGCCACCCGCATTGCCACTGAGCTCATCGCGGATGACGTAGCGTGCGCCTTTGCCACGAAAAAATATGGCCCGGATATTGTGGCCGACGCCCTGCTGGCCGCCTTTCCTAAGAATCCCGACATCACCGAACGAGTCGCGCGTTTGCGTAAGCGCGCTGCGCGAAGGGCGGTCCACTGATGTCGCGACGGAGTCTTTCCTGGGTCCCCGCGGGTCGACATCCCGACGTCACCCTTTCACGACCCCAGGTTCGCACCGCCCGTCTCGCGGTGACGCTCCTCTTCGTTACAAACGGCGCACTCCTTGCCAACATCCTGCCGCGTTATCCCCAGATCAAAGATGCCCTCAATCTCACCTACCTTGATTTCGGCGCTGCCGTAGCCGCATTCCCTGTCGGCGCCATCGTTTTTGGCCTCCTGGCTGGCGTGGGGATCCGCCGATTCGGCTCCGCCCGCGTAGCCGTCGTTGCGACGTTGTTACTCAGCCTCGGCATGCTCTGCGCCGGGTTGGCCCCATCTTGGATTCTGCTAGCTTCAGCGCTTTTTTTTGCCGGTGCCATGGATGCCTTGACCGACGTTGCCCAGAATGCCCAGGGCCTTCGCGTGCAGAAGATCTATGGGTCCTCGATTCTGAACTCTTTTCACGCGGGCTGGAGCGTCGGTGCCGTCCTCGGCGGGGCCATGGGAGCTGCTGCTGCCGCTCTGGATATCCCGCTCGGCATCCATCTAGCATTCTCAGGGCTCGTCTTTACTGCCCTCAGCCTGCTCGCGTATCGCTTCATGTTGCACGGCACAGAACTGAGGTCGGAGCTAAACTCTGATCTGCCCGCTGGCGAAAATACCGTCGCGATCGCCCGACAGGGTAGTCCCGCCCGTTCACCAAAATGGATTGCACTGGCAATCTTGGCCATCATGGCAATCGGTGGCATGATCGTCGAAGATGCCGGAATAACGTGGTCGACGTTCTATCTGAACAACGAGATCGCGACCCCGTCCTCGCTGGTCGGCCTGGGGCTCATCGCCTTCCTGAGTGCGCAATTCCTTGGACGCATCACGGGCGATTACGCCGTCAATCGGTTTGGGCAACGCGCCATCACGCTCTGCGGAGCGGCGATCATGATGCTGGGGATGGGAGTCGCGCTTGCCTTCCCGAGCACTCCCTCAACCATTGTCGGTTTTGCGACTGCCGGTTTCGGCGTAGCGACGTTGATTCCGGCCGCCATGCATGCGGCCAACGAGCTCCCCGGATTTCGGACCGGAACGGGACTGACCCTCGTCACCTGGCTCATGCGGATCGGTGCCTTTAGCTCCCCCCTGATTGTGGGTGCCATCGCCGATCAGTTCGGGCTACGAGCCGGACTGCTCCTCGTCCCCCTCGTGGGGCTCATTGTCGTGCTTCTGTCACCGGTTTTCGCTAAACGCCTCTAGGAAGCTGCCGGGCTCCTAACATTTCGGATCGGTGGCGGGCACAACGCTGGACACGAAGAACGCGACGACCGCATCATCCACGCAGGAATTCGACTTGTTATACGCCGTGTGTCCCTCGCCCGCATAGCTCACAAGATGCCCCCTCGACAGCTGCCCTGAGAGGTTGACGGCCCACTGATACGGGGTCGCGGGGTCTCCGGTGGTTCCAATAACGAGGATGTCGGGCGAACCCACCGCGGCAATCGGTGCGGGGGTGCGGGTGGCGGGGTAGGGCCAATTGGCGCACGTCGCATCACCAAAACCGAAGTAGGGACCAATTACCGGGGCAGAGGCACTGAGCGCAGCGGCATCCGTTCGCCAGGAGGCGACATCGGCGGAAGCCGGATAGTCGAGACAGTTAATGGCCAGAAAAGCTTCGGTCGAGTTATCACGGTAGGTGCCCGAACCATCGCGCCCGTTGTACCAGTCGGCGGATTCAAAAACCGGCGCGGCCGTGCGGGCCTGGGCTGCCGCCAGCACCGTTGAGAGGTAGCTCCACGCCGTTTTGTCATAGAGCGGAGCGATGATGGCCGTCACGACCGTGTCAGCACCAAGGGTTCGCGTCTCGGTTCCCGAGGGCAAGATGGGGTTGGTATCGATGTTGGCCAGTAGCGCTGTGATGTCGGCCAGGGCTGAATCCACGTTTCCGTCCCCCGCTACGGGGCACTCGGTTTGCGAGAGACACCAGGCAAGGTAGGAGCGAAGTGCGTTCTCGAAGCCCACTGCCTGGGTGAGCGTGACATCCGCGCCCGAGGAGGAGGGATCAAGGGCGCCATCCAGAACCATACGTCCAACATGCGTGGGGAAAAGGTCGGCGTACGTGGCTCCCAGCAGGGTGCCGTAGGAGTAGCCAAGGTAGTTAAGGTGCGTATTGCCGAGGGCGTAGCGCAGCATGTCGAGGTCCTTGGCGGCACTGACGGTATCGACATGGGCGAGCAGCGCGCCGGTATTGGCCGCGCAGGCGGCCGCAAAATCACGAGCTGACGCTTCGCGGGCGGCAATCCACTCGTCGCTGCCGCGGGCAGCCGGAGTAAGGCCGTAGAGCAAATCATCAGTCTGGGTTGGATCGGTGTAGCACGTGACAGGCGTTGATTGCCCGACTCCGCGGGGGTCGAATCCCACGATGTCATAACTTTCTTGAAGGGGTTTGCCGACCGCGTAGTCCAACGAATCCCGAATAAAGTTGAGGCCAGATCCGCCGGGACCTCCGGGATTCACAAATAGTGATCCGAGAGAATTTTTCTTCGTGGATTCATGGCGGATGAGCGCCAGACTCACGGTCTCCCCTGCGGGCTTCGCCCAGTCAATGGGCGCGCTAACCCGCGTGCACTGCATAACCGCAGCGACCGGAGTACCGGCGGCATCCGGAGCACAGGTTCCCCACGTCAGTTGTTGCTCGTAAAAGGACGCGACGGCGGGGTCTAGTTTTTCGGCAGTCCTCGTCCCCATGTCCACGGAGATATTGGGGAAGGAAGGAATACAGGCCGAAAGCCCCACGAGCAGCGTGGTGGAGAGTGCCACCGCGAGGCTTGATCGGAGGCTTAATTGGAGGTTCCAGCGGCGCATCAGGCGGCTTCCTTTCGAGCCGCACGAATCATGAGCGCCTCAATGGCGAGCACTGGGCTCACGTTGGAGTCGATGCGGGTGCGGGCCACCCCGATGGCCTCCATGGTGGCGAGGGTGTCGGCGGCCGTGCGGGCCGTGGCGGCGGCGCGCAGGCCGGCCTCCAGCTCTTCGTTGATGAGACTCGTTTCGACGCCCAATTGGAGCCGCAAAATATCGCGATACAGCGAGAGGAGGTCGACCAAAATGCGATCGAGGCCATCGCGCAGGGAGCGCGTGGCGCGGCGCTTTTGGTGATCCTCGAGGTTCTTGATGTGCGAACGCAGCTGGGCCGGAACGGCGTCACCGGTGGCAACCCCCATGGAGCGCCGAGTGCTTTCGAGCTCGCTGGCGTCACGCTCATCGGTGAGCGCCTTGGCGTCATCGGTGGCGATTTCGATCATGCGCGCGGCGGCCAAAACCGCGTCCCGAACGCCGGAAAGCCCTAACGCGAGCCGCAACGTTTCATCGCGGCGGGTGTGCGCCTCAGGGTTGGTGGCGAGGCGGTGCGCCATGCCAATGTGGCTCTGGGCGTGGCGAGCAGCGCGCTCGGCCACCTCGTTGGTAACGCCATCGCGAGCCATGATCAACTCAGCAACATCGGGGATGCTCGGCACCCGCAGCCGCACGGAACGCACGCGCGACCGAATCGTGGGGATCAGATCGGCTTCACTCGGGGCACACAAAATCCACACGGTGCGCTCCGGTGGCTCCTCGAGCGCCTTGAGCAACACGTTGGAGGTGCGCTCAGCCATGCGGTCGGCATCCTCAATAACGATCACGCGATAACGCGAAACCGCCGGAGAAAATTGTGAACCACGAACCAGCTCACGCACATCTTCAATCTTGATGATGACGGCTTCAGTGGTGAGGGTCGCCAAATCCGGATGCGTTCGGGCAGCAACCTGCTTGCAGTCGGGGCAGTCCCCGCATCCGCCGTTACGACACAGCAATGCCGCGGCGAAAGCGTAGGCCAAGTTTGAGCGCCCCGAACCGGGAGGACCGGTCACCAGCCACGAGTGGGTCATCGACGCGTCATTCATCGAGGCAGCCTTGCCTACGGTGTCGACACCGGCTTGAACCCTGCCCGGCGACACCGCCAACCCGGATTCTGCCGCCGCGCGAAAGACGGCAATGGCCTCTTTCTGGCCGACCAGCTCATCCCACACGCTCATGGAATAAGGCTACCCGTCACCCGCGCCGAATACGTGACGTCTTGCTGACAAAAAAAGGGGAAGGCTAAGACAATAACGGTTCGATGCGGGCACGGATGCTCGCCGCAAGCTCCTCCACAGAAGCCTCCGCGTTCAGCACCTGGAACCGCTCAGGTTCAGCGGAAGCCAGTGCCAGAAATCCGGAACGAACACGTTCGTGAAATTCGGATTTCTCGTTCTCCAGCCGATCGAAAACTTTGGCATCCGAGGTCAAACGCTCCCGTGCGAGACGCTCGTCGAGGTCCAGCAGGATGGTGACGTCGGGCACGAGGTTCTCGGTGGCCCACAGCGACAGCGAACGAATCTCGGCCGAATCTAAAACGCGCCCGGCACCCTGGTATGCCACGGAGGAGTCGATGTAGCGATCCTGAATGACGACCTCGCCGCGCTCGAGTGCCGGACGCACGAGCGTGGCAATGTGATGGGCGCGATCTGCCGCGTACAGCAGGGCTTCGGCGCGGGGCGAAATGTCACCCCGGTGGTGCAACACGAGCTCACGTACCTCGAGACCGACGTCTGTTCCGCCGGGTTCCCGCGTGGAAACAACCGTCTCCCCACGCTCCTCTAGCCACGCTGCAAGCAAGCGAACCTGCGTGGACTTGCCCACGCCATCCCCGCCCTCAAAGGTGACGAAGAGTCGGGTCATTGACCCGCATCCTTGAATGTGGGTACCCGGGCGCCAGATTCGGAACCGGCGCTGGCACCGGCACCAGCGCGGGAGGGCAAACCAGTCTTGACAACGGGCGTTCGCTTGGCGGCCGTTCCCTTGCGAATAGTGTTTGCCGTCGTCGAGGCGGCAGTTTTTGCCGCAGGCTTCTTGACCGCGGACTTACGAACGGCGGGCTTCTTAGCTGCCGAGGCGGCAGGCTTCTTGACCGCAGCCTTTTTGGCGGGAGCCTTCTTGGCACGAGGAACCGCCGGACCCTTCGCCCGCTTCTCCGCGAGCAGCTCGATGGCACGCTCGTAGTCGACCTCTTCGACCTTTTCGCCGCGAGGAATCGTGGCGTTGGTCTCCCCGTCGGTGACGTAGGGGCCAAAGCGGCCATCTTTCACCTTGATCGCCTTGCCGCTGGTGGGATCGGCCTCAAACTCGGCAATGGAGGAAGCGCCCTGACGGGCTCCGTACTTGGGCTGAGCGAACTTCTCGAGGGCTCCGGCCAGGTCGATGCCGAAGATCTGGCTCTCGTTATCGAGCGAACGCGTGTCGGTTCCCTTTTTCAGGTACGCCCCAAAGCGACCGTTTTGCGCCAAAATCATGTCGCCGGTCTCGGGGTCGGCACCCACCTCGCGCGGAAGATTCAACAGGCTGAGAGCGGTTTCAAAATCAACGGTGGAAGGATCCATCGATTTGAACAACGAAGCCGTGCGCTCCTTGGGGGGCGCAACCTTGGCCTTCTTTTTCGGAGCCTTGGGCTCGATGACCTCTCCGGTCACGGGATCAACGGTGGTGTTCGCCGCTGCCAATTCCTTGGCGGCCAGAGCTTCCGTCTTCTCGGCCTCCGCGGCTGCGGCCGCGAGTTCCAGATCGACCTCGGTGACATAGGGGCCGAAGCGACCGTCCTTGGCCACGACCTGCTTGCCGTTATCGGGATTGATTCCCAGCACGCGGTCACCGGCAACGGGAGCCGCGGCAAGTTCGCGGGCGCGGGCTTCGGTCAGTTCATCCGGCGCCATGCCCTCGGGCAGGTAAATCTTGCGCTTGGGTTCTTCTTCATCGGCGCCGGGCTCATCAATCTCGAGGTACGCGTTGGTGGGCCAGATGCGCAGGGTGATGTCATCGGCAATGACCACCGAGTTCAGGCTCTGCTTGTCGCTGGTGATGAGGTTTTCGGCCGTGGCCAGAAGTCCGCGTTGTTCGCCGGCCCCAAAGTAGAAATCTTTCAGCCACTCGCCGCGGTCGGCCATGCCGTTCGCGATGCGGTCGAGGTCGTCTTCCATGGCGGCTGTGAAGTCGTAGGAGACGAGGTCGGCGAAGCTTTCTTCCATCAAACGAACGACGACGAATGCAATCCAGCTCGGCACGAGGGCCTTGCCCTTGGAGGTCACATAACCGCGGTCCATAATCGTCGAAATGGTCGAGGCATAGGTCGATGGGCGACCGATACCCAGCTCTTCGAGCTTTTTAACAATGGATGCCTCGGTGTATCGAGCGGGAGGCGTCGTGTCGTGACCCTTGGCGGTGACCTCTGCCAAAACCAGCACCTGCCCCTCGGTCATCTGAGGAAGCTTGGCGTCATCTTGGGTGTCTTGGGCGTTGCGCTCCACCGCAATTTCTTCCTCGTAGGCGTTCATGAAACCGCGGAACGTGATGACAGTTCCACTCGCCGTGAACTCGGCCGTGTCGAAACCATCGGCCTCGGCCGCGATGGTGACGGTGGCGGTCTGGCCTTTGGCATCTGCCATCTGGGAGGCGACGGTGCGCTTCCAGATGAGCTCGTAGAGTTTCAGTTCTTCGCCGCGCAACACGGTGGAGAGTTCGGCCGGCGTCTTGAACGTTTCGCCGGCGGGGCGAATTGCCTCGTGGGCTTCCTGAGCGCTCTTGTTCTTGCCGGAGTAGAGGCGGGGAGCATCCGGAACCTGATCGGCACCATACATGGAGACAGCCTGCGAGCGCGCCGCGTTCATGGCCTGGGCCGAGAGCGAAGGCGAGTCGGTTCGCATATAGGTAATGTGACCGTTTTCATACAGACGCTGAGCGACGCTCATGGTCTGACGGGAGGAGAAGCCGAGCTTGTTGACACCCTCTTGTTGCAGTGTGGAAGTCGTAAACGGCGCCGCAGGGCGCTTCGAGTAGGGCTTCGTTTCAAGCTTCGTAACCGTGCAGCTGGCGGAAGGCAACCGCATGGCATCGGTCAAGCTGCGGGCCTCGGTTTCACTGAGAGCGCGGGCTCTGGCGGCCAGGGTTCCGTTGTCA